>NZ_JBHSBM010000001.1:0-14361 GCF_042650625.1 Planomonospora corallina
AGTGTTCCGGTGGCGGCCTCGACGTATGCCCGGGGGCGGTGTCGAGTGCCTCGGGGTGGTGTCGGGCAGGCGGCCGGGAGCCGGGGAGTGTTTACGGCGTAAACACCCCTGTGGCAGAGGTAGAGGTTCGTGACATCCGTTCGTGCGTGGGCTCCCCGAGGGATCCGGTGTCCGGTGTCACGGTTGCGGAGCCGTTCCCGGAGCGATGCCGGGTGGTCCCCGGAGCGCTTCCGGAGCCGCATCCCGCGCACTGGAAAACGTGCGGATCGGCCTATGGACACGGGACTTTAGTGCTTCTCGCCCCCTGCAACCGGGGCGCACCTCGGCTGCACTGGGCCCGCTACGTCCGGACGGCTCAATGGAGAACGTAGGCCGCTACGGCAGGGCCTGCACCGGCCGGAAGCTTCGGTCGGAGACCTGTCTCCTGACGAAGGATCTGCGTTCTCCATGACTTTCACCAACCGCCTCCTCACCCGGATCGCGACCGCCACTCTGGGGCTGACCCTGGCCGGCGCTGCCGCCGTGGCGACCAGCGGTGCGGCCTCCGCCGACAGCGGCGAGGGCCAGAAGGTGATGCTCAAGGGTTCGACGACCGCGTCCTACTACTGGGACGACGCCTCCGGCCGCAACGGCGACACCGGTCTTCCGGCCTCGGGCAAGCCGATGCAGAAGGGCCTGGCCGCCTCCCCGTCCTGGCCGCTGATGACCGAGGGCTACGTCGTCTACAAGGGCAAGAAGGCGCCGTTCTTCGTCGGCGACCGCGGCCCGGGCGAGCCGTCGAACCGTGGCATCATGCTGGACCTGGACGCCAAGACCTTCGCCGACCTGACCGGCGGCGAGTTCAACGCCGACACCCTTTCGGTGGACGGCAACGGCGGCAAGGGCCACATCAAGGTCCAGTACGTCATCACCAAGTGGGGCAAGGGCGTCGGCAAGAAGAACCACCCCGTCCCCTTCGAGACCCGGGCCTGGTCCAAGAAGGACAAGAACCCCGCCGAGCCGGTCTTCCTGAAGACCGCCGCGAAGAAGACCGAGGACAAGGCCGCGCAGGAGAAGGCCGAGGCCGAGGAGAAGGCTGCGGCCAAGGCCACCGAGGACAAGACCGCTGAGAGCAAGGTCGCGGAGACCGAGCAGGCGGAGAAGGCCGAGCCGAAGGCCACCGAGACCGCTGAGACCATGCAGACCGAGACCGTCGCCGCGAGCACCGAGCAGACCGGCAACCCCCTGGGTGTCGTTCTGGCCGCTCTGATCGTCGTCGGCAGCGCCGGCTACGTCGGCCGCTACTTCCTGGTCGACCGGATCGCCGCCAAGCGGAGCTGACTCCGCGGGATCCTTCACGCTGACGGGCACGAGGCCGCCACCGGAAACCTCCGGTGGCGGCCTCGTCGTGTCTGTGGCCTCTCCGAGAACCGTGCCCGCGGAGCCGTCCGGGCCGACGCCGAGCCGTACCCGCCGGGGACCGTCGTGCTCGCGGATGGTGAGCGTCGAGTGTTTACGCCGTAAACACCTGAGCCCTGCCACCGCGCGGAGGTCTCGCCGTACGGGATCCGGCGGGGTCTGGCCGGTGGAGTCGAGAGTGGTCATCAGCGGCCGGATCCTCCGCGGGGTCCGAGAGCCCGGCTGGGAGCGGTCAGCCGCGTCGCATGGCTAGGAGTTCGCGACCCCGTTCCGGTGGGATCAGCCGGACGGTCCGGGGGTCGGCGAGCAGGACGACCGGGGCGAGACGGCCGTCGCTCACTGGCCGCCACTCCGCCATGGCCATGACGGCGGCCGGTGTTTACGCCGTAAACACGGCCGCCGCGAACTGGAACGAAGGCTCCCGCCATGGAGGGGAGCCGTGACGGCCACCGGTGCCGACGATCCCGGACGGAGCCCTGGGTCTGGTCGAGACGGTTGCGGAGCCGCTCCCGACCCGAGCTCGGTGACCTCCGGACCGCTCCGGGACCGCCCTCATGCGTACGGCGAAGCGCGTGGACCGTCCGGTCGTGGCGTGCTGGATGGCCGGTGGCATCGGGGGTTTAGGGTTTCCGGTCCCCTGCAACCGGGCTGCACCCTGGCCGCACTGGGGCCGCTACGTCCGGACGGCTTACTAGGGGGTGTAGGCCGCTACGGCAGGGCCTGCACCGGCCGGAACGTTGCGGCCGGACGTCCTGTCTCCGCCTGTGAGGATCTGCATCTGATGACCTTCTCCACCCGTATCGCCGCCCGCCTCCTGACCGGTGCCGCGACCGCGACGCTGGCCGCCGGGATCGTGGCCGGTACCGGGACCGCGTTCGCCGAGTCCGGCGCCGACGCCGGGGAGAAGGTCATGCTCAAGGGCGACACGACCGCGTCCTACTACTGGGACGACGCCTCGGGCCGTAACGGTGACACCGGTCTTCCGGCCTCGGGCAAGCCGATGCAGAAGGGCCTGGCCGCCTCCCCGTCCTGGCCGCTGATGACCGAGGGCTACGTCATCTACAAGGGCAAGAAGGCGCCGTTCTTCGTCGGCGACCGCGGCCCGGGCATCCCCTCCAACCGCGGCATCATGCTGGACCTGGACGCCAAGACCTTCGCCGAGCTGACCGGCGGCGAGTTCAACGCCGACACCCTTTCGGTGGACGGCAACGGCGGCAAGGGCCACATCAAGGTCCAGTACGTCATCACCAAGTGGGGCAAGGGCGTCGGCAAGAAGAACCACCCCGTCCCCTTCGAGACCGGCGCCTGGTCCAAGAAGGACAAGAACCCCGCCGAGCCGGTCATGCTGAAGACCGCCGCGAAGAAGACCGAGGACAAGGCCGCCAAGGCCGAGCCGAAGAGCGACGAGACCGCCAAGACCGTCGCCGCGGGCACCGAGCAGACCGGCAACCCCGCGGGCGTGGCCCTGGCCGCCCTGATCGCCGTCGGCAGCGCCGGCTACGTCGGCCGCCAGGTCCTGACCGGCCGGATCGCCGTCAAGCGGAGCTGAGTACGGCGCAGCTCCCCCGCACAGACAGGTCACGAGGCCGCCACCGGATCTCTCCGGTGGCGGCCTCGTCGTGTTCACGCGGGTCACTCGGTTTCACGCGGGTCACTCGGTCCGGCGGCTCCGCCGGACCGAGTGGCGGCCCCGCCTCCGCGTCAGGAGCTCCCCGGTGTTCAGGCGGTGAACAACCCTCCACCGGCGCCGCCGCGGGAGCGGGCCACGGTCTTCGGTGTTCACGCCGTGAACGCTCCTCGGCCGGTCCCTTCTGGGAGGCGGCCCCGCTGCCGGGTGTTTACGCCGTAAACACTTGGAGCCGTGGAGGCCCCAGGGCGGTCCCGGCCCCCGTCAGCGGGCGACCGAGGCGGAGAGCAGCTCCACCAGCGTCTCCAGGTCCTCCCGGGAGAGTCTGGCGCGCAGCTCGGCCGCGATCACCGAGGGCGGCCCGAGCGGGATGACCCCGTACCCGCCGCTGGAGGGCCTGCGGGGGTCCGCCGTTCCGGGCGCCGGGGCGGCGCCGTCACGCGCGGCGCGGCCCGTGCGCCCGGCGGCCGGTGCGGTTCCCGTGCCCGGCTCCGGAGCGACGGAAGCGACCGGGCCGCCGGAAGCGACCGGAGCGACCGGGGCGGCGGGAGCGACCGGAGCGACCGGAGCGACCGGCATGGCCTGTTCCTCCGGAGGGAGCTTCCCGATCTCCCGGGCGTCCTCCAGCTTCAGCGTGCCGTCCGCCAGCGCCCGCTGCAGTTCGGGCTTGAGCCTGAGCAGGACCAGGCGCTGCGAGCCCCAGCCGGGGGACTTGCCGACCTTGCGGCAGGCCTCCCGCAGCGTGATGCCGCGCAGGTCGATCAGGCGCTGCAGCGCCCGGGCCTCCTCCAGCGGCGTCAGGTCGTCGCGCTGGAAGTTCTCGATGAGGGTGCGTTCCTCGGCGGACTCGGCGGACTCCCGCACCTTGACCGGCACCTCGGTCAGCCCGGCCAGCGCGGCCGCGTGCCGGCGCCGGTGCCCGTGCTGGATGACGTACGGCCGGTCGCCGATCTTGTCGGCGTGGTGCGGGTAGGCGGCCAGCCAGACGTCCCTGGGGACGACGACCAGGTCCTGCAGCACGCCTTCGTCCCCGATGGTGTCGGCGAGCCCCTGCAGGTCGCGCAGGCTCTCCCGCGGGTTGTCGGGGTTGTCGGCCAGGTCCTCCAGCTTCACGGACTGCGGCCGCTTCGGCGTCGCCGGGGCGGCCGCGGCGCGGGGCTGCTGCTCGGGGACGGCCGGCTGGCCGACCATCAGCGCCGCGAGGCTCGTCCTCTTGCCCGCCATCAGTTCGTCCCGTTGCTGCGCAGCTGGCCGTGCTCGAGGGCGAGCCGGTAGAAGTCCTCGCGGGCCTCCATCGCGACGCGGTTGCGCGGGTACTGGGTGACGACCAGGCCCTCGGCCGACGCCCGGGAGTGGATCTTGTAGTGCCGGATCACGGTGTTGGCGAGCGGCCAGCCCTGGTTCCGGACGAACTGCAGGGTGTCCTCGAGGTCGGCGCGGCCGTCGCGCGGGTCCCAGTTGTTGGCGACGACGAGGAAGGGCAGCTTGCGCGGCTTGACGACCTTCTCGATCGTGTTGAACGTCGGCTGGAAGGCCAGCGGCTCCGGCTCGATGGGGATGATCACGTCGTCGGCGTTGTCGAGTACGGCGCGCAGTGCCTTGGCGGCCGAGCCGTCGCCGAGGGGGTCGTCGGCGGAGGTGCCGTCCGACAGGTCGAGCCAGCCGGGGGTGTCGACCCAGACGTCGGTGACGTGGGGGATGTGGCGGAGGTTGGCCAGGCCGGCGATGTCGTCGTGGGCCTGGACGAAGTCGAAGGGGAGCGCCTCGCCGACCCTCTCCGACCACCAGACGGCCGAGCCCTGGGGGTCGATGGAGACGGTGACGACCGGAGGGTTGGCTCCGGCGACTCCTCCGACGGTGTCGGCCGTGACGGCGGCGAGGTTGACGGCGAGCGTCGACTTGCCGACGCCGCCTTTCTGGTTGAGGACAACATGCACTCTGGCCACGTCGGGCTCCTGTTCCGTGTGCTTCCCGTTTGGTACTTCGGATCAGGAGGCCAACTATTCCAGATGCGCCGGGTGTTCACGGCGTGAACACCTGTGGCGTGCGGGGCGTGAACACCTGCGGCGTGCGCGCCGGAGGGCCGCCTGACCGAGGGCGGGACCGGCCCGCCATGGCTCCGACCTGCGGTTGGAGGGCGCACGCTCGGTACGGGGCCGCACCGCTGACCGGAGGCCGTCCGGGGTGGAGGGCGGGGTCACCGGCGTGTCACGCATCGCCCCCAGGAGTGCAGATCGACCGGCGGCCGGGTCGCGGGAGGTTGAGAAACGCGGCCGTATCAGGCCATGAACGGTTAGATCCTCATGGGGCGTTCTTCCGGTGCGCGGGACTGCTGAGCGTAATGTGAAATATGACCGCTATAGCCAGGGGTGAGACATATGCCTGCATCCTGGAGGCTGGCTCACGCGGCACCCCTTCGGATGATCTGCGCGCCTCGCGAACGTGACGCGCGGAGCGGGAAGGAAGAGATCACGATGATGACGATGATCCGACGTGCACTGGTGATCACAGGAACCGTTGCGACCCTGGGCCTGGCAGGCCAGGGCGCCGCGATGGCCGACAGCAACTGGCCGTACCCCTACGGAGGCTGGGGATATGGCGGACCGGGCTGGGGCAGCAGCTGGTACTACTCCAACGCCCAGTTCGCCGGGCCGTACGGGGCGGCCAGCAACTACCTCTACAGCTACGCCTGGTGAGCGTATCCGTCACGGCGGCCCGGTCTCCGGGCCGCCGTGACGGCGTTCCGGGGGCGAGACCCGCAGTCGTACACCGATCGAACATTCGAGAAGAAAGAAAGATTCGGATCAACTGATCGAATCACCCCCCCGGGCCGGCCCTGGTGCGGCCCGGCCCGGGACATGACGGCCGGAGGATCCTGCGTACGGTGACCCCGCCGACGACCCAGCCGGCGTCCCCGCCGACGACCCAGCCGACGACCCAGCCGGCGTCCCCGCCCGGCCGCGTCCGTGCGAGCGCGCGCGTCCGTCTCAGCTACGGCCCGAGCGTGCCGATGGAGAGGCGGAGCCCCATCACGGAGGAGCGGGTATGCGCAGGGTCACAATCGGAGTACGGCTGGCGGTGGCGTTCACCGCACTGCTGTCGTTGCTCGCCGGAATCGCGGTGATCGCCTACGTCGCGATCCAGGACCAGCGCCAGACCGCCGCGCAGGTGCGCGACCTCCAGGTGCTCACCAGCCAGGCCAAGGAGATCAAGTTCTACGCGGCCAGCATGAGCGGCTGGCAGAGCGCCTACATCGCCGACGTCCACCGGCTGGGCGCCGAGCGTGCCTTCGGCGGCGACTCGGTCAACTACAAGGCCTGGCAGCAGGAGCGCGAGCGCTTCGAGAAGTTCCTGCCGCAGATGGCCGTCAACGTCATGAACGACTCCGAGCGGGCGCTGTTCGACCAGGTCCGCACCGAGTCCGAGACGTACTTCGCACTGAACGACAAGATCGTCGAGACGTACCGGCCGGGCACCTCCGACGCGCTCTGGAAGGGCGACCAGCTGGCCGTCTACGACAGCTGGAGCACCTACTACCGGATCCTGCGGGCCGCCCAGCAGCTCGCCCAGTCCGTCGACCAGCGCAGCCAGGCCGCGGTCGAGGCCTCCGCCGACGACGCCGCCGGCGCGCAGAGCGCCATCACCGTCGGCACGGCGCTGGCCCTCCTGCTCGGCTGCGCCCTCGCCGTCCTGGTGACCCGGAGCATCGTCACGCCGGTCACCGCGGCCCGGGACGCGCTGCGCACCGTGGCCGGCCGCAGGCTGGACGTGGAGCTGCCCACGCAGGGGCGCGACGAGCCCGCGCAGATGGCCGAGGCGCTCAACGAGGCGGTCACCGCGATCCGCACGGTCGTCGGCGACGTCGCCGCCCACGCCGGCACGCTCGCGGACATGTCGACCCGGCTGGACGAGGTCACCAGCGTCTTCGCCGACAACGCCGCCCACACCTCCGGGCAGGCGGAGGCCGCCGCCACGGCCTCGGCCGAGGTCAGCCAGAGCGTGCGGAACGTCGCGGAGGGGGCCCGCGAGATGGGCGGCGCCATCGAGGAGATCTCCCAGAACGCCTCCGACGCCGCCCGGGTCGCGGCCGAGGCCGTGGCCGTCGCGGAGTCGGCCAACACGACGGTGGCGCAGCTGACCTCGTCGTCGTCCGAGATCAACCACGTGGTCAAGCTCATCACCAGCATCGCCGAGCAGACGAACCTGCTGGCGCTGAACGCGACCATCGAGGCGGCGCGGGCCGGGGACGCCGGCAAGGGCTTCGCGGTGGTGGCCCACGAGGTCAAGAGCCTGGCCCAGGAGACCGCCAAGGCCACCGAGGACATCGGCCGGCTCATCCAGACCATCCAGCAGGACAGCGGCGCCGCGGTCGGCGCCATCAGCCGGATCGGCGAGGTCGTCTCGGGCATCAGCGCCTACCAGATGACGATCGCGAGCGCGGTGGAGGAGCAGACCTCGACCACGAACGAGATGAACCGCAGCGTCGCCGACGCCGCGGGCGGCGCCTCCCGGATCGCGGAGAACATCGCCGCCGTGGCCTCCTCGGCCTCGGCCGTCGACGCCGACATCGCCCGCTCCCGACAGGCCATCGCCGAGCTCGCCGGGATGTCCCGGCAGCTGCGCGAGGCGGTCGGGCAGTTCCGTTACTGAGACGGCGCCGGCCGGTGCCCGCGCGCGTCCCCGCCGCGAGGACCTCCGGCACCCGGAGACCCCCCGTCCCCCGTCCCTTCGCCCCCGTCAGGAGAAGAGAGCACACCGTGCGTAACAGGAAGAAGACCGCGCTGGCCGCTCTGCTCGCGGCCGCCGCCATGACGACGGCCGGCTGCGGGGCGGAGGTGGAGCCGGTCGCGCAGGCCGCCGTCGGCGACGGCCTGGGACTGGAGCAGGTCCGCGTCGGCCTCGCCTTCGACCAGGGCGGCCGGGGCGACAAGAGCTTCAACGACGCGGCGGCCGCCGGCCTGGACCGGGCGAAGAAGGAGCTCCAGGTCGACGCCGTCGAGGTCACGCCCGGCGGGGAGAGCGAGGAGGAACGGGTCGCCACGCTGCGCAAGCTGGCGCAGGAGGGCCGCAACCCGATCATCGCCGTCGGCTTCATGTACGCCGCGGCCGTCAAGACGGTCGCGGGGGAGTTCCCCGACACCACCATCGCCATCATCGACGACGACTCCGTCAGCGCCCCGAACGTGGTCTCCCTGGTCTTCGCCGAGGAGCAGGGCTCCTATCTGGCCGGGGCCGCGGCGGCGCTGAAGTCCCGTTCCGGGAAGGTCGCCTTCATCGGCGGCGTCCGCACCCCGCTGCTGCAGAAGTTCGAGGCCGGTTTCACGGCCGGCGCGGTCAGGACCCGGCCGGGCACGGAGGTCAGTGTCGACTACGTCTCCACACCGCCGGACTTCAGCGGTTTCGGCTCGCCCGAGAAGGCCAAGAAGATCGCCGCGGGGATGCTGGCGTCCGGGGCGGACGTCGTCTACACCGCGGCCGGCGGGTCCGGCGCGGGCTCGCTGCAGGCGGTCGCCGCGCGCAGGGGGGCCTGGGCGATCGGCGTGGACACCGACCAGTACCAGACCGCCGACCCCGGAGTCCGGGACGTCATCCTCACCTCCATGGTCAAGCGGGTGGACAACGCCGTCTTCCAGGAGATCCAGGCGTTCATCAAGGGTGACCGGGGCGGCGGCGTCAAGCGCTTCGACCTCAAGACCGACGGTGTCGGCTACGCGGTCTCCAACGAGAAGGCCATCGCGCCGGTGCTGAAGAAGGTGGAGGCCGCCCGTCAGCGGCTCCTCGACGGCACCGTCACGGCGCCGACCAAGCCCTGACCTCCGGAGCTTCGCCCGCGCGGATCACCCGCGCGGGCGACGGCGTACGGCGCCGCCCGCGCTAGCCTTCCGTGCTGCCGCCCCCGCGGGCGGACCGCACACGAAGGAAGAAGCCATGCACTCCCCCGCCCCCGGACCCCGCGACCAGGCCTCCGCCCCGGCCAGGCCGACCGCCCTCGCCGGGACGGCCGCCCCCCACCGCCGGACCCGGCGACCGCCCGCCGTCTCCCCCGCCGTACGGCAGGCGTCCCCTGCCTGTCCCGAACGGCGGGTGTCCCCCGTGCGCGCCGCCCGCCGTACGGCCGCCGCGGTGGCGGCGGTGCTCGCCGCCGGCGTGCTCGCGGCGTGCGGGGCGGACTCCCCCGCCGCCTCCGGCGGGTCCCCGGAACCACGGTCCTCCGCGGGCGCCCACCG
Source organism: Planomonospora corallina (assembly GCF_042650625.1). NCBI lineage: Bacteria > Bacillati > Actinomycetota > Actinomycetes > Streptosporangiales > Streptosporangiaceae > Planomonospora > Planomonospora corallina. The sequence goes on from NZ_JBHSBM010000001.1 coordinate 9,253, forward strand.
GCTGGTTCTCCCGCCGCCGCAGAAGGCGGGAGCCCTCCGCCTCGACGGCATGTGGCCGTTCCACGACCGTGAGGAACTGCTGGAACGGCGGCCCCACGTCGGGGACATCCCCGTCCGCGACGCGGTGCAGGTCCGCTACGAGGAGATCGAGAAGGCCGAGGGCCGCTCCTGGACCCGGGCCGTCGTCTTCACCGGTTACGAGGCGACGGTCGAGGCCGACCGGCGGCAGCGGGTCGTGGACGACGTCATCGACGGCTTCCTCCGGAGCGACGCGCCCGACCACGACTTCGACGTCCCCGCAGAGTCCTTCGGCGGCGGCGCCCGCTGCGTCGGACTCGTGCTCGCCGGTTCGGAGACCGGCCTGTGCGCCTGGGCCGACGACGGCACCGTGGGAGTGGTGTCCGGCGCGAACTTCACCGCCGCCGAGCTCAAGGAGATGCTCCCCGACCTCCGCGCCGCCGTCGAGCGCTGACCGGCCGTCTCCGGCCCGGTGGCCGGGCGGCCCCGTCCACACCCGCCGGACCGGGCCCGCCGGACCGCCGCACCCGCCTTCCCCGGGGGACAGGGTCTCGGCCGCCAAGCTCGGTGCGGACGCCGACAAGCTCACCAAGGCGATCCGGGACGAGACCGCGCGCCTGAGCGACGGGGAATGCCGGATCGCTGTCGTCGCTGATCGCCGACGCGGCGTCGATGCGCCGTCATCGGGAGTTTCCGGTACGGCCTCCGCCGCCCGCGGGTCTGCGGGCCAGCAGGTAGCCCTGCGGGTGCCTCTCTCCCCCTTCGGGCTCGCGCAGCAGCCGGGCGGCCACCTCGAACCCGGCCCCGGCCAGCAGGTCGGCGAACAGGTCGAGCGGCCACCGGTAGGCGGGCGCCACCTTGTGGTCGTACGGCTCCACCGTGCGCATCGACCTGTCGCCGGACATGAAGGCCAGCAGCAGGTGGCCGCCCGGGGCCAGCACCCGGTGGAACTCCGCGGCGACGCCCGGCAGCTGCTCCGGCGGGGCGTGGATGGTCGAGTACCACGCCAGCACGCCGCCGAGGCAGGCGTCGGGCAGGTCCAGCTCGGTCATCGAGCCCTCGGTGAAGCGCAGGTGCGGATACGCCTGCCGGGCGATGGCGACCATCCGCGGCGACAGGTCGATCCCGGACACGGTCACGCCGAGCTCGTGCAGGTACGCCGCCATCCGGCCCGGTCCGCACCCGACGTCGGCGACCGGGCCGGCGCCGGAGGCCCGCACGAGTTCGGCGAAGACCCCGAGCATCGCCCGGTCCATCGGCATGCGCTCCAGCGAGCCGTCGACGAACTCGGTGTAGGAGACGGCCATGGCGTCGTAGGAGGCGCGGGTGACGGTGAGGAAGTCCGGCTCGGTCATGGAGGAGCACCGTACCCGTCCCGCCTGCCCGGAAGATCGTCCGCAGGGAGGATCGACACCGGGACCACCCGCCGGGCCGCCGGAGCGGGAAGCGGGCTGAACGCCGACCCGGAGGAGCGGGTTTGCCGTACTCCTGTGGAGATGCACGCGGCGAGCCCCTCCTGGACGCGGAGATCCCGGCTCTCCGACGACGCCGAAGACCGAAGGAAGAGACCCGGCCCACGGAGAGGGCCGGGTGGTATGCGCCTCCACCGCACCACGGACATCCGCATCACGACGGTCAGGCGGAGCCGTCGCAGGCGGGGAAGCCGAGCAACAGGTGGCCGCCGGGCGCGAGCACGCGACCGAACTCGGCGAACGTGGCGGGGAGCCGCCCGGGCATGATCCCGGCGTAGTCGGCGGCGACGGAGTCGTAGGCGGCGAGGAGGTCCGGCTCGGTCATGCCCAGACCGTAACCCACCGTCCCCGGGGGAGATCGTCCACGCGGACGACCTCCCCCGGGCGGCGCCGAACCGCCGCCCGGCGGGATCGGGAAAGAGCAGAGAGCGGTTCCGCCGGCCCGGTGCGCTGCGACGCGGGCTCCGGGAGAATGCGATGCTCGGCGTCGTGGTCCGCCAGGCGGACCCGGGCGACGGCGGCCCTGATCCACGCAGCGCTGTACGGTTCCCGTTCCGGTCGCCCGGCCGGGAGAGCGATTCCTCCTCGTCAGGAGGGGTCGGCCGCGCCGAAGGGGTTGTCGATGACGTAACGCCACCGCCCGTCGGCGCCTCGCCGGGCGACGTCGGTCGCCGTTCCGGCCCGTGAGGAACAACGGAACGAAAACGTACGCTAAGAAACGATCTTGAGGGGTGGTCCGGCCTCCGATCGTCGGCCGAGCAGGTGCTTGGCGTACGTTCCTGTTCCGAAACACCTGTAGTCCGCGCGGGTTCCGCTGGCGCGCTCACGCAACCTGCGCGTCACTACCGACGAGGTGGCGGGGCGGATGTCTTGGCGAGGTGGCGGTAGATGGTGGGGCGGGTGACGCCGAACTCGGCGGCGATCTGCGCCACGGTGTAGAGGCGTTTGCCGTCTTCGCCGAGTTCGTCATACATCGCCTGGGCCAGCCGTACCTGGCGAGGGCCGAGCTTCGGCCGCTGCCCGCCGGTACGGCCCCGGGCGCGCGCGGCGGCCAGGCCGTCCATCGTCCGCTCGCTCATCAGGGCGTGCTCGAACTCGGCGATGGCGCCCAGGATCTGGAAGAACATCCGCCCCACCGCGGTGGAGGTGTCGATGCCCTGGTCGAGGACGACCAGGTCGACGCCGCGAGCTTGCAGCCGGCCCGACAGCTCGATGAGGTGTTCCAGGGAGCGGCCGAGCCGGTCGAGCTTGGTGACCACGAGCTGGTCGCCGGGCCGGTTGGCCGACAGCAGCGCCTTGTCGAGCTCGGGGCGGCGGGCGAGCTTGCCGGAGGCGGTGTCGATGAAGACCTGCTCGCAGCCGGCCGAGGTCAGGGCGTCAGCCTGGGCCTCGGGGTGCTGGTCGCGAGTGGAGACGCGTCCGTAGCCGATGCGCATACCCTCGACCGTATCGCGAACCCCCTAAATCGTGACATTGGCGCGGACACGGCATGCGTTACACATCCCACCTGCGGGAACGGCAGGGCGTTCAAGGTGTAACGAGAACGATCGTTTCCGATACAAGCGACCGGAAGGCATCCGGCGCCCAGTCCGCGTACAGGCGAGACCACCGATTTTACCTAAATCTTGACATTTAGTAATCCGCCGCAGAGCATGATCGAGGTCCTTGATCATCAACTCCGGAGGAGAACTGGTGCGGCGATCCCCCTCGGTCGTCCTCGTCGCCGTCACGGCGGCGATGCTGGCCTCGGCACAGCAATTACCTGCGGCCGCGAGCCCGGCCCCCGCCCCGCCCCCGGCTGCCCAGCCGACTCCACCACCCGGCGAGTTGCTCGGAGCGGCGACCCAGGACCGGCGCGTCACCAGACAACCCGACGGGCGCCTGGTGATCGAAGCATGGACCCAACCGGTGCGGGTGCATCGCGACGGAGCCTGGCGGTGGATCGACCCGACCCTTGTGGAGTCGGACGGCGTGCTGCGCCCCAAGATCACCGCCACCCCGGTGGAGTTCACCTCCGGCGGCGCCGGCAAGCCGCTGGCGACGCTGACCACCCAGGACGGCAAACCGGTCGCCTTCACCTGGCCGACCGCCCTGGCCCGCCCGACGGTCACCGGCGGCAAGGCCGTCTACGCCGATGCCGCGGGCCCCGGCTCGTCGTTGGTCGTCACGGCGCTGCCCACCGGCTTCCGCTGGGAGATCGTGCTGAAGTCCCGCCCGTCGAAGAAGACCGCCTTCACCCTCCCCGTCCAGGCTCAAGGCCTCGCCGTCCGGCCGGGCAGGAACGGTGCCGCCACCATCGTGGACGGTGCCGGCCGTGAAGTCGCCCGCTCGACCGCGGTCGCCATGCGTTCGGCGTCGGCGCCGGGCCGGCGCCGGGTCTCCGCCAAGAAGACGGCGCAGACCCGGACCGTCGAGCCGGACACCGCGTTCCGCACCAGCCCCAAGATGACGGCCCAGGCTCTGACCGTCGAGCCGGACGCCGCGTTCCTCGCCGACTCCCAGACGGTCTACCCGGTCACCATCGGCGCGACCGTCGCCACCGCCGCCAGCAGCGACGTGGACATCAGCAACGAAGGCAACCAGGCCGACCCGGATTCGGCCGTGCTCACCACCGGCAGCATCTTCGGCACGCTCAACCGCTCCTATCTGAAGTTCGACGGCACCGCGCTGGCCGGCCAGGACGTCGTGGACGCCACGCTGACCCTGACCAACACCGACGGCCCCGGATGCGGCGAGACCGCCAGTGGCATCCAGGTGCGCCGCGTGACGAGCGGGTGGGACGCGGCCACGCTCACCTGGGACACCGCGCCGTCCTCCACGGCCGAAGGCGCGAAGGTCATCACCCAGTCCTACGGCCCGGACTGCGGCATCGGCCCGCTGCAGTGGCCGATCACCGACATCGCCCGGGCCTGGGCGGAGGGTTACCCCAATTACGGCCTGGTGCTGCAGGCCCCCGATGAGAGCGGCGCGGACGACGACTACCGGATGCTGGCCTCCTCCGAGTACGGCTGGCCGGAGCTGACCCCGAAGATCACCGTGACAGCTCAGCCGGCTCCCGGCCCCACTGTGGTGAGCCCCGCCGGACCCGACGGCGTCGAGGTGTTCACCGCCCCCGCCGCCTGGAAGCTCGACACCCTGCCCATCCCCACCACCAGCGCGCACGCGCTGAACAGCGCCTATGACCGCGCCCAGGGCAACGCCGCCGTCTTGGCGCCGCCCTACTTCGACCCGGTGAGCGGGCAGGTCGTCGCACCGGCGACGCCTGCAGGCCAAGGCACCGCGGGCCAGGTGCTCACCGGCACGGCGATCGACAACGGCGACGCCGATGAGACCATCCCGGGCTACTTCGAGGACGAGGACTCGGCCGTGGTCCCGGCCGTGCCTCCCGCGCAGACCGGCTATTGGAGCACCCCGCGGGTCGTCGAGGCCGCCAACAGCTACCAGACGCTCAACACCATCATCGATGAGGTGCTCGACCTCGATGACGCGATCCCGGCGGGCACCGAGCTGTTCGCCACCCACATCTGGCCCGAACGCAACCTCGTCGTGGTGCAGTCCACCGACGCCTCCGCGCAGCTACGCAAGGCCCTGGCCGACCGGTACGGCACCTACAACGTCG
>NZ_JBHSBM010000002.1:0-15288 GCF_042650625.1 Planomonospora corallina
CCCGTGTAGTGCCGCTTGAGCCCCTCGAAGGCCCGCACCTGGGCGTCGGTGAACCGTAGCGTGCCGGTGGCCTCGTCGTAGCGGTTGGCGCGGAGCATCTCGGTGACCGCGGCCTTCGGGTCCGCCGTGCCGGCGGCGCGCAGGTCCTCCTCGATGAGGATGGCCGAGCGGCGCAGGTAGTCGGCGGTGTAGTCCGGCCCGAGGTAGCCGCCGTGGCCGACGATGGAGCCGTACTGCTGCAGTCCCCGGCGCAGGAAGATCTGCTGGCCCGAGGTGATGTCCGCATCCGTGAAGACGGTCCGCCCCCGCTCGTCGACGACCCGCCCGGGCAGCGGCATCGCGTCCGTGTAGGTGCGCAGCGCCAGCAGCCCCATCACGAAGAACCCGAAGACCATCACCAGGGCGACCCCCTGGACCCAGCCCTTGGCGACCATCGGCTCCGAGCGCCGGACCGGCCCCGTCCCCGGTGCGTCCGCGCGCACCATCGCAGCACCCCCTCGTTCCCTCACGGCCCGCCGCGTGCGGCGGCTCGGGCGAGGGGGCTGGGAGCATGTCACCGGCAGGCGGTGATATCGACCATAAGTGGCGATCCGGGAAAGTGAAGCCGCCACGCCGGGCCGTTGCCGTCCTGTGGAGAGGGTGGCCCCGGAGGGGATGACCTGGGAGAACCCGTGGCGCGGAGGCTTCCGGAGGGGTGACTGCGGTGCCGGCCTGCCGGGCGGTGCCGGCCCTACGGGGAGGAGAGGTGAGGTCACCGGACCGGTGGGTGCTGAGGTGTAAGCAGCCGAGTCGGAGTATCGGTCGTACGAGAGGGCGATATGGCGTTCTTCGCGGTCGCGTCCCGGATGCGGTGTAAATAGATCACGAGCGTAGGTTCCGTACTGAACCGCCAAGTTCCGTACGAAGGAGTCCCACGCCCATGACTCGTCGAGTATCCCCCATCCAGGCCATCCGCGCCGAAATCGACGCCCTGTTCACCGCCGACCGTGACCTCGTCGAGGTCCTCGAAGACATCGCCCGCCTGGGCGCCCGCCTGATGATCCAGACCGCCGTGGAAGCCGAGGTCGACGCCTTCCTCGGCCGCGCCCGCTACCAGCGCACCGCAGCGGCCGGCGAGGAGAGGATGGTGCGGCCCGGCCACCGCAACGGTCACTGCCCCACCACCATCGAGACCACCAGCGGGCCGATCACCATCGCCCGCCCCAAGCTGCGCGGCACCACCGAAGCGTTCGCCTCCCGCCTGTTCGGCACCGGCGTCACCCGCACCCACGCCCTGGAAACGCTGGTCATCGCCTCCTTCGTGCGCGGATTGTCGGTCCGCGACGTCGAAGCGACCCTGGCCGACGCCCTCGGCCCGGAGGCGGCGCTGTCGAAGTCGACGGTCTCGGCCATCTGCCAGGCCATCGTCACCGAGTACGACGCCTGGTGCCGGCGCGACCTGACCGGCATCGAGCTGGACTACCTGTTCCTCGACGCCTCGCACTTCACGATGCACGACGGCGCCCGCGCCGAACCGGTGCTGGCCGCCTGGGGCATCACCACCGCCGGCAAGCCCGTCTTCGTCGGCCTGGCCGCCGCTGGATCCGAATCGACCGACGCCTGGGGCGACTTCCTGGCCGATCTCGTCGGCCGCGGCCTGCGCCCGCCGCTGCTGGTCGTCTCCGACGGCGCCCCGGGCCTGATCAGCGCGGTCGAGCAGGTCTTCCCGGCCTCGCTGCGCCAGCGCTGCCTGGTCCACCGCCTGCGCAACATCGCCGCCAAGGTCTCGGCCGCCGACCAGGCCGCGGTCAAGGCCGCCTACTGGAGCATCTTCGACCTGACCGGCCTCGACGAGGCGGCCGTCGCGCCCGGCCAGCACCTGGTCGAGCTCATCCAGGCCCGCATCGACGCCTTCGCCGAGACGTGGGGCCGCTCCTACCCGGCGGCGGTCAAGAGCCTGCTGACCGACCGCCACAGCCTGACGACCTACCTGCGCTTCCCGGTCGAGCACCACAAGCGCGTGCGCCACTCCAACTTCATCGAGCGGACCTTCGGCGAAACCCGCCGCCGCGTGAAGGTGATCGGTCGCTTTCCCGGCGAGACCTCGTGCGTGTCGCTGGTGTGGGCGGTGCTGGACCGGGCTTCCCGGGGCTGGCGCGGCTTCACCATGACCCCGGCCGGGCTGCGCGTCCTGCAGGACCTGCGGCGCGCTCTGCTGCACCCGCCGGCCCAGCTCCACCCCGCTTCGCAGACCGTCGTGACGGCGGCTACCGAGGCCGCTTAAGATCAACCTGCGGCACCTATCTCGTAGAGCCTTTTACACCGCTCCGAGGACGCGACCCACCGCGTCGCACCCGCTCCCAGACAGAGCCGAACGTCCCGGATCGCTTTCCTGCCTGGTCGACCCGAGCGGGTCCCCGGTGACGGTCGCCTTCAGGCTCACCACGCGCCCAGAATCTTGAACCAGGCGGCTCCGGCGGCCATCCACACCGCGACATTGGCGACGGCGACCACGGCGCCCAGACGCCACCACTCGGCCAGGGTCACATATCCGCCGCCGAACAGCACCGGCGCCGGACCTGAGGCGTAGTGGGTCAGCCCGCCGTACAGGGAACCGATGAACCCCAGCACCAGCGCGGACATCACCGGCGGCGCCCCGGTGGCGACGGCCGCGGTCAAGAACGCCCCATACATGGCGGCCACGTGGGCGGTGTTGCTGGCGAAGGCGTAGTGGGAGACGAAGTAGACCACGGTGAGCAGGACGAAGGCCGCCTCCCAGCGCATGCCGCCGGTGGCTCCGGTGATGGTCTGGCTGAACCAGCCGATCACTCCCAGCTTCTGCAGCTGGCCCGCCATCATGACCAGCACCGCGAACCACGTCAGCGTGGTCCAGGCCGACCGCTCCCGCTCCAGGTCTCCCCAGGTCAGCACGCCGGTGACCAGCAGCACGGTCACTCCGACGAACGCGCTGACAGTGGCCGGCAGGCCCCACAGCTGGCTGCCGAGCGACCACAGCAGGAGCAGCAGCACGAACACGCCCGCCATGATCTTCTCCTCGCGGGACATCGGCCCCGCTTCGGCGAGCCGGGCCCGGGCCTGAGCGGGCGCATCGGGCGTGTCGCGCAGTTGCGGCGGGTAGATCCGATACAGCAGCGCCGGTATCACGGCCAGGGCCAGCAGGCCGGGCACGCTCGCGGCCACCGCCCAATCCAGCCAGCTGATCTCGATGCCCAACTCGCCGGCGAACTTCTGCGCCAGCGGGTTGGCCGCCATCGCGGTGGCGAACATGGCGCTGGTGATGGTGTTGACGCTGATCGCGGTGATCGTCAGATACGCTCCCAGCCTCCGGCGGGTTCCGTCATGCGGCCGCGAACCTGCCTGCTCACTGAGCGAGGCGATGATCGGGTACACCACTCCGCCGGAACGGGCGGTGTTGCTCGGCGTGGCGGGCGCGAGCACCAAGTCGGTCAGCGCCACCCCGTAGGCCAGCCCGAGGCTGCGCCTGCCGAGCACGGCCACGAACAGCAGTGCGATGCGCCGCCCCAGGCCGGTCTTGGTGAACGCGACGGAGATGAAGAACGCGGCCACGATCAGCCAGATCGTCGGCTCGGCGAAGCCGCTCAGCGCGACCGCCGGCTCCAGGATCCCGGTGACCATTATGACGGTGAGCCCGGTCAGGGCGACCGCTCCCAGCGGCATCGGCTGCAGGATCAGGCCCAGCACGGTGGCCACGAAGACGGCCAGCACGGCCCAGCCGCCGGGCTTTACGCCCTCGGGCTGCGGCAGCAGGTAGAGGGCCAGCCCCGCCAGGACGGGCACCGCCCAGCGCATCGCCGTCCACCACCGGCCGGAGCCGTCCCGCGCCGCGCGCGCCGGCCCCGCCCCGCTCGAAGATCCCGTCATGGCGCCTCCTTCCCGGGCCGTCCTTCCCCGAGGAGAAGGACCCTCACCCGAGATCTCTCACCGGCATGCCAGGTCCGCACCCACCAGCCCAGACCGACGAGAGGGACGGGCCTTCCGGCCCACCGGCGGTGACCGGGCCAACGACTGCCCGGCGGCCGATCGCAGCCTCGGAAGTACCGGGTCAGGCCGGGCCGGCCCTTGAGGGGTCGTCGACCGATTCGAGCAGTTGGGCGCTGTTGCTCAACACCGCGGGTTGCGGCTCGACCCGCCCAGCCGTCGGCAGGCGCTGCCGACTTACGGCGTCCACCAGGGGCAGCTCCGGGCGTCCGCCACCATTAGGGCGAGCGTATGCTCCCGCATCTTTAGAACTTCATGGTGGTGTTCGTCGCGCTGGGCGGTTCACCTTCCGCAACGAGGAGGCTGTCGACCGGCTCACCCTCTTCAGTGGTGGGCGCCCAGACAGTCAGCAAGCAGTACGACGAGCGTTACGGCGTCACCGACGACGAGTAGGCCTTCCCTCCTCGGTCCTTGGCCGCGACCGCTCTTGAGCCTCGGGAAATCTCGGGCAAGCATCGAGCGAGTGCGAGCAATTCCCAGCAAGACCGATCACAGGAGGCCGGATGCGGCTAGCGTTCATCGGCAAGACGGGCGGCTCGAACGAAGGAAGTTGCCCGGCGCTCTACAAGACCGACCGCGGCACGTACGTCGTGCAGGGCAAGCGAATCACCGACCCGCAGGCCCTGGCGGACGTGCGAGACCTGGCCGACGACGAGCTCGTAGTCGAGGTTCCCGCGGACGTTCTCGCGCTCTACCGGGAGGCACAGTGACCCGGCTCCTGACCGGCGAGGAGTTCCTGGAGCTGTTCACCAGCTTCCGGCACACCGCCTACCGGCTGGAGCTGCGCGACCGCTACAACGTGCCCGCCGAGACCGACCGGCTCGCCGCGTACGCCGCCGGTGACTGGGACGAGTTGGAGCGGTTGAACACCATCCAGCGCAAGCCGTGGATGGACCTGATGCGCGCCGCGACGGCGGTCGGCAAGCGTGTCGAGCGGGTCCGCGTCGTCACCGAACCACTCTCCCCCTACATGGAGTTCACGCTGCACCTGACGGCCGGGAACATCGCCGCCGGCGAGGACATCCGGTTCCTGCCGCGCGACCAGGCGGCCGGGCTTGACCTGCCCACGGTGGACGCGTGGCTGTTCGACTCCTGGTTCATCGTCGTCGGCCGGTTCAATGACGATGACGAGCTGGAGGCATGGGAGTACGTCGACCACCCGGCCGCCGTGGTGGAGCACTGCGCGGGCCGGGACGCCGCCTGGCACCACGCCATCCGCTACAACGAGTACGCCAGGAAGTGGCAGGGTGCCGAACGTACGTCAGGCGCGTGAAGCCCTCGGCCACAGGCTGCGCGAACTCCGGCAGGCCACCCGCCTGAACGGCAAGGAGTTCGCGCAGTCTTTGGGCTGGGGCGCCACAAAGGTCTCCAAGATCGAGAACGGCCGGCAGACCCCGAGTGAGGACGACATCCGCGCGTGGGCGGAAGCGACCGGCCACGCCCGCCAGGTGCCGTCCCTGCTCGCGCAGTTGAAGAGTCTCGAGCTGGCGTACGCGGAGTGGCGGGCCAAGCTGAAGGCCGGGACGCAGGCGCAGCAGCTCACTGTCTCCGAGCGGGAGGCGGGCGCGGCCGTGCTGCGGGTGTTCGAGCCGTCCACGATCCCGGGGCTGTTGCAGACGCCGGAGTACGCGCGCAGCATCCTCACCCAGGTGATCGCGATCCACCGTGTCCCTGACGACCTGGACGCGGGTGTGCAGGCCCGCATGGACCGGCAGCAGATCCTCTACCAGCCGGGCCGCCGCTTTCACTTCGTCCTCTCCGAGTCGGCGCTGCGGAATCTGCTGTGTCCGCCCGAGGTGCTGATGGGGCAGCTCGACCGGCTGGCCACGGTCGGCACGCTGCCCAGCGTGGCTCTCGGCGTCATCCCGGCAACCGCGCGCTTGCCGAAGGCGCCGGTGCACGGGTTCGTCGTCTACGACGAGGAGCTGGTGACCGTCGAGACGTTCTCGGCGGAGCTGTCGCTGATCCAGCCGGAGGAGATCGCCCTGTACGGGCGGATCTTCCAGATGATGCAGGACACCGCGGTGTATGGGCGGGAGGCTCGCGCGGTCATGGCCCGGGTGCTGGACGACCTCGCGGCGGAGTTCTTCCCGGGCGGTCCGCCCGTCGCGTAGCAGATCATGAAGCAATCTCAAGCAATCTTCTTGAGTTGCTTCGAGCGACGTCTCTACCGTCAGGGCATGCGCTCATCTGCCACCCCCACGGGCGCCCTCCCCGACGAGGGAGGCCCCTCATGACCAGCCACGACACACCCTCATATCCGCTTGCTCCCGGCGGTGCTTCCCACCGCGGAGAGCAAGCGTCCGGGCACGGGCCGACCTTCGGGGGTGGCAATCCCGGCCAGCCCGTACCCGCGCCACGCTGGGCGGACGGCTCCCCGATCCGTTACCGAGACGACGGCTCCCCGATCCGGTACTGGCCCGGCGGAGACGAGGTCTCTCCGGAGACCGAGGCCGCTCTCGACCGGATCGCCGCCCACGCCCGCACCGCCACCGCCCGCACCGCCCGACACAGGGCCGCCCCGTGACGCGCCGCCAGTTCCTGTCCCGTCTCCTTCCCGGCCAGGCTCGCCGGGCACGGCGGGGCGGTATCCGTCTGGCCCGCCACTGGCAGTTGACGGCCGCCGACATGCACACCGTCGCCGACCTGATCGGCGTCCCTGCGGCCGCCCGGCCGGACTGGGATGCGCTCCTGCGACCGGCATGAGACTCGGCCCCGCCCGCATTCCACACCCAAGCCCCGGGCGGGGCCACGCCCTTCAGGAGGAGTCAGGTGAAGCCACAGCAGCCGATCACCTTCGCCGACGTCGACGCGATCCTGGCCCGCCGGGGCGGGCCGACCGTCGACGAGCTGCTCGACAGGCTCCTCCAGCACACAGACAGCCCTGCCGGGCGCCGGGACGTTCCGGCAGGGCCGCAAGAAGGTGACCGCCCCGCCTGCGCTGCGCGGAGCGCGGCCCGGTCACCCACCCGGGGGTGCCCGTCCTGACCGGAGGGCAAGGACGGGCGCCCCCACGCACCTCACGGCACGGAACCACCATCACCGACCGGAAAGGGCACCACCATGACCACGGCCGACTGGGAGAACCTGATCGCGTCCGCCCCCGCCGCCGGCGTCCGCGCCGTCCAGTTCATCGGCGGGGAGCCGACCACCCGCCCCGACTTCGTCCGCCTGCTCGACTCCGCCCTCGGCAACGGCCTGCGCGTGGAGGTCTTCTCCAACCTGTACCGGGTCACGCCCAAGTTGTGGGAGGCCTTCGCCCAGCCCGGCGTCGGCCTCGCCACGTCGTACTACAGCGACGCCGCAGGCGAACACGACGAGCTGACCGGCCGGGCCGGGAGCCACACCCGCACCCGCGCCGCCATCGCTACCGCCCTGAAGCGCGGGATTCCGATCCGGGTGGGGATCATCGACCTCGGCGACGGGCAGCGCGTCGAGCAGGCCCGCACCGAACTGGAGGCCCTGGGCGTGCAGCGCATCCGCGTGGACCGGGTGCGCGGCGTCGGCCGCGGCACGGCCCCCGCCCGCATGGCGCCGAACGTCGGCGAGCTGTGCGGCAGGTGCGGCGACGGCCGTGCCGCGGTCTCATGGGACGGCGACGTCCGCATGTGCGTCCTGTCGCGGTTCCTGACGCCGGCCGGGAACGTCCGCGAGACGCCGCTGGTCGAGATCTTCGCGGGGGAGGCATAGCGGAACCTGCTCGCCCAGGTACCGCGCCGTACGGGGACGGGCTGCAACCCCGACAGCGACGGCAACGACTGCTCCCCGGCCGAGACGATCTCACCGCCGCAGGGCGTGCTCGCCCGGGACGGCGCGTGCAACCCCGACAGCGACGGCAACGACTGCTCGCCCGCCGAGACGATCTCACCGCCGCGGCTGGAGGCCCCGGCGTGGACGGGCGCGTGCAACCCCGACTCGGACGGCAACGACTGCTCCCCGGCGGAAACCATCTCCCCGCCGGTACTGCTGCCGGCCACCACCAGCCACCGGGCGACGCTGGCGGCCCAGGCCGCGGGGGCAGACTCCTAGCCATGGACTGGACCCCGCGCGCCTACGACCTCGCCGACCGCGTCACCCGCCCCGACTCGCCGTGGCGGGCGCCCATCGCCGCGACCCCCCGACATGCGTTCGTGCCCCGCTGGTGGCGGTACACCGCCGATGGGTGGGCGCTGCAGGACGGCCCCGCCGACGAAGAGGCGTGGGCGGCCGCGGCCTACAGCGACCGGACCCTCGTCACCCAGGTCGGGAGCCTGCACGCCGACCACGCCACCCCGGCCGACCGGCCGACCGGCCGCCCGACGTCGTCCTCGACGCTGCCGGGCCTGGTCGTGCAGATGCTCGAGTACGCCGCCATCACCGATGGCGACACCGTGCTCGACGTCGGCACCGGCTCCGGGTACGGCACCGCGGTGCTGTGCTCCCGCCTCGGCTCCGGCCGGGTCACGTCCATCGACATCGACACCTACCTCACCAAGGCCGCCGGCGAGCGCCTGACCGAGGCCGGTCACCAGCCGTACCTGGTGACCGGCGACGCGACCGGCCCGCTCCCGGGAGTCGTGGACCGGATCGTCGCCATGGTGTCCGTCCGGCCCGTCCCGGCCTCGTGGCTGGAGGCGCTGCCGACCGGCGGGCGCCTGGCGACGACGCTCACGAACACGTCCATGATCCTGACCGCCACGAAGACCGACGACGGCGGCGCAGTCGGCCGCATCGAACGCGACTGGGCGATGTTCATGACCACCCGCACGGGCGCGGACTACCCGGCGCGGGACCAGGCCGCGCTGGAGCGGGCACGCACTGCGGACGGCGAGGTCGTCACCCCGGCCCGGTACCCGGTGCTCGACCTCCTCGAGACATGGGAAGTCCGATCCATGCTCGAGATGATGGCGCCGGACATCGAGCACCACCACGAGGTCGACGGCGACACCCGCACCGCGATCATGCTGCACGCGGACGGATCCTGGGCGCGGGCCGTCCAGGTCGCCGGCGGGCAGCCGATCGTCCACCAGGGTGGCCCGCGCCGTCTGTGGGACCTGCTGGACGAGGTCCGCGCCTACTGGCTCCAGCACGGGCAACTCCCGCTGCACGGCGCGCTGGCCCGCGTCTCACCGGACGGGACGATCCGTCTGCGGCGCGGCCAGTGGAGCGCCAGCATCACCTGACCTTGCCGAGGGGGATGGAAGGCCCGGGGAGACCGCGGCTCCGGGACGCGGCCCCGGGCCTTCCTCATGCGCCGGGGCGGACGAGGGACAGAACGGCGGACCCGGCCATGACGCCCTCGACCTCGTGGCCGCACCGGTAGCGCGCCCAGTTCGGCGCGTTGACCGACATCCGTACCTCCACGAGCTCACCCGACAGGCACACCGGGCAGCTCGGCGGCCGCCACGGCCCGCCCGGTCTGGCTGCGTTCTTGGCGTGGGCGGCGCCCAGCCACGCCGGGAACACGTCCGTCGCGGCCACCGTGGCAGCCGGCAGGGGCGGTACGTCGCGTTCGGCGATGACGACCCGGCCGCCGTGTTCACCTGCCGGCCTGTACCCGTAACCCCTACCGTCGAGGAAATGGAGACCGCCATCACTACGACCGTCGACCCCACTGAGCTGCGCGAAGCCATGGTGGCCAAGTTCACCGCCTCCGGGCGCCTGCGCACCCCCGCCATCATCGACGCGTTCCGCACCGTCGAACGCCACTGGTTCATCCCCAAGGCCGGCGTCGAGGCCGCGTACGTCGACGACGCCGTGCCCGTGAAGCACGACGAGACCGGAGAGATGATCTCGTGCATCTCCGCGCCGTCCATCGTCGCCACCCAGTTGGAGCAGCTGGGCGCCCAGCCCGGCGACAAGGTCCTGGAAGCCGGGGCCGCCACCGGCTACAACGCGGCCCTGCTCGGGCGGCTCGTCGCGCTGGGCGGTCACGTGTGGACCGTGGACGTCGATGAGGACCTGGTCGACAGCGCGCGGAAGAACGTGGCGGAGGCGGGCGTCTCGAACGTGACCGTCGCGCTGGCCGACGGCGCAGCCGGGCTGCCTGAGCATGGGCCGTTTGACCGGATCCAGTTCACCGTCGGCACGGGAGATGTCCCGGTCACGGTGCTGGACCAGATCGCCCCCGACGGCCGGGTGGTCATCCCGATGCGGATCCGCGGCAGCGTCTCCCGCTCGTTCGCGTTCGAGCGTGACGGCGAGGTCTGGAAGACGGTCTCCTGCGAGATGGCGACGTTCGTGCCGCTGCGCAAGGGCATCTGCGACGACATCCGCACCCTCGTCCCGATGGCGGGAGAAGGCAACGTGAGGCTGGAGACCTTCAGCGAGCAGCTCGTCGACCGGGAGGCGATCCGGACCGTCCTGGACCAACCATCCCGCAAGGTCTACACGGGGGTGAAGTTCCGGCAGGGCTCCCCGTGGGAGTGGCTGTACCTGTGGCTGGCGTGCGTCCTGCCGAACGGCCTGTCACGGCTGCCCGGCCAGCGGCCCGGGTTCACCCCGCACTTCGGATGGGGGTCCATGGCCGCGCTCGACGGCGACTCCCTGGCCTACCTGATGGTCCGCGAGGGTGAGGACGGCGACGGCCGGTTCTGGGAGGTCGGCGTCATCGGGCACGGCTCACGCGCCACCGTGCTCGCCGAGCAGGTCGCGGCCGCGATCAGCGAATGGGACCGCGACCACGGCAACCAGGCTCCGGCCCCCACCTTCCGCATGGCCACCGGCAGCGCCCGCGACCTGCTGACGGCCACCGACCTGCGGTTCATCATCGACAAGCCGTACAGCCGACTCGTCATCGACTGGCCGTAGAAGGAGGGCAGCGCGATGAACCCAGCGATAGCCTGCCGCATCCCCCTGGTCCGTCGGCCCAAACCGCCCGGAATGCCCCTGGACAAACGCATCGCCGAGCTCACCGCGCTGGTCGAGTCGGAAGGCGCGGGCCACCACGAGCGGGTGGCCCGCGCCTGCGGCGTCCTGAACTTCGCCGCGCTCATCGCTTCCGACACCGGGATGCCCAGCCTCGCCGCGGACCTGTGCTGGAGGCAGCACCGAGTCTTCGCCTAGCCGGGGAAGCGTCGCTGACCTGCACGACGAGCGTGTCCATGCCCGGGGTGGCCTGCAGCAGCTCGACGGCGACCGTGCTGCCACCGGCGATCACCTGTACCGGGTTCGCCGACGGCGCCACGGCCAGGCCCCGCCGCTCGGCGAGCTCGGCCACCACGGCATCGCGGTCGTCGCGGCTGCGGTCATAGACGACGATCTCCGCGCCCAGCTGGCGTGCGGTTTCCACCTCCTTATCAAGGTCGCCGGGGACATTCAGGAAGCCGCGGCTGCTTCACGCTCAGTAGCGGAAGCCCTCGACCAGCTGGTGCAGCCGGTCCGACAGCTCGGCCAGGTTGGCCGCCGCCTGCCGGCTCTCCGTGACGCCCTCGGCCGTCACCCGCGTCGCGTCGGCCAGCACCGCGATGCCGGCAGCGATATCCGTGCTGCCCTGGGCGGCCTCGGCCACGCTGCGGGTCATCTCGCCAGTGGTCGCCGTCTGCTCCTCCACCGCGGAGGTGATGGTCAGCTGGTAGTCGTTGATCTTGCCGATGATGTCGCTGATCTCGGCGATCGCCGCCACCGCGCTCTCGGTGTCGGCCTGGATGGCCTGCACCCGCTTGGAGATGTCTTCGGTCGCCTTGGCCGTCTCCTGCGCCAGGTCCTTGACCTCCCCGGCCACGACCGCGAAGCCCTTGCCCGCATCTCCGGCCCGCGCGGCCTCGATGGTGGCGTTGAGCGCCAGCAGGTTCGTCTGCTCGGCGATCGAGGTGATCGTCCTGACGACGTCGCCGATCTCCGCGCTGGAGGCGCCGAGCTTGGCGACGGTCTCGTTGGTCGCTTCGGCGACCGCCACCGCCTGGGAGGCGACCCTGGCCCCTTCGCCGGCGTTGCGCGCGATCTCGGCGATGGAGGCGCCCATCTCCTCGCTGCCGGCCGCGACGGTCTGCACGTTGTGCGAGACCTGGTTCGCGGCCGCGGCTGCGTTCCCCGCCTGCGCCGATGCCTCGTCGGCGGAGGCGGCGATGCGGTCGCTGACCACCGCCAGCTCACCGGAACTGGCGGCTAGGGTGTCGGCACTGGTGGCCAGTGACTCCATCGTCTGCCGGAGGGCGCCGTTGGCCTGGTTGACCGCCGCGGCCATCTGGCCGGCCTCATCGCGGGAGGTCACCTCGACCCGCCCGGTCAGGTCGCCGTTCGCTGCCGCGCCCAGGGCCCGGGAGACCGCCGCCAACGGCCGTACGATCATCCGCGCCACCGCGACGGCCAGCCCGAGACCGAGCACCAGCGCCACGAGGAACAGCGCGATGACCGTGAACCGGGAGCTCTCGTAGCCGTCGGTGGCCTCGGCGGCCATCGCCTCGGCCCGCTCCGCCTCGTGGGCGGCCAGGTCTTCGATGCTGGCGTTGAGGCCGATGAGGGCCTCGTTGAGCTGCTTCACCAACTCGCCGGGTGAGGTGGACACAGCCATCCCGGCCGGGAGGGGGTCCTCGAAGACCAGGGCGTCACGCACGGCCTGGTACTTCCGCCAGACCTCCTCGAAGGAGGCGGTCTTCTCCTGCCATTCCTGCGTGTGCAGGGCACCGGCCTTGTACGTGTCGAACGCGGCGGTCGTGGCCTTGGTGTAGTCCCGCATCTCCTGTGCGGCCTCGGCCCTGCCGGCGGGATCGGGGATGCTCTCATAGGCGACGTTGGCTTCGAACATGTCGCCCATCCGGCCGCGCATGTCACCGAGGTGGCGCAGGCTGGTGTTGCTCTGCTTCATCGCCTGCAGGTCGCCGTTGAGCCCGCTCATCTCGCTGACCGCCACGGTGCCGCTTACGGCGCTCAAGACGGCGACGATGCCCACGGCGGCGATGATCTTGGTGTTGATGCGGCGGTCGGCGAACCATCCCAGCAGGCGGTTGCGGCGCACGGTCACCACGGGCCGTGCGATATCGGCGGGAGAGGCGGTCACGATCAGATCCTTTCCAGAGCGACCGGTGGCTGCGAGGGCAGCGGGTAAGGGCTGCATCCGTCCATCGGCACTCAGGGCCGGTACATGAGCCAGTAAACGGCTCACTCCGCGGCATGGGATCGGTCCCTGAGGATCGGACCGGATCCAGGCACCTACGCACTCGAGCAAGGAGGAACGTGGACAAGATGCTTAAGACGACTGCTGCAGTGACCACATCGTCCATCGCCGTTTTGATGCTCACCGGGTGTTCCGAGCGCGGGAGCTCCGCATCTGCCGGGAAATCCGCGTCGCCGTCGGCTTCCCGGTCCGTCACCGCGCCGCCCGCACCGGTTCCCGGTGAGGGCGACCTCACCCTTGAGCTGCCGTCTGACCGGTCGGTGATCGTACCTGAGATGAGGGGCGGCGGATCGTCGGACGCGCCGGCCTTCACGCCGGTCAGCGACGTGTACACGATCTACTTCGTGTGCTCCGGAGGGGGAAAGGTCTCCATCAAGGCCATCCCCGGCGGCAAGAAGAACACGGCACGATGCGACGGCACCCAGACCTACGGGATCATCATCCATGAGGGTGGATCACAGCGCGTTAAGATCCGGGCCCAGGGCAAAGCCGAATGGAGACTCGCCATTCTCGACGGAACGCCGCCCTGGGCGGAGATCGGATAGCGTCCTTCCTCTCGCAAGGGTGCCCGTGGTCGGGTACCGGACCTGGCCCTCCGCCCTCTGACGCCTCCGCTACGGCGGGGACGTTGCCGTTCCCGCTCCTGTTCTCCCGCCGAGGGTTCTCCCACGCCGGTCGCGCCGTTCACCGGCGGAGTCCCTCTACGTCCGCAAGTGTCCCGAAACCGTCCCGCACCGGTGATCCCGCCGCTACCGTGAAGCCCGTCGCCGGACCCACCGCTGCCGCGTCAGCGGCGTACCAGCCCTCGCCACCGACCCTGATCGATCGCCCGCGCACCGATCGACCGGGACGCGACCCGCTCTCCTCAGGACGTGGGGCCGGTGAGCAGGCGGTCCTGTGGTGGGCCGCCAGAGACGAGATCCACCGCCTCCGGCTCCGCCGCGGGATCATCGGGTCGGACGCCGAACGGCCCGGCCTGTCCCGGCGCGGACGCTCCCAACCAGGCGGCGCCCTTGGCCCGGTACAGCGTGCGGATCATCAATCTCCTCCCCTGATCGGCCGCCCCGCGTCCGGCGGCAAGGCGGCCGATGACTTCCTCTGCGCGGAAGCCTCCGTCATGGCGTGAGATGTCGCCTGCCACGACGGACTCCGAGGTCCGTGCCGGTGGGAACCGCCGTCCTCGCCGATCCGCCGACGGCCGTGACGAAGGTCCCGTCAAGCGGCCCGCCGATCCGCCGATACACCGGATGTGAACATGAAACGAACCGTCATCGCAGCCGCGGTGTCCGCGCTGCTGCTGTCCGGGTGTGCGGCCCAGGGCGGCGAGACGACCGCCACCGCCCCGGGCGCCGCGCCGTCGGCGGCCTCGTCCGCCCCGTCCACCGTGCCGCCGGTGCCCGCCGGAGCCGAGGCGCTGCTGGCCGCCTACGGCCTGGACGGCAGGAGCACCGTGGAGATCATCGACCATCTCGACCGGCTGGGCGGCATCCGGCGTCCGGCCGATCTGAGGGCGTCGGTCCGCCCCGACGAGCTGGTGCTCTCCGGCCGGGGGCAGGAGTTCAGCCTCCCCATCCCCGACGACCGCTTCTACCTGTCGGTGGCCCCGTACACCGACCGCACCCACGAGTGCTTCCACCACTCGCTGACCACCTGCACAGGCGAGCTGGCCGCCCGGGACGTGCAGGTGACGATCACCGACGAGGCCACCGGCGAGGCGCTGGTCGATGAGACGCGCACCACCTTCGCCAACGGGTTCACCGGTTTTTGGCTGCCTCGCGGCATCGACGCCACCTTGACGGTCACCTACGGCGGCAAGACGGGCGAGACGAAGATCTACACCGGCCAGGACGCGCCGACCTGCCTGACTACCCTCCAGCTCGCCTGAACCCCCTGTGCGGGGTAGACGCGTGGGGAGCGGCGCTGTCCGACGAGATGCCTGGGGAATGCGTTGGCGGGCACAGTGCAACAACGACCGTTTCGCCCCCTGACGACCGGGTCCCGGTGGGTAGTGGGGCCGGGGATCGTCGCCGACGTCCTCAGACCCGCCGGGCCATACCCTCTCGGGCCGCGAGTAGGAAGGCGGCCACGGCGGCGGCGATGACGCCGGTGATGACCGGATCGTAGTGCGCCGGCCTGTGAAGGCCCGGCGCTCCCGGGCTCCAGGCCGATCTCAGGAACGAAGGCCGGTGGTGGCG
>NZ_JBHSBM010000003.1:0-75811 GCF_042650625.1 Planomonospora corallina
AACGTCGTCAACGACTGCCTGGCGGTGCCGCGCTGCACCGGCATCACGGTCTGGGGAGTGCGCGACAGCGACTCCTGGCTCGGCTCCGGCGCCACCGCGCTGCTGTTCGACGGCAACGGCAACAAGAAGGCCGCCTACACCTCCGTCCTGAACGCGCTCAACAACGCGGGCCCCCGCCCCTCGCCGACCGCGACGCCCACGCAGAACCCCGGTGGCGCCGGTCAGATCCGGGGGACGGCGTCCGGGCGGTGCGTGGACGTGCCGAACGCCACCAGGACCGACGGCACGCAGCTGCAGCTGTGGGACTGCAACCCCAACGCCAACCAGCGGTGGTCCTACACCTCCGCGCAGGAGATCCGCGTCTACGGCGACAAGTGCCTGGACGCCGCCGGCACCGCCAACGGCGTCAAGGTGCAGATCTACTCCTGCTGGGGCGGCGAGAACCAGAAGTGGCGCCTCAACTCGGACGGCTCGATCGTGAACGTCCAGTCGGGCCGGTGCCTCGACGCCGCCGGCTCCGGCAACGGGGCCCGGCTCCAGCTCTACTCCTGCTCCGGTGGCGGCAACCAGAAGTGGACCTGGAACCGGGGCTAGGAATCGGATCATGAATCGGCACCGGCCGGTGCCGATCGGGGACCGAACGGTGCTCGCCGCAGTGGTCGCTGCGGTGAGCACCATCCCAACCGGCCGTCCCTCTGCGGGCGGCACGGCGACGAAGCCCTGATGAGATCGGAGCACGAAGTGAGAATCAGACCCCTGGCCGTCCTCACGGCCGTGACCGCACTGCTGGTGAGCCTGTTCGTGGCCGCCCAGCCGGCGAACGCGGCCACCATCGACACCAACGCCTGGTACGTCCTGGTCAACCGCAACAGCGGCAAGGCCCTGGACGTCTACAACCTGGCGACCGGCGACGGCGCCCGCATCACCCAGTGGACCAGGAACGACCAGAACCAGCAGCAGTGGCGGTTCGTCGACTCCGGCGGCGGCTACTACCGGCTCAAGTCCCGCCACTCCGGCAAGGTGCTGGACGTCCACAACTGGTCGACCGCCAACGGCGGCGCGATCGTCCAGTGGACCGACCTGAACGCCACCAACCAGCAGTGGCGGCCGGCCGACAGCCCGGACGGCCACGTGCGGCTCGTCTCGCGCCACAGCGGCAAGGCCCTGGAGGTCCAGGGCGGCTCCACCGCCGACAACGCCAACATCGTCCAGTACGACGACTGGGGCGGCACCAACCAGCAGTGGCGGCTCGTGAAGGTCGGCGACGGCTCCACGCCCACGCCCACGCCGACGCAGCCCGGCACGTGCAACCTCCCGTCGTCCTACCGGTGGACGTCGACGGGTCCGCTGGCGCAGCCGAGGCCGGGATGGGTCTCGCTCAAGGACTTCACCGTCGCCCCCTACAACGGCGGGCACCTCGTCTACGCCACCACGCACGACGGGACGCGGTGGGGCTCGATGGCCTTCAGCCCGTTCACCGACTGGTCGCAGATGGCCTCGGCCGGCCAGAACACCATGCCCTTCTCCGCGGTCGCGCCCACGCTCTTCCACTTCGCCCCGAAGAACGTCTGGGTGCTCGCCTACCAGTGGGGCCGGAGCGCCTTCTCCTACCGGACCTCGAGCAACCCCGCCAACCCGAACGGCTGGTCGGCGGAGCAGGTGCTGTTCTCCGGGAGCATCTCCGGCTCCGACACCGGGCCCATCGACCAGGCGCTCATCGGTGACGGCACGAACATGTACCTGTTCTTCGCCGGCGACAACGGCAAGATCTACCGGGCCAGCATGCCGATCGGGAACTTCCCGGGCAGTTTCGGCACGGCGTCGACGGTGGTCATGAGCGACACGAAGAACAACCTGTTCGAGGCCGTCCAGGTCTACAAGCTCCAGGGCCAGAACCGCTACCTCATGATCGTCGAAGCGATCGGCGCGCAGGGGCGCTACTTCCGCTCGTTCACGGCCACCAGCCTGAACGGTTCGTGGACGCCGCAGGCCGCGACCGAGGGCAACCCCTTCGCGGGCAAGGCCAACAGCGGCGCCACCTGGACCAACGACATCAGCCACGGCGAGCTGGTCCGCACCAGTGCCGACCAGACCATGACCGTCGACCCCTGCAACCTGCAGCTGCTCTACCAGGGGCGCAACCCCAACTCCGGCGGTGACTACGGCCAGCTGCCCTACCGGCCGGGTCTGCTGACCCTGCGGCGCTGACGGTGTGACACGCTCCGGCTCCGGTGGAGCCGGCCGGGCGGGCTCGGCGGAAGGCCGAGCCCGCCCGGCACGCGGATCGTCCGCCCCGCTCCCCCGCGCGGGGGAGAACGGAATGGGCGGCGTCGGCGATGTGCCGGAAGGGGTGTTCGCAGGAGTCTTGGCGGCATGTTCCTGGAACTCATCACCGCGCTGGTCCTCGCGGCCACCCCGGTGCACACCGCTCGGACACCGGACCTGCCGGGGCTCGACACGCTGGTCGACGAGCACGTCACCACGGCCATGGCCGAGGAGAAGGTCCCCGGCGTGGCCGTCACGGTGGTGGCCGACGGCCGGCGGGTGCTCCACAGGGGGTACGGCTGGGCCGACGTGGAGCGCCGCGTCCCGGTGGACCCCGAGCGCACGCGTTTCCTCATCGGGTCGGAAACGAAGCTGTTCACCGCCCAGGCCGCCCTGCAACTCGTCGACGCGGGCAGGCTGGACCTGGACGCCGACGTCAACACCTACCTGACCACCTTCGAGATCCGCGACACCTATCCGGGACGCCCGGTCACCCTGCGGCACCTGCTCACCCACACGGCCGGATTCGACGAGGACCACGTCCTGGGCAGCGGCGCGGACGTCCGGCCGCTGGGCGAGGCGCTCGCCGCGACCCAGCCCGCCCGGCTGCGCCCGCCCGGCACCGGCGTCTCCTACAACAACTACGGCGTCGCCCTGGCCGGGTACCTGGTGGAGACCGTGTCGGGGATGCCGTTCGAGGAGTACGTCCGGCGGAACGTGTTCGAGCCGCTCGGCATGAAGGACTCGGTGATCGCCTGCGGCGGGCTACGCGGCACCAGGGCGTACCTGCTGGACGGCACGGCGACCGACGTCACCTGCGCGGACTTCGCGGCCTCGGGCGCGGGCCCGGCCTCGACCGCCTCGGACATGGGCGCCTACCTGGAGGCCCAGCTGGAGCTGGACCCCCGGCTCGGGGCCGGGGTCGCGGCCGAGATGCAGCGGCGGCAGCACACCGAGGACCCCCATCTGCCCGGCACGGGCTTCATGTGGGAGGAGTCGCCGTACAAGGGGCACCGCATGCTCTTCAAGGGCGGTGACATGCCCGGCATGCACACCTACATGTTCCTGCTGCCGGAGCAGGGCATCGGCATCCACGTCATGTCCAACGGCGACGGCACCGGACGGCACGGGCTGGACGGGTTCGAGCTGGCCCGCAAGATCATCGACCGCTATCTCGCGGACGCCCGCCCGCCGTCCGTCACGGCCCTGCCCGGAGCCTCCGCCGAGCAGTACGAGGGCTGGTACCGGAGCAGCCGGACCAGCCACGGCAGCCTGCTGAAGGTGCAGGCGCTCACCGACTCGCCGGTGCACGTCACCGCGACCGCCGACGGCGCCATCCTCACCACCGGCCTCAGAGGCAGGCAGGTGCGCTGGGTCCAGTTCCAGCCCGGCGTCTTCCAGGAGGAGGGCGGCTGGGACCGGATCGCCTTCCCCGAGCCGGGGCAGCTGGCGATCAGCCGCAGCACGGTCGTCTTCGACCGGATCGGCCCGCTGGACCACCCGTCGCTGCACCTCGCCCTGCTGGCCGCCGCGCTCCTCGCCTCCCTGGCCGCCCTGCTGGGATTCCCCGTGGCGGCGATCCGGGCGGCTCGCGGCCGGCCGTCCCCGTCTCCCGCCGGGCCCGGCGCCCCGCGCCTGCTCGCCTGGTTCGCCGGTGCTCTCATCGTCGTCTTCACCGCCGGATTCGGCAGCCTGCTCACCGACGAGGCCCGGGCGCTGCCGCTGGTCCTGGAGGGCGCTCCCCTGCTGACCGCGCTGCTGGTGCTGGCGTCGCTGACGGTGCCGCTGGCCGCCGCCCTGCTGGCCTGCGCGGCGACGGCCTGGTGGAGGCGCTGGTGGCGGCCGGCCGGCCGGATCGCCTACACGCTGGTCGCCCTCGGCGTGACCGCGTTCGCGGTCGTGGCGGTCACGTACAACCTCGCCGGCCTCTCGCACACCTGAACTATGATCCACTCACTTATGCGATCTTCTGTCCGCGCCGTCCGCCGGATCCCCCCACTCGCCGCGGACCTCGCCGTCACCCTGGCGGTCCTCGCCGCCCACTCGGCCCCCTTCCTGCTGACGGCCCGGGCGGCCGACCCGGTGGCGGGCTACACGCTCCAGCAGTACCTCCCCGTGCTCGGCCAGGCGCTGCCGCTGATCTGGCGGCGGCGCGCACCGCTGGCGGTCCTGGTCGCGGTGGCGGCCGCGACCGGCGCGTACCTGCTGAACGATCCCGACACCGCGCCTCAGCCCGTCCCGTACGGGCTGCTGATCGCGGTCTACACGGTGGCCGTGCACGGCTCGCGGCGGGAGCGGACATGGGGGCTGGCCCTCCTCGGCGCCGGCGCCGCCGCCCAGCTCGCCGGGCTGGTCCTGCGCATGCCGAGTGCGGACACGACGGTGCGCGGCCTGGTGATGTACGTCGCGGCCTGGGCGATGGGGCGGGCGACGGCCAACCGGCAGGCCCACACCCGCCAGCTCGAACGGGAGAAGGAGCTGGAGGCGCGCCGGGCCGTCGAGCGGGAGCGGGCGGCGATCGCCCGGGACATGCACGACATCCTCGGCCACGCGATCAGCCTGATGGTGGTGCAGGCGGAGGCCGGGCCGCTGGCCGTACGGCCTGATCCCGGCCGCGCCGAGGCGGCCTTCGACGCCATCGCCGCGGCCGGGCGGGACGCGATGGACCAGTTGCGCCGCCTGCTCGGCCTGCTGGGAGAGGAGTCGTCCGAGGCCACTCCGACGGTGGCCCGCATCGGGGCGCTGGTCGAGAGCGTGGACCGCGCCGGGCAGCCCGCCGCCCTGACCGTCAGCGGGACGCCGCGCCCGCTGCCGCCGGACGTGGAGGCCGCCGCCTACCGCGTGGTCCAGGAGGCGCTCACCAACGTCGTCAAGCACGCCCGCGCGAGCAAGGTCTCGGTCGGGCTCGACTGGCGAGAGGACGCGCTGATGATCGAGGTGGCGGACGACGGCCGCGGCCACACCGGAGGAACGGGGCACGGACTGGTCGGCATCCGCGAGCGCGCGGCGGCCTGCGGCGGCTCGGCCTCCTTCGGCCGCGGGCCGGACCGGCGCGGCTTCGCCGTCTCGGTGCGCCTGCCGGGAGCCGCCGCGTGACCATCCGCGTCGTGGTCGCCGACGACCAGGAGCTCGTGCGCAGCGGCTTCGCCCTGATCCTCGACACGCAACCGGACATCACGGTCGTCGCGGAGGCCGGCGACGGCGCCCAGGCCGTGGAGGCGGCGCGCCTGCACGCGCCCGACGTGGTCCTGCTCGACATCCACATGCCCGTCATGGACGGCATCCGGGCCGCCGGGAGGATCTGCGCCGAGACCGCCGCCAGGATCATCATCCTGACCACGTTCAACAACGACGAGTACGTCTACGCGGCCCTGCACGCGGGCGCCAGCGGCTTCCTGCTGAAGGACGTGCGGAGGGACGATCTCGTCCACGCCGTCCGCGTCGTCATGGCCGGGGAGTCGCTGCTCGCCCCCGCCGTGACCCGCAGGCTCATCGACGACGTCATCCGGCGCGACGCCCGCCCGCCGGTCGCCGTGCCGGGCATGGACACCCTCACCGGCCGCGAGCGGGAGACCCTGGTGCTCCTCGGCCGCGGCCTGTCCAACCCCGAGATCGCCGAAGCCATGGTGGTCAGCGAGCACACGGTGAAGAGCCACGTCAGCGGCGTGCTGTCCAAGCTCGGCCTGCGCGACCGCATCCAGGCGGTCATCTGCGCCTACGAGTCCGGCCTCGTCCAGCCGGGCGGCTGGCGCCGCTGACGCCCGTCGCGGTACGGGCTCCGGAGGGATGTGCGACCGCGCCGGGCCGTACTAGATTGCCTGACATGTCGCTCGCCAGCATTCCCAGTCCCTCCGAAGGGGTCTGGCATCTGGGACCGCTGCCCATCCGGGGTTACACGGTCTGCGTCATGCTCGGTGTCGTGGTGGCCGTCGTCGTCGCCGAGCGCCGCTGGCGGAACCGCGGCGGGACCCCGGGGACCATGCTGGACCTGGCGACGTGGGGGATCCCGTTCGGCATCGTGGGCGCGCGGCTGTACCACGTCATCACCGACTGGCAGCTGTACTTCGGGCCTGACGCCCCGCACCGGCCGATCGACGCGATCCTGATCTGGAGCGACTCCGGGCCGGGCTGGCGCGGCCTGGGCGTCTGGGGCGCCGTCGCACTGGGCGGGGTGGGCGTGTGGATCGCCTGCCGCCGCCGGGGCATCGCCCTGAGCGCGGTCGCCGACACCGTGGCCCCGGCCGTCGCCCTCGGCCAGGCCGTCGGCCGGTGGTGCAACTACTTCAACCAGGAGCTGTTCGGCGGCCCCACCGACCTGCCGTGGGGGCTGGAGATCGAGGCGGGCCGCCCGGGGACCGTGCCGGGCGTCACCACCTACCACCCCACGTTCCTGTACGAGTCGCTGTGGAGCCTGGGCCTGGCACTGGCGCTGATCTGGGCCGGGCGGCGCTTCGAGCTCCGGCACGGCCGGCTCTTCGCCCTGTACGTGGCGGGCTACACCGCGGGCCGGTTCTGGATCGAGGGTCTGCGGGTCGACCCGGCCAACGAGATCCTCGGGATGCGGCTGAACCAGTGGACGTCGGTCGCCCTGTTCCTGGGCGCGCTGGCCTACGTCCACCTGACCCGGAAGAAGAGGTCCGAGGAGCCCCTGGGCGGCGAGCGGGTTCCCGCCGAGGTGGGCTGACCCCTGCGGGGACGCCTCCCAGGCGCCGCGGCCTGCCCCGCCCGGCCTGCCGGGCCCGGCACCGGAGGCCGGCCGCGGCACGGACCGGCGTCGACGTCCCGGGAGCGGCGCCCGGTCACGCGTCCGGGCGGGCGGGCGGCGGGAAGCGCAGCACCCAGCGGCGCTGCCACGGGGTCTCGACGGCCCGGCGGTGGTGGTGCTCGCGCGTCCAGGCGACGGCGCCGGCCGGGTCGAGACCGGCCAGGACCGCGAGGCAGGCGACGACCGTTCCGGTGCGGCCGACGCCGCCCTCGCACGCCACCTCCACCGCGGCGCCCGCCCGTGCCCGCTCGTGCAGGTCGCGGATCCGCCGTACGGCCAGATCACGGTCGCGGGGCAGGAGGAAGTCGGGCCATTCGATCCACTCGTGCGGCCACCGCAGCCCGCTCGCGTGGCGGCGGCGGAGCCGGTCGGAGCCGAGGTAGAGGCCGAAGTCGGGCTCCGGCCCCTCCGGCAGCGGACGGCGCAGGCCGCGGCCGCGGATCCAGGAGCCGTCCGGCAGCCGGAGGGCTCCCACCAGCGGCGGCTCACCCACCGGCCTGCCGGCTGCCGTACCGTCCATGGGGTCTGTCATCAGGTCCTCCTCGTGTCTCTTTCCGTACGGCTTGCGCGGCCTCCGTACGGCCTCAGGAGCCGAGGTAGCGCAGGACGGCCAGGACCCGGCGGCTGTAGCCGGTGGTGTGGGACAGCGACAGCTTGTCGAACAGCGCGTTGACGTGCTTTTCCACCGCGCTCTGCGACACGTGCAGCGTCTGGGCGATCGAGGCGTTGGTCAGCCCCTGCGCCATCAGCTCCAGCACCTCGCGCTCCCGGCCGGTCAGCCGGGCCAGCGGATCGGTGTGGCTGGTGCGGGCCAGGAGCTGCCGCACCACCTCCGGGTCGAAGGCCGTGCCCCCGGCGCCCACCCGCTCCAGCGCGTCCAGGAAGTCGCCGACCTGCGCCACCCGGTCCTTGAGCAGGTAGCCGACGCCGTCGATGTCCCCGCTCATCAGCTCGGTGGCGTACTTCTTCTCCACGTACTGCGACAGCACCAGCACCTTCACCCGCGGCCGGCGGCGCCTGATCTCCAGGGCGGCGCGCAGGCCCTCGTCGGTGTGCGTGGGCGGCATCCGCACGTCCACGACGACCGCGTCGGGCTCCCGCGCCTCCACCGCCTCGACCAGCGCCTGCCCGTCACCGACGGCGGCGAGCACCTCGTGGCCCTCGTCCTCCAGCAGCCGCACGAGCCCCTCGCGGAGCAGGGTCGAGTCCTCGGCCAGGGTCACCCGCACGGCGGCACCGCCCCGCCCGCACCGTCACCGTGCACGCACACGGCGACCATGATGTCATCTCCGCGAGCCTCGGCGGTGACACCGGCGCGGGCGCGGACCACCGTCCTCGGCGGCTGCGGTCCCTCAGCCGCGGAGCGCATGCCGCCCCTTGCGCCGTTCCGCCAGCCTGGTGCCCACGAAGACGAGCACGGCCAGCAGCACCAGGCCGATCACCGTGTTGGTGCCCATCCCGACGTAGGTCTCGACCAGCGACCAGTTCGCGCCCAGGGCGTGGCCGGCCAGCACGAAGACCGTGTTCCAGATGAGGCTGCCGGCCGTGGTCAGCAGCGTGAAGACGCCCAGCGGCATGCGCTCCACCCCGGCCGGGATCGAGATGAGGCTGCGGAAGATGGGGATCATGCGCCCGAAGAACACGGTCTTGCGGCCGTGCTCGAGGAACCACGCCTCGGTCCTGGTGATGTCGGAGACCTTCAGCAGCGGGATTCCGGCGGCCAGGGCCAGCATGCGCTCGCGGCCGAGCAGGGCGCCTGCCCAGTACAGCGCCAGCGCGCCCACGACCGAGCCCGCCGTGGTCCAGGCCAGCACGCTCAGCAGGCTCATCTCACCCCGGGAGGAGGCGAAACCGGCCAGCGGCAGGATCACCTCGCTGGGGAGGGGCGGGAAGAGGTTCTCCAGCGCGATCGCCAGACCCGCACCCGGCGCTCCGAGGATCTCCATCAGTTCGATCAGCCAATCCGTCATGCCTCGAAGGCTACGAACGATCATGATAGGTGCGGAATGGTGCGCATGGCCGTTCCGGGGCTGCGGAAAACCACAGGGGCGGGCGGGCCGACGCCTCATCCCGCCGGGAGCGGAGGACGTTTCGATGACCGTGCACAGGACCGGCGCGCCTTCTCCGCGCAGGAGACGGGCGAGGAGCGGCCTCTGGGCTCCCGCCCTGGTCAGCCTGGGCCTCGGTGTGCCCGCGGGCATGCCGCTCCATCTGGCGTGGTGGCTGCTGACCGAGTAGGTGCCGATGGACTGCAGGAGTACGGAGGACCTCGCCGAACCCGGTCTCGTCAACTGCGAGTACACGACGCTCGATCACGCGGCTCCCGTCATGTTCCTCCTGGCGGTGACCGGCGTCCTCAGTGGCGTCGGTGGTCGTGATCGACGTGGTCCTCCCGCTCCGGCGCGGACGGGGCCCGGCGGCACGGCTCGGTGCGGCCGGGCTCATCCCCCTTCCGTTCGCGGTGTTCCTGGCGCTGGCCGGACAACCGCACGGACGCCGTCCCCATGCCCGCCGTTCCGCCGCCCACGACCTCGGTCGTCACCCTCACGGGCTCCTCGCGGTCCCACCGGCGGAGGAGTCCTCGGGCGATGAGCGGGTGCCCGCCGAGGTGAGGTGATCTCACGCGGCGGGGCCCCGGTCCAGAGCTCTGGCCTCCCCCGATGCCATCGCATCGTCATCGCATAGCGGATGTATCAATACGGACGGGCACTCTTGTCTCACACCGAGAACGACGGAGGAGAACACGATGAGCAGCACCGGGACCGGCGCGTACGAGGGGTTCACGGCCGAGGAGAAGGCCGCGATGAAGGAGCACGCCCAGGAGATGAAGAAGGCGGCGCGCCGCAGTTCGCGGGCGGACAAGGCCGCGGAGGCCGAGCGGGACGTGCTCGCGAAGATCGCCGAGATGCAGGACTCGGACCGGGTCATGGCCGAGCGCGTCCACGCCGTCGTCAGGGCCAACGCCCCGGTCCTCGCGCCGAAGCTCTGGTACGGGATGCCCGCCTACGCGCTGGACGGCAAGATCGTCTGTTTCTTCCAGAGCGCGGAGAAGTTCAAGTCGCGCTACGCGACGCTCGGCTTCAACGACCCGGCGAAGCTGGACGAGGGCATGATGTGGCCGACCGCCTTCGCCCTGACCGAGGTGACGCCCGAGGTGGAGGCGCGGATCGCCGCGCTGGTGAAGCAGGCGGTGAGCTGAGGCGCACCCGGCAGGGCGATCCCGTTCCCGGCGGAGCCGGCCCCCGGCGCCGGGGTCCCCGCTCCGTGCGAAGCGGTCACGGAGTCCCCGGCTCCGTGCGAAGCGGTCGTCCGGCCGGGGACACTGGAACGGTGTCTGAGCCCTCTCGTCCCGCCCCGCCTGTGACCAGCACCTCGATCGTGGTCCTGACGCTGGCGCGCCAGGTCGAGGCGGAGTTGAACGCGGCGCTGGCACCGCTGGAGCTGACGGTGAGCAGGCTGGGGCTGCTGGGGCACATCGCGGCCGTGCCCGGGGTGTCGTTCAGCGACCTGGCGCGCATGTCGGGGATCACCGTGCAGAGCGTGCACACGGCGGTGAAGGCGCTGGAGCGGGCCGGGCTGGTGCGTGACAGCAGCGCCCGCGCCGGTTCGGCGTCGGCCATCGAGGTGACACCGGAGGGCACGCGCCTGCTGCGGGCGGCGCGGGAGGCGGTGGCCGGGGTGGACGAGCGCCTCTTCGGCCCGGGCTCCGATCCGGCGCGTCGGCAGGTGGGCGAGGCCGTCCGGGCCGCCTTCCGCGGCGCCGCAGGCTGACCCCTTCTCCTCGGCGGCACGTCCTCTCCTCGGCGGCACGTCCGGCGCGTCCGGCGACTCCCCCTCATGCGACCCGGCTTTCAGGCTGGCTGAAGCATGGGCTAGGCTTCAGGCAACCTGAAGGTCGGAGGAGCCGTCCATGCTGGAAGACGTCCTGCTGTCCCTGCACGTCCTGGCCGCCATCGTGTTCATCGGCGGGTCCGCCGTCGCGACGAGCCTGTTCCCCCGCTACGCGCCCCTCGCCGCGACCGCTCCCACGGAGGCCGCGACCGTCCCCGTGGGCGCCGCGACCGTTCCCGCGGAGGCCGCAGCCGCTCCCGCGGGCGCCGCTCCGGGCCCGGACGGACGCGCACCCGCCGTCGCGGCCGCGCTGCACCGCGTCACCCGCGGCTACGCCGTCGCCGGCCTCATCGTCCCGGCGGCCGGGCTCGTCCTCGCGGCCGTGCAGGGGCGGATGGGAGAGGTCTGGATCATCCTGTCGATGATCCTCGCCGCCGGAGCTGCGGGCCTGCTGGCCACGCAGATCGTCCCGCGCCAGCGGGTGGCGCTCGGCACGCCCGGCCCCGCCGCGCCGCTGCGCACGCTGTCCATGCTCTCCGGCCTGTACAACCTGCTCTGGACGATCGTCGTGATCATGATGATCGTCCGGCCCGGGGCCGAGGGCTGAGGCATGCGGCTGCTGCGCGTCGCGACCGCCGTCGAGACCGTCTCCCTGGCCGTCCTGCTGGCCAACCTGCTCACCGTGCACGCCGAGGTGATCACCACGTACGGCGGCCCGGTGCACGGCGTCGCCTACATGACCGTCATCGTGGCGGCCTCGCTGAGCCCGTCCGCCACGTCCGCCGTCCGCTCGCGGGCCTTCGTCCCGGTCATCGGCGGACTGCTCGCCCTGCGCGCCCTGCGACCCCACGCCCACGCCCACGCCCATGCCCACGCCCACGCCCACGCCCAGAAAGGCTGAACGCCTGTGGACCCCTACCGCGACCTGCCGCTCCCCAGGACCCCGCTGGCGCTGGAGGCGATCCGCTTCGCCCGGAGCGTCGAGGACGTGTCGATCTTCAACCACAGCATGCGCACCTACCTGTACGGGCGCCTCCTCGGCGAGCAGCGGGGGCTCCGGCCCGGCCACGACTACGACGACGAGCTGCTGTTCCTCGGCTGCGTGCTGCACGACCTCGGCCTCAGCGAGCCGGGCGACGGCGAGCAGCGCTTCGACCTCGACGGCGCCGACCTGGCCGCCGACTGGCTCACCCGGCGAGGGCTCGCACCGGAGAAGGTCGAGGTCGTCTGGGACGCCATCGCCCTGCACCTGGTCCATGACATCGCCTGCCGCAAACGGCCCGAGATCGCGCTGGTCACCATCGGCGCCGGTTACGACCTCGGGCTGGCCGGCCCCGCCCTGCCGGCCGAGTACACCGGACGCGTGGACGCCGCCCTCCCCCGCCTGCACGCCGCCGCCGTGCTCCGCGACGCCATCGTCGCCCAGGCGACGGCCAAACCCCACAAGGCACCGCCGTTCAGCCTGCCCGGCGAACTCGTCCGCCAGGTCACCGGCCGGTCATGGCCCACCTGGCGGGACATGACCAACGGGGCCGACTGGGACGGCTACGCCGGCCACCGGACCGGCGGGACCGCGCCGCCCGCCTGACCCCGTTCTCCCGCGCCCCGGGATCCTCCCGGCGACCGGCCCTCAGCCCCGCGTCTCCCAGACCACGTCGACGCCGGTCTCCGCGGGCGCGACCGGGTCCCGGGCGACGCGCTCCACCTCGCGGTAGCCGAGACGCCGGGGTACGGCGCCGCTCGCGTGGTTCGCCGCGTCGTGCTTGATCACGATCCGCTCGATCCCGGGCAGCGCGAGCCCTGCGGCGGTGAGCGCCCCGGCCGCGGCCGTCGCGTACCCGCGGCCGGTGTGACCGGCGTGCAGCCAGTAGCCGATCTCCAGGGCGCCGGGGCCGACGCGGGCCATCAGCCCGATGGACCCGGCGACCGTGCCGTCCGCGAGGCGGATGAGGTAGTTGAACTCGGTGCCCTCGGCCCAGCCCTCCTCGGAGCGCCGGACCCAGCCGAGGGCGTCGTCGAGCGAATGCCCGTCATGGGCCCAGGGCATCCAGGGCCGCAGATGGGCGATCGACTCGCCGACCGCCGCCGCGACGCCCTCGGCGTCGGCCTCGGTCACCCGGCGGAGGACGACGGGGCCCGCGTCGATCTCCTCGGGAGGTGGGACTCGTTCCATCGCAGGATGGTCGCACGAGGGGATGAAAGGGATCAACGGCTATTCACCCGTCCCCGGAAGGCGTGCCGGTAGGCGTTCGGGGTGGTTCCCAGGCGCTGGGCGAAGTGGTGGCGCAGCGTGGCGGTCGAGCCGAATCCGGCCCGTTCCGCGATCGTGGTGATCGGCTCGTCGGTGTTCTCCAGTTCCCGCTGGGCGAGCAGGATGCGCTGGCCGGTGAGCCACTGGAGCGGGGTGGTGCCCATCTCCTGCTGGAAGCGCCGGGCGAAGGTGCGCGGCGACATGCGCGCCTGGCGGGCCATGATCTCCACGGTCAGTTCCTCGTGCAGGTTGGCCTCCAGCCAGACCTGCAAGGAGGAGAACGGCCCGGCCCCGGACCCGGCGTTCGGACGCTTGACGTACTGGGCCTGGTTCCCCTCCCGGTGCGGAGGCGCCACCATGCGCCGGGCGATGTCGCCCGCGACGGCGCTGCCCTGCTCCTTGCGCACCAGGTGCAGGCAGGTGTCGATGCCGGCGGCGGTCCCGGCACCGGTGATCACCGGATCCTCGTCGACGAAGAGGACGTCCACCTCCACCCGGGCCTTCGGGTAGCGGCGGGCGAGCTCCGCGCCGTAGCGCCAGTGCGTGGTGCAGCGGCGGCCGTCCAGCAGACCGGCCTCACCGAGCAGGAAGGCGCCGGAGCAGATGCTGAGCACCCGGGCGCCGCGCGCCACCGCGGCCCGGAGCGCCTCGTACAGTTCCGGCGGGTGCCGGACGGCGGGGTCCGACGCCGGGACACCGATGAGATCGGCCGACTCCAGCCGCTCCAGGCCGTACGGGGTCTCCACCCGGAAACCGTGCCTCGTCCGCACGCTCGGGCCCGAGGGCGATACGACCGCGAAGTCGTAGACGGGCAGTCCGTCGTCCCCGCGGTCGATCCCGAAGATCTCACAGAACACGCCCAGCTCGAACGCGTGCCCGCCGTCGAGGGCGAGCACGGCGACATCGCGCAGCATCCGGGGTTCTCCTGAGCGGTACGGGGGCGGAACACGGAGTGGCAGGAATTTCAGCTTAATCGGCTTTCCTGCCACTCTCGCGACGGGCGTCCCTCTGCGAGATTGGATCCGCAGGGCGAACGGATCCGCGAGGACCGGCGACTGCGGCTCACTTTTCCTTCATCTCCACAGGTAGGCGCACGATGACGAGCAACCCCGCCCCCCGCGTCGAGGAGACGTCCGAACGGGCGGCCCAGGTCCTGCGCAGGCTCGCGCTGGACGAGGACCTCAAATGGCGGGTGCCCGCGGACCCGCTGATCGGCGGCGTCGCCCGCCGGGTGGCCCGGCGCTGCTCGACCTGCCGGGCCGGATCCGCCTGGTCAAGGGCGCCTTCCTGGAGCCGGAGACCGTCGCCTACGCGCGCGGGGACAAGGCCCTGACCACCGCCTACCTGCGCTACGCCGAACTGCTGGCCGCCTCGGGGCATCCGTGCTCGTTCGCCACCCACGACCGGGAGCTGATCGACCACATCGACCGCCATCTCGGCGCACCGGGCCACGGCGACGTGCCCTGGGAGTTCGAGACCCTGCTCGGCCTCGGGCCCGACCGGCTCGCCGCGATGGCCGAGAGGGGGCACCCCACCCGGGAGTACGTCGTCTTCGGCACCGAATGGTGGCTGTACGTGTGCAACCGGCTGGCCGAGGACCCCCAGCGCCTGCTCCAGGCCCTCGTCGACGCCGCAACCTGACGCCGGGCCGGGCCGGACGCGGGCCACCGCCACCGGCCGCGGCCGGTGGCGGGTCGCCCGTCACCGCGGAAGCCGCGTACCATGCCCGACCGTCTGTCATGAACCGGCCGGAGCAGACCTCCGGCCACCGACCGGAACGGTGGACCTCCGTGAACCTCGATGTGATCATGTGGCCGGACTCGCCGTGGCCGGTGATGCGGCAGGAGTGGCGCAGAGCCGAAGAGCTCGGCCTCGGCCGGGGCTGGCTGTACGACCACCTGAACCTGGACGGCCGGCCCGTCTGGCACGAGGCCTACACCACGCTCGCGGCCGTCGCGGCGGCCACCTCGCGCATCGGCGTGGGCACCATGGTGACCGCGCCGAACTTCCGCCATCCGGTCACCTCCGCCAAGGCCGCGCTGAGCCTCGACGCCCTGTCCGAGGGCCGCTTCGTGCTGGGCATCGGCGCCGGAGGGCCCGGCGGGGACTCCGGCGCCTTCGGCGGCGCCCCGCTCACCCGCGCCGAGCGCACGGCGCGGTTCGCCGAGTGGGCCGAGCTCACCGACCTGCTGCTGACCCGGGCCGAGACCGACCGCACCGGCCGGTACTTCGCCGCCCACCGGGTCGCCCTCGGCGGCGGCACGCCCCGCAGGCCGCCGCTGGCGGTCGCCGCCACCGGCAGGCGCGGTATGGAAGTGGCCGCCCGCCTCGCCGACCTGTGGATCACCCAGGACGTCGGCCAGGACCCGGCCGTCTACGCCGGCACGCCCCACGCCGAGGTACGGCGGCAGCTCGCCCTGCTGGACGAGGTCTGCGCGGAGCAGGGACGCGACCCCGGCACACTGCCCCGCCTGGCGGTGCTGGGGTACGGCGGCGAGCGCCCGCTGGCCTCGATCGAGGCGTTCCGCGACTGCCTGGGCCGGTACGGGCAGCTCGGCGTCACGACACTGGCCGTCCTGTGGCCCCGCGGGGACGAGGCCCGCGGCCGGCTCGCGGTGCTGGAGCAGGCCGCCGCCGAATGCCTCGGGCACTGAGCGCACGGCCTCGCCCGCGCACCGGCCGCCGGCCGTGTTCAGGGGCGGCCCAGCGCGCGGTACTCCCAGCCCGCCGAACGCCAGGCGTCCGCGTCGAGCGCGTGGCGGCCGTCCACGATCCGGGGGTGCCGGACCGCCTTCGCCAGCACCGCGGGGTCGATCTGGCGGAACTCGGTCCACTCGGTGAGCAGGACCACCACGTCCGCGTCCCGGGCCACGTCCATCGCGCTCGTGCCGTACCTGAGCTCCGGGTAGGCACGGCGGGCGTTGTCCAGCGCGGCCGGGTCGTACACCCGGACGGTGGCGCCCAGCCCGTGCATCGTCCTGGCCACGTCCAGGGCCGGCGCGTCCCTGATGTCGTCGGAGTCGGGCTTGAAGGCCGCGCCCAGGCAGGCGACCCTCGCGCCGTCGAGACGGCCGCCGAGCAGCTCCCTGACCAGGTCGATGGTCCGTGAACGGCGGCGCCGGTTGATCGCGTCGACCTCGCGGAGGAACGACACGGCCTGTCCGACGCCGATCTCCTCCGCCCGGTGCGCGAAGGCGCGGATGTCCTTCGGCAGGCAGCCGCCGCCGAAGCCGAGCCCCGGCTGGAGGAACCGGCCGCCGATCCGGTCGTCGTGGGCGAGGGCCCGCGCCAGGTCGCGGACGTCGGCCCCGGTGGCCTCGCAGACCTCCGCCATCGCGTTGATGTAGGAGATCTTGGTGGCCAGGAAGGAGTTGGCGGCCACCTTGACCAGCTCGGCGGTGGCCAGGTCGGTGACCACGACCGGTGTGCCGAGGTCGAGGATGGGCTGGAACGCCGCGGTCAGCCGCGCGCGGGCCCACTCCGAGGCGACGCCGAAGACCAGCCGGTCCGGGTGGAGCGTGTCGTCGACCGCGAAGCCCTCCCGCAGGAACTCCGGGTTCCAGGCCAGCTCCACCTCCTGTCCGGCGGGGGCCAGCTCGTGCAGGAGGCCGGTCAGCCGCCCGGCGGTGCCGACCGGGACGGTGGACTTGCCCACCACCAGGCAGCGCCGGGTCAGGTGCGGAGCCAGGCCGCGCACGGCCGCTTCGACGTAGCTCAGGTCGCAGGCGTCCAGACCGGGCTGCTGCGGGGTGCCCACGCAGACGAAGTGCACGTCGCCGTGCTCGGCCGCCTCCTCGTAGGAGGTGGTGAACCTCAGCCGGCCCGAGTCCATGGTCTTGGCCAGCAGCTCGGGCAGGCCCGGCTCGAAGAACGGCACCTCTCCGGACCGGAGCTTGCGGATCTTGCGTTCGTCCACGTCGAGACCGACCACGTCGTAGCCGAGCGAGGCCATGCAGATCGCGTGCGTCGCCCCGAGATAGCCGGTCCCGATCACGGTCAGCCGGGGGGATTCGGTCTGGCTCATGTCGATGTCTTCCTCTCGCGTCGTACGGGTCCCTCAGGAACAGCCGTCTTTCTTGGTGAGCGGACCGCCGGTGACCTCGTTGTCACAGGAGATCGTGTTTCCGCCGACCGTGTCGTTGATCCCGACGCCGCCCGAGCCGCCGAGGTCGATGACGTTGGCCCGGAACACGTTGCGGGTGCCCCAGCCGTCCACGATCTCGTGGGTCTGGAAGCCGTCGGCGCTGGTGTCGCTGCCGGTGTTGCCCTCGATGAGGTAGCCGTTGCCCTTGACGTCGACCCACGAGTCGTTGTGCTTGGAACCCGCGAGGGCGGAACCGTCGAAGACGTTGCCGACGATGCGGCCGCCGGAGGTGCCCTCCTTGACGTCGACCGCCTCGGCGGTGGCCCGGATGACGTTGCCGCGCACGAGGTTGCGGTCGCTGCGGTCCATCTGCCCGCCGGAGAAGGTGCCCCAGTTGCTCTCGGCGGTGCCGAGGTAGACGCCCTCGCCGAACTTCTCCCGGCGCAGGCCGGTCGCGTAGACCGTGCAGTACTGCACGGTGTTGTCGCTGCTGAAGTTCCGCAGGTGGACGGCCTCGTCCCCGATGTCGTGGACGGTCAGGCCCTGGATGACCGTGTGGCTGGTCCGGTCGGCCATCACGCCCTTCTGGCTGTTGCGGACGGTGAAGCCGACGAGCCGCCAGTGGCTGACCTGGTCCAGGTGGAAGGCGTAGCCCTTCTTGACGCCGCCGCCGTCGACGACCGCCTCCGGCGGGCCGCAGACGAAGATCGGCTCCTCCTCCGTGCCCGGGGTCGCGGCCACGAACCTGCCCGCGTAGAGTCCCGGCTCCAGGGCGATCACCGTGCCCGGCTCGGCGGCCTCCAGCGCCTCGGCGAGCCCTTCGGCGTCACCGACCGTCACCGTGGCCTCGGGGCAGTCGATCACGCCCTCCCCCACGGGGACCGGGATCCCCGGCGGCTCCTGCGACGGGGTGAACGCCTCGGCCTCTTCCTCACCGTCGTCCTCCACCCGGGACACCCCCTTCTCCTCCGAGGTGCCCTCCGCCTTCGGCCGGATGTCCTCGACGGAGGTGCCCGGGCCGGCGCCTCCGCCGAACAGGGTGTGGAGCAGGACCACGACCACCACCGTGATCACCGCTCCGGAGAGCATGCCCGTCAGCGTCCTTCTGTCGATGTCCAGGCGCATCGCTCAACTCCTCCCCGCCGGGACCTCTGAACCGGCGGTGCGCAGGATGCGGACCGGCCGCTCCTCCAACAGGGTCTGCTTGCCGTACGGGTCGACGAAACGGCGGCCGACCCGCGGACCGTCGCCGCCGAGCGACCGGAACGCCGCGACCACGATGAGGAGGATCACTCCGAACCAGATCAGGTTCATCGGCTTGGCGATCCGTCTGACCGTCGTCCAGAAGCCGGCCGTGTCCTGCCAGCCGTCCACGTTGTTCCGCGTGACGGCCGGTTCTCC
This sequence comes from Planomonospora corallina, assembly GCF_042650625.1. Lineage (NCBI taxonomy): Bacteria > Bacillati > Actinomycetota > Actinomycetes > Streptosporangiales > Streptosporangiaceae > Planomonospora > Planomonospora corallina. Next base: position 18,598 of record NZ_JBHSBM010000003.1, read on the forward strand.
TCTGGCCCGGCCGGTGTCGAGCGCGCTGCGGCCGGCGCCGCCGAGGGTGTTGCCCTCGATCCGGGTGCCTTCGGCCGCGCCGAGCACGGAGATCGCGTGCAGCGACGCCGACTGCACCGTGTTGGCCGAGACGGTGGCCTTCGAGTCCCGGACGTAGATGGCGGTCGGCGTGTCCCGCACGATGTTGCCGCTGACTCTGGCCGACAGCACTCCGTCGCGGAGCGCGATGCCCTGGCTGCGCTGGCCCCGCAGGCGGTTGCCGGAGATCTGGACGTCGGTCGCGTCCTTGCTCACCACGATGCCCATCTCCCCGCCGACCACCTCGGTGGTCTGCACGACGGGTTTGACGCCGCCCTGGATCTCCACCCCGTAGCGGCCGTTGTCCCGCGCCGTGCTGCTGATCAGCGAGCTGCCGCCGAAGCTGCGCAGCGACTCGCCGGACGCCGACGGTTCCCGGGCCAGCGGCAGGCCGCTGATCGTGAAACCGTTGCCGGTGTTGCGCTCGGCCCGCGAGCCGGTGATCGTGACGTTCTGCGTCCCCCGCGACAGCACGAACCCGTCGCCCCTGCTGGCGGTCACGGTGGTGTTCTCGACGGAGGCGTTGCGTGCGAAGCGGTGCAGCAGCACGCCGTGGACCAGGCTGCCGGTGACCGACACGTTGACGATCCGGGTCTCGTCGGAGGCCGTGATGAAGATCCCGTACGCGTTGCCGACGACCTCGGTGTCGGTGATGACGCCGGTGACCAGGTTCGCCTCGGGCAGCCGGTAGGCGACCTTGCCGCCGCCCGTCCCGTCGGTGATCTCGATCTCGTCGTCGCCTCCCCTGCTGGGCACGAGCAGGCCGTTCGGCAGGAGCAGCCGCTGCGCGGAAGCGGCCGGAGCCCGTGCGGCGGGCGCCGCCCGCTCCGCGTTCCGGGTCGGGCGGTCGCTGCCGGTCAGCGCCAGCCCGCCGGTCGGGCCGCTCCAGAAGCCGAGGTGCTCCACCGACGCGTGGCCCATCTTCAGCTCTCCGCCGACGGCGCGCAGGTAGGCCCGGCCGTCGGAGACCTTCGTGTCCGCCGTCCTGGCCTGGGAGTCCCAGCTGGTGATCCGCACCGGGTTCTGCGCCGAGCCGTTGATCCTGATGCTCGCGCCGAAGCCCACGACGGAGACGAACGTCCCGGGTTCGCTGCGCATCCGGATCACCAGCGGGCCGGTCGCGTTCTGCAGCACCAGCTTGGCCCCGGGGCCGAGGAACACGTTGATGCCGAGCACGTAGGAGTCGTCCGACTGCTTCTGGAACTGCTCCCCGCCCAGCCGTTCCAGGTCGGCGACCCGGTAGGGCTCACGGCGCTGCGGCAGCACCAGCGTCCGGCCGTTGGCCGAGCTGGAGATGTGCGGCACGCGCGCCTGCGCGGCGGCCGGCCCGCCCCGGGCCAGCGCCGACGACAGGGTCGCGCGGGTCTGCATGATCCGCAGGCTCTCCTGGTCGACCAGCGTCGACTGCTGCTGGGCCTCCGCCTGCGACACCTGGTCGACGCCGGGGGTCGGGGCGGGCCGGTCGACGTAGGACAGGTACGCCCAGGTGCCGGCGGCGACCAGGCTCAGCACCAGGACCACCAGGAGTGTGCGGCTCTTCCTGCGCCGTGAGCCGCTCATGCCCTGCCCCCCGACGTGGGCGCGGGGACCGCGTGCCCGGTCAGGGACGGCTGGCGGCGCCGGGCGCCGTCGGCACGCGCCGCGCGGTCCGCTCCGGGCACGGTGTCGTGCACCGTGCCGTTCACCGCGTCGTTCACGGTGCCGTTCACGCCGGCCGGGCGCAGTTCCGTGACGGGCCGCTCCTCGAGCACCCGCTGCGGGCCGTAGGGATCACCGGCCCGGCTCCGCCTCCGTTCGACGGCGGCGCGGGACCGGAGCGCCGACACGACCACCAGGAGGATGACGCCGGCCCAGATCACGTTCATGGGCTTGACGTAGCGCCTGGCCTTGACCCAGAACGACGAGGTGTCCCGCCACCGCTCCTCGTCGTTGTCGCGCTTGTCCACCTCGCCGTCGGCCCGTGCGACGCTGATCGCGCTGGTCCCCGAGCCGGCGACGGTGTTGCGGGTGATCTCCGTGCCGTCGGCGGCGCCGATCACGGTGATGCCGTGGGCGTCGGGCTTCGACAGGGTCGTGATCTTGTTGCCGACGATCCTGCCGGTGGAGTCGCGCACGTAGATCCCGGTGACGGTCCCCGTGATCGTGTTGCCCGCCACGTGCGCGCCGGTCGCCCCGTCGCGCAGCGCGATCGCCTGGCGCCGCTGGTCCACCAGCTTGTTGCCGGAGATCTGCACCTCGCTGGCGCCCTCGCGCACCACGACGCCCATGTCGCCGCCGACGACCTCGCTGGTGTGCACGGCCAGCCGGGTGCCGCCGAGCACCTCGATGCCGTACCTGCCGTTGTCGCGGGCGACGCTGTCGTTGACCGAGCTGTCACCGAAGACGGCGAGCGACTCGCCGCTCGCGGACGGGCCGTGGGCGAGCGCCCGGCCGTTGAGCGTGAAGCCGTTGTGCCCGTTCCGCTCCGCGACGCACTTCGTGATCCGCACCTTCTCGGTGGCCCGCGACAGGACGAACCCGTCGCCGCCGCTGCCGGTCACCCTGGTCTCCTCGATCACCGCGTTCTTCGTGAACCGGTGCATGAACACGCCGTGCACCAGGCTGCCGGTGATCTCGTTGTCGATGATCCGCGTCTGGCTGGAGCCGGACACGAACAGGCCGTAGGCGTCGCCGGTGACGGTGCTGTGCCGGATCGACCCGGACACCAGCTCGTCGGCGAGCACGTGCGTGGCGGTGCCGGGACCGATCGGGCTGGTCTCGACGTCGCCGAAGTCGCTCCCGCCCCGGCCGGTCCCGGCGGCGGCGAGGCGTTCCCGCTTGTCGCGGTGGCGCTGCTCCTTGGTCCGGTGCCGGTACTCGCTGGCCGGCCGCTCGGTGCCGGTGAGCGCGATGCCCCCGGTACGGCCGCTCCAGAACCCCAGGTGGGAGACGTGCGCGTGCTCCATCTCGAAGTTGCCGCCGACGGCCCGGATGTAGGCGCGGCCGTCGGTCGTGGTCCGGTCGGGCCGCCGGGTCCGGACGTCCCAGCTCGTGATCCGCACGGGCCGCTCCGCCGTCCCCCTGATCTCGATGTCCCCGCCGAAGGCGATGACCGAGCTGAACGAGCCGGGCAGGCTGCCCATCCGCAGTGTCAGCGGACCCCGCAGCTGCAGGGTCGCCCCGTCCGCCACGAAGACGTGCACGCCGAGCAGGTAGGAGCCGTCCTTCAGCTTCCGCAGGTACCGGCCGTCCTCGACGGCCGCCAGGTCCCTGACGGTGTACGGCGCGCTGGTGCTGCGCGCGGGGAGCACCAGCGTCCTGCCGTGCGCCGAGACGAAGACCTGGGGCCGCTTGCGCTGCGCGGCCGCCGTGCCGCCGGTCTGCATCAGGGCCGTGAGGGCGGCCCGGACCTGCACGATCCGCTGGTCCTCGACGTCGACCAGCATCGCCTGCGCCTCGGCGTCCGCCGCCGGCACCGTACCGGCCTTCAGGGTCTCCTCGTCCGCCATGACCGCTTCCTCGATCGGAGCCGGGGCGGCGTCCGGCTCCTCGCCGGCCTCCGCCTGCGGACCACCGGTCGGGGAGGTCCGGGCCTTCTGCGTCACGCGGGGCCGCGCACCGGCCTCCGGCGGAGCCTCGGATGCGCGCGCGGGAGGCGTGCGGGTGGGGGCCGTACGGGTGGGAGCGGCCTTCGGCGCCGGCTCGGGCGTCGCACTGGAGGTGGGCGTCGCCCTGGACGGGCGCGTGGGCGCGGCCGCCGGGGCCGGCTCGTCCGCGGGAGGGGGGCTCTCCTGCGGGTCCGAGCCCTCCTCGAGCCCCGGCCCCGCGGGTTCCACCGGGACCTCCCGCGCGAGGGCCGGGACCGCCCCGGCCGCCGGAGCCGTCACGGGACCGGTGGCGGAGACCGCCGGCGGGGCGGCCCCGGCCGCCAGGGCGGTCCCCGACCCGAGCGTCAGCGCCGCGGCGGCCAGAAGCGAGCGGATCACCTGAGCCATGTCAGCCCACGCCCTTGAGGGTGGCGGCGTTCTGGCCCGCACCGCCCACCTGGTCGGAGGCGCGGGTCAGCCAGCCCTGCTTGTTCATCGTCACGAACGCCCAGAGCTTGATCGGCAGCGCGATCATGATGACCACCAGGCAGAGCAGCGGCAGCAGCACGATCTCGCCGGGGTGGCGGCGCAGGTGCGACCAGCCGCGGACGCCCCGGCCGAGGAGCACCCAGCCGAGGGCCAGCCCGATTCCCTGCGGGGTGAGCTCCAGCCGGCTGAAGAGCAGGTAGGCGAGCGTGATCCCCATGGTCACCGGGGTGAGCAGGATCTGCAGCACGGTCACCTTCGTGACCAGCGGGGTCTTCCACAGCCACCCCTTCCACAGCGCGGTCAGATAGCAGCGGTAGGAGTTGCGGCTCCACCGGACGCGCTGCTTGACGAAGGCGCGGAAGGAGTCGGGGAACATCGAGACGGCGCGGGCCGTGGACTGGTGCACGGTCTTGTACCCGGAGGCGAGGACGAGCCAGGTCAGCCGGCCGTCGTCGCCGGCGACGCACCGGCGGCCGAGGAAGAACTCGTTCTCCAGGTGGTGGACGACCGGCAGGATGGCCGAGCGCCGGTAGGCGGAGGTCCGGCCGGACAGGCAGGCCACCCCGCCCCTGCTGCCCATCGCCGGCACGTAGTCGTAGTAGCGGAGGTTGACCAGCCAGTCCGCGATCCGCCGCCAGACGCTGGTGGTCCGCTGGTACACGTTCTGCTGGGTGCCGACCCCGCCGACCGCCGGGTCCTCGAAGGGCATCTGCACGGCTTCCAGCAGACCGGGCTGCCACCACGTGTCGGAGTCGGCGAAGACCACCAGCTCGCCCATCGCGGCCCGGATGCCCACGCCCAGGGCGGAGCGCTTGCCCGCGTGCTCGTACACCAGGACGCGCAGCCGGCCGTCCGCCACCTCGCGGAGCCTGGCGTGGCACTCGGTGTCACCGACGTCCACCACGATGATCACTTCGAAGGGGTCCTGCGACAGCCAGCTGTCCAGGCAGCGCACCAGGATCTCGGGATCCTCCCGGTAGGACGGGACGACCACGGACACCGTCGTCCGATGGCCGTTCACGACCGGCTTGGCCAACCTGGACAGGACCACCCGGTAGAGCCACAGTCCCCAGACCAGCAGTCCGGCCAGGCCCAGTGGGACGAGATCCCGCCACGACCCGTTCGCACTGGAGTGGACAGCCCATTTATAAACAGCATCAAACCAGCTTGAATCAGACACGATGCTCCTTCTAGGGATGCTTGTGCATGATCCTCATTGATCATTCCTGCACGGCGACACCAAAAGATAGGGGAGCCTTCAGGCGAAGCTGGCGAGACCGTTCCAATCGTTATTTATTTGAAGAGATTATCTCTATAGGGCAGTTGGGATTGTCAGGGCTGATGGGGTGATAGGGAATATCCGCCGATTTCCCCCAGACCCCCGCCCCGACCATGGGGGATCCACGCCCGAGAGGTCCCGGCCCCGAGGGCCGCACCCCGGACGGAGATCGCCCACTCCTCGACACCCGGACGGATTGTCCGGAATCTGGCTTTCATGCCGCCATTCCGCTCCATGCCCATGCATATCATTTCTGGCAATTAACCGGATTCAGGCGGAACAGCCGATGAACCATCCCTTCGCATGGGATATCCGCCGAGGACACCGATAGGTGCGTCTGCGACCGAAAGTTGATCCGTGCGGCGTTTCCGATGGATGCGCGATGGGCGGCGGGAGGGGCGCGCCCGAGGAACCCCGCGCGAGAGCCGTCCCGCGGTGGAACCCCGAGCGCGGCGTGCGGGCAGCGCGCTCCCGGGAGCACCCGTGACGCACCGCTGCGACGATCATGGCAGGATCCTGCAATGACCTGTCATTGCCGACAACCGGTGGTCACCCGATAGTTGAGGGCATGAGTGCCCACCCCAGCGTCCCCCACGTCGTCGTGATCGCGATGTTCCCGGGAGTCGACACGCTCGACGTGACCGGCCCCGCCGAGGTCTTCGCGATGGCCGGCCAGTTCCTGGGCGGGCGGCGCGCAGGTTACGAGGTGCGCCTGGCCGGCGAGCGGCGCGGACCGGTGCCGACCTTCTCGGGCGTACGGCTCTGCGTGGAGGAGGAGTTCGCCGAGCAGCCTCAGACGATCGACACGCTCCTGGTGCCGGGCCGGATGCTGATCGGCCCGGACGGGCCGGTCCCGCAGGTCGACCCGGGCGTGGTGGCGTGGCTGCGCGAGGCGGGCCCCCGGGCGGGCCGGGTGGCATCGGTCTGCGCGGGCGCGCACATCACCGCGGCCGCCGGGCTGCTGGACGGGCACCGCGCCACCACGCACTGGGCGACCGTCGGACGGCTCGCCGCCGACCACCCCGAGATCCACGTCGAGTCCGACCCCATCTTCGTCCGCTCGGGCCGGATGTGGACCAGCGCCGGCATCACCTCCTCCATGGATCTCGCCCTGGCACTGGTCGCCGAGGACCACGGCGACCGGGTCGCCCTCGACGTCGCCCGCGCGATGGTCATGTACCTGCAGCGGCCGGGCGGGCAGAGCCAGTTCAGCGTGCCGCTGGCGCAGCGTCCCGGCGACCGCGGCGACATCCGCGACCTGCGGTTGTGGATCGGCGAGCACCTGGACGCCGACCTGTCGGTGCCCGCGCTGGCAGCGCGGATGATGATGAGCGAGCGGAACTTCGCCCGGGTCTTCCACGCCGAGACCGGCAGCACACCGGGCGCGTTCGTCGAGAGCATGCGACTGGAGGCCGCTCGCCGGCTGCTGGAGCGCACCGGCCGCCTGCCGTCCGACATCGCCAGGGCCTGCGGGTTCCGTTCGGTGGAGACCCTGCACCGGGTCTTCCGCGACCGGCTGGGCACCACCCCGGGCGAGTACCGGCGCAGGTTCCGCACCACCGCTCCCTGCTGACCCCGGGCACGCCGCTCCCCCGCCCCCTCCCCACAGCCTCCCGGAAGCCCTCCCCACAGCCTCCCGGAAGCCCTCCCCACAGCCTCCCGGAAGCCCTCCCAGCCCCTCACGGCAGTCCTTCCAGCCCCTCACGGCAGTCCTTCCGACAGCCCTTCCCGCAGCCGGGCCGCACCCGTGCCGCCGGCCGATCCCGCGTGCCCGGACAGGGCACGCACCTCACCGGAGAGAACCACATGAAGATCACCGCCACGCACATCGGCACCGCGACCGTCCTGCTGGAGATCGGCGGGCTGCGCCTGCTCACCGACCCGGTCTTCGACCCCGCCCCGGCCGAGTACGACTACGGTCCCGTCGTGCTGCGCAGCACCGCGGGACCGGCGATCGAGGCCGGCGACCTGCCGCCGGTGGACGCCGTCCTGCTGAGCCATGACGAGCACTACGACAACCTGGACACCGTCGGCCGCACGCTGCTCGACGGGCGGCCGGTGCTGACCACCGTCAGCGGCGCCGGTCGCCTCGGTGGCGGCGCCGTCGGCCTGGAGCCGTGGGCCACCCGTGAGCTGACCGTCGGCGGCAGGAGCCTGCGGATCACCGGCACCCCCGGCGTGCACGGTCCCTTCGGCGACGTCACCGGCTTCGTCGTCGAGGAGCCCGGCCAGGACGAGGCCCTCTACATCTCCGGTGACACCGTCTATTTCGACGGACTCGACGAGATCGGCCGCCGGTTCGCCGTCGGCACCGCCCTGCTGCACCTGGGGGCCCCGCGCATCCAGAACTTCGGCGGCGGCGAGCTGATCTGCATGGACGGCGCGCAGGGCGCGGCGCTCGCCCGCTCGCTACGGGCCCGCCGGGTCTGCCCGATCCACTACGCCTCCTGGGAGCACTTCACCGAGGACCGCGACCAGGTCACCGCGGCCTTCACCGCCGCGGGACTCGCCGACCGCCTCCACTGGCTCGCCCCCGGCGTGCCCGAGATCCTCGGCTGAGGAACGGGCCGCACCCGGGACACACCCGGACGGGCCACGCCGGAAGGGACGCACCCGGACGGGACCGCTCCCCGCTCTCCGCCGGAGGGCCGGACCGGTCTCCACCGGAGGGCCGGACCGGGCCGGTCAGCCGCCGTCCAGAGTGAGCAGGCCGCGGCGGAAGGCCGCGGCGACGGCGGCCGCGCGGTCGTTGACGCCGAGTTTGGTGTAGATGTGCAGCACGTGGCTCTTCACCGTGGCCTCGCTGATGAACAGGCGGGCGGCGACCTCGCGGTTGGTGGCGCCCTCGGCGATGAGGACGAGGATCTCCAGTTCCCGGGCGCTCAGCGGGGCGGCGGGGGTGCGGACCTGGCCGAGGAGACGGGTGGCGACCGACGGGGAGAGCACGGCCTCGCCCCGCGCCGCCGTACGCACGGCGTGCACGAGCTCGTCGCGGCCGGTGTCCTTGAGGAGGTATCCGGTGGCCCCGGCCTCGATGGCGGGCAGGACGTCGCGATCGGTGTCGTAGGTGGTCAGGACGAGCACGCGCGCCCCGATGCCCGTCCGGGCGAGTTCCTTGATCGCCGCGACGCCGTCCATCCCGGGCATGCGCAGGTCCATGAGGATCACGTCCGGGTCCAGCGCCCGCGCGAGCTCGACGGCCTGGGCGCCGTCGGCGGCCTCGCCGAGGACCTCGAAGCCCGGGTCGCCGGTGAACATGCCGCGGATGCCGTCGCGGACGATGGGGTGGTCGTCGGCGATCAGCAGCCGGATCGGGTTTCCGGCGGTCGCGGGGGTCTCAGCCACGGGCCACCGCCGGGACGCTCGCGGAGATCCGGGAAGTCTCAGCCACGGGCCACCGCCGGGACGCTCGCGGAGATCGCGGTGCCCGCGCCGGGCTCGGACTCGATCTCCAGGGTGCCCGCCAGCCGGCTCACCCGCTTGCGCATCGACGTCAGGCCGAACCCGCCGGCCTCGCGGACGCGCTCCGGGTCGAACCCGGCGCCGTCGTCGCGCACGTCCAGGGTGACCACGTCCTCCATGTACGACAGGGTCAGGCCGATCCGGGACGCGCCGGCGTGCTTGGCGGCGTTGGCCAGCGCCTCCTGCGCCGTGCGCAGCAACGTCTCCTCGACCTCCGGATGCATGGGACGGACCGTACCAGTGACGGTGAAATCCGCGCGTACCCCGTTGAGTTCGCCCCACCGGGCCACGACGTCCTCCAGCGCCTCGGGCAGCGGCGCCGCCTCCAGCTGGCCGGGGCCCACCGCGTGCACCGAGCGCCGGGCCTCGGCGAGGCTCTCCCGCGCCAGCCCTATCGCGTTGTCCACGTTGCGCCGCCAGTCCTCGGCCTGCTTGGCCGCCTGGAGCTGGGTGATGATGCCGGTCAGGCCCTGGGCGAGGGTGTCGTGGATCTCCGCCGCCATGCGCTGCCGCTCGTCCATCACGCCCGCCTCGCGGGCCTGGACCAGCAGCTGGGCCTGGAGTCCGGCGTTCTCGCGCATGGCCTCTTCGAGCCGCGCCACCATGCGCTTGCGCTCGGCGCTCCGCTCGGCGGTGACCTCTCCGACGAAGCTGAACAGGCTCACCGCCGCGACGATGGCGGCGGTGAAGAACAGGTAGGTGAAGACAGCGGAAGGGGTGGGCTCGGGCAGTCCCCCGTTGTAGGCCGCGACGCTGATCGCCGCCGTGGCGCCCACTCCGGCCAGCCGCCACCTCCCCTTCAGGTACTGCCAGGAGTGGAGGTATCCGATGAAGCCGAAGAAGCTCGCGAACCACACTCCCTGCGTGCAGAGCACGCCGATCAGGATCACCAGTCCGGCCACGTAGACCGCACCGCCGGCCACGCCCCGCGGCGCGAGCCGCATCCAGGCGACCGCGAGAGCGGTGAGGCCGAGCGTGGCCCAGGGGCTCGCGCCGGTCAGCAGGGAGAGCACCGTGGAGATCACCAGCAGCACGTACGGCGCGGCCGCCATCTGGCGCTCCAGCAACCGTTCCCATCGGTCGAGCCGGCCGGTCATCCGTCACTCCCAGCGGAAGAACTTGGCCGCCGCGATGCTGACGACCAGGGCGTAGCCGGCCAGCACACCCAGCAGCAGGGGGCTGGGAGCAGCACCCGCCCAGATCTCGCGCATGCTCTGCCCGAAAGCGCCCAGAGGGGTGTACTCCCCGATGCGGGCCACCATAGCGGGCATCTGATCCTTGGGCTGCATGAGCCCGGCGAGGTAGGCCATCGGGAAGTACAGCAGGACCCCGATGCCGTTGGCGGCCCGGCCGTTGGGCGCCAGCGCCGCGATGAGCAGGCCGATCGCGAACATGCTCGCCGTACCGAGGAGGAACACCAGCACGGCGGACGGCACCCCGGTGGGCAGGTGGGCGCCGAGGACGGTGCCCGCGACGGCCAGCAGCAGGCCGCAGGCGGTCACCGCGAGGATGAGCTGCAGGACCAGCTGCACCACCAGCAGGTTGCCCGGACGCACCGGGGTGGCCGACAGCCGCCGCAGGATGCCCCGCTCGCGGTAGGTGGCCAGGGTGGTGGGCAGCAGATAGAGGCCCACCATCCCCACGGCGATGGCCAGCGCCATCGGCAGCAGCACGGTGTCGCCCGGCTCGATCGAGCTTCCGAACACCACCAGGATGAACAGCGGGATGAGCAGCGAGAACAGCGCCCCGGGCTCCCGGGTCAGCAGCTTGGCCTCGACGACGGCGAGCTTCATCATGATCTTGATTCCTTTACTCGAAGGACCGGCCGGTCAGAGCGGCGAAGGCGTCGTCCAGGGTGCGCCTGTCGATGCGGAGGTCACCGACCAGGACGTGGTGGCGGGCCAGGTGCGCGGTGACCGCCGTGGCGAAGTCGCCCCGGCCGGTGACGACCACCCGGTCCCCCTCGCGGGACACCCCGATCACCTCGGGCAGGTCCTCCAGACCGGCGACGCCCTCCGTGCCGCCCGCGCCCCCCGCCATCAGCCTGAACCGCATCCGGTGCTCGCCGCCGACCAGTCCGGCCGGGGTGTCGACCGCCACGACCTTGCCGCGGTTGAAGACGGCCACCCGGTCGCACAGCTCCTCCACCTCGTCCATGAAGTGGCTGACCAGCACCACCGTCACACCGTTCGCCCGGACCCGCTTGACCAGCTCCCAGGTGGTACGGCGGGCCTGCGGGTCCAGGCCCGTGGTCAGCTCGTCCAGGAAGGCCACCTTCGGGTTGCCGACCAGCGCCAGCGCGATGAACAGCCGCTGCTGCTGGCCGCCGGAGAGCTTGCCGAAGCGGGCGTTGCGCTTGTCCGCCAGGTCCCACTCCTCCAGCAGCTCCCGCCAGTCGCGCGGCTCGGCGTAGAAGGAGGCGTACAGGTCGAGGGCCTCCCACACCTTGATGTTCTCCGGCAGCCGGGTCTGCTGGAGCTGCACCCCGATCAGCTCGCGCACCTTGCGCGCGTCCTCGACCGGGTCGAGCCCGAGGACCCTGATCGTCCCGCTGTCGGGCCGGCGCAGGCCCTCGACGCACTCCACGGTGGTGGTCTTGCCGGTGCCGTTCGGCCCGAGGATGCCGAAGATCTCGCCCTCCTCCACGGAGAACGACACCCCGTCCAGAACGGTCAGGTCCGCGTACCGCTTGCGGAGGTCTGTGACTTCGATGACTGCCATGGATCAAGGATCTTCCGCCCGCGCCCGGGGCGAATCGATCCACCGGCCATACTCGGCCGCGGATCGTGATGACCCGAGAATCAACCGAACGGTTGATACCGCCGCCGGGGAGCCGTGTGCCGGTTCCTCCCGGGTTTCCGCGCTCCCCGGTCACCGCGTTCCCTGGTCGCGTCCGGACGCGAGAGTGATCCGCTGGTCGGCCGAGCCGGTGTAGGCGCCGTAGAGGATGAACGCGGTCGGCGGGCGTTTGCCGCCGAACTCCTTGCCGACGGAGAGCGCCATGCCGGTGGGGACGTTCACCAGGCGGGGCACGCCGTCGCTGAAGACGGGCCTGCTCCAGAGCTGGGTCTCGGCGCCGGAGCAGGACGCGAGCCGGGCCGCGCGGATTCCGCCCCCGTTGAAGGAGGCGGTGTCGTACTTCTCCGCCGCCGTCAGGCAGCGCCCGCTGACGACGTTGACGAGCCGGAACCGCTGCGGCTCGCCCTCCGTGCGCCAGGCCGTACGCGGGTCGGCGCAGCGCAGTGCCGCGATCCGTCCGTCCGCCGCGCCGACGCACCGGCCCGCGTAGGTGATCCGGGTGCCCGCGACCGCCTCCGGAGCAGGGCTCCGGGTCGGCTTCGACGTGGGCTTCGGCGTGGGTTTCGGCGTGGGTTTCGGCGTGGGTTTCGGCGCGGGGCTCCGGGTCGGCTTCGGGGTGCGTCGCCGGGTGGGCTTCGGGGTGGGCTTCGGGGTGGCTTTCGCGGTCCTGGCGGGTGCGGAGGAGGCCGCGGGCGCGGGTGGCGTGCTCCGCGCCGGCACGGCGGCCGTAGGCGGAGGGTCCGGCGGCAGGGAGAACACGATCACGGCCACGGCGGTGACCGCCGCACCGGCCGCCGCGGGGATCGCCCAGCCCAGCGCCTTCGCGGAGACGGCCCCCTTCGCTCCGGCGGCCTTCCCCAGACCACCAGCGGCGGCCTTCCCCAGTCCTCCCGCGGCGAGCGGCAGCAGCGCGAGCGGCAGCGCGGCCCGCAAGGTGGCGTTGAGGTCGAGCAGCTCGCCGTGGGCCCGCGCGCAGCTCGGGCAGGACTCGAGATGCGCGCGCAGCGCCCGCGGCAGGCGGCCGCTCTTCTTCCGTACGGCCGCCGCCAGCGGTTCGGCGTACTCGCGGCAGCGGGGCGAGGCGCCCGCGACGTGGGCGGCCAGATACGCCTTGCGCAGCCCCTCCCGGGCCCGGAAGGCCAGCACGCCCACGTTGCCGGGGGTGGTGCCGAGGATCTTCGCGACCCGTTCGGGCGCCTCGTCCTCGATCAGGGTGTGCCAGAGCACGGTCTGCCAGCGCGGCGGGAGCGACCGGTAGGCGCGGGTCACCAGGTCGTCGGGGAGTTCCGGCCCGGGCGCCGTCAGATCGCCCTCCTGGAACTCGGCGGTGAGGACCCGCCGCCGGTCGGAGCGCGCCCAGTCCGCCGCCGTGTTGCGCACCACCGCGTACAGGTAGGGGCGCCACCCGCCGGACGGACCGCCCGCGCCGGAGCGGACGGTCCGCAGGGTGCGGGCGAACGCCTCACTGGCCAGGTCCTCCGCGGTGTGCGGGTCCGGGCAGAGCCGACGGGCGAAGGCGAGGACGGCCTCGTGGTGCCGCTCGTACAGCTCGGCGGCGGCGCGACTGTCCCCGGCCCTGACCCGGCGGGTCAGGGCCATGTCCTCGCTCGTCGGATCTTCCATCTACCTGATCATGAATTTGAGGGACTTCTTCGCGTACGCGGCCTTGGCGTAGATATGGGTGGGTTTGGCAGCGTATCGGATGATACGGGTGGCCTTCGTGGTGGCGCTCTTGAGCGTCACGGCGCCGCCCCGCTGGGGCTCGAGCAGCCAGCGCTGCCCCTTGCTCGCCTTGCTGCACTTGGCGAGGACCAGCGAGCGCGCGGTCCGGCCGGCCTTCCCGAGGGTCAGGCAGCGGCCGCCGCTCCGCACCTGCACCGCATCGCCGCCGGCCGGCACCAGGCGCCACCGCGTCCGGCACGTCCCCAGCCGCACCGCCGGACCGGCCGCCGTCAGGCAGGTGCCGTGCGTGCTCCTGAGCGTGACGTTCCGCCCGGTCGGCGACGCCGGCGTGCCCACCGGCTCCGGCGCCCCGGTCGGGAGCGGGCCCGGCATCGTGGCCGGGCTCGTCGGAGCCGTCGTGGCCGGAGCCGTCGGGGCCGTCGTGGCCGGGGCCCCGGTCGGAGCCGGGGTGGCGGCCGGCGTCTTGGCCGGAGCCGAGGTCGGGGCCGGAGCCGAGGTCGGGGCGCCCGCCCCGCCCGAGCCCTTCACCGGGCTCGGCTGCCACATCCGGCTCGAGACCGGCTCGGCCATGAACGTGCTCCCGCCACCGCGCACCACCGGAGCCCCGTCCCGGGTCTCCTTCTTCTGCACGGCGAGCGACGCCCCCGCCTTCCCGGCGGCACGGCTGGTGAAGTTGATCTTGTCCTGGCCCGCCTGCGGCAGCCACTGCTGCGCTGGCTTCTTCGCCGCGCACGGCGCGGTGACGACGGCACTGGCCTTGTCCGCCGCGTCGGCCAGCGTCAGGCAGCGGCCGGTCGCGACGTTGCGGATCGTCAGGTAACCGTCACGGTCGATGCTCCGGCGCCAGACCGTTCCGCTGCCCGAGCACGGCCCCTGCACCACCTGGTCGCGGGCGCCGTCGACGCACTTGCCGCTGTCCACCACCTTCAGCCGGAAGTCCAGTGCGGGGGTCGGCTGGTCCTGGATCAGGTACGGGCTGAACCCCACATTCCTGATCTTCGGCAGTTCCTCCGGCTTGGGCTGCGAGGCCGCCGTCGGCTCGAAGTAGCGGAACTCGTCCGCCCGGCACGAGTCGAGGTGGTAGTTCGACGCGGCGTCGCTCGTGCACTCGGGCCGGTTGCCCATGTTGCGGCAGACCGGGTCGTCGCCGTTCGGGCCCACCGTGCTCTGGCCGCAGTGGCTGAGCCCGAAGGAGTGGATCATCTCGTGGGTGAACCCGGCCTCGCCCCAGCACCAGCGCGGCAGGATGACGCCGCCGTTGCTGAGCCCGGCGTTGGCCCCGCCGCCGGTGCACGAGTTGGTGATCTCGTTGTCCCGGACGAAGAACATCAGCTTCACCCGGTTGGTCGCCACGAGCTTGCGCACCAGCTCCGGCTGGGCGGTCATGTTCTCGTTGAGCGCCTTGCCCATCTCGGCCCGGTTGCGGCCCTTGGTGAAGGCCAGCTTCGCCACCACCGGGCGGCAGCCGGCGTCCTGCACGACCCGCAGCCGCCGGGAGACCCCGAAGCGGTGGGCGCTGGCGTCGAAGGTCTGGTCGGTCTCCCAGAGCGTGCGCACCACCGAGTCCACCTCGGAGGCGTAGGAGTCCTGACCGGGCTGGTGGACGTAGACCGGCAGCACCCATCCCTTCTCCGGCGTGTCCGTGGTGTCGCAGGCGAACCCGGACGTGCCCGCCGTACCGGCGGTCCGCGTCTCCGCGGCGGCGGTCGCCTCCAGCCCGGGCGCGCCGGACACCGGTCCGGCCAGCAGGCTCGCGGCCACCGTCGCCGCGAGCGACAGCGCGAACGTCAATCTGATCTTGCTCATCGAAACTCCTCTCACCGGAGAGGAGTCAGCCCGCCCGCGGCGATTACGCGGTTTCACAAAAAATTTCCCGAGAAGTCCGCCGCGCGGGCCGCACGCCGCGCACCGGACCGGTCAGGAATCGAGAAGCGCCGGGTCCCGGGCCGCACATAGCCTGATCACCGTGGGCGTCACCGTCCGCACGAGCTTCCCCACGGTTGGAGACACGACGAGCATGACCCCGAGGACGGACACGCAGCCGCCCGCGCCGGACCCCGCCGACGGCCACGACCTGATCCGCGTGCACGGCGCGCGCGTGAACAACCTCAAGGACCTCAGCGTCGAGATCCCGAAACGCCGGCTGACGGTGTTCACCGGAGTCTCCGGGTCGGGCAAGAGCTCGCTGGTCTTCGGCACGATCGCCGCGGAGTCGCAGCGACTGATCAACGAGACCTACAGCGCCTTCGTGCAGGGCTTCATGCCGGCGCTCGCGCGGCCGGAGGTCGACGTCCTCGAAGGGCTGACGACCGCGATCATCGTCGACCAGCAGCGCATGGGCGCCGACCCCCGGTCCACGGTCGGCACCGTCACCGACGCCAACGCGATGCTGCGCATTCTCTTCAGCCGGCTCGGGCGGCCGCACATCGGCTCGCCCCAGGCGTTCTCCTTCAACGTCCCCACGGTCCGGGCGAGCGGCGCGATCACGGTCGACCGCGGCGCCCGCAAGGCCGAGAAGGTGAGCTTCACCCGGGTCGGCGGCATGTGCACGCGCTGCGAGGGCCGGGGCACGGTCACCGACATCGACCTCACCCAGCTCTACGACGACTCCAAGTCGCTGTCCGAGGGCGCGTTCACCATCCCAGGCTGGAAGTCGGACAGCTTCTGGACCGTCCGGGTCTACGCCGAGTCGGGCTTCGTCGACCCGGACAAGCCCATCCGGGACTACACCGGCAAGGAGCTCCACGACTTCCTCCACAAGGAGCCGGTCAAGGTGAAGGTCGACGGCGTCAACCTCACCTACGAGGGGCTCATCCCGAAGATCCGCAAGTCGTTCCTGTCCAAGGACCGGGAGGCGATGCAGCCGCACATCCGGGCCTTCGTGGACCGGGCGGTCACCTTCACCACCTGTCCCGGGTGCGACGGCACCCGGCTCAGCGAGGAGGCCCGCTCCTCGCGGATCGGGGGCGTCAACATCGCCGACGCCTGCGCCATGCAGATCAGCGACCTGGCCGGCTGGGTCCGCGGCCTCGACGAGCCGTCGGTGGCGCCGCTGCTCGCCAAGCTGCTGCACACCCTCGACTCGTTCGTGGAGATCGGGCTGGGCTACCTCTCGCTCGACCGGCCGGCGGGCACGCTCTCGGGCGGCGAGGCGCAGCGCGTCAAGATGATCCGCCACCTGGGCTCCCCGCTCACCGACACCACCTACGTCTTCGACGAGCCGACCGTCGGCCTGCACCCCCACGACGTCCAGCGGATGAACGAGCTCCTGCTGCGGCTGCGGGACAAGGGCAACACGGTGCTCGTCGTGGAGCACGAGCCGGAGACGATCGCGATCGCCGACCACGTCGTCGACCTCGGCCCCGGCGCCGGTACGGCGGGCGGCACCGTCTGCTACGAGGGGACCGTCGCGGGCCTGCGGGCCGGCGGCACCGTCACCGGCCGCCACCTCGACGACCGGGCCGCGCTCAAGGAGACGGTCCGCACGCCCTCGGGCACGCTGGAGATCCGCGGCGCCACCCGCCACAACCTCCGGAGCGTCGACGTCGACATCCCGCTCGGCGTGCTCTGCGTCGTCACCGGCGTCGCCGGGTCCGGCAAGAGCTCGCTCGTGCACGGCTCCATCCCCGCCTCCGCGGGCGCCGTCTCGGTCGACCAGGCGCCCATCCGCGGCTCGCGGCGGAGCAACCCGGCCACCTACACCGGGCTGCTCGACCCGATCCGCAAGGCGTTCGCGAAGGCCAACGGCGTGAAGCCGGCGCTGTTCAGCGCCAACTCCGAGGGCGCCTGCCCCGACTGCAACGGCGCCGGCGTCGTCTACACCGACCTGGGGATGATGGCCGGCGTCGCCACCACCTGCGAGGAGTGCGAGGGGAGGCGGTTCCAGGCGGCGGTGCTGGAGCACCGCCTCGGCGGCCGCGACATCAGCGAGGTGCTCGCGATGTCGGTGGCCGAGGCAGGGGAGTTCTTCGGCTCCGGCGAGGCTCGGGTCCCGGCCGCGCACACGATCCTGACCCGGCTCGCCGACGTCGGGCTCGGCTACCTCGGCCTCGGCCAGCCGCTCACCACGCTGTCCGGCGGCGAGCGGCAGCGGCTCAAGCTGGCCGTCCACCTGGCCGACGAGGGCGGCCTCTACGTCCTCGACGAGCCGACCGCCGGCCTGCACCTCGCCGACGTCCAGCAGCTGCTCGGCCTGCTCGACCGGCTGGTCGACTCCGGCAGGTCGGTCATCGTGGTCGAGCACGACCAGGCGGTCATGGCGCACGCCGACTGGATCATCGACCTCGGCCCCGGCGCCGGCCACGACGGCGGCCGGATCGTCTTCGAGGGCACGCCCGCCGATCTCGTCACCGCCCGCTCCACCCTCACCGGCGAGCACCTGGCGGCCTACGTCGGCGCCTGACCGAGGCGCACGCGGCGGTCCGCCGGCGGCGTGCGGGGCGGTGTTCCCACCGTCGCCCCGCACCGCGCCGGCTCGCCGTCACCCCCGCCCCGCCCCGCCCCGCACCGGCCCACCGTCGCCCCGCAGCACCGCCGGCCCACCGCCGTCCCCGCGCCGCCGCAGGTCCGCCCGTCAGGTCCTGACCCGCACGGACGAGTCATCGGCCTCCACGCTGTCGTCGTCGGCCAGGAAGCCCCCGGACTGGTGGTGCCAGAGCCGGGCGTAGGGACCCTGGGCCTGGAGCAGCTCGCTGTGGCTGCCCTGCTCCACGACGCGTCCCCGGTTGAGGACGACGAGCCGGTCCATGCGGACGACGGTGCTCAGGCGGTGCGCGACCACGACCGCGGTCCGGTCCTGCATCAGGCGCCACAGGGCTTCCTGGACGAGGATCTCGCTCTCGGAGTCCAGGGCGCTGGTCGCCTCGTCCAGCAGCAGGATCGGGGTGTCGCGCAGGATGGCGCGCGCGAGCGCGACACGCTGCCGCTGGCCGCCGGAGAGCTTGACGCCGCGCTCGCCGACCAGCGTGTCGAACCCGTCCGGCAGGGACTCGACGAACTCCGTGACGTGCGCCGCCCGCGCGGCCCGGAGGATCTCGGCCTCGGTGGCGCCCGGCCGGGCGAACGCGATGTTGTCCCGCACGGACCGGTGGAACATGGCGGGTTCCTGCGGGACGTAGGCGATGAGGCTGCGCAGGTCGGCCTGGCGCAGCCGGGTGATGTCCTGCCCGCCGATCAGGATCCTGCCCCCGTCGGTGTCCATGAGCCGCAGCAGCAGCCGGGTGAGCGTGCTCTTGCCCCCGCCGGACTGGCCGACCAGCCCGATCTTGGCGCCGTCGGGGATGTCCAGGTCGAGGTCGTCGAACAGGGGCGGGCCGTCGCCGTACCCGAACCGCACCCGCTCGAAGCGGATGCCGGCGTCGGCCGGGCGGAGCGGCTGCGGGTCGGGCGGGTCCACCACGGTCGGCGGCACCAGGAGCAGCTCGGTGAACTGGGCCGCTTCGGTGAGCACGCTCTCCAGACGCCGGTATATCTGGTTGAACTCGAACATGATGCCGACCGTGTTCGAGTAGTAGGTGAACGTCACCACGATGGCCTCCACCCCGAGGCCGCCGCGGAGCGCCACGGCGAGGAGCAGGCCGACGGTGCTGGTGAGCACCGAGATCGGGGCGATGACGGTGTCCACCCGGAGGTTGCCGTAGTCCCAGGAGCGGAGGGTCAGCCGGTGCTGCTCGGCGACCCTGGCCCGGTGCTCGGCGGCCTCGCGCGCCTCGGCGGCGAACGCGCGGACCGTGTCCATGTTGGCCAGCACGTCGGCGACGTGGCCCGACACCCGCACCTTGGCGGCCTCGCGCTCGTCGACCAGCGCCTGGCGGCGGCGGATGAGCGGGGCGACGAGGAAGCCGGTGACGACGATGAGGCCCACGAGGACGAGGACCAGCAGCGGGTGGTACTGCCACAGCACCACCGAGGCGAACACCAGGGGCACCATCTTGGCCATGATCGAGAAGGCGAGCATGTCGCCGAAATCCTCGAACCGGGAGGAGAACCCCAGCACCCGTTTGGTCAGCGAGCCGGCGAAGTTGTCGTGGAAGAACGCGGCGTCCTTGGCCAGCAGCTCGTCCATGCCCAGCACGCCGAGCCGCTCGATGCCCCGGGCGTCGGTGCGGTTCAGGAAGTGCATCCCGAAGCGCCACAGCACCTCACCCGTCAGCAGCAGCGCGCCGAAGCCGAGCACGTACGGCAGGAGCGTGTCGAAGGAGCCGTCCCCGCCCTCGGACAGATGCCCCACCAGACCGGCCACCGCCAGCGGCGCCAGATAGAACAGGCAGATGTTCCCCATCGCCGGCAGCGTCAGCGCGGGCACCGCGACCCGCCACTGACGCCTCAGCTCACCGCAGTAGTAGCGCAGGACCAGCAGCACCGCCGTTTTCCTCTTCGACGGACCGCCCCCAGAGTCCCCGAGTGATCCGAGCACCGCCACCCGCCCTCCCGAATGCCGACACCACCGTGACCATGCTGTCGCAGGGCGTACGGGGAGGGCGAACGGTTTTCCTCCCCCGGGCCCGGGCTCCTGAGGGCCCGCCGCACGTCCCGGCGGGAAGGGCCCGCCGGGACCCGCCGGCGGCGCCCTCGGCGGTCTCCGCACCCGGGGAACGGCGCCTGCGGTCACGCCCGGTGGGTCCCGGCCGCCCGGCCGGGACCCACCGGCGGTCACCCGCGTCCTCGTCAGGACAGCAGGGTCTCGCCGATCCATCCCCCTTCCGCGCAGCCCGGCGGGATGGCGAACACGGCCGAGCCGACCGGCGTCGTCCACTCGTTCAGCAGGTCCGCCTCGGCCAGGCGTTCCTGGACCGGGACGAACTGCCGGGCGATGTCCGCCTGGTAGGAGGCGAACAGCAGCCCCGAGTCGGCGTGCCCGTCGGCGGACAGCCCGTCGTCGTAGTTGTAGACCCGGCGGAAGATCCGCAGGCCCGGGTCGGCGACACGGGCCCTGCGGATGTGGGCCTGCTCGGCGATGACGGTGAACCCCTCCGGGGTGAGCGCGGCGAAGTCCGGCTCGTCGTGCTCCTTGCTCCCGGTGAGCGGGGCGCCGGTGTCCAGGCGACGGCCGACCGCGAACTCCTTTCCTGTCCGGTCGACGGCGTCCCAGGTCTCCAGCTCCGCCCGGATGCGGCGCAGCACCAGCGTGGTGCCGCCCCGCATCCCCTCCGGACCCCCGGACATCCACACGGCCCTGTCGAAGTCCGCCGTGCCGGGCCGCGGGTTGACGGTCCCGTCGAGCTGGCCCATGACGTTGCGCTGGGTCAGTCCGGGCGCCTGGACGTGCGGCGGGCGCCGGAAGCCGCGCTGGATCCAGCGCACCCGGGCGAAGGAGCGGGCGTCCTTGACCGTCATGCGCAGCGCGTGCGCCACGGTCAGCGCGTCGTCGGCGCAGATCTGCAGCAGCAGGTCCCCGCCGTTCCACCGGTCCTGGAGCTTGTCGACGGAGAAGCCCGGCAGTGGCGCGACCGACTCCGGCCGCAGATGCCCCGCCCCGGCCGCGGTGAACAGGCCGGGGCCGAAGCCGAAGGTGACGGTCAGCCGGGCCGGGAGCACGGCCAGTTCCGGTTCGGTGTCGGCGAGCGCGGGGGCGCCCTGGGTCAGGCGGCGCGCGTCGTCGGTGAGCAGCCGCATCATCCGCGCGATCGCCTCGCGGTCGGCGCCGGGGCGCAGGTCCAGGCCGACGAAGGCGGCGTGGGTCTGCGGCGGTGTGGCGATGCCCGCCTGGTGGACGCCGTGGAAGGGCTCGACGGCGGTGCCGCCGGGCGCCGCGGCGGGCGCTGCGGTGGACGCTGCGGCGGATGCGGGGGCGGGCCCGCCCGCGGAGGGGTTCCGCCCGCCTCCGGCGCCGGTCCGGGAGGCGGGGGCGGGATCGGCGGCGCAGGCCGCCACGGCGCCCACGGCCGCGGCGGCGCCGCCGGTGAGCAGTCCGCGCCGGGTGATGCGGGACCCGGCCGTCACCGGTCGCCCCCGTTCGCGTGCGCGTCCTCGCCCTTGTCCCCGTGTCCGCCCTTGTCCCCGTGGCCGCCGGTGTCCCCGTGGTCCTCGTCCCCGTGGCCGCTCTTGCCCCCGGCGTTCTCGCCGCCGTGGCCGCCGGTGTCCGTGCCGGGCTGGTAGTGCTCCTCACCGCCGGCGAAGTCCTTGCCGACGGCGGTGAACTCCAGCTTCGAACCGTCCGCGAGGGTGAGGGTGAAGGCGATCTGCGCGCCGGGCTCCACCTCCTCGGTGACGCCCATCAGCATGATGTGGTCACCGCCGGGCCGCAGGGGATGGGTACCGCGGGCGGGGACGGTGAAGCCGCCCTCCTTGGGACGCATGACCATCTTGCCGCCGGAGTCGGCGACCTCGTGCAGCTCCACCTTCGGCGAGAGCGGGGAGGCCCCGGACACGACGACCACGTCGGTGTCGCCGTTGTTGACCAGGGTGCCGAAGGCGGCCGTCATGCCCTCCTTCGTGGTCTTCACCCACGGGTCGGTGATCGTCAGCGGGGACGGGGCGGAGGAGGCGGCCGGTGGAGCGGCCGCGGCGGGCGCGGTCCCGGTGGGCGCGGCCGAGGTGGTGGTCTGGGAGGCGCACGCGGTGAGCGCCACCGCGACGGCGAGCAGCGCGGTGGCGGAACAGGTACGGCGGACGAGCATGATGAGAGCCTTTCTGGCACACGGCAGGCCGCCACGGGCGCGAGGCCGCGTCCGGACGCGCACGGGCGTGGGGCCGTACCGGAGGAACGAGGTCACACGGATCGGATCGCCGGACCGCCGGTCGCGGCGGTCGCGGCACGGGCACGCGCACGCGGGTCTGAGGCGACCGCGCCGCGCGAGGCCCGGAACGAGCACGCGCGGGCCTGAGACGACCGCGCGAGGCCTGAGACGACCACGCGCGCGCCACAACGGCCGCACCCGGCCCGGGATCGGCGCCGGACCGCCCCTCGGTGACGTGAGAGGTCAGCAGGAGGCGGCGGCGACCCGCCGGGGAGGACCTCGCCGGTGTACGGCGTGGCGCAGCAGCACCGCCAGGCGCGGCGCCACCGGCTCGGTCGCGGCGGCGGTGAAGAACGGCACCGGGTCCGGGAGCCGGTAGACCAGCAGGAGGCGGCGCAACCGCAGCGGCAGCCTCCGCAGCAGCGCCCAGAGCGCCGCCTCGCCGCGGGCCAGCCAGAGCGCGGTCAGGGCGACCGTCCAGCCGTGCGTGACCAGCATGCCCAGGCTCGGCATGAGGCCGGTGTGGGCGGCCGCCTCGGCCACGGGTACGGCGTGGGCCATGGAGGCGTGGCTCAGAGCGCCGTGGGTGAGGGCGCCGTGGGCCATGGAGAACAGAACGTGCAGCACGACCTGCGCTCCGGCCAGCAGCGGCAGGATCACCGCCAGCGGGCGCTCCCGCCCGGCGGCCGCCGCGCCCGCGGCGAACGCCAGCACCAGCCCGGTCGCCGCGCTCCGCGCGCAGACCTCTCCCCCGGCCAGCAGGTGCGCGGCCGCGCTCAGCCCGACGCACACCACGGCGAAGGCCGCGGCGCGGGCGATGCGCAGGAGGGGAGCGGCGGTCATGACGCGCTCATCATCGCACGGGGCTCCGGCGCCCCGCCGCCGCGGATGCCCGAAGTCCGTTCGGTAAGCTGGGGGGCGGTGCGCCGGGAAGTCTGGTCGGCAACGGCCGACCCGTACCCGAAAACCCTGGAGCGCCTGATGACCCAACCCGCCCCGTCCCGGAAGCCGACCCTGCTCAGCCGGGGCTCCTGGCCCGAGGCCCGCCGGATCGGCGCCATCCTCCGCAAGGAGACCGTCGGCGGGGCGCTGCTGCTGGCCGGCGCCGTGGTGGCGATGATCTGGGCCAACTCCCCGTGGGCGGAGACCTACGAGAGCCTGCGCGATCTGCGGGTCGGGCCCGAGGCGCTGCACCTGAACCTCTCCCTGGCCACCTGGGCAGGCGACGGCCTGCTGGCGATCTTCTTCTTCGTGGCCGGGCTGGAGCTCAAACGCGAGTTCGTCGCCGGAGACCTGCGCGACGTGCGGCGGGCCGCCGTCCCGATCGCGGCCGCGCTCGGCGGGGTGGTCGTCCCCGCCCTGCTGTACCTGCTCATCACCCGCGGCGTGGAGGGCGCGGGCAAGGGGTGGGCGATCCCCACCGCCACCGACATCGCCTTCGCCCTGGCGGTGCTGGCGGTGATCGGCCGGTTCCTGCCGACGGCGCTGCGCACCTTCCTGCTCACCCTGGCCGTGGTCGACGACCTGGTGGCCATCGTCATCATCGCGCTGTTCTACACCGACCACCTGGCGCCGGTCCCGCTGCTGGCGGCGCTCGTGCCGCTGGGCATCTTCACCGTGCTGGTGCAGCGCCGGGTGCGCTCGTGGTGGCTGCTGCTGCCGCTGGCCGTGACCGCCTGGGCGCTGGTGCACGCCTCGGGTGTGCACGCCACCGTCGCCGGTGTGCTGCTGGGCTTCGCCGTACCGGTGCTGCGCAGCGACAAGGCCGGTGGTCCGGAGGCCGGGCCGGGCCTGGCCGAGCACTTCGAGCACCGTTTCCGCCCCCTCTCGGCCGGGGTGGCGGTGCCGGTGTTCGCGTTCTTCTCGGCGGGTGTGGCCCTGGGCGGGCTGGACGGCCTGGTGGGCGCGTTCCGCGACCCGGTCGTGCTGGGGGTCGCGGTCGGCCTGGTGGCGGGCAAGCCGATCGGGATCATGGCCGCGACCTGGCTGATGTCCCGTTTCACCCACGCCGACCTGGACGAGGGCCTGGCCTGGGTGGACATGCTGGGGCTGTCGATCCTGGCGGGCATCGGGTTCACCGTCTCGCTGCTCATCGGCGAGCTGGCCTTCGGCGTCGGGGGCGACGAGCACGTCAAGGTGGCCGTGCTGAGCGGTTCGGTGGCCGCCGCGCTGCTGGCGACGGTGATCCTGCGTCTGCGCAACCGCGTCTACCGGCGCATCCACGAGATCGAGACCGCCGACCTCGACCACGACGGCGTTCCGGACGTCTACGAGACCGACCGGCCCGGCGTCGCCGGCGGCTGAGGACGGCGGCTACGGCTGCGGGACTCGGACCCCCGCGAGCGCCACCACTCCGGCGTCGGACTTCCCCGCCCGGGAGATCTGGACGATGACGTCGCTCAGGTGCTCGCGCATGGCCGCCTCCGCCGCCGCGGGGTCCCGCGCCACGATCGCGTCGACGATCTTCTCGTGCTGCACCAGGGAGACGCCGGCCCGGCCGTCCTCAGGCCGCCCGGATCCGCCCCTCCTCCTCCCGTGCCCTCTCCTCCGCGGTCTGCCGGATCCGGGCCACGGCGACGCGCAGGACAGGCGGGGCCATCAGGGAGGTCACGATCGCGACCAGCACCACGATCGTGTACGCCTCACCGCTCAGGATGCCCAAGCGCAGACCGGTCATCGCCACGACGATCTCGATCACCCCGCGGGCGTTGAGGCCGGCGCCGACGGAGACCGCCTCCCAGCGGCCGAGACCGCTCAGCCTGGCTCCGGCGTAGGCCCCCAGGAACTTCCCGGCGACCGCGGCGGCCAGTACGGCCAGCGCCGACAGCAGCACGGCGGGCCGGGCCAGCGCGGTCAGGTCGATCCGCAGGCCCGCGGTGGCGAAGAAGATCGGCGAGAGGACCGACAGCACGATCGTGTTCACCGGGGCGAGCCCGGCCCGGCCGGCCTCTCCCGAAGAGCAGATCAACAGGCCGCAGACGAACGCGCCGAGCACCGCCTCCAGGTCCAGCGCGTGGGTCCCCGCCGCGGCCAGCAGGATCAGGACCACCACGGTCGCCGCGCGCGGCCCGGGGTCCTGCGGCCCGCCGGCCAGCCGCAGCGCCCCGCGCACGAGCGGGCGGCCGACCGTGAGCGCGAAGACCGCCACCGCGAGCAGCCGGAGCAGTGCCGCCGGTACGGTGCCGGCCGTCACCGCACCGGCGGCCATGGCACTGACGATCGACAGCATGAACCAGCCGAAGGCGTCGTCGATCATCCCCGCGATCAGCAGGAGCTGCCCCACGTCGCGGTGGAGCAGCCTCATGTCCAGCAGCGTCTTGGCGATCACCGGTATCGCGCTGACGCACAGCGACGTCCCGAGGAACAGTGCGAAGACGAGGGGGTCGGTGCCCTCCCCGGCCAGCGAGCGGGGGAGCAGGAGACCGGCGCCGATCCCCAGGCCGAGGGGCACGATCAGGCCGCCCGCGCTGACCCCCGCCGCCGCGGCACCGCGGCGGCGGATCAGTCCCGTGTCCATGTGGGCCCCGGTGAGCCCGACCAGCAGCAGGACGCCGATCGACCCGACGGCGTCCAGGAGGTGGAGCTGCCCGGGATCGGGGGGAAAAAGCCAGGCGTGCAGACCGGGTGCCAGGCGCGCGAGGAAGGACGGCCCCAGTATCACGCCGACGAGCAGTTCTCCGACGACGGTGGGCATTCCGAAACGCATGGCCAGGCGGCCCAGCAGCAGTGCCAGGGCGAGCAGCAGGCCGACCTGGAGCAGGAAGACGAGCAGGCTGTGCGCGGCGATCGGCCCCGCCTGGCCTCCCGGAACGCCGGAGGTGACTCCCAGGACGAGCGGCGGGCCGCGGAACGCACCCGTCACGAGAGCTGTCGGGCGGCCAGCCGGGCGAAGAGCCCGTCGGGTACGGCCAGCAGCTCGTCGTGGGTGCCCTGCTGGACGATCCGCCCCTGGTCCATGACCACGATGCGGTCGGCGTCCACCACGGTGGAGAGCCGGTGGGCGATCACCACCCGGGTGGCGTTGAGCCGGCGGGTGCTCTCGGCGACCAGGCTCTGCGTGGGGTTGTCCAGCGCGCTGGTGGCCTCGTCGAAGAAGACGATCCGGGGCCGCGCGACCAGCGAACGGGCGATCATGAGGCGCTGCCGCTGGCCGCCCGAGAGTGTGCTGGTCCCCTCGGAGAGCACGGTGTGCATGCCCATCGGCATGGCCCTGATGTCGTCGGCGAGTCCGGCCATCTCGGCCGCCGCCCAGGCGTCGTCCACGGTGTGCGCGCCGTTGCCGACGATGTTGGCCTGGATGCTGCCGGCTTGCAGCGAGCCGTTCTGGAGCACCACCCCGCACTGGCGGCGGACGGCGGACACGTCGAGTTCCGCGAGGTCCTGGCCGTCGTAGAGGACGCTGCCGGACACCGGGGTCTCGAACCCGAGCAGCAGCCGCAGCAGCGTGGACTTGCCGCTGCCCGAGGGGCCGACCAGGGCCACGAACTCACCGGGCTCGATCGCCAGGGTGACGTCGTCGAGGGTGAGCGGTCCGTCGTGGCCGTAGCTGAACGACACGTGGCTGAGCGCGAGCCGTCCGGACAGGTCTCCGGGGTCGGCCTTGGTGCCGTCGGTCTCGGACCGGGCCTCCAGGATCGGCTTGATCTTCTCCAGCATCGGCACGACGCCCATGGCGGTGACGGCCGCGGCGGTGAACTGGAGGCTGGAGGCCAGCAGCAGGTTGAGCGCGGTGAAGAACGGCAGGAACGTGGCGATCGTGATCTGGCCGCCCAGCGGACCCGACACCAGCGCGAACACGACCGCCGTGCAGACCAGCGGGAACCCGGCGTTGAACGTGGTGACCGCGTTCTGCACCCGGCGGGCCGCGGCGGTCAGCGAGCGGCCCCTGGTGGCCTCGCGGGTCCACTCGGCGAACGCCCGCTCCTCCGCCGCCGCCGCCCGCAGTTTCGGCATCGCGGTGAGCATCTGGAAGACCCGGGCCGACATGGTCTGCTCCTGCTCGTAGGCCTGCCGCTGCCAGCGGAGCTGCGACCGCCCGGCGAGGACGGCGAACCCGGCCCCGATGAGCGTCAGCGCCGTGGCGACCAGGGCCAGGCGCACGTCGTAGAAGTAGACCAGGACCAGGTTGGCCGAGCCGGTGAGCAGCCCCAGCGCGGCCGTGGTCAGCATGCCGGAGAGCACCTCCTGCGCCGAGCTGATGCCGAGCACGGTGGTCCCCAGCTCGCCCGTGGAGTAGCGGGCGAAGAATCCGGCGGGCAGGGAGAGCAGCCGGGTCCACAGGCCCGACTGCATGACCGAGGCGGACCGGCTCTCGATCCGGAGCACCGCGATGTTCTGCACCACCGACAGCGCCGCGATCGCCAGCCCCGAGCCGATCACCACCAGGGAGCCCTGCACGATGAGGTCCCGTTCGGCCCGGACCGTGAACACGCCGAGCACCTTGCCCGTCATGACCGGGACGAGCAGCCCGAGCAGGGCGACCAGCACGCCCATGACGGCGAAACGGACCAGGTCGCGGCGGTTGCCGTCACCGAAGAGCCCGAAGCTCAGCAGGGCTCCGACGGTCCTGACCGAGGCGGGCAGCGACCGGTACAGCACGTGTGCCCGGTCCTGCAGGCCGCGGGCGACGGCCTCGGTGACCGGACTGACCTGGCCGTCGTCCACCATGACGTAACCGCGCCCCAGCGTCAGCAGCGCCACGGGGCGGCCCGCCGTGGTGGCGCCCACCATGGGCCCCAGGTCCTTCGTCCACCACCGGCCGTCCAGCCGGACGACCCGGGTCCGTACGCCGGAGGCCAGCGCGATCGCCTCCAGGTCGTACACCGGGCGGCCCTGGCCGCCGCGCCGCGCCGGCGGCCGGACCTCGAAGCCCTGGTGCGCCGCGACCAGCCGGGCGGCGGCCAGCGCGGGCGGGTCGGCGGCCACGTCGGCCAGCCGTACCTGGACCTCGGTGTCCCGCAGCACGGCGTCGAAGCTCCGGGCGGCCTGCGCCAGCACGGTGCGGTCGCGGTCGCGGAGGTCGGCCAGGGCGGCGCGCTCGTCCTCGCGCCGCCGCTCGATGCGTCCGTCGACGGTGGCCAGCAGGCGGGCGGCGTGGGCGGTCAGAAGCTCGCCGAGCCCTCCTTCGTCGAAGACCGCGCGGAGCGAACGGCTCCGCAGACGGGCCTGTCCGAGGGCGACCAGCCACTCCCGCTCGGTCAGGCAGAGGTCGCCGCCGGCGCCGACGGCCGGGCAGCCGCCGTCGCCGATCTCCACCTCGCCCGTCTCGACGCGCACGCAGCGCACCCCGTCGACCGACCGCACGGTGCGGCCCGCGTCCAGGTCGACCGTCCCCTCGGTGGGCAGCGGGACGAACTGGCGCGGCGGCAGCGAGCCGGGCAGCGCCCGGCCCAGCAGTTCGATGCCGCGGCCGAGCCCGTTCACCAGCCAGTCGGCGGCCTCGGAGGACAGACCGCGCAGCGCGGCGGTCCCGACGCGGGACAGCACGGTGCCGGGCACGGGACGGGCCACGATCACGTGCTCCGGCCCGGTCGGCGCGCCGCAGGCCAGCACCATGCCCGCGCCGGCCCGGCCCAGGAAGTTCCAGCGTCCCTCCAGCGCACCGCGTTTTTTCCGGACCGCGAACAGGTCGACCGCGCCGGCCTCGACCAGCAGCATCCAGCTCGGGTCGTCGAGGGTCGTGAAGCGCTCGGTGCCGAGGTCCAGCGCGACGGCGACCCCGGCGAGCACGGCGGCGCTCACGTCCCGTCCCCGGTGGTGAACAGCCGCGTGTAGACGCCGCCCGCGGCGAGCAGTTCCTCGTGGGTGCCGCGCTCGGCGACCCGGCCGCGCTCCAGGACGATGATCTCGTCCGCGTCCCGGACGGTGGACAGCCGGTGGGCCATCAGCAGGCAGGCGCAGCCGCGGCGGCGCAGGTTGTCCATGATGACGCGCTCCGTCTCCGGGTCCAGGGCGCTGGTGGCCTCGTCGAGCACCAGCAGGGTCGGCTGGGCGGCCAGGGCGCGGGCGAGTTCGAGCCGCTGCCGCTGGCCGCCGCTGAAGTTCCGGCCGTCCTCGCGCACGAACGAGTTGATCCCTCCGGCGCGGGCCAGCACGGTGTCGAAGACCGCGGCGTCGCGCAGCGCGGCGAGCACGACCTCGTCCGGGACGGCCTCGTCCCACAGCGTCAGGTTGTCGCGTACGGTCCCGGCGAACAGCGCGATGTCCTGGTCGACGTAGGCCATCGAGGCGGCGAGCATGGTACGCGGGATCTCGTCCAGCGGATGGCCGTCCAGCAGGATCCGGCCGGAGCGCGGCTCGTACAGGCCGGTCAGCAGGCGGCCCAGGGTGGACTTGCCGCTGCCCGAGCCGCCCACGACCGCGATCCGGCTGCCCGGGGTCACGGTCAGCGAAAGGTCCTCGATGACCGGGTCGGACAGCGGGCCGTACCCGAAGGTGACGTCCCGCAGTTCGAGGCGGCCCTCCAGGCGGGTGCCGGGTCCCGCGTCGCCGCCGACGCGCTCGAAGCAGCGGGCGGCCGGGTACCGCTCCACGTCGTGGATGCGTTTGAGGTCGGCGGTGAGGTCCTGCAGGCGGCTGCCGAGGTTGGTGAGCTGAGTGACCGGTCTGCTGAGGGCGGCCAGCAGGGTCTGGAAGGAGACCAGGATGCCGATGCTGAGCGCGCCCTCCACCACCCGCAGCCCGCCGATCAGCAGCATCAGACCGGTGTTCACGGTGGCCAGCAGGGGCGGGACGGCGACCAGCACCGCGGTGGGCACGCCGAGCCGCTGCCTGGCCGAGACGACCTTGGCCAGGAACCCTGCCCAGCGGGTGAAGGCGTAGGGCTCCGCGCCGGTGGCCTTGACCGACTCGATCATGCTGAGCGTGGCGAAGGTGGTGCCGGTGAGGTTGCCGCTGTCGGTGCGGAGCGTGGTGACCGCGTCCTTGCGCACCCGGGACACCCAGTGCAGCACCAGCATGTTCAGCGCCGCCATGCCGATGCCGACGACGCCGAGCAGCACGTCGTAGCGGATCAGCAGCGCCGCGTAGAACACCACCAGCACCAGGTTGATCACGGTGAGGGCGAGGTCGCGGGAGAGGATCTCGGCCACGGTGTCGTTCGTGGAGACCCGCTTGGCGACCTCGGCGGGGCGGCGCTGCAGGAAGAACTCGATGGGCAGGCGGAGCAGGTGGCGGAAGAAGCGGGCGGAGCCGACCAGCCCGATCCTGATCTCCAGCCTCAGCAGGTAGTACTGCTGCACGGAGGTCAGCACGAAGACGGCCAGCGCGGTGAGCGCCATGACGGCCAGCAGCCACGGCAGCAGGTCCGGTGAGCCGCCGCCCAGTATCCGGTCGATGAAGACCCGGTAGTACGCGGGCCCCGCGATGCCGGGGATCACCAGCAGCGCGCTGGCCAGCAGCACCAGCGGCAGGGCCCGCCCGGACGGCAGCCGCCACTTGAGCAGCGCGGGCACCAGCCTGGTGCGCTCGCCGCCGGGCGTGAAGCCGGGGCCCGGCTCGAACGTCAGCATGATCCCGGTGAAGCCGGAGTCGAACTCCGACCACTCCATCAGCCGCGGCCCGCTCGCCGGGTCGTTGACCGCGACCACCGTCCGGCCGAACCTGGTCAGGACCCCCTCGACCACCATGAAGTGCTGGAAGGCCCAGAAGATGATCACAGGCCCGGGCTGCTCGAACAGGTGCTCGGCCTCGACCTGGAAGCCCTTGGCGACCAGTCCGTAGGAGCGGGCCGCGGTGATCATCGAGGACGCCTTGGCCCCGTCCCTGGACACCCCGCACCTGCGGCGCAGCTCCTCCAGCGGCACGTGCCTGCCGTGGTAGGCCAGGATCATCGCCAGCGCGGCGGCACCGCACTCGACCGACTCCATCTGGATCACGGTCGGCACCCGGTGGCGGCGCCCTCCGCGGCGGCGCCGGGCCCGCGGCCGCCGCTCCGCCGGCGCGGGCCCGGGGGGCCGCGCGGTCGTCGTCTTCGTCATCGGCGAGGCTCCTCTCAGCGCCCGAGCACCAGGTCGAACGGCGTCTGCTCGCGCAGGTGGATGGAGGCCGAGACGGTCACCTGGGAGTCGAGCTGCACGGGCGGTCCCTGCGCGGTCGACCAGGCGTACCCCGACCGGGAGTCCGCGTCGGGGATCAGGTCCACGATGACCATCAGGGGAGCCTGGACGGTGGCGTACCTCCGGGCGGCGAGCTGACCGCCCACCAGGCCGGCCAGCGCCTCCTCGGTCAGCGGGTAGCGGCCGACCGAGGTGACCCGGCCGCGCAGCAGCCCGAAGGCCGCGGCGGGCGCGGTGGACACCGACAGGTCGACCGGGCGGCCGGGAGCGATCCACGCCGCCCGGTCGGCGGGCACGAACACCATGGCGACCAGGCGGTCGCCCGGGATGTCGGTCCGCTCGACCGTGGCGACCGTGCCGCCGATGGCGACGACCTGGCCGTCGCTGACCGTGGTGCCGACCACCTGACCGGTGAACGGGCTGTCCACCGTCCGGGTCCTGCCCTCGGCGTCCAGCAGCTCCGCGACGGGCTGCCCGACGATCACCCGGTCGCCGGGCCGTACCAGGACGCGGCGGGTCAGGCCGGTGTAGTGGCTCTGGATGAGAGCCGTGCCCCCCGGGTGGGTGAGGACGCCGGGCGCGGTGACCGAGATGCGCAGCTGGCCGACGAAGGACCAGACCAGCACGCCCGCCATCATGATCATCACGACGAAGACCGCGATCCAGCCTCGGGGGGTGGCCAGCAGGGTGGGCGAGTCCAGCTCGTCGGGCTCGCGCATCCGCTGCAGCGCCTGGTAACGGAACTTCATCGCGGCCTATCCGTCCGTCCGGGGCCGGGAGCCGAGCACGAGCTCTCCGACGGTGCCTTCCACGAGCGGGTCGCGGCCCGAGGCCGCGGCGAAGGCCGCGGCGTCCCCGCCGCCCAGGCCGCACAGGGCCAGGCCCATCGCGGTGGCCACCAGGTAGAGGGTCTGGTAGAGCACGCCCACGTGCTTGAGCACCAGCGGGTAGGCGACGGTCTCGTACTTCCACATCACCCGGCCGAACCGGGCCGTGACCAGGAGCACCACCTGCGGGTCGGCGGCCAGCATGGCGGCGCTCCGGGCCTCGGCGACCAACCTCTCGGTGGCCTTCCCCGGCTCGGCGACGAGCTCCAGCTCGTGCCGGTCCGTCGCGTAGTGCCACAACCCCGCGGGCAGCCCCTCGCACGCCGTCACCAGCGGGTAGACCTCCAGCTCGTGCACGGCCCCGCCGCTCGGGTACGGCCGGTCGGCCAGCTCCTGGCCGTCGCCTCCCGTCATGGTCGCGCGCCTGCGCAGACTCCGGTAGAGCAGCTCGCCGAGCTGGGCGAGGGTGATCGGCGCCCCGGTGTCGTGGGCGCGGACCGAGCGGCGCCGCTCGATCACCTCGGTGAGCGGCGGGTCGGCGGCCGCGATCGCGTCCAGGTCGGGCACCGGCAGCTCGACCACGGTGGCGCCGGAGGGCGGCGGGGAGACCGGTTCCGGGGGGAAGCGGTCGCCGGTGGGATGGGTCCCGCCGTATCCGGGGGCCGCGGCGGGGGTGCGGGTGCGGGCGTGGAAGGCCAGGTCGGCCGGGTGCCACTGCGCGTAGGAGCGCTCGGACGCCTCCAGGTCCCGGTCCGGGCCGCCCGGCGCCAGCAGCCCGGCCGTGGCCAGCAGCCGCAGCACCGGGGCGGGGGTCGCCGTGCCCCAGTCCGCCAGCTCGCCGAGCAGCCCGGCGGCCTGGGGCAGCAGCTCGACGGCGAGGTGGTTGCCGGGCGCCCTGAGCGTCAGGACGCCGTCCGCCGCCCGCGCCTCGGCGAAGCGGGACAACCGGACGGGACCGGACGGGACCGGCGCCGGGAGGATCGGGCCCCGGCCGACCGGATAGAGCCTGACCGCGACGGCGCCGTCCGCCCGCACGGCGTGTTCGAGCATCCCGGAGAGGTTCAGCCGGCGCGCCAGCAGGTGCCAGCGGAGCAGCCCGGCCTCGCCGTCCGCCGCGGTCACCGCGGCGGCCAGGGCGCTCTCGTCGTGGTCGCCGTCGGCCAGCAGCTTCACGGCCGCGCTCTGGCCCGGTGACAGGTTCGCCAGGTCGAGGGCGGCCGTGGCCGTCCGGACGCGCTCACCGGTGAACGACGCGTCCCGGCGCAGCCGGGAGACGATGGTGGGGTGGTTCATGGGGGCCGTCCGTCTCAGAAGAACACGTTCCAGGAGTTGATCTCCTCCTGGGGTGTGGGCCGGTCGAGCCAGCCGAGCCGTACCGGCGCGTCGTAGAGGCGGCCGGGGGCCAGGCGGCGCCAGAAGTGCCTCAGGCCCGGCGCCATCACCTTGACGACGTTCAGGTCCAGGTCGGGACGGGTCTGGTCCAGGACGATCACCTCGGAACCGGCCGCCCCGATCGCGGCCACGCATCCGCGCACGCACTCGGCGAGGTCAGTGGAGGCGGACGGGCCGACGGTGACCGGCTGAAGGTCCGGGTGGGGCGACAGCCAGGGCTCCCGGTCGAGCTTGGCGCCCCTGCACCAGCCGAGCATCTCCGGATCGTCCATGAGGTAGACCGTCTCGCCCCGTTCGTCGCGCTGTTCCACGCTGGGCAGGAACTGGTTGAGCTCGGTGAGCGCGCGGAACGCCGCGATGCGCGAGTCCGGGTGCGCGCCGAAGCCGACCATGATGTCCTCCACCGCGTGGCGGCGGCGGGAGACCGCGGCGTACACCGGCATGCCGATGTCGGTGGTGAGGTCGAGCATCCACAGGTCGCGGTCCATGGACGCGTAGAAGCTCCGCAACCGGTCCACGTACGGGTCGTCCAGCGAGTCGAGGTCGAAGGCGGGCCGGCGCACCCGGTTGTACCACCACAGGGCCACGGAGTCGCGCTCGACCAGCTCGCACAACCCCTGCAGGATCGCCTCCTCCAGGGTGTTGCCGGCCGCGCTGCCGTTGGAGTCGGCGACGCAGAAGAAGTGGCCGTTCAGGTCGGGGTGGCCGTACCAGGCGTAGGCGGCGGGGACCAGCCGCTCCTCGTCGCGGGTCAGCGACCAGGCGCGCGACCAGTCGAACGGCACGGTCTCGTCGAACGGGTCCGGCACCTGCTGCAGCCGGTGCGCCGGGTCGGCGTTCCACTCCTTGCGGCCGGCCCGCTGCTCGTCGGAGAAGAGCAGCAACCGGTCGGGGTGGACGGCCGCGGCCGGGTCCAGGTCGGCGTAGGCGGCCCGGACGACCGGCTCACCGCCCCGCCACACCGCCGAGTACCGTTCGATCGCCTCGCAGAGCGCGCTGACCTTCGCCTGGATCTCCGAGCGGCCCTTGCCTCCGCTCTGCCCGCGCAGGTTGCGGCGGAGCAGGTCCATGCTGTCGTTGACCATGGCGAAGTTGTGGCCGGCGACGTAGCTGTAGGTCAGGCCGCCCGCCTCGGCGCCGAGGGGGACCAGCTTGGTGATCGCTCCCAGGTGGGGGCTGATGTGCCGCTCCAGCCGCTCGAAGGTCGCCTGCGGCGGGTCGACCCGGTAGCCGCCGTCGGTGGTGTGGGCGGCCCGCCTCGCGGTGAGCACGATCTTCGGGTCGCGTTCGGACGGCGTGCCGCACGACGGGCACTGCGGCTGGCGCACCAGCGGGTGCCGGGTGGTCTCCAGCGTGCCCAGGTCGAGGGTGACCATCTGGCCGCAGAGCGCACCCGGCTCGCCGGTCGCCACGATCCTGGCGGCCTCGGCCGCCAGCATCCCGGCCAGCGCCACGGGGCCCGCCGCGATCCCCGCGCGTGCCGGGTGGTACGGCACCCGCCCGCCCCGTTTCCCGGCCAGGTAGCGCTCCAGCTGGCGGTTTCCGGCCAGCCGCTGCGCCAGGCACGACCAGCAGCCCGTGTGGTCGGGGCGGAGGAAGGGGCCGAGCCACGGGCTGACGCCGCCCGGCCGAGCCAGGAGCCAGGGCAGCCCGGCCGCCAGCTGCAGCGCGTTGCGGTGCTCGAGGGCCGGGTCGAGGTAGTCGTCCACGAGCACGACCGACAGCCCCTCTGCGGGGATCTCGTCGATCGCGCCGGTGCGCGTGTTCAGCCCGAGCCCGGCCAGGGCGTCCGTGACCGGGGTGGCGTCCACGCCCTCGGCGGCCGAGACCGTGACCGGTGTTCCCTTCGTGACGGCCGCCGGGTCGACGTCCAGCGCGTCCCAGTAGGCGAGTACCGCCTCCGGCAGGTCCGGCCGGTCCTCCGCGAGGTGTCCGGCCGCCTCGTAGCGGCGCAGGGTGGTCAGCACCGTGGTGAACGGCACGCTCCCGGCCAGCTCCTGGATTATCTCGCTCACGGTCCTGCGGCCGTCGAGGTGGGGGAGCACCGCCACGGCGGCCTTCCCCGGAACCAGGAAATCCTTTCCCTCCGCGAACAGGAAGACCTTGGACCCATCCACGACATCGACATGGAAATGGGCTTTCAAGCGCGGCTTCTCCACCAAGTCCCACCTTTTTCCACAAGGTCCCCGAATCATCTTCATTGCGGATTCAAACACGGGACGGGCCGGTGAGTGAATGCGTAAAAAATCGTACGCATCATCCGGCGGATACTTATGCGGCCTACGTGTCCGCCGCGGCCCTCCTAGGTATCCACGCCTCCCGCATCCCCTGTGCCGCAGGGGATCCGGTCGCGCGGCGCGCCGGCGGGAGCCCGGATCCGGCCCGCGCCGGAATACCCGCGCGGAGCCCGTTGAGATCCCCACCCGAATAGTGGGACCATGACCCATATGCCCCCTTTGCTGCACCGGGACAGGGAACTCGCCGTCTTCAAGGACGCCATCGACGGACTCCGGATCGGCCGCCCGACCATCGCGGCGATTCTGGGAAGAAACGGAATGGGAAAGAGCGCCCTGCTCGGCGCGATAACGGAGATGCTGCCCCCGCGCAGCGTGGTGCTGCGCGCCCGCTGCCATCCGAGCGAGAGCCATTTCGCCTACGGCGTCGTCCGCCAGCTCTTCGACCCGGTGCTGTCCGCCGGAGGGCGGCCCCGCGGCCAGTTCGACCGGGCCTCCACCGGTGACGGCACGGCCAGTCACGACCTCCTGCTGAGCCTGTTCGACATCACCCGCGACCTGATCACCCAGCAGCCCGCGGTCATCGTGATCGACGACCTGCCCTTCGCCGACACGCCGTCACTGCGCTGGTTCTCCTCCCTCGCGCGCCGCCTGGACGACCTGCCCGTCATGATGGTCGCCACGCTGTCCGCCGACGCCCCCGCCGGTCTGGTCGCGGAACTGGGCGGCCTGCCGTACGCGCGCCTCACCCAGCTCAGGCCGCTCTGCGCCACCTGCACCGGCGACTTCGTCGCGCAGGAGCTGGGCGCGCCGCCCGACGTGGAGCTGGCCTCGTTCTGCCACACGTTGTCGCAGGGGAACCCGCTCGTGCTCCGCGAGCTGACCAGCCGGATGCGGCACGAACGGGTCAGTCCGGGCGCGCCCGACCCCGACCAGGTGCTGGAGATCGGCACGGCGACCCTGTCCGACACCGTGCTCGAGTGGCTGCGGGAGCACGACCCCGTCGCCTTCGAGCTGCTGACCCAGCTCGCCGTCATGGGCTCCAACACCGACCCCACGGTGGCGGCGATGCTCTCGGGCCAGGGCGAGCTGCAGGTCCAGCAGGCCCGCCGGACCCTGGCGCAGGAGGGCCTCGTCACCGCGGGGACCCCCGTGCGGTTCCGCCACGCGGTCTTCCGCGCGGCGGCGCTGTCGCGCATCGGCACCGACGCCCGGATCGACCTGCACGAGCGGGGAGCCGCGCTCCTGGCCAGGCTGGGTGCGCCGGCCACGCAGACCGCCGAGCACCTGATGCTCACCGTCTCCGGCTGGGGGGTCCCGGTGCTGCGCACGGCTGCCACCGAGGCGTCCACGGCCCGGCAGTACGGCGACGCGACCCGCTACCTGCGCCGCGCGCTCGCCTGCTCCGACGATCCCGCCGTCATCCACGAGCTGATGTCGCAACTGGCCGCGGTCGAGCTCCACCACGACCTCGACGCGTGCGCCCGGCACGCCGACGCGCTGGTCACCGCGGCTCCGGACCCGGCCCGGCTGGCCGGTCCGCTGCTGGGCCTGGCCAGCCCCGCCCTGGTCGCCGGCGCGGTGGGGGCCAGGCCGTTCGTCACCGTGGTGCAGGAGCTGGCCGCGGCGCCGGACCCGCCGAGGGAGCCGCTGCTCCGGCTGACCGCGCAGGTCCTGCTCTGGGGCCATCGCGCGGGGCTGCGCAGGTCGGTGCGGACGGCCGCGGCGAACCCCGCGGACGGCCCGGCCCGGGAGTTCTCCGGCGCGCTGGCCGCGATGGCCGCCGCGGGCGGGCGGTATCCGCGCACCGCCCGGCGGCTGGCGGCGCGCGCCGTGCTCGGGCCCTCCTCCCCGGACCGGCCCGCCGGGGCCGGCCTGGTGGGCGCCGCGCTGGCGTTCGCCTGGACGGGGGACCCGGAGGAGGCGCTGGCCGTGTGCGCCCGGATCGTCGAGGAGGCCCGCGCCTGGGACCAGCCGGAGCTGGCCGTGCTCGGTCTGCTCATCCGGTCCGACATCGGCCAGCGGCGGGGCGACGCGGCCGCCGGCCTGCGTGACGCGCTCGACGCGCGGGCCAGGGCCGAGGCGATCGGCGCGTGGATGCTGGCCGCGGCGGCCCGCGCCTGCGGCGCGCGCGCCCTGGTCGCCCTGGAGCGTACGGAGGAGGCCGCGGCGCTGCTGAGCCAGTCCACGGTCCCGGCCAACGCCCATCCTCTGATCAAAAGCCTGGCCCTGGAGGCCCAGGGGCTGGTCGCCGCGGCGGACGGCGACCACGCCACCGCGCTGAACCTGTTCCTCGACTGCGGCCACCGGCTCTCGGCCCGCGGCGTCACCAACCCCGCCTGCCTGCCCTGGCGCACGCACGCCGCCAGGGCGTACACCGCGCTGGGCGAGCACGCCGCGGCCCGCACGATCGTCAGCGAGCCGCCCGTGACGCGGGACCGCGCGCCGGACGAGCGGCAGCCGCAGGGGCAGTCCCTCCTCACCCCCGCCGAGCTGCGGGTCGTCGAGCTCGTACGGCAGGGCATGAGCAGCCAGGAGGTCGCCGAACGGCTCTGCCTGAGCAAGCGCACCATCGACACGCACCTGGGCCGCATCTACCGCAAGCTCGGCATCCGAGGGCGGCACCAGCTGGCCGCCGCCCTCGGACATTGATCAGCGGGTGGGCGCCGGCGCGGCGGCCCGCGCTATCCCCAGGCGCGGCGCGGTGACCAGATACAGCCCGCTGGTCGCGTCGTAGAGGTCGTTGAGGCCCATCCGCACGGGGATCGGCTGGTCGGCGGCACCGGCGGCCACCTCGGCGGCCAGCACCTTGGCGTCCAGCGGGGCCGTACCGCCGACGCGGGTGGCGTCGTCCAGGTCGGTCAGGCCCGAGGTGAGCGAGGCGAAGGCGGCGTCCGGGGGAGCCTCCTCGCTGCGGCTGCGCCTCCTCATCAGCTCCGGGTACTGGCCTCTGGCCAGGCGCTGCGCCAGCCAGAAGTAGCTGGCCTTGCCCCGGTACTGCTCGTAGAACCCGGCGACCATGGAGAACAGGCGGCCGTAGGCGTTGCGGTAGAGCGACTCGTAGAACGCCAGCGCCTCGTGCTCGGCGACCTCCCCCTCCCGCGTGGAGAGGATCGACGCGGCGGCCAGCATGCCGCTGTACATCGCCAGGTGCACGCCGGTGGACAGCAGCGGATCGAGGAAGCAGGCGGAGTCGCCGGCCATGAAGTACCCGGGGCCGCAGAAGCCGTCGGCCGAGTAGGAGAAGTCCTGCTCGACGCGGACCTTGCCCTGGAAGCCGCCGCCCGCCACCAGTTCCGCCACCGTCTCCGACTCCCCGACCAGGGTCGGGAGCATCTCCTCCAGCGAGGAGAACTCGCTCCTGCGGGCCAGGAAGTTGTCCTGGTGGGTGACGAAGCCCACGCTGTGCACGCCGCCGCTGAGCGGGATGACCCAGTACCAGCCGTCGGGGGAGGAGATCACGTTGATGCCGCCCCGGGGGGTGCCGGGCAGCAGGGAGCCCCCCTGGTAGTAGCCCCAGACGGCCACGTTGCGGAAGACGTCGTGCTGGCGCCGGTTGCGGAAGTGCCGGGCCAGCACGCCGGCCCGGCCGGAGGCGTCCACCACGGATCCGGCCGCCGTCTCCCGTGTGCGCCCGCCGTGCGTCCACTCCACGCCGACGGCTCGGTCGCCGTCGAAGAGGACCCTCTTCGCCTGGGCGCCGTGGACCACCTCGACGCCCTGCTCGGCGGCGTGCTTGAGCATGACGTCGTCGAAGTCCGCCCGGTCCACCTGCCAGGCGCGCACCTCGTCGCCGAAGAGGTCGGGCCAGTTGATCGTCCAGTCGCGCTCCGCGCCCCAGCGCAGCAGCAGGCCCTCCTTGACGACGTAGCCCCGGGACTCGATCTTCTCCCGGGCGCCGACCAGGTCGATGATGGCCCGGCAGGAGGAGGAGATCGACTCCCCGACGTGGTAACGGGGGAAGGAGTCCCGCTCCAGGAGCAGGACCCGGGCGCCCGCCCGGGCGAGCAGGGCCGAGGAGACGGCTCCCCCCGGCCCCCCGCCTATCACCACTACGTCAGGCGCCATGGAATGCCCCTCCCACGAGATAACGGTCGACAGCAGAATTCTCTCAAGGAGGGATCAATACTGTTAATAAGTATTTATGCTGATAAAAGTACGTAATTAGGGATTAATTGGCTTCGACGAGACCGAATACCGCACCCAGCGGATCGGCGAGCAGACCGCCGTCCAGCAGGCGGGCGCCGGCCGCCAGGGCCGCGGCGACGTCCGGGGCCGCACCCGCGGCCGTGTCCGCAACGGTGCCCGGGGCGGCCCCGGCTCCGGCTCCGGCTCCGGCTCCGGCTCCGAAGAAGGGCACCCAGCCGGTCCTGGACGAGGAACGGATCACCAGGGGCGCGTCACCGCACAGGCCCCGGTAGAACTCCTCGGCCGCGTCCCGGCGGGCGGTGTGCAGCTCGCACGCGCACAGGGCGCCGGGCTCGTCCACCAGGACCACGCCCTCGTCCCTGCCCCCCTCCCAGAAGCCCACCGCCGCGCCCGACGGGTCGGCGGCCAGGCACAGGCGGCCGTCCCCGCCCGCGGGCACCGGGCCCATGACCATGCGGCCGCCCAGGCGCCGGACCTCCGCCCGCGTGCGGTCGAGGTCCTTGGAGGCCAGGTAGACGTTCCAGGACGAGCCGGAGGCCAAGCCCATGGGAGCACGGCCGAGGCCGCCGACGATCTCCCCGCGCAGGGTGATCAGGTGGTGGCCCCGGTCGCCCTCCCGGGTGAACTCCCATCCGAAGAGCGCTCCGTAGAACTCCTTCGCACCGGTCACATCGACGGTGATGTGATCAACCCAGCACGGTGTTCCGGGGCCGTACGCGGTCCGCCGGGGCATGAGGTCTCCTTGAGTTCGTCGTCGATGAGCGCCGCCGCCTCCTCCGCCCCGCCGAGCTCCGGCACGAGCAGCCGGTAGCGGCGCGCCTCGGCCAGTTCCGCGGCGGCCGGCGGCCACGCGTGCGGCTGGAACTCCCAGGACTCCAGCGCGCAGCGGTCGTCTTCTCCCTGGCAGAGCCTGACCAGCGTGGGCGGGGCGAGCCGGGCGGCGATCGGGACGGGCGGGCCGAGCCGCTCGGGGCGGACCAGGAGGGACTCCCCCGACAACGTCGACCGGGTCCGCCACCAGGGGCTCTCCGGTTCCGGCCCGACCAGGCCGCCGGTGACGGCCGACTCGATGGCCGCCCCGCGCAGATCCAGCGGGGTGTGGAAGGGGAGCGTGTGCCCGGTGTCCCGGTCGACCACGAGGAACTGCCCCGCCACGGGCCGCCAGGAGCGCCCGGCCAGCGCGGCCGCCACGTCGGCGCAGGGCGAGCAGGCGCTGCCGATGAGCGCGACCGTCACGTCGTCCCTGGCCATGACGACGGCACGCACCACCAGGAAACGGCTGTCGAGCACGGCGAGGGGAGGAACCGGCGGCGGCATGGTGCTCCACCCCCGGAACAGGCGGCGCTGCAACAGCATCCCGTCCGGACGCTGGACCAGCACCTCCCCGCTCGCGGACCCGTCGGAGACCAGCTTCACGAGCAGCTGAGGCTCGCCCTCCTCCACCAGGTGGGAGCCGAACAGGAACGCCAGCTCGGGCAGGTCGAGCTGCGCCAGAACGGCGACGGTCATCCCGAAGAACTCCAGCAGCAGGGGCAACCATCTCCCCCTTCCGGTCGTCCCGGCCGGGACATCATGATGATCATGTCAAACGCTGTCTACTCTCTCAGATAACGCTAATCCATCAAATAGTGCATTAACTGACATTTCGGGATGTTCCAGCAGTGGAAGGTGTCCGGAGTTGGGAATCGTCCATATTCGACACTTATTTACCACTCGGTGCAACGTTCGAGCGTTGTCCACAAATGTCGGCATGTCCGAATCTCCGATGACCACCGTCGTCCTGGCGCCGATCCGGGCCAGGTCCTCCGGCGGATGCCGGTGCGCGGTGAGCGCGGCCATCGCCCCGGTGTCCAGCTCGGCCCAGGAGTGCCCGCCGATCACCGTCCGCAGCCGGGCCAGCAGCTCGGGATGGGCCGCGGCGCCGCGGAAGATGTCCGGCGGGGAGGCCATCCACAGCCCGGTCATCTGCTCTCCCGTGCCGCCCGCCCGGCGCAGCGTCATCAGCTCGATGTACCGCCGCCGGGCCGCCGGATCGGGTGGCGCACCGCCCAGCGTCGGCGCCGCGAGCACCAGGTGCCGCACCGTCTCGGGCGCCTCCAGCGCCATCTGCAGCGCGACGCAGGACCCGAAGGAGAGTCCGACGACCCGCTCCGCCCCCTCGGCCGCGGCCAGCCCGGCCAGCCTCGCGGCCAGGGCGGGGAGCGTCGTGCCCGGCCGCAGCGGTTCGGAGCCGCCGTGGCCGGGAAGGTCCACGCCGATGTGCCGCCATCCCGGCAGCAGCCTCCACAGCGGTTCCCACAGCGTGGAGTCCATGGTGTAGCCGTGCACCCACAGCACCGCCGGCCCCGACCCCGACTCGACGACGCGCAGCCCCTTCACGGCAGCTCCCGGAAGCTCTCGCAGAACCTGCGGTAGGCCACGACGGCCGCGTCCCTGCGGTCGAAGCGGGAGGGCGCCCGCGGGTTCAGCCGCTCCCAGATCGCCGCGTCCTCGTCCAGGGCGCGGTGGCTGCCGTAGATGAGCGTCGGCAGCTCCTCCCGCTGGTCCGGGCGGACCCCGATCGCCACCCGCGCCATGCTCCCGCCCCTCTCG
This sequence comes from Planomonospora corallina, assembly GCF_042650625.1. NCBI lineage: Bacteria > Bacillati > Actinomycetota > Actinomycetes > Streptosporangiales > Streptosporangiaceae > Planomonospora > Planomonospora corallina. The sequence continues at coordinate 60,882 of NZ_JBHSBM010000003.1, forward strand.
CGCGGCACGGCGCTGGTGACGATGAGCTGCTCGCGCCCCTCCGGGCCGAACCGGGTGGCGACCACACCGGGGCTGTAGGCGCGGGCCAGGAACCCCGACCGGACGACCCGCGGCCCGGAGGTGCTCCCCCGCGGGGGACCCATGAGGAACTCGCCGTCGATGACCAGCTCGCCGTCCTCCCCGTCCCGGTGCTCCATCCCCCGCACCCGGGGGACCTTGTGCACCTCGGCGAAGTGGTCCACGTCGAAGGCGTTCTCCACGACCAGCGCGGGATCGGCGTCCAGCGGCTTGACCACGGCCGCCGCGAGCGGGTGCGTCCCGCCCATCTCCTTGATGGCCCGGGTGAACCCCCGGTCGTCGCCCTCCGGCCCGTCCGAGAGCCGGACGAACACAGCCTCGCCGGAGACGATCACATGGTGCTCGCGCACCGACAGCCGCTTGGCGGTGTCGCCCAGCGCGATCCTCCGCCCGTGGAACGGGCAGACGATGCAGTCGCCCGACAGCCGCCCGCCGTACCCGAGATGCGCGCCCCGGTGGGGGCAGTCGGCGTCGAAGACCCGGATCCCGGCCTCGCCCCGCACAGCCACCAGCCGGCGGGTCCCGATCTCCAGGGGGGTCACCTCCGCCTCCAGTTCGGAGGTGAAGGCCGGCAGGTGCCAGCCGGAGTGCGGCACCCGCGGTGTCGGTGAGGTCATCGGCCCATCGCCTCCAGTATCCGGCCGGCGGTTTCCGTCCCGCTGGCGATCGCGCTCTGCACCCACGGCGGCCGCGTCCCCGCGGCCGTGGCCTCCCCGGCGAAGAAGAGCGTCCGCGCGACCGGCTCGGCCCAGCGCGCGGGAGCGTCCTCGGCGCCGAGCCGCGGCGCGGTGAACGCGCCCCCGCTCCACGGGTCGGCCCCCCAGTCGGCGACCTCCGTACCGGTCACCCGGGCCCGCGCGGTCCAGGGCAGGGCCACCGCGAGCAGTGCGGACAGGCCGGGGCCGGTGGCGGCCCGCACGCAGGCGGCCGCCGCGTCCTTGGCCACGACCAGCACCTCGGGACGCCCCTCGCGGCAGCTCACGAAGCCGCTGGCCCCGTCCGCGTCGAACACCGACGCGGTCTCCGGCGCGGGGACGGACATGGTCGCCACGACGCAGCAGCCGTCCCCCGGCACCAGGTCCGCGGCGGCCCGGCGCTTGTCCCCGGGGAGGTCCTCGATGGCGAGCGCGCCCCGGGCCACCACCGCGGGCGGCACGGTCACGACCACCCGCTCCGCCTCCAGGGTCCCGGCGGGCGTGTGCGCGCGCACCCGCCCCGGCGACCAGTCGAGCGCCCGGACGGGGCGGCCGGTGTGCACCTCGAGGCCCCGGGCCAGCCGCCGCGGCAGCAGGTCGAACCCGCCGCAGACGACGAACTCGCCCCGCCCGGCGGTGTCGTCCCGCTGGGCCGCGGCCACGCCGCGAGCGCTGAGCCGCTCGGGATCCGCGGCCCACGTCTGGCGGAACCACTCGCTCGCCACCGGGTACGGCCCGCCGTTCTCGCGGAGCCAGCCGTTCACCGAGACGCCCGCGGGGGCCCCTTCGGCGTTCAGCCTCGCCTCCAGCAGCCACGGCGGATGCGGCGTCCGGGCCAGCGTCCCCATGGGGCGGCCCACCCGTCCGCTGACCACCCGGGCCGCGGCCGGCCTCGGCGCGGTCTCGGTCCCCACGAGGGAGCGGGCGGGGTTCCGGTCGCCGTGGACGACCTGCGCGCCCAGCTCCAGCGAGGGCCCGCCGTCGGCCGGGCGGAACGTGCGGACGCGTCCGCCGATCCGCGGCCGGGCCTCCACCACCACGGCGCGCACCCCGGCGCCGGCCAGCCGGGAGGCGCAGGCCAGGCCGCTGACACCCGCGCCGATCACCAGGACCTCAGCGTCCATCCCCGCCTCCGAGGTTCACCGGCAGCGCGCGCAGCCTCCGGGGGACGAGCGTGGCGGCCCAGGAGGGCCGGGAGTCGGCCAGCGAGGCGGCCGGGAAGCGCTCGGCCAGCCTGGCCAGCAGCAGCGCCCCGGTCTGCCGGACGAGCTGGGCCCCCAGGCAGAAGTGCGGGCCCGCGCCGAAGGCCAGGTGCGGGTTGGGCGTGCGGTCGGGCACCAGCTCCCCCGGTCTCGCGAAGACGGCCGGATCCCGGTTGGCGGCGGCCAGGACCGCGAGGACCCGGGCGCCCTCGGGCACCTCTCCTCCGGGCAGCCGCACGTTCCGGAGCGCGACCCTGGCCGTGAACGGGATCGGCGCCTCCAGCCGGAGCAGTTCGTCCATCACCGTGCGCGCCGCCCCGTCCCCGCCCTCACGCAGCAGCGCGAGCACCCGCGGCCGCGGCAGCAGCCAGTACAGGGCGTTGCCGACCGTCTCGGCCAGCGGCCGCCACCCGCCCACCACGGCCAGCCCCAGCACTCCCAGCGTCTCCGGCCGGGTGAGCCGGTCGTCGGCGGCCAGCCGGGACAGCGGGCTCGGCCGCGCGACCGCGCAGTGCGCGTCCAGGAACCGGCTCAGCTCTCCCATGGCCGACCGGCCCAGGGCCGCGATCTGAGGGCCGGCCAGCGGATCGAGGTTGATCGAGGCCGCCTGGGCGAGCTGGGTGAAGGTCCTCCGGTCGCTCTCGGCCAGCCCGAACAGGCGCAGGAAGACGGAGGTGGCCAGCGGGCCGCCGATCTCCTCGACGGCGTCGACCACGGTCTCGCCCGCCAGCCGTTCGAGGAGGTCGTCCACGTCCCCGGCGATCTCGGCGGCCACCGAGGCGATCGCCGCGGGGCCCAGCAGCGACTGCCCCGGCGTGCGCAGCCGGGTGTGGTCGGGCGGGTCCGTGGTGAGCATCGACGGCGGCAGCTCCTCACCGCGCGCCCGCCCCCGCTGCCCGGCGGCGGCGGAGAAGGCGCGGTCGCGCAGTACCGCGGCGCAGTCGGCGTGACCGGTCACCAGCCACAGCCGCGCCATGGTGTCGTAGTGGACCGGGGCGTGGGAGCGCAGCCAGTCGTAGGCCGGGTAGGGGTCGAGGCGGCCCTGCGGGGAGAAGGGGTGGTCCAGGTGGGCGGGGAGCCGGAGCGGGACGGCCGTGGTCACGGGACGACCACCCCGGTCCGCGCCCGCCGTGCCCGCGGGTCCCCGGCCGGCGCCAGGCCGGGGGTCCGCGCGTCTCCGCCGGTCCGCCGCGCTCCCGCCGGCGTCCCGCCCGCCGGAGCCCCGCCCCTGCCGTCCGGCCCGCGCACCGCGAGCACTCCGCCGCGGTACGTCCTCGGGTCCGGACCGGCGGGCGCGGCGCGCCCTCCGTGACGCGTGTCCGGGCCGGGGACGGCGACCGGATCGTTTTCCGCGACGGCGGAGACCATGGACTGCTCCTCCAGGAGGGACGGGAACGGCACGGCGGCGGTGATCAGGTGCAGCGGGTGATCAGGTGCAGCAGCAGCAGGGGCAGCAGCAGTAGGTGCAGCCGGCCGCGACGTCGGACAGGTCGCCCTCGCTGAGCTCCGCGGCGTCGACCACCGGGGTCTCGGGGATGTGGAACTCGTAGCGGCCGGTGGCCAGACCGATCTCCCAGAGACCGACCTGGACGTCGATGTTGCCCTCCTCGTGGCCCTCGGGGATCTGCCGCACGATGACGATCTCGGCGTCCTCCGGCAGCGTCAGCCCGGACTCGGCCAGCGCGGCGCGCGGGTCGGAGTCCAGCCGGGCCGCGTAGGCCTCGTCCGACCAGGCGGTGACCAGGGTGCGGGTGTAGGCGTTGATGAATTCCGCCCGCTCCTGCGGTTCGAGCGCCATGCCAGTCTCCTTTTGTTCGTCCGCCGCTGCTCCCTGCACCGGCGGTCTGAACAGACTTTTACACGCCCCGCGAATTCCACCAAGACTTAAATTCCCGGCCGCCGGCGTAAGTATTGATACCTTCATCGACCTGGTGTTACATTGACAGCATTCCATGGCAGAGGATTACTCATCAATGGAAGTGAATACGTATATCCGGCACCCGTGAATACGTACGAGCAATACTTAGGCGCTGTTAATCGGAGGTGTCGGTGACGACCGTCAGTACGCAACCGCCCCCGGGGCCGCCCGGTCCCGTCGACATGGAGCGCATGCGCAGCGACCCGCTGGGGTTCGTCACCGGCCTGGCCCGCCGCTACGGGGACGTCACCGGCCACCGCGCGGACGGCGAGACCGTGTTCATGGTGCACCGCCCGGACCTCGCCCGGCACGTGCTCAAGGACAACGTCGGCAACTACACGAAGGTGGACACGCCCGACGACCACATGCTGCGCCCGCTGCTCGGGAACGGGCTGCTCACCAGCGACGGCGAGGAGTGGGCGCGGCAGCGCCGGCTGTGCGCGCCGGCCTTCCGCCGCAGCGCGGTCGCCTCCTTCGACCGCGTCATCACCGACGCGACCGCCGACCTGCTGGACCGCTGGCGCGCCGCCGGGAGCGGCTCCCCCCAGCCGGTCGACCACCAGCTCACCTCGCTGACCCTGTCGATCCTGACCCGCGCGGTGCTCGACGTGGACCTCGGCGCGGCGGGCGACGGGTTCGGCCGCGCGGTGGACGCGGTCAACCGCTTCATCGGCCACTACGTGCCCCACCCCGATCCGGACCCGGCGGACACGGCCCGGCGCAGGCGGGACTACGTACGCGCCCGCGCCCTCCTCGACATGATCACGCGTACGGTCATCGCCTCCCGCCGCGCCTCCTCCCCCGCCACCGGCACCCTGCTCGACACCATGCTCGGCGCCCTCGGCGACGCCGACCTGCGCGACCAGGTCCTGACCCTGATCATGGCCGGTCACGAGACCACCGCCAAGGCGCTGACCTGGACCTTCTACCTGCTGGACCGCCACCCGGCCGAGGCCGCGCGGATCCGCGCCGAGGTCGACCGCGTCCTGGGCTCCCGCCCGCCCACGGCCGCGGACCTCCCCGACCTGCCGCTGTGCCGCCGGGCCGTACAGGAGGCGATGCGCCTGTACCCGCCGGTCTGGCTGATCTCCCGCCGCGCGACCGGCCCCGATGAGCTCGACGGCCACCCGGTACGGCCCGGCACCCTCGTCTGCGTCAGCCAGTGGGTCCTCCACCGCGACCCCCGCTACTGGGACCGCCCGGACGAGTACGTACCCGACCGCTTCGACGGCGCCGACCTCCCGAGCCACCTGTACCTGCCGTTCGGCGGCGGCGAGCGCATCTGCATCGGGCAGCACCTGGCCATGGTGGAGGCGACGCTCGTGCTGGCGATGGTCTCCCAGTCGGTACGACTGGCGCTGGAGCCCGGTTTCCCCGTGGAGCCGGAGGCGCTGGTGACGCTCCGGCCGAGGTGTGGCATGCGCATGACCGTGAGTCCGCGATGAGCGCCGTCACCCCGCCGCCCGCGGCCCCGCGCCCGCACGCCGGTTCGTACGACCCCGCCACCACCACGGCGGGCGGGCTGGCGGGGGAACTGGCCCGGCTGGAGGCGCAGGCGGAGCTCTCCTTCGACGAGGAGCTGCGCGTCCTGCGCGGGCTGGGCCTGTCCTCCGCGGGCGGCCCGCTGGTCGAGATCGGCGCGGGCTCGGGGGCGGTCACCAGACGGCTGCGGCGGGCCCTGCCCGGCCTTCCGCTGGTCGCCGTGGACATCGACGGGGACCTCCTGGCCCACGCGCGGGGGGCGGGCGCCGAACTGGTCGTCGCGGACGCCGCCGAGCTGCCCATGGAAACGGCGAGCGCGGGGTACGTACTCCTCCGGTACGTCCTCCAGCACCTCCCCGACCCCGCCCCCGCCCTCGCCGAAGCCCGCAGGATCCTCCGTCCCGGTGGCCGCATCCTGGTCACGGAGGTGGACGCCTCCTGCTGGGGCCTGGCCGACCCCGTCCACCCGGAGCTCGCCGACGTCCACGCCAAGCTCGCAGCGGCCCAGCAGGCCGCCGGCGGCGACCGCGCGATCGGCCGCCGTCTCACCCGTCTCCTCCGCGGAGCCGGCTTCACGGAGGTGGCCCTGCACCCGTTCGCCACCACCAACGACACCCGTCCGACGGACGACTTCGCACCCCACCTCGGGCCGGGACGGCTCCAGCCGCTCCTGGCCGCCGGCGTGCTGTCGCTGCGGGAGTTCGCCCTCGCCGTCGACCGCTGGAACCGGTTCCGCGCGGATCCCGACGCCTGGGTGATGCTCCTCGGCCTCACCGCGGCCGGCACAGCCCCCCACACCGCCCCGCGGGGCGGCCGCACCACCGAAGGAGTCCGATGAACACCAATCTCAAGATCTTCATCACGATCTTCTGCTACATCAGCGGCGTGATGGGAGTGGTCACCGCCGTCCTCAACGCAAGCAGCACTCCCGCCGACACCACCACGGCCGTCATCGCGGGCGCGGTCGGCGTCGTCTTCCTGGTGGTGGGCGTGATTCTGAGCCGCAAGCCCCGTTATTGACCCCCGCTCTCCCGCCCCGGGACCCGCCGCGCCCCGGGGCGGGAGGGAATTGCCGGAAAGTCCTTGACGGGGCCGACGGCGGTGACTTTACTTCTGAAGGCCTCGGCGCCGCGCCGGAATCGAATTAATTCGAGGTAGTTCATGTCCGTAGTCGAACACGACAGTCCGGTGCACGTCCGTTCACTGGAAAAGAGATACGGTTCGACGCCGGTGGTCGACAAAGTGGATTTCGACGTCCTCCCCGGCGAGGTTTTCGCGCTTCTCGGGCCGAACGGCGCGGGCAAGACGACGACGGTCGAGATCCTGGAGGGGGTGCGGCGGCGGACCGGCGGGGACGTCCGGGTCCTGGGACGCGACCCCTCGGAGGACGCGCCCTCGTGGCGGGCGCGGATCGGCGTGGTGCCGCAGACGACCGGCGCCTACCTCGACCTCACGGTGCGCGAGGTCGTCGAGCACTTCGCCGCCTTCTACCCCGCGCCGCTGCCGGTCGCCCAGGTCATCGACATGGTGGGGCTCACGGCCCACCAGCGCAAGCAGGCCCAGCACCTCTCCGGCGGGCAGTTGCGCAGGCTGGACGTGGCCGTGGGCGTGGTCGGCGACCCCGACCTGATCTTCCTGGACGAGCCGACCACCGGCCTCGACCCGGCGGCCCGGCGGGAGGCGTGGGACCTGGTCCGGCACTTCGCCGACCGGGGCAAGACCACCGTCCTGACCACGCACTACCTGGACGAGGTGGAGGCGCTCGCGCAGCGGGCCGCGGTCATCGTCGCCGGGAGGATCGTGGAGACGGGACCGATCTCCGAGCTGGGGGGCAGGAAGACGGACCGGGCGACGATCTGCTTCTCCGCCTCGGGCCCGCTGGACGGGCTCCCGCTGCCGCCGCTCCCGCCCGGTTCGGAGGCGGGCGGCGACGGGCCGGACGCCGGGCAGGTGGTCGTGCACACCCACCATCCGACGGAGGTCATGGCCCTGCTGCTGCCCTGGGCGCGTGCGGCGGGGGTGCGGGAGCTCGAAGGACTGCGCATCCACCGGCCGACCCTCGAAGAGGTCTACCTCCAGCTCATCAAGAACCAGGAGAAGGGTGCGTGATGGCGGCGCAGGAGAGTGTGCTCGGCTCCGGGGTCGACGGCGCGGTGCGGGCCGCCGGACCGGGCATCTGGCGGTCGTCGCTCGCGCGCTCCAGCGTCGAGCTCAAGTCGTTCTTCCGCAACAAGCAGTCGCTGGTCTTCACCCTGGCCCTGCCGATCCTGCTGCTGCTCGTGTTCGGCTCCATCTTCTCCGGGACCGTCGAGGGGACGACCGTCGACTTCAAGCAGGTGTTCATCGCCGGGATCATCGCCAGCGGCGTGATGAGCGTCAGCTTCACCGGGCTGGCCATCAACATCGCCATCGAGCGGGACACCGGGATGATCCGCAGGCTGGCCTGCTCGCCGATGCCCAAGTCGGCCTACTTCACCGGGAAGATCACCCGGGTCGCGGTGACCGGCGTCATCGAGACGGCGATCCTCCTCGGGGTGGCACTGGCGTTCTTCGGCCTCCCCCTGCCCGGCACGGCCGCCAAGTGGCTCACCCTGCTCTGGGTGCTCCTCCTCGGAGCCGTGGCCTGCTCGCTGCTGGCGGTCGCCTTCACCGCGCTCATCCCCAACAGCCGCTCGGCCTCGGCGATCGTGACGCCGCCGTTCCTGGTCCTGCAGTTCATCTCCGGCGTCTTCTTCCCCTTCAACCAGCTCCCGCTGTGGATGCAGAACACCGCCGCGCTCTTCCCCCTGAAGTGGATGGCGCAGGGGCTGCGCTCGGTCTTCCTCCCCGAGGAGTTCGCACTCGTGGAGCCGGCGGGGACCTGGGAACTCGGGCGGGTCGCCCTGGTGCTCGGCGCCTGGTGCGTCGCGGGCCTGCTGCTGAGCGCCCTGACGTTCAGCTGGCGCGGTCCCAACGTCCAGTGAGGGCGTCCCGGGCGCCGCAGCGCGGAGCGGCCGGCGCACCGGGAGGCGTCCGCGCCCGGCCCGTTCCTCCTGTGCGGAGGCCGCCCGATCCCTTGTTCAGGAGTAGACTGGGAGGACCGGGGATTTTTCAGGCGTTGGTGTCCAGACCGGCGACGTCCGAGGACGCCGCCCCGCCGACGAGGTCGAACAGCGCCAGACGGCGCCGTGCCCGCCCGGGCGAACGACACGCCCGGGACGACGAGAACCACCGGACCAGCGGCCGCACCCGCACACGACCGGCCCATCCAGACGAGCCCGCGCACGGCCGCACGCGTCACCGCACGAGCCGCCGCATTCGACCTCTCCCGATCGGGGAACCCATGACCACCGTCCACGCCGCCCGCACCCAGGAGAGTCTCCTGGCCGTCTGCCGGCCTCCGCACACCATCATCGCCCTGCGCGGCGAGATCGACGCCGCCAGCGCTCCGGCGCTGCGCAAGCGCCTGCGCAACGCGCTCCAGCGCAGCGCGGACCTGCTCATCCTCGACCTGGCCGCGGTGTCGTTCTGCGACGCCTCCGGGCTCAGCGTGCTGGTCGACATCCGGCAGCGCAGCGGGGAGTCCGGCATCACCCTGCGCCTGGTCGCGCCCCGGCCGCACCTGACCAGACTTCTGCGCATCACCGGCCTGCACCGCGGCTTCGCGGTCCATCCCACGCTGTCCAGCGCCCTGGCCGTCCGAGGGCGGGATCCGATGGCCGGAGGGCGCCTGGCGAAGCTGAGGAGACGGTTTCCCGCCGCGCTCCACGGATCCACCGGGAAGTGACGGTCCCGGAGGGATCCGGGCGGGGAACCGCTCCCGCGTCCGCCGCGACCGTACCCGTGACGCCCATGACACCGGCCGGGCCTGCTCTTTACCTGTTCCGTGACCGCGGCACGCACCCCGCGGCCCGGACCGGGTAGGGCCTGCGGGAGGGCCCGCGAGTGGAGCGGGCGATGGGAGCCCATGATGACCGAGGCGCCGGTGCCGGCCGACAAGACCGCACGCGTACGGGAGCTCGGCGAGCTGAACGCCCTGGAGAGCCTGCTCGCGCCGGACTTCCAGGCCATCGCCGTCTCTGCCGCACACGTCTGCGGCACGCCGATCGCGCTGGTCAACCTCGTCGCCGGGGACCGGCAGTACGTCAAGGGCCGCACCGGCACCGACCTGACCGGGGTGAACCCGCCGGTCTCGTTCTGCGACCACACCGTCGCCGGGTGCCGGACCCTGGAGATCCCCGACGCGCACGCCGACCCGCGCTTCCGCGACGACCCCATCGTGACCGGCCCGCCCCGGGTACGGTCCTACACCGGCGTCCCGATGATCACCCAGCAGGGGAACGCCCTGGGCACGGTCTGCGTGATGGACCACCGCCCGCGCCGGCTGGACACCGCGCAGCACCAGGCCCTGCACACCCTGGCCACCCACGCCGTCACCCTGATCGAGCTGCACGGCCGCGCGCACCAGGCCGAGGAGGTCGTCCGGCGGCTGCACGCCCTGGAACGGCTCAAGAACCAGTTCCTGCGCAACGTCAACCACGAGCTGCGCACTCCGCTCACCACGATCCGCAGCTACCTGGAGCTGGTCCTCGAAGGCGGCCTGGACGAGACCACCGAGCGGCGCTTCCTGCAGGTCATCGAGCGCAACGGCGACCGCATGCTGCACCTGGTCGACATGATGCTGCTGATGGCCAGCCTGAACGCGCAGACCGCCGCCTTCTCCCCGGCCCGCATCGACCTGTCCGACCTGGCCCGGCGCGTGGTCGAACTGTCCGCCCCCGCCGCCCACCTCAAAGGACTGTCGCTGAACCTGCACGCACCCGGCCCGGTGGAGGCGCAGGCCGACGCCGACCAGCTGGGCACCGCGCTGCTGCAGGTCCTGGACAACTCGATCAAGTTCACCTCCCGCGGCGGTGCGATCGACGTGGTCGTCACCGCCGATCCCGCGCCCGAGGTGGAGATCCACGACACCGGCATCGGGGTGGAGCACGACGACCTGCGGCGCGTCTTCGAGGACTTCTACCGCACCCCCCAGGCCGAGGAGCAGGCCGTCCAGGGCACCGGGATCGGCCTGTCCATCGCCGAGAAGATCATGGAGATGCACGGGGGCTCCGCCCGGATGGAGAGCGAGCTGCACGAGGGCGCGTGCGTCCACCTCACCCTGCCCGGACCGGGCGGGGCGAGGCGAGGCGAGAGGCCGGGTGATCAGCCGATGCGGAGCGGGAGCGTGCGCGGCCCGCGGACCTGACCGGCGGACCAGGTCACCGCCGCCGGGTCGGCCAGGGCGAAGACCGGGAACCGCTCCAGCCAGACCTCGAGGGCGACCCGGAGCTCCATCCGCGCCAGGTGCGAGCCCACGCAGCGGTGGATGCCGAGGCCGAACGCGACGTGCCGGTTGACCTCGCGGTCGATGACCACCTCGCCGGCCCGGTCGAACTGCGCCGGGTCGCGGTTGGCGGCCGGGAACGAGAGCAGGATCCAGTCGTCGGCCTTCATCTCGGCGCCGCGCCAGTGCATGTCCTCCTTGACCAGGCGCGCCATCGTGACCGGCGCGTAGGCCCGCAGGAACTCCTCCATCGCGGTCGGCAGCAGCGCCGGCTCGCCGACCAGCCGCTCACGGTCGGCGGGGGTCTTGGCCAGGTGCCAGAGCGAGGCGCCGATCGCGCTCCAGGTGGTGTCGATGCCGGCGATGAGCAGCAGGCCCATCGTGCCGGCCACGTGGTCGGGTTCGAGCTTGCGGCCGTACAGCTCGGCGTTGATGAGGTAGGTCGTCAGGTCGTCGCGCGGGTCGTCGAGGTGGTCGCGGATCTGCGCGAGCAGATAGTCGAAGAGCATCCCCATCCGCGCGATGCGCTCCTCCGGGGGCAGGTTGACGCCCTCCAGGGCGTTCTCCACGAACTCGCGGAAGCGCGGCCCGTCCTCGGGCGGGAAACCGAGCATGTCGGCGATGACCCGCATCGGGATGTGCTGGGCGTAGTCGCGGGCGGCGTCCACGACGTCCTGTCCCTCGAGGCCGTCGGCGAGCTCGTGGCAGAACGCCCTCGTCGCCTCCTCCCGCCTGGCCACCGCGCTCTTGGTGAACGCGGGCAGCAGCAGCTTGCGCGCGTCGTGGTGGAAGGGCGGGTCGGAGGAGATCGGCGGCGTGCCGCCCACCGGCGCCAGCTCGCGCGGGGGCCGGAAGTTGCTCATGATGATCGACCGCGAGGAGAAGCGCTCGGTGTCGTAGGCGATCGCCGCGACGTCCTCGTAGCGCGTCGGCAGCCAGCCGCCGCCGAACCGCTCGGTGCGGGCGATCGGGCAGCGCTGCCGCAGGTCGTCCTGGATGGGGTAGGGGTCGGCGGCCCACTCGGGCTCGAAGTGGGAGAAGTCGGTCGCCCAGTCCGAGACCGGACCGGTGACGATCTCGTTGCGCGTGCCGAGGGGCCGGTCCTCCTGCATCTCGCGGAAGTCCCGGGTGAAACGGTCGTCGACGGCCACCTCACACCTCCTGGAGGACGGCGACCGCCCGCTCGGGGCAGTTGGAGACGGCCAGGCGCGCCGCCTGCTCCTCGCCCGGCGGCACGGCGCCGTCGCCGAGGACCTGCCCGTAGCCCTCGTCGTCCTCGCCGAACAGGCCGGGGGCGAGGTCGTAGCAGCGCCCGTGTCCCTGGCAGCGCTCCGGGTCGATCCGTACTCTCACTGTGGTGCTCCGCTCTGGTCGGGGATGGCGGCGGGTGTCGCGGCGGGTGTGTCTACGGGGGCGAGGGCGGTCACGACGCGGGTGAGCAGTGCGCTCCACTCCTCGTCGCCGACCGTGTGCAGGTCCGGGGTGACGAGCGCGCTGCCCATCGCGAGCAGCAGGCAGAAGTGGGCCAGCGCCTCCGGCGAGAGCGCGGGGTCGAGCTCACCGCCGGACTGGGCGACGCCGACGAGCCCGGAGAGCCAGTCGGCGCGCTCGCCGACGTAGTCGCGCATCGGCCGGGCGACCTCCTCGTCGCGGCGGGCCGCGACGAGCGCCTCGACGACGAGGTGCCCGGGGGCGTCGTTGCGGCGGGGCAGCCGGCGGCCGGTGGCCAGGAGCAGGTCCGCGACGGGCCGGCCGGGGTCGGCGGCGAGGAGGTCGGCGAGCAGCCGGGGGCCGTGCGCGCGCAGCGCGGCCACGAGCAGCTCGGCCTTCGAACCGAAGTGCGTGTACAGCGCGCCGTTGCTCACGCCCGCGGCCGCGGCGATGTCGGCCACCCGGGTGCCGTCGTAGCCGCGCCGGGCGAAGACGTCCGCGGCCGCGCGCAGCAGCCGCTCCCGCGTCTCGGCGGCGCTGACGCCCGCGATGCGTCCCATGTGCAAACTAAAAGACCGTTCATTTGATTCGTCAAGAGGCATGTGCCGGGATCACCGGACGGCTCCCTGCCGGGTCGCCCCTCCCCCGCCGCGGCGAGGCCGCCGGGCGGGGACCCGGCCCCGGCGCCTCGACACGGCGCGGGGCGGCGCGGGGCGGCGCGGGGCGGCGCGGGGCGGATCGGGGCGGCGCGGGGCGGATCGGAACAGCGACCGAACGTGATGTATAGCACTCGGTAATTAAGCGTTAACCATTCCGTGATTGCATTTCGAGTAGGGATGATCACCGTCTGTAGAACAATTCCGAAGGAAGTGGATCACCGCAGGGCGGCGTGATAGCGTCTGCTCCCGATTTCATTGCCTTCGCGTTCGGGAATTCGCGTGCTCATCGTCCGAATTGATTCGGGGAACGTCCTGGGATATCCCCTCGCGTTCCCGAGGATTCGGCCCCACCGTCCGGCAGCCCCCGCCTCCGGCGCGCGCCCGGTCCCCTCGGCCCAAGGACTCTCATGATCGAAGCGAACGTCGTGGCCGAACTGCTGCTGGGGGGCGGTCTCGCCGTCGCGTGCGGAGCACTGGTCGCGCAGACCCGCACCGCCCGGGCCGCCGTCCGGGCCCGGCGCGCCGCCGAGGGCGAGAGCGCGCAGGCCAGGATCGACGCCGCTCGCCAGGTCGAGGAGGCGCGGCTGGCCTTCGCGCGGGAGGCCGACGAACTGCGCCGGCAGGTCACCGTGAACGTGGAGTGGTACCAGGCCGCCCTGGAGGAGACCCGGTACCTGGCCGAGCAGCGGCTGCCGGCCCTGCTGGACGCCGAGGTACGGCGCCGGCCCGGCGTCGTCGCGGCCGGCCTGCACAACCCGATGCTCAAGGGCACGCCGCTGGAGGACCTCCACCAGGCGGTCGAGGACCTGGTGCGCGAGGCGCTGGAGACGACCCGGGCCGGCGTCGGCCGGGCGGCCCGCGCCGGGGTGCGCGGTATGGCGGACGAGGCGCAGGCGTTCCTGACCCGGCTCCAGATGAAGATCGACGAGGAGCTGGACAAGCATCCGCAGGCGAGCGCCTACCACCAGAGCCTCATCGACATCGACCACTTCGCGACCCGGAGCCTGCACATGGTGCAGCGCCTGCGCATCCTGACCGGCTCGTGGCCGGGCACGCAGCGGGCCGACTGCACCTTCCGCGAGATCGTCGAGAGCGCCCGCGGCCGCATCGGCCCCTACGACCGCGTGCACTACACCTACCTGCCGGAGGTCGGCGAGCTGTTCGTCGAGGGCCGGGTGGTGGAGCCGGTCGTGGTCGCCCTGACCGAGCTGCTGTCCAACGCCACCGACTACTCCGGCGATCCGGTGAGCGTCTACGTCCAGCGGGTGCAGGCCGGCTACCGCATCGTGGTGGAGGACAGCGGCCTGGGCATGAACCACTTCCAGCGGGAGGCCGCCGAGCGGCTGCTGTCGCTGCGGACCGCCGTGGACGTCACCACCGTGGAGGACGAGCGCAAGCTGGGCTTCGCCATCGTCGGCCGGCTCGCCCGCGACTACGGGTTCCGCGTCGACGTGAGCGCCCCCTCGGCGAGCGGCGGCGTCAAGGCCGTGCTCATGGTGCCCGACGACCTCATGAGCCGCTCCCCGGTGGAGGAGACCGCCGGGCCGCGGCCGGCCCTGCCGGAGGCGCCCGCCGTACCGCCCGTCCGGCCCTCCGCTCCCGCGGACGACCCCGTCGCCCTGCCCGCGGACCTCCCCACGGGCCTTCCCGCGGACGACCCCGTCGCCCTGCCCGCGGACCTCCCCACGGGCCTTCCCGCGGACGACCCCGTGGCCTTCCCCACGGGCGGCCCCGCCGCTTCCGAGGCCCCGGCGGCCCCGCCGGCCCCGGCGGCCCCGGCCCCGGCGGGCTCCGGCGGCACTTCCTCCGGCGCCGGGGCTCCCGCAGGCGCCGGGCCCGCCACGACCGCCCTGGGCCTGCCCAAGCGGCAGCCCAAGGAGCCCGTCGCGGCGGCCCGTCCTCCGGCGCCGGGCCAGGAGGCCATCACCGACGCCGGCGACCCCGACACCCTCGCCGAGGGCTTCGAGCGGATGCGCCGCGCGCTCAGCGAGGGATACGGCACCAGCGACACCGACCACGGAGGACACCCCGAGTCATGATCGATCATCCCACCGCCGACTCAACGGACATGACCTGGGCCCTGAACAAGCTGGCCGCGGAGCCGGGTGTCGTCAACGCCCTGCTGTTCAGCACCGACGGGCTGGTCCTGGCCGCCTCCGA
>NZ_JBHSBM010000004.1:0-44694 GCF_042650625.1 Planomonospora corallina
CCCGTGTAGTGCCGCTTGAGCCCCTCGAAGGCCCGCACCTGGGCGTCGGTGAACCGCAGCGTGCCGGTGGCCTCGTCGTAGCGGTTGGCGCGGAGCATCTCGGTGACCGCGGCCTTCGGGTCCGCCGTGCCGGAGGCGCGCAGGTCCTCCTCGATGAGGACGGCCGAGCGGCGCAGGTAGTCGGCGGTGTAGTCCGGCCCGAGGTAGCCGCCGTGGCCGACGATGGAGCCGTACTGCTGCAGTCCCCGGCGCAGGAAGATCTGCTGCCCCGAGGTGATGTCCGCATCCGTGAAGACGGTCCGCCCCCGCTCGTCGACGACCCGCCCGGGCAGCGGCATCGCGTCCGTGTAGGTGCGCAGCGCCAGCAGCCCCATCACGAAGAACCCGAAGACCATCACCAGGGCGACCCCCTGGACCCAGCCCTTGGCGACCATCGGCTCCGAGCGCCGGGCCGGCCCCGTCCCCGGTGCGTCCGCGCGCACCATCGCAGCACCCCCTCGTTCCCTCGCGGCCCGCCGCGCGCGGCGGCTCGGGCGAGGGGGCTGGGAGCGTGTCACCGGCAGGCGGTGATATCGACCATAAGTGGCGATCCGGGAAAGTGAAGCCGCCACGCCGGGCCGTTGCCGTCCTGTGGAGGGGGCGGTCCCGGAGGGGATGACCTGGGAGAACCCGTGGCGCGGAGCTTCCGGAGGGGACGGCCCCGCTTCCGACCGGTCGGGTGGTCCCGGTCCTGCGAGGGGTCCCGGTCCTGTGAGAGGTCCTGCGGGAGGCCTCAGTCCCGCGTCAGCCAGAGGCGGCACAACCACCAGGCGTTCACGGCGCCGAAGGTGGTGAGCGGGTCGATCCCGGTGACGTCGGTGAAGCGCTGGATCCGGTTGCGCACCGTGTTGGGGTGGACGAACAGCCGTCCGGCCGCCGTCGTCACGTCCCGGTTCGCGTCCAGCCAGGCGCAGACCGCGCGGGCGACCGGCTCGGCGTTGGCGCCGAGGGCGTGCCACGCCGGCAGGTGGTGCTCGCGCAGCGCCGCGGTCAGATCGGCCCGGCCGAGCACCGCGGCGAGCCCGGCGACGCCGGCGATGTGCACCACACCGGTCCGTCCCGCCGCCTCGGCCGCCGTCAGCGCGGCGACCGCCAGAGGCCGTACGGCGGCCAGCTCCTCGGGCTCGGCGGGCCCGGCGAGCCCGGCCACGACACGGGTCCCGGCCACGACACGGGTCCCGGTCCCGGTCCCGGCTCCGGTCTCGGTTCTGGTCCCGGTCTCGGTTCTGGTCCCGGCCCCGGTTCTGGTCCCGGTCCCGGTTCTGGCCGCGGCCTCGGAGAGGCGCGGCGAGGGTGCCCGGGAGAGCACGCCGACCAGCAGGCCGTCCACGGTCGCGGCCAGCACCGGGGCGTGCTCGCGCAGCGCCCGCTCCAGGCCCGCCGAGCCCTCTCCCGCCCGGGCGGCCAGCACCCAGAGCCCGCCGGTGACCGGCAGCCCCGCCTCGGCCGCGGCCAGCGCCGCCGCCGAGCCGCCCTCCAGCAGGCGGCGCACGAGCACCGCGTCCCGGCCGGCCCGGTCCGGGCCCTCGCCGACCCCCGTGGCGCGGTGGGCCCTGATCAGCCGCGCCCGTACGGCCTCCGCCCAGTCGTCGTACAGCTCCCGCGCGTCGAGCAGGAGGTCGGACCCGACCCCGTGGGCGGCGGCCAGCTCCCGGGCCCTCGACCAGATCGTGCGCTCGGCCACATGGATGGCGCCCAGCACCGCCTCGACGGGCACCCCCTGCCGGGCGCGGGTGACGGCGAGCTCCTCCACGAACGACAGCTCCGCCTCCGTCGGCCCGCGCCTGGCCGCCAGCGCCCGGGTCGCCGCGGCCAGCAGCGCCCGGGTGTGCCCGGTGATGTCCGTGGACGGCAGGACCGAGATCTCCCGCACCATCGTGCGCACGCCGGTGACCACGGACGGCAGCAGGTCGGCCTCGCGCAGGACCCGCTCGATGAGCTCGATCACGGCGGTCCAGTCGTCACGGGAGTGCACCCCGCGATACTGCCCCTACGTTGTGGGCCCGCACAAGTGGATCACCAAAACCCGTGACCCGCACCATATCCGGGCCCCTGATCAGGCCCTACGGTTTGGGGAGCGGTACAACGACGCCGTTCCCCGGGTGGAGCACGCCCAGGCGCGGCCCGGTGCCCGTGGAGATCCGCGAACCGCGGCGGTCCCGCCCCGAGGAGAAGCATCATGAGCACTTCCCGCCGCGTCGCCGTGATCGGCGCCGGAGCGGCCGGCCTGGCCGCCACCAAGGCCATGCTCGGCGCGGGCGTCGAGGTCGTCACCTACGAGAAGGGCGACCGGCCCGGCGGGCTGTGGGCCCGGGACAACGGCAGCGGCCTGTCGCCCGCCTACGAGTCGCTGCACCTCAACACCAGCAAGGGCCGGACCGAGTTCGCCGACTTCCCGATGCCCCGCGAGTGGACGGACTACCCCTCGGCGGACCTCGTCGCCGGCTACCTCGCCGACTACGCCGAGACCTTCGGCCTCACCCCGCACCTGCGCTTCCACAGCGCGGTCGCCTCCGTCGAGCGGGAGGAGGCCGGGCGGGGGGAGGGCGGGCGGCCGTGGGCCGTGACGACCGAGTCCGGCGAGACCGAGAGGTACGACGCCGTCGTGGTCGCCAACGGCCACAACTGGGATCCGCGATGGCCGGAGCCCGGCTACCCCGGTGACTTCGCCGGCGCCCAGATGCACGCCCACGACTACCGGACCGCCGAGGTCTTCCGGGGCAGGCGGGTGCTCGTCGTCGGCATGGGCAACTCCGCCATGGACATCGCCGTCGACGCCTCTTACGTCGCGCGCGGCCCGGTCCTGCTGTCCGCCCGACACGGCGTGCACATCGTGCCGAAGTACCTGTTCGGCCGGCCGTCGGACGCGACCGCGGGCGCGCTGGCCGCGCTGCCCTGGAGGATCCGCCAGACCGTCGCCGAGACCCTGCTCCGGCTGGCCGTCGGTACCCCGCAGAGCTACGGCCTGCCGGCGCCCTCGGGCGGCCTCTTCCAGAACCACCCCACGATCAGCGACACGATCCTGCACCGCCTCACCCACGGCGAGGTCGCCGCCCGGCCCGGCATCGAGCGCCTCGACGGGGAGCGGGTCGTCTTCACCGACGGCTCCGCCGACCCCGTCGACGTGATCGTCTGGGCCACCGGCTACCGGGTGAGCATCCCCTTCCTGTCCTCCGACTGGCTCGGCGCCGACCCGGAGCGGCTCCCGCTGTACAAGCGGGTCTTCCACCTGAAGGACCCGAGCCTGGCCTTCGTGGGGCTGATGCAGTCCACCGGCGCGGCGCTGCCCGTCCTGGAGGTGCAGGCGAAGCTGGCCGCCGCCTACTTCTCCGGGGCCTACGCGCTGCCCTCCGCGCAGGAGCAGCGGCGCTCCGTCGCCCGCGGCCTGCGCTCCGCCACCGAGCGGTGGGGCGCCGACCGGCGTCCGATGATGCGCATCGACTTCGACCGGTACGTCGCCGGCCTGCCCCGGGAGATCGCGGCAGGGCGGGCCCGGCTCGCCCGCGGCGCCGCCCGGCCGTTCACCCCGACCCGCCGCGAGGAGACCTCCGCCTGACCCCCTCCCCACGCCTGAAGGCGGGGGTCTCCCCACCCAAGGAGATTCGATGAGCAGCCCGAACCCCCGGCGCGCCGTACCGTCCGGCCGCCTCCGCGACCCGCGCGGCCTGCGCGTCCTCGTCACCGGCGCCTCCGGCACGTTCGGCCGGGCGATCAGCGCCCGGCTGGCCGGGCTCGGCGCCCACGTCGTCGGCCTGGACGTGGCCCCGCGCCCGGACGACCCGGTCGAGGTCCTCGCCTGCGACCTCACCGACGACGCGGGCGTGCCGGTCGCGGTGGCCGCCGCGCTCGACCGGCTCGGCGGGCTCGACGTGCTCGTCAACAACGCCGGGATCGGCGGCCCGGCCCCCGCCGAGCTTCCTCCGGGCCAGGAGGTCCGCCGCCAGCTCGACATCAACCTGCTCGGCACCTGGCGGGTGACCGCCGCGTGCGTGGACGCCCTGGTGGCCTCCCGCGGGCGCGTCGTCATGCTCTCCTCGCGGATGGCCGTCATGCAGCTGCCGCTGGCCGCGGCGTACGGAGCCTCGAAGCGGGCGCTGGTGGCCTACGCCGACGCGCTCCGGCTGGAGCTCGGCACCCACGTCGGCGTCACCTGCGTCTACCCGTCGGCGGTGCGCAGCCCCATCCACGACTCGACCGCCGCGGCGGGCCTGTCGCTGGAGGGCATGAGCAGCTACGAGCCGCTGGAGGGCGTGGTCGGCACGGTGCTCCGCGCCGCGCTGAGCCGCCGGGCGCACCGCGACCTGACGACCACCCGCCGGGGGGCGGTGGAGTTCTTCCTGGCCCGCCACCTGCCCGCGGTGACCGACCGGATCGTCGCCCGGACCCTCGCCGGCCGGGTCCGCTCCGGCGCGTTCGAGGGCGCCGGTCTGGCCGCCGGCGTCGTCCGGCGCCACCGGGACCGGGGATGAGCGGCACACCGGCCGGCCCGGGGACGGGCGGCACGCAGACGGACGCCCGGATCCCGGGCGCGGAGACGGCGGGGACGGCGGACACAGCGGGGACGGCTGAAACCGCGGGGACGGCGGGGACGGCGGACACAGCGGGGACGGCTGAAACCGCGGGGACGGCGGGGACGGCGGGGACGGCGGTCCGGGGCGGCTCGCCCCGCGCCCGGGCCCTCGACCTGACCGCGTACGCCGCCGGCTCGCTCGGCATGGGCGTCTGGGTCACCGTCCCCGGCCTGCTCCTGCTCTACTTCATGGTCCACACCCTCGGCGTCCCGGTCTCCCTGGCCGGCCTCACCCTGCTGCTGCCGAAGGCCATCGACGTCCTGGTCCACCCGCTGCTCGGCACGCTCTCCGACCGCGAGGCCCGCCGCACCGGGCACCGGCGCGGCATGCTCCGCTGGGGGCTGCTGCTGGCGGCGGCCATGGCCGCGATGTTCACGGTCCCCGCCGGCCTGACCGGCCCGGCCGCCGCGCTCTGGGTCGGCGGCTGGTACATCGCCGGCAACGTGCTGTTCGCCTCCTTCCAGGTGCCCTACCTGACGACCCCGTCCGACCTGAGGGTCGGCTACCACGAGCGCACCCGCGTCTTCATGTTCCGGATGCTCCTGCTGACCCTGGGCCTGCTCGGCGCGGGTGTCGCGGCGCCGGCCCTGGCGGCCTCGGGGGAGCGCGGCGACTACTCCCGGATGGCCCTGCTGCTGGCCGGGTTCATGGTCGTCTCGGGACTCGTCGCGCTGCGCGGGGTCCGCCGGCTCACCGAGACCTGCGGGTTCCGCATGCCGGACCGGCGGGACCACTCCACCCTCGCCGACGTCCGCGCCGCCCTCGGGGACCGCGACTTCCGGGCGCTGGCGCTGTCCTACCTGTTCACCAGCACCACCACGCACCTGTTCCTGGCGGCGCTGCCGTTCTACACCGAGTACGTCTTCCACGACACCGGCCTCACCGCGCTGCTCATGGGCTGCTTCCTCGGCCCGGCGGTGGTCGCCGGGCCCGCCTGGCAGCAGGCCTCGCGGCGGATCGGCAAGCAGCGCGGGCTGCTGGCGGCCCAGGGCGTCTTCATCGCCGGGTCCCTGGCGCTGCTGTTCGGCGAGATGCTCGGGGTGGCCGCGACCGTCGTCGTGGTCGTCTTCCTCGGCACCGCCTTCGCCGGGCTCCAGCTGCTGGCCTTCTCGATGGTCCCGGACACGGTGGCCGCCGCCGAGGCGGCGCAGGGGTCCGCCCGCGCCGGCGCCTACACCGGGGTGTGGACCGCGACCGACGCGACCGGGACCGCCGTCGGCCCCTACGTGTACTCCGCGGTCCTCGCCGTCGGAGGCTTCGTCTCCACGACCGGGGGAACCGCCGTGGCCCAGCCGGACTCCGCGCTGACCGCGCTGGTCGCGGGCTTCACCCTGGTGCCGGCCGCGCTGATGGCGGTGGCCGTCGCCTTCCAGAGCCGGTACGCGCTCGACCGGACGGCGGGCGCTCACCAGGCCACCGGCATCGTCTCCAGGCCGTAGACGACGGTGAGGGAGCGGTAGACGGGCTCGCCCGCGAGCCGCAGGCCCGGGAACCGCCGGAGCAGGGCGGGGAACGCGATCCGCATCTCCATCCGGGCCAGGTGCGCGCCCAGGCAGTGGTGCACGCCGTGACCGAACGCCACGTGCCCGAGGGCGCTCCGGCCGACGTCCAGCGTGTCGGGGGCGGACACGAGGGCGGGGTCGCGGTTGGCGGCGGGCAGAGAGCAGATCACCAGCTCGCCGGGGGCGAGGGTGCGCCCGCCGAGCCGTACCTCGGTGGTGGTGGTCTTGAACGTGCCGGAGTGCACGATGCTCAGCCAGCGCAGCAGCTCCTCGACTGCGGTCTCCACCCGGTCCGGCTCGTCGCGGACGAGCGCGAGCTGGTCGGGGTGGCGCAGCAGCGCCAGGGTGCCCAGGGAGAGCATGTTGGAGGTGGTCTCGTGCCCGGCGATCAGCAGCAGGCTGCCGATCCCGGCGAGCTCGGCGGTGGTGAGGTCGTCGCCGTGCTCGCGCACGAGCATGCCGAGCAGGTCGTCGCCGGGGTCCTCGCGCATGGCCGAGACCAGCTCGGCGATGTAGGCGCGGGACTCCTCCGCGGCCGCCATGCGCTCCTCGGGCGGCAGGGAGACGTCGAGCATCTTCCGGGAGGTGCGCTGGAAGTCGTCCCGGTCGGCGTACGGCACGCCCAGCAGCTCGCAGATCACCAGGGAGGGGACCGGCAGGGCGAAGTCGGCCACCAGGTCGGCGGGCGGGCCGCCGCGCTCCATGGCGTCCAGGTGCTCCTCGACGATCTGCCGGATCCGGGGCTCCAGCCTGCGGATCCGGCGCGAGGTGAACTCCGGGGCGAGCATCCGGCGCAGCCGGGTGTGCTCGGGCGGGTCGGAGCCGATCAGGTTGCCGTCGCGCGTCCCGGCGGCCTGCGTGCCGTCTCCATCCGTGCCGCCCTCCTCCGCGCCGGAGGGCCGCAGGAGCGGCGGGACCCGCGCGTTGCTGTACAGCTCCGGGTGGCTCAGCACCGTGCGGACGTCCTCGAACCTGGTCACCAGCCAGGCCTCGACGCCGAACACGGTGCGGACCCGGGCGACCCCCTCGGCGTCGCGCAGCGCGGAGAGCTCGGGAACGGGATCGAACCCGTTCCGGCGCATGTGCAGGGGCGGTGCTGACACGTCGTGCACGCGACCTCCTCGGGTCACCGGCGACCGATCGTCCTTCCCTGCCTCCGACCCTACATATCGGGGGCCGCGCGGTCAGGCATGGCGGGCCACCGGGCCGTACCGTCTTTCGTTGATGCCGCCGAAAGTTGAGAAATTTTTGAGGGAAGCTCTTCACAAGCCGACCGAACCGGCTTACCTTCTGGTCAATCACCCCGCCGTGGGAGGACCTGTGAAGCGCATCTCCAGCCGCCCGGAGAACGTCCACCAGGCGACCCTGCTCCGCCTGCTCCGTGACGGGGCACGGTCCCGGGCCGAGGTCGACGACGTCGTGGCGCTGTCCCGCGCGAAGATCAACTCTGAACTCGACCGCCTCATCGCGATGGACCTGGTCGAGCCGGCCGGGCTGGCCGCCTCGCGCGGGGGCAGGCGATCGAGGATGGTGCGGCTCTCGCCCCAGCTCAGGTTCGCCGCCATCGACATCGGCGCCACCTCGGTGGACGTCGCGGTGACCGACGGCGAGCTGGGGATCCTCGGCCACGTCGCCGAGCCGTGCGACGTGCGGGACGGCCCGGCGGCGGTGCTCGACCGCGCCCTGACGCTCCTCGGCAAGCTCCAGGACCAGGGCCTGTTCACCACGTTGCACGGGACCGGGGTCGGGGTGCCGGGCCCGGTCAGCTTCCGCGAGGGCGTCCCGGTCGCCCCGCCGATCATGCCGGGCTGGGACCGCTACCCGGTGCGGGAGACGATCAGCCAGGAGCTCGGCTGCCCGGCCGTGGTCGACAACGACGTCAACCTCATGGCCGTGGGGGAGCTGCACGCGGGCCTGGCCCGGCAGGTCGAGGACTTCCTGCTCGTGAAGATCGGCACCGGCATCGGCTGCGGGATCGTCGTGGGCGGCCAGATCTACCGCGGGGTGTCCGGCAGCGCCGGCGACATCGGCCACATCCGGGTGGCCGACCAGGGTCCCACCTGCACGTGCGGCAACATCGGGTGCCTGGAGGCGTGCTTCGGCGGGGCCGCGCTCGCCGCGGAGGCGGTCAGGATCGCCCCGCGCTCGCCGTACCTCGCCGAGCGCCTCGCGGCCGCCGGGAAGCTCACCGCCCAGGACGTCGCCGCCGCCGCGTCGCTGGGGGACGGCGCCGCGGTCGGGCTCGTCCGGGACGGCGGGCGGCAGGTCGGCCAGGTCCTCGCGAGCCTGGTGAGCTTCTTCAACCCCGGTCTGGTGATCATCGCGGGCGGGGTGTCCCGGATCGGCCACGTGCTGCTCGCGGAGATCAGGAGCGTCGTCTACCGCCGGTCGCTCCCGCTGGCCACCGGAAACCTGCCCATCGTGCTCTCCGAGCTGGGG
This sequence comes from Planomonospora corallina, assembly GCF_042650625.1. NCBI lineage: Bacteria > Bacillati > Actinomycetota > Actinomycetes > Streptosporangiales > Streptosporangiaceae > Planomonospora > Planomonospora corallina. The sequence goes on from NZ_JBHSBM010000004.1 coordinate 8,552, forward strand.
GACACCGCCGGGGTCATCGGGGGTGCCCGGCTCGTCAGCGACCACGTCTTCTCCGCGTCGTGACCGCTTCGCCGTGACCGCTTCGCCGTAACCGTTTCGTCCGTAACCGTTTCGTCCGTAACCGCTTCGCCGTAACCGCTTCTGCGCGCCGTGACCGCGGCGCGCCCGCCGGGACGGAGGTCCCATGAGCGAACTGCTGACCATGCGAGGGATCGTCAAACGGTTCCCCGGCGTGCGCGCGCTGGACGGCGTCGACCTCGACGTGCGGGCCGGCGAGGTGCACTGCCTGCTCGGGCAGAACGGCGCGGGCAAGTCCACCCTCATCAAGATCCTCGCCGGGGCCCACCGGCCCGACGAGGGGACGATCGAGCTCGGCGGCGAGCGGATCCGGTTCGCCGGGCCGGTGGACGCCATCCGGGCCGGCGTCTCCACCATCTACCAGGAACTGGACCTGGTCGACGGGCTGACGATCGCCGAGAACGTCTTCCTCGGCCACGAGCCCGCCCGGCTCGGCTTCACCCGGCCCCGCCGGGCGAACCGGGCCGCCGCCGAGCTGCTGGGCAGGCTCGGCCACGGCGAGCTGCGGCCCACCACCGAGGTGGGCCGGCTGCCCGCCGCCGCCAAGCAGGTGGTCAGCATGGCGCGGGCGCTCTCGCACCGGGCGCGCCTGATCGTCATGGACGAGCCGTCGGCGGCGCTCGCCCACGACGAGGTGGCCAACCTCTTCCGGGTCATCAGGGAGCTCACCGCCCGCGGCGTCGCCGTCGTCTACATCTCGCACCGGCTGGAGGAGATCCGCGAGATCGGCGACCGGGTGACCGTGCTCAAGGACGGCAGGACGGCCGCGGTGGGCCTGCCCGCCCGCGAGACCCCCACCTCCGCGATCGTCTCGCTCATGACCGGCCGGGACGTGGAGTACGTCTTCCCGCCCCGGCCCGAGCCCGGCGCCCACGGCGCCGGCAGCGCCTCCGGGGGCCGTCGCGAGGTGCTCCGGGTGGAGGACCTGACGCTTCCGGGCCGCTTCGCCGACGTCTCGTTCACCGTCCGGGAGGGCGAGATCGTCGGCCTCGCCGGGCTGGTCGGCTCGGGCCGCTCGGAGATCGTCGAGACGGTCTACGGCGCCCGCCGCCCCAGCGCGGGCCGGGTGCTCCTCGACGGCGAGCCGGTACGGCCCGGCAGCACGGCGCGCGCCGTACGGCTCGGCATGGGGCTGGCGCCGGAGGAGCGCAAGGCGCAGGCGCTGCTGCTGGACCAGAGCGTGGCGCGCAACATCACGATCGCCGGGCTCGGCCGCTTCGCCCGGCTGGGCTGGATCGACCGCCGCCGGGAGCGCGCGGAGGCCGAGCGCCTGGTGCGGGAGCTGGACATCCGGCCGCCCGACCCCGACCGGCCGGTGCGCACGCTGTCCGGCGGCAACCAGCAGAAGGCCGTGCTCGCCCGCTGGCTCGGCCGCGGCCGCCGGCTGCTCCTGCTCGACGAGCCCACCCGCGGCGTCGACGTCGGGGCCAGGGCGGAGCTGTACGCGGTGATCCGCCGCCTGGCCGGCGAGGGCATCGGCGTGCTGCTGGTCTCCAGCGAGGTGCCCGAGGTCCTCGGCCTGGCCGACCGGGTGCTCGTGCTCCGGGAGGGCTCGGTCATCCACGAGGCCCCGGCCGGCGAGCTCGACGAGGCCCGCGTACTGGACATGATCATGGAAGGGAGTGCGCTGTGACGGACGCACGCGCAGGGGCCGTACCGCCCGTGGACGGACCACCGCGGCAGAGCCCGCCCGCCGGGGCGGCCCGGTCCGCCGGGGCGTCCCTGCTCGCGCGGCTGGGCCGCATCCACCACCTCGGACTGGTCGCGGCGCTGCTCCTGCTCGCCGCCGTGGGCCTGGTGACCACCCCGGAGACGTTCGCCACGTCGTCGAACCTCGTCAGCATCCTCGCGCTGGCCTCCACCATCGGCGTCATCACGGTCGGCATGACGTTCGTCATCATCGGCGGCGGCATCGACCTGTCGGTCGGCGCGATCATGGCCCTCGCCTCGGTCTGGGCGACCACGCTGGCCACCCAGTCGTACGGCCCGCTCGTCATGGCGGTCTGCGCGATCCTGGTCGGCACCGGCGCCGGGCTGGTCAACGGGCTGCTCATCGCCTACGGCAGGCTGGTGCCGTTCATCGCCACGCTGGCGATGCTGGTGGCCGCGCGCGGCCTCGCCCAGCGCATGTCCGACCGGAAGACGCAGCTCGTCCGCCCGGAGAACGACGCCATCGTCGAGCTGTCCACCACCCGGGTGCTCGGCCTGCCGCTGCTGGTCTACGTCTTCGCCCTCGTCGTCGTGGCCGGCTGGCTCGTGCTGAACCGCACGACCTTCGGCCGCCGCACCTACGCGGTCGGCGGCAACCCCGAGGCCGCCCGGCTCGCCGGCATCGACGTGCGCCGGCACACGGTGCTGCTGTACGCCCTGTCCGGCCTGTGCTGCGGCATCGCGGCGATCATCATCATGGCCCGCACCACCACCGGCTCCAGCACCCACGGCGACCTCTACGAGCTCGACGCCATCGCCGCGGTGATCATCGGCGGCACCCTGCTGACCGGTGGCCGCGGCACCATCGCCGGCTCGATCCTCGGACTGCTGATCTTCACCGTCATCACCGACCTGTTCATCCTCAACGGGCTCAACACCAGCGACCAGCTCATCGCCAAGGGCCTGATCATCGTCGCCGCCGTGCTCCTCCAGCGGCGCGGCCTCGAACCACGCACCTAGACCCGGACCACGCATCCGGGCCTCAGCGCACGCACCTGGACCCGGACCACGCATCCGGGCCTCAGCGCACGCACCCGGCCGGGTCCCGCGGCCCGGCCGGCACCCCCCACCGGAAGGAAGGCACGTTCCATGGACAAGAGCGTCGCCCGGCGCGGTTTCCTCCTCGGAGGAGCCGCCGCCGGCGCAGGGGTCCTGCTGACCGCCTGCACCAGCAACGAGCCCGCCCAGCCCGCCTCCGCCCCGGCGCCGCAGCAGACGGCCGCGGGCGGCACCGACAACGACCGGCCCGGCACCCGGGTCGTGATCGGCTTCTCCGCGCCCGCCGCCGACCACGGCTGGATCGCGGCCATCGCCAAGAACGCCCAGGAGGAGGCCGCCCGCCACTCCGACGTGGAGTTCAAGCCGGTCGAGCCGACCAACGACGTCAACCAGCAGATCTCCGCCGTCGAGACGCTCATCCAGGCGAAGGTCGCCGCCCTGGTGATCCTGCCCAACGACGGCGAGCAGCTCAACCAGGTCGCCCGCCGGGCCACCGACGCCGGCATCCCGGTCGTCAACCTCGACCGCGTCTTCCCCGACAAGCTCTCCTACCGGACCTGGATCGGCGGCGACAACTACGGCATGGGCGTGGCCGCCGGGCACTACATCGGCAAGAAGCTGAAGGACAAGGGCGTGACGGACCCGGTGATCCTGGAGATCCAGGGCATCGCCACGCTCCCGCTCACCCAGGACCGCAGCAGGGGCTTCGCCGACGCGCTCAAGACGTACGGCTACGCCGTCACCGCCCAGCAGGACGCCAAGTTCACCGTCGAGTCCGGCACCCAGGTCGCGAGCAACCTGCTGCAGGCCCACAAGAAGATCGACGCGATCTGGAACCACGACGACGACCAGGGCGTCGGCGTGCTCGCCGCGATCAAGGAGGCGGGCCGGAACGAGTTCTTCATGGTCGGCGGCGCCGGCTCGGCCAACGCGATGCGGGAGATCCAGGCGGGCGGCGTGCTGGAGGCGACGGTCACCTACAGCCCGTCGATGGCCGCCTCGGCGGTGAAGCTGGCCCGGCTGATCGCGCAGGGCAGGGGAATGAGCGACCTGGTGGAGAACGAGGTGCCCCAGTCGATCACCCTCGCCTCCGAGACCGTCACCAAGGAGAACGTGGACAGATACCTGCCGCTGGGCTTCGAATCCTGATCCGGGGGAGATCACGTGTCAGACAGCAGGCCGGCACTCGGGGTCGGCATGGTCGGGTACGCCTTCATGGGGCGCGCCCACTCGCAGGCATGGCGCAACGTCGGCGCCTTCTTCGACCTGCCCGTCAGGCCCGTCATGGCCGTCCTCTGCGGCCGGTCCGGGGAACGCACGGCCGCCGCCGCCGCGTCCCTGGGCTGGGCCGCCGTGGAGACCGACTGGAAACGGCTCGTCCACCGCGACGACGTCGCGATCGTGGACGTCTGCACGCCGGGCGACTCGCACGCGGAGATCGCCATCGCGGCGCTCGCCGCCGGCAAGCACGTGCTGTGCGAGAAACCGCTGGCCAACAGCGTCGCGGAGGCCGAGGCGATGGCCGAGGCCGCGCGCGAGGCCGCCGGGCGGGGCGTGCGCGCCATGGTCGCGTTCAACTACCGCCGGGTGCCCGCCGTGGCCCTCGCCCGGCGGCTCGTCGCCGAGGGCCGCCTCGGCGAGATCCGGCACGTCCGCGCCCAGTACCTGCAGGACTGGATCGTCGACCCGGACTTCCCCCTGGTCTGGCGGCTCCGCAAGGACAAGGCCGGCTCCGGGGCGCTCGGGGACATCGGCGCGCACATCGTGGACACCGCCCAGTTCGTCACCGGGCGGGCGCTGACCGGCGTGTCGGCGCTCACCGAGACGTTCGTCAGGAACCGGCCGCTCGCCGAGGACTCCAGCGGGCTGGCGGGCGCCGGCCGCACCGGGGAGCGGGGCGAGGTCACGGTCGACGACGCGGCGCTGTTCATCGGCCGGTTCGAGGGCGGCGCGCTGGGCTCGTTCGAGGCCACCCGCTTCGCCACCGGCCGCAAGAACGCCCTGCGCCTGGAGGTCAACGGCGCGCTGGGCAGCCTGGCCTTCGACTTCGAGGCCATGAACGAGCTGTGGTTCCACGACGCGGCCGAGCCGGAGGCGGGCTTCCGGCGGATCCTCGTCACCGAGCCGCACCATCCCTACGCGGGGGCCTGGTGGCCGCCCGGGCACGGCCTCGGCTACGACCACACGTTCGTCCACGAGGTGAAGGACTTCCTGGAGGCGATCGCGGCGGGGACCGACCCCTCGCCGACCTTCGAGGACGGGCTGCGCGTGCAGCGCGTCCTCGCCGCCGTCGAGGAGAGCGCCGCCTCCGGGTCCCGGTGGACGGCGGTGCCCTGACCATGCACGGAATCATGAGAGCGGGTGTGGCATGACGCGACCGATCACGCTGTTCACCGGCCAGTGGGCCGACCTGCCCTTCGAGGAGGTCTGCCGGCTGGCCTCGGAGTGGGGCTACGACGGGCTGGAGATCGCCTGCTGGGGCGACCACTTCGAGGTCGACAAGGCGCTGGCGGACGACTCCTACGTGGAGCGCAGGCGCGAGGTGCTGGACAAGTACGGCCTGCGGGTGTGGGCCGTCTCCAACCACCTCGTCGGCCAGGCCGTCTGCGACCACCCGATCGACGAGCGGCACCGGGGCATCCTGCCGGCCCGGATCTGGGGCTCCGGCGACCCGGAGGAGGTACGGCGGCGCGCGGCCGAGGAGATGAAGGACACCGCCCGGGCCGCGGCCCGGCTGGGCGTGTCGACCGTGGTGGGCTTCACCGGCTCGTCGATCTGGCACACCGTGGCGATGTTCCCGCCGGTGCCGCCGTCCATGGTCGAGGCGGGCTACCGGGACTTCGCCGACCGGTGGAACCCGATCCTCGACGTGTTCGACGAGGTCGGCGTCCGGTTCGCGCACGAGGTCCACCCGAGCGAGATCGCCTACGACTACGAGACGACCGTGCGCGCGCTGGAGGCCGTCGGGCGCCGCCCGGCGTTCGGGCTGAACTGGGACCCGTCCCACATGGTCTGGCAGGACCTCGACCCGGCCGGGTTCATCCTCGACTTCGCCGACCGGATCTACCACGTCGACTGCAAGGACGCCAAGGTGCGGACCGGCAACGGCCGGCGCGGGCGGCTCTCCTCGCACCTGCCGTGGGCCGACCCGCGGCGCGGCTGGGACTTCGTCTCGACCGGCCGGGGCGACGTGCCGTGGGAGGAGTGCTTCCGCGCGCTCAACACGATCGGCTACGACGGGCCGATCTCCATCGAGTGGGAGGACGCGGGCATGGACCGCCTGCACGGCGCGCCGGAGGCCCTGGCGTACATCCGCGCGCTCAACGCGATCACCCCGCCGGCCGCCTCGTTCGACGCCGCCTTCTCCTCGGACTGACGCGCTCCCCGGCCGGAGGCCGGATCGCCCCCGCCCGGGGGGCGGTCCGGCGGCGGTCGCCGGTCTCGGCGGGGGTCTGCCGGTGGAAGGCCGGTGCCCCGGGCGGCGGGGAGAAACCGGGTGGCCTGCGGTGGAGAGGGACTGGCAGGGTGCACGGTATGGCGGAGACGGCGGACGTGCGTGATGTGGCGAGCCTGGTCGCGGCGGTCGGGCGGGGGGAGCGGGTCAGGTACCTGATGTTCTGGGGCCACCGGCCGCCGCGCTCCGGCGGGATCGGGGCGGGGTGTCTGTCGCAGTGGTGGCCGGCGGACTTCACCGTGGAGGGCGTCGTCTACCGCACCGCGGAGCACTTCATGATGGCCGGCAAGGCACGGCTGTTCGGTGACGAGGAGACCGCGGCGGAGATCGTCGCGGCCGGTCATCCCAAGCAGGCCAAGGACCTGGGACGGCGGGTGCGCGGCTTCGACGAGCGGGTGTGGGAGGCGGCCCGCTTCGACCTCGTGGTCCGGGGCAACCTCGCCAAGTTCGGCCAGAACCCCGACCTGGGAGAGTTCCTGCTCGGCACCGGGGAGCGGGTGCTGGTCGAGGCCAGCCCGGTGGACCGCGTCTGGGGGATCGGTCTGGCGGCCGACGACGAGCGGGCCGGGCATCCGGAGTTGTGGCGGGGGCCGAACCTCCTCGGCTTCGCCCTGATGGAGGTACGGCAGGCGCTCCGCCGGTCGTGACGGCCCGGTTCACCGGCTCCGCCGCCGGTCGCCCGCCCGGTGCCCGGTGTGGTGAGGAGGCGCTACTCCCCGCGGAAGGACAGGCCGCGCTCGGCGGGGGCGGGCCGCGTCCGGCCTCCCGCCGGCGTCAGGCGGCCGCGCGGTCGCGCTGGAGCACACGCACACCGGCGACGCCGAGCGGCAGGAACAGCAGCGTGAAAGCGAGGCCGACCGCGTACGTCAGGTGGATCGGGATGAACGACATCGCGGCGAAGGCGCCGGCGTAGACCGCGGTCAGCCACCAGCCGACGACGCCCGCGCGGGCGAGCCCGGCGGACAGGGCGAGCAGGCCGAGGAAGGCCAGCAGCTCCGTGCCGCTCCACAGCGGCATGAACGCCGCCGCGTCCACGGCGTCCGAGATCCGCGTCGCGGAGTCCAGCGGGAGCCGCTGCCCGAGGACCATCCGCCACCAGTCGTCGCGCACGGCCCCGGACACGTTCAGCATGCCGAGCGCGGCGGCCGGCGCGCCGAAGAGCACCAGCCCGCGGCCCCGGCGGCCCCGGACCAGCCCGGGCACGGCCAGTACGCCGAGCCCGCCGGCGATCAGGCCGTAGTGCAGCAGGATCGCCGAGAGCTCGGTCAGGAAGCTGTCGCGGGCGAGCGAGGTGATGTAGTCCGCCGCGGAGCCGGAGTCCTGCGGCGGGCAGGTCAGCATGCCGGCGAGCAGCAGCACGGGGGCGGCGATCAGGGCCACGCCCGCGGCGCGCCGCAGGAACCGGCCCGTGCGGTCGGCGGGGTCGGTCTCCGGCGCGGGGGCGGCCGGCGCGGCGGGGGCGAGGGGGGTCATGCGGTACCTCCTGGAGTCTTGTCCGTACGGGAAGAACCCTCCCGCGCAGGGGTGCGGCGGCGCGTCAGCCATCGCGCACCGTGATCGGTCCGCGCTCCGGTGGAGCGGATCCCGGCCGGTTCCGCCGTTCGACGGACCCGGTGAGCTGGCCGGGTCCCCCATTCGGGGGAATCGTGCGGTTCCGGCCGCGATTACGATCGGTGGCTGTCGAAGACCCTGGTCCGGAGTCCGGGGTTCCACCCTGGAGGCGATCGATGACGATGACCCGGCTGAGGGACGTACGCCTCATCCCATTGGTCTTCGGGCCCCTGGTCGGCGCGCTGGCCGTACTGGAGACCGGGCTCGACGACTTCTTCGGCGCCGCGGCCACGGCAACGGGCCTGTCCGGGATCGCGATGGGAGCCGGCCTGGCGGTCATGGCCTGGCGCCCGCTGGCGGGCACGGTCATCGCGGCCGTCTGCCTGCCGGTGGGCACGGTCGTGTTCGGGGCCCCGGGGGTGAGCGGCGCGACGATGATCGGCATGATCGGGGCGGTCGCCTGGTCGGGCTGGCGCGAGCCTCCGCGCCGGTCGGCCGTGGCGCTGGGCGTCTCGGTGGCGTCCTTCACCAGTACGGCGCTCGTGGGAGCCTCGCTGTGGGAGCTGTTCTTCGTGCCGTCGGTCCTGCTGCCCGGCTGGTCCATGGGGCTGCTGGCCCGGCGCAGCGGTGAGCGCGCCGTGAAGCTGGCGGAGCTGGCCGCCGCCCTCGACGCGGAGCGCGAGATCAACGCGCGGGCGGCGGTCGCGCGGGAGCGCACACGCATCGCCCGGGAGGTGCACGACGCGGTCGCGCACTCGGTCAGCGTGATGACGCTGCAGCTGGGCGGTCTGCGCCGGATCCTCGCCGACCGCCCGGCCGAGCAGGAGGTCGTGGCCGGGCTGGAACGCCTCGGGCGGCAGACGGTGGAGGAGATGCGCGGCCTGGTCGGCATCCTGCGCGAGCGCGCCGACGGGGAGGAGACCGCCCCCAGGCCCTCGCTGGCCCGGCTCGGCGAGCTGATCGCGGATGTCCGCGCCGCCGGTCTCGCGGTGACGCTGGACGCCCCGGCCGACCTGCCCCGGCTGCCGCCGGTGCTGGACCTCACCGCCTACCGGGTGCTCCAGGAGGCTCTGACGAACGTGCTGCGGCACGCCGACGCCGCGCCGACCGCGGTCGCCATCGGCTGCACCGACCAGGCGCTCACCGTGGAGGTGCGGAACGGGCCCGCGCCGCGCGGACCGGAGGACCCGGTCGCCGGCCCGCGCGGGACGCCGGAGTCCGCGCCGCGCGGAGCGGAGAGCGGCCGGACCGGTCATGGCCTGGTCGGCATGCGGGAACGGCTGGCGATGGTGCACGGGAGCCTGCACGCCGGTCCCGAACCGGACGGCGGCTTCGCCGTACGCGCCCGATTCCCCATTCCCCGGACCAGGTAGGGACACGACATGACGATTTCCGTGGCGCTCGTCGACGACGAGGGCATGATCCGCGCGGGACTGCGGATGGTGCTCAGCGGAGAGCCCGGCATCGAGGTGGTCGGGGAGGCGGCCGACGGGGTGGAGGCCCTCGACCTCGTCGCGCGCACCCGCCCCGACGTCGTCCTGATCGACGTGCGCATGCCGCGCATGGACGGGCTGGAGGCGTCGCGGCGCCTCGTGCGCGACCATCCGGACAGCAAGGTCATCGTGCTGACCACGTTCGACGAGGACGCGCACGTCGCCGCCGCGCTCCGGGCGGGGGTCAGCGGCTTCCTGCTGAAGGTCGCCCCTCCGGAGGACCTGGTCGAGGCGGTGCGCACGGTCGCGGCCGGGGGCGGGCTGCTCGACCCGGCCGTGACCCTGCGGGTGATCGCCGCCTTCGCCGGGCAGCCGGACCCCTCCCGCACCGTGAGCCGGGCCGCAGAGCTCGACAAGCTCACCGGCAGGGAGACGGACGTGCTGAGACTGCTGGCGCAGGGCCTGACCAACGTCCAGATCGCCGCCCGGCTCCACCTGGGCGAGGCGACCGTCAAGACCCATCTGTCCCGGGTCCTGATGAAGCTCGATCTGACCACGCGCGTCCAGGCGGTCGTCTTCGCCTACGAGAGCGGGCTGGTCCGCCCCGGAGAGAGCCGGTAGGAGGGGCGACCGCGGCGAACTTCGCCATCGCCGCCCCGAAGCCGTCCCGTTCGTACGTCCGGCGGATGTCCGCGTGATCGCTCCTTCTCGGCGCTCGTGGTGCGGGTCTGCGGGAGCGGCGGGAGCCGTGCTCCTACTCCTCCTCCTCTTCCTCCTCGCTCGCGCTGTAGACGTAGACCCACTTGCCGCAGTACTTCTTGCTCTCGGTCACGGTGTCCCAGTAGCAGACCCGGGCCGAGAGGTGGATGGGGACGTCGGAGCCGGTGAGGACGAGTCCGTAGGGGGCGAAGCCCTTGGGACCGCACCTCTTGGCCCCGCCGACCCTCTCGTCGTCGTCGGTCTCGAACTTGACCTCGAGATATCCGCACAGCCGGGAGGGCGAGCCCCGGTCGTACAGCCGGGCCTGGACGGTGAACTTGTCGCCGTGCTCCTCGTCCAGCTCGTAGCGGCCGACGGCATGGGCCCGCGAGCCGCCGTAGTGACGGGAGTAGATCGGCCCCCAGCGGCCGGACGGGTCGTCCTGGAAGGCCGCGGTCACCGGGGCGGTCGCCGCGCCGGCGGGGGAGAGGACGGCCGACCCGCCCGCTACGGCGATCGCGCAGGCGGCGGTCAGGCCGAGGAGGCGGCGAATGGGATGATGCATCATGTTCTGTCTTCTGCGTGCGGCAGAGAACCGCCGACGCCGTCGTTGACGTCCTCGTGGACGACGACCACGGCGTCATGCCCATCCCCGCCGAACTGCGCGCGGTCGTGAACAAGGCCCGCGCCATCGCCGCCGGCCGCGACACGGGCACCGCGCGGGCACGGCTGCTGGTCCACGGCCGCTGGCTGTCCACCGCGGAGATCGCCGCGAGCCTCTGCCTGTCCACCCACACCGTCCGCGACTACCTCAAGCAGGCGTTCGAGAAGGTCGGGGTGTCGACCCGCGGCGGCCTCGTGGCGAAGATCTTCGCCGAGCACTACAAGGGCACGCTGAACCCGGACATCCACACCGGTCTCTGAGCGAGTTCGGTCAGGGCCGCGAAGGCGGGGCCCTGTGCGGTCACGTGGAGTAGACCTGGCGCCAGTGCTCGGCCGAGCGGGTCAGGTCCCGGCCGACCCGGGTGAGGAAGTCGCTCATGGTCTGCAGGCGGACTCCGACCGGAGTGGCCGGGCCCAGGAGACGGGCGTTGCGCTGAGCGGCGTCGGCCAGGTGGGCGTTGGCCCGGGCGTCTCCGCGGTCACCCTGCCGTGCGGCACCACCGTCTACGGCCACGGCGGCCTGATCACCGGTACTGGTCCTACCTGTACGGCACCCGCGACGGCGGCCTGATCGCCGTGCAGAACGTCAACGGCGACCGGGGCATGCCTCCCCTGGGCCTGTTCGCCGACGTCCTCGACGCGGCGTTCCGCCCCGCCGCCTGACCTGCCGGCAGCGGGACGGCGGGCGCGCCCGGTCCGGCGACACCCCAGAAGATCCTCAAAACGCCTTCACCATGCTTAATTACACGATTACCGTCTTATCGACAGGTTCGGTGCAGAAATCGAGATCGGCCACGGGAAGGATCCCATGATCGTCGAGTACATCCGCTACCGCATTCCGGGCGAACGCTCGGCGGAGTTCGAGCAGGCCTACGGCAGGGTGGCCGCCGTCCTGGCGAGGGCGCCGCAGTGCGTGGACTACGAGCTCACCCGCTGCGCGGACGAGCCCGCCTGCCACATCCTGCGGATCACCTGGACCTCGGCCGAGGACCACCTGGAGGGGTTTCGGGGAGGGGAGCTGTTCCCCGCCTTCCTGGCGGAGATCCGCCCCTACGTCGGGATGATCGAGGAGATGCGCCACTACGAGCCGACCGCGGTGCGCGGCGCCGGAGGCTCCGTCCCCACCCTCTACGAGTGGGCCGGCGGCAGCGAGGCGCTGGAACGCCTCACCGAACGCTTCTACGAGACGGTCAAGGCCGACGAGCTGGTCGGGCCGCTGTTCGCGCACATGGACCCCGGACACCCGCGGTACGTGGCCATGTGGCTGGCGGAGGTCTTCGGCGGCCCGGCGCGCTACACCGGCGAGCGGGGCGGTTACGCCCACATGCTGGGCATGCACCTGAAGAGGGGGATCACCGAGGCCCAGCGCCGCCGCTGGGTGAACCTGCTGGCCGACGCCGCCGACGAGGTCGGCCTGCCCGGCGACCCGGAGTTCCGCGCCGCGTTCATGGGCTACATCGAGTGGGGCACCCGCCTGGCACTGGCCAACTCCCAGCCCGATGCCACGCCCATGCGGCAGGCGCCGGTGCCGCGGTGGGGCTGGGGCGTCGCCCCGCCGTACCAGGGCTGAGACACCCCACCGAAAGGACGGCCATGGCCGGCATTCTCCGACCGCGCGGTCACACCGCGAAGGTCATGCCCATCGAGCTCTTCTTCGACCTCGTCTACGTGTTCGCCATCACCCAGCTCTCCCACCTCCTCCTGAACCATCTGGGAGCGGCCGGAGCGGCGCAGACGCTGCTGCTGACGCTGGCGGTGTGGTGGGCCTGGATGTACGCCACCTGGACCACGAACTATCTGGACCCCGACCACGCCACCATGAGGCTGACACTGGTCGGCATGATGCCGGCCGGGCTGGCCATGGCCGCCGCCCTGCCCCAGGCGTTCGGCCCGCGCGCCCTGTGGTTCGCCATCGCGTACGTCGTCCTGCAGGTGGGCCGATCGCTGGTGGCGGTGCTCGCAGCCCGCCACGAGCCCATCGGGCACACCTTCCGGCTCATCCTCGGCTGGCACGTGATCAGCGCCGTACTGTGGATCGCCGGTGCGCTCGCCGGCGGGGCGGGCCAGACGGCGCTGTGGGTGGCGGCGCTGGCGGCGGAGTACGCCGCGCCCTGGCACGGCTACCGGCTGCCGTTCCTGCCCCGGGCCACCACCGCCGACTGGGTGATCGACGGCGCCCACATGGCCGAACGCTGCCAGCTCTTCGTCATCCTCGCCCTCGGGGAGTCCATCCTGCTCACCGGCCTGACGCTGGCCGAGGGCGATCACCTGTCCATCGCGACGGCGGGCGCGTTCGCCGTGGCGTTCCTCACCAGCGTGGCGATGTGGTGGACTTACTTCGACCGATCAGCGGAGGCCGCCGCGGAGAAGGTGGCCGAATCGGATGACACCGGGCGTCTCGGCCGGTCGGCCTACACCTACGGCCACATCCCCATCGTGGCCGGGATCATCATCGCGGCCGTGGGCGACGAACTGGCGATCGCGCACCCGCTCGGTCCCGTCACGGCGGGCACCGCCCTCACCGTCCTGGGCGGCCCCGCGCTGTTCCTGGCCGGGCACGCGGTGTTCCAACGCGTCGTGTTCGGCCGGGTACCGGCGAGCAGGCTCGTCGCCATCGCCGTGCTCGTCATCGTCGCACCGGTCGTCCTGGCGGCGCCGTCGCTCGTGCCGCCTCTCGCCCTGGCCGTCCTGGCGGCGGCGGTCGTCGGCGGCGCAGCGCTCTGGGACTCCTCCCGGCCGGCGCATCCTGCCTGAGCAGGGTAGGCCGCGGCCGATCCCTGCTCTTCGCCGTGGAGGGCGATCAGCTCGTACCTGGTCGCGGTGTCGGTACGGGCCTGCAGACCGGTCACGATCTCCAGGTGTGCGGGATCGGCGAGGAAATGGCCGGCCATGGCGGTGGCGAGCTCGGCGACACGGCGCCGTACGCGGCGATCCGCAGGGTGCTCTTGTCCTGGTCGGAGGAGGTGATGGGCATGGTGGTGTGCTCCTTGGAATCCGTTATGTCCGGGCCGGCGTCGTGCCGCTGCGCCGAGCTTTCACCCTGACCCAAGGTCAACCTCAACCGTGATCCATCTCACAGGAACGTCGGAGACTCGGAACGGATTCAGGCGCAGCAGGTCGTGGACGGTCTGGTCGGCGCCGTCGTCGTGCCGTGCGGCGAAGTGGTGGCAGAACCGTCGCGCGCCGGTTCAGGCGGCCGCGCACCACGGCACGGCTCCGGGTGGCCGCCATGACCTGCGTCCGGACGGTGGAGACCGCGCTCACCCTCCGCCGGCTCAAGGACCTCACCTACGAGCGGCCCGGCGCTGACGGGGCCTCCCCGGCGGACCTCCGCCCCGGACCCGGGTCTAGGCTCCGACGTGTGGCGAAGTACTTCGATGTGCATCCGGACAATCCGCAGCCCCGGCTGATCGGCCAGGCGGTCGATCTCCTGCGGGAGGACGGCCTGATCGCGTACCCGACGGACTCGTGCTACGCGCTGGGATGCCGGCTGGGCAACAAGGAGGGCATCGACCGGATCAGGGAGATCCGCGCCCTCGGAGACGACCACCACTTCACGCTGGTCTGCAGGGACTTCGCCCAGTTCGGCCAGTTCGTTCATGTGAGCAATGCGCTGTTCCGCTCGATCAAGGCGGCGACCCCCGGCGGCTACACGTTCGTCCTGCCCGCGACCAAGGAGGTGCCGCGGCGGCTGCTGCACCCCCGGAAGAAGACGGTCGGCGTCCGGATCCCCGATCACGTCGTCACGCAGGCGCTCCTGGCCGAGCTCGGTGAGCCGCTGCTCTCGAGCACCCTGCTGCTGCCCGACGAGACCGAGCCTCCCACGCAGGGCTGGGAGATCAAGGAGAGGCTCGACCACGCGGTGGACGCCGTCATCGACTCCGGCGAGTGCGGCGCCACTCCGACGACGGTCGTCGACTTCTCGCAGGGCGAGCCGGAGATCCTCCGCCGGGGCGCCGGAGATCCGGCCCTCTTCGAGTAGGCGGCCGGCGCCCTCCGCGGTGCCGTACGGCGTGACGCCGGAATGCGTCACGCCGTACCTGATGACGCCGGAGCGCGCCATGCCGGAGCGCGTGACGCCGGGCCGCGCGCCGTGCCGCGGTGCGCTGCCGCGCGCGCCGGACCTCCCCGCCGCACACGGCTCGCCGAGCGCCTTAGGGTGATCTCATGCCTGCCCCGCTGAGCCCCGTGAAGACCCGAGCGGCATTGCGCACCTCGGCCCGCATCTCCCTGGAACTCCTCCTCGTCCTGCTGATGGTCGCCACGGCGCTGTGGCTGCTGGGCCGGATGTGGTCGGTCACGTGGCCGGTGATCGTCGCGCTGCTGCTGACCACGCTGACGTGGCCGCCCACCCGCTTCCTCCGCCGGCGCGGATGGCCTCCGGCGCTGGCCGCGTCGGTGGTGACCGTGCTGTTCCTCATCGTGGCGGCGGGCATCGTGGTGCTGATCGCCGTGCCGGTCGCCTCCCAGTCCGGTGAGCTCACCGCCGGCGTGGTCGACGGCATCCAGCAGATGCGGAAGTGGGCCGCCGGACCGCCGCTGAACATCGGCGACGCCCAGCTCTCCCAGGCGTTCGACACGGCGGCGGCCCGCCTCCAGGACAGCGTCGGCAGCATCGTCAACGCCACCGTCACCGGTGTGGGCACGGTGCTCAACGGCGTCGTCACCACGGTGCTGGCCCTGTTCCTGATGTTCTTCTTCCTGAAGGACGGCCCCCGGTTCCTGCCCTGGCTGACCCGCCAGCTGCCCGGCCGGCTCGCCGTCGACCTGCCGGCCGTCGCCGAGCGCGGCTGGGACACCCTGGGGGCGTTCGTCCGCTCCCAGGCCTTCGTCGGCCTGCTGGACGCCGTCTTCATCGGGCTGGGCCTGTGGATCGTCGGTGTGCCGCTGGTGCTCCCGCTGGCCGTGCTGACGTTCGTGGCGGCGTTCGTGCCGATCATCGGCGCGCTCTTCGCCGGGTTCGTGGCCGTGCTCATCGCGCTGGTGTCCAACGGCCTGACCGACGCGCTCATCGTGCTGGCCATCATCATCGTGGTGCAGCAGCTGGAGGGGAACGTCTTCCAGCCCATGGTGCAGAGCCGCGGCCTGGGCCTGCACGCGGCGGTGGTCCTGCTCGCGGTCACGCTGGGCGGCAGCCTTGCGGGCATCGTCGGCAGCCTGCTCGCGGTGCCGGCGGCCGCGCTGCTCGCCGTGTCCTGGAACTATCTGCGCGAGCAGCTCGGCCGGTCGGACGGTGAGCCGGGGCGGGAGCCGGAGGCGGGTGGACCCGATGGCGGCGGGCCGGGGCGGGATCCGGTGAAGGGCGGAGCGAGGGGCGGCGGGCCGGGCCGGGACGCGGCGAAGGGTGGAGCGAGGAGCGGTGAGCCGGGGCGGGAGCCGGAGGCGGGTGAGCCGGACAGCGGTCCGGCACCGGCATAGGACGCCCGGGCCCGCTCGGGAGGTCCTCGGCCGGCACCTCCGGGAAGCCCGGCCGCCAGGCGCGGCACCGCCGTGCGGGACTTTGGTGTGCGGGACTTGGGTGTGCGGGGTTCTGGCGTGCGAGACCGGGGGCCGTCGGATCTGTCGGATCCGACGGCCCCCGGTCCAGGCGATCAGCCGTGGGCGGCGGTCACGGCACCGCCGCCGGGTGCGACGCCGCCGCCCGGTGGGGCCGGGGGACGGCGGCCTCGGACGGACGGTGGCACCGTGCCGCTGTCTATCCGGCGTAGGTCTCGAACTCGGCGACCTTCGGCGTGCCGGTCGAGCCGGTGATCTGGAAGGTGAGCTTGCGCAGGGAGGTCTTGGGGAAGGTGATGACCCCCGCCCCGCTGCCGGAGGTCAGGACGGCGCCGTTGTCGCCGTTGACGAGCTTCCAGGTCTTGATGCTGCCCGCGGAGCCCGACGCCTCACGAATGTTGATCTTGGACACCGGGGTGGCGGAGTCCCACTTGATCGAGATGGAACCGGTCGATCCGGCCGGCGACCAGTAGGTGCTCAGGCTGCCGTCCCGCACGTTGCCGTAGCTCGTCCCGCTGGCCTTGCTGGAGCCGTCGGCGCCGGCCTTGAGGCTGAGGTTGGTCCCGCTGGGCTGGGTCGTCGGGGTCGGCGTGGGGGTGGTCGGGGTCGGGGTCGGGGTCGAGGTGGTGGGAGTCGGGGTGGGGGTGGTGGGGGTCGGCGACGGCGTCTGCGGCGAGCAGCTGCCGTTCGACACCTTCAGTCCCTTGTCGGCGCCCGCCGTCTGGCTCACGATGCTCGGCACGCAGCTGGCCGCGTCAGGGCTGTAGGAGTAAGGGATGCTGACGGTGGTGTTGGACTGCGGGTTGGGCCCGGCGGGCTTGTTCTCGCTACCGGGGCTGGACCAGGTCACGTTGTCGAAGATGTTGCCGCTGACCTGCCAGTAGCCGGCCGCGTCGGTGTAGAAGGTGCCCAGGACGTCCTTGGAGTCCTTGAAGTAGTTGTTCTCCACCTTGGCGCGGGCGCCGGCCCGGGAGTTGATGCCGGACTCGTTGAGCTTCACGTAGTGGTTGTTGTAGATGTGCGCGATGCCGCCGCGGAGCAGCGGCGTGCGGGAGTCGATGTTCTCGTACAGGTTGTGGTGGTAGGTGATGAAGCTGTTGCCCGTGTCGCTCTCGCTGGACCCGACGAGGCCGCCGCGGCCGGAGTTGCGCAGGGTGCTGTAGGACAGCGTCACGTACTGGACGTCGTCCTTCATGTCGAAGAGGCCGTCGAAGCCCTCCGACTCCCCGCCCGACGCCTCCAGGGTGACGTGGTCGACCCAGACGTTGCGGACCTTGCTCTCCATGCCGATGGCGTCACCGCCGTTGGACGTGGGGGAGCCCGACTTCTTGACGTTCCGGATGGTCACGTTCTGGATGATGATGTTGCTGGAGTCGCGGATGTGGATGCCCAGCTGGTCGAAGACGGCTCCGCTGCCGACTCCGACGATCGTGACGTTGCTGATCTGCTTGAGCTCGATCAGACCGGCGGCGGTGTTGCAGCTGGAGCCCGACACCTTGGCGGTGTTGGCGTGGTTGATGGTGCCCTCGACCTCGATGATGATCGGGGTGCTGCTGCTGGCCCGGTTGCACAGGGCCGCGTGGATCGCGGTCCCCGTGGTGGCCCGCACCTTCTGCCCGCCCGCACCGCCGGTGGTCCCGCCGTTCTGGGACGCGTAGCCGGTGGCGCCACCGGCCGCCGCCGACGCCGCGGGTGCCGACAGGGCCGTGCCGGTCGCGGCCACCACGGCCGTCGTGGCCAGCGCCGCGTAGAGTCGTCGTCTCATCCTTGCCTTCTTTCGTCTTCGAGTGCCGGGCCGCTGCCGCGTACCGTGGTCGTCGCGGCGGGCCGTCGGGGCCGCGGACCCGCCACCGGGCAGGTCGTCGCCCGGCCGGTCGGCCCGGCGGGGGGTGTTCTTCTCGATGTGGACAGGGTCGGCGGTTCCGGTGCGACCTGGGCCTTTCTAGGTCGCCGGTCGTTCCATGGCGCGTCGGCATCCCGGGTGCAGCCCAGCGCCGGATCGGTAGCGGCTCATGTGCGAAGTCGCTTCGGGTGTCGCGGTGGTCGCTTCCACCAGAACGATCCTCGTGAGTCAGGAAAGCGTTTTCCGATCGGGAGAATAGGCGGGCGTCTCTTCGATTGGCAAGGGTGTGGAAACCTGAAATTCATACGGCCAGGTCAAGTGCCGTGTCAGCAATCCCCGGCGACGCCGCCGGGCCGACCGCGCCGGTGGACGCCGCGCCGGGCGGGGCGCCACCGGAGACGCGGCCACCGGAATTGGACCGGTCCGGGACCGTCCGCCACGACCGCCCCCGCCGGACCGGCTTCCTCCTCATCACGACCGAGAGGTGGTGGGAGCTGACAGGCCCCTTCTGGAGACGCCGCATGGTCAACGGCCGTGAGCTGCCGCACTGGCACATCGTCACCCGGCGGGAGGACGGCTCGTGGGAGTACGAGGACACGGTCGACTTCGCCTCGACTCCTGAGGAGCTCGACCGGGAACTGGCCGAACTCGGGAGCGGGTGCTACGACGGCCGCCGGGGCCGCCTGCGCATGGAATGGCTCGAGGGGGACGAGGCGGGAGTCGTCCTGGACGAGCATTTCCCCGGGTAGGCGCGATGCCGCGGCCCGGCTTCCCCCGGAGAGGGGAATCGGGCCGCTTCTCCCCGGAGAGGAGTATTGGACCGCTCCAGCTCCGGGTGAGCCGGGAGGCGGCCGCGCCCCCCGGGACGGGCCGCGCGGGAGCCCGCGGTGGTCCGGTGAGCGGTCCCGCGACGGACGGCGTGCGACCGCGGAGGCCCCTCTCCCGCGTGGATCACGCCCGCAGCTGGCGGGTGATGGAAGGGTCGGTGATGGCGGTGTCGTCCGCCAGCAGGAACGCCTTGCTGAGGATGAGCGCCAGCCGGCCGTCCTCCTCGAACGGGAGGAACAGCCCGGCGTGGGAGTCGCGCGCGGAGACGATGCACAGGTAGGCGTCGTTGGGCTCCATCAGGATGTTCGCCGACCCCAGATGGATCTTGTAGGTGCGGATGTCCCCCCGGACCACCAGGAAGCGGTCCGTCAGGGTGCACCGGTCGGCGATGGCCGTACGCGCGATCAGCCGGGACAGCGCGTCGCGGCGGACCTCCGCCGAGGGCGGCAGCGCCGCGAACGAGCCGGCCCGCCAGTAGTCCTGCAGCAGGTCCGGACCCTGGTCGGCCCACCGGGGGTCGACCGTGATCGAGGCGACGGCCACGAACAGGTCGACGTCCCGCATGGCCTCGCTGAACACCAGCGCCGGGACCTCCGCCAGCGGCGCCTGGCGCCAGGCGCCGCCGGTCAGCCGGTCGAAGCGGACCTCGCCGGTGATCGCGTGGCCCTCGTCGTACAGATGGTGGTCGAGGGTCGCCCGCCACCGCCCGCCCGCCAGCACCCGCCGGGCGTTCCCGTTGTCGTGGCCGCCGTCCCACGGCCCCATGAAGTCGGACTGCCAGCCCCGGTCCTTGAACAGCGCACGGAGCCTGCGGTAGTCCACCACGTGCTCGGCGAACCGGCCGGAGCGGGTCCCGGCCGCCTCCTCGGCGGGAGTGAGCAGGTAGACCTCGCGGAAGGCCTGCTTGAACGGCTGGCGCAGCTCCCTGTCCTGCACCGTCTCCCGCCAGGCGCGCACCTCCTCCAGCGGTGCGCGGGCCGGGTGCCACAGCCGCACCGGCACGTCCGGCACGGTCAGTCCCGGCTCGGCGCGCCACACGCCGGGCGAGACCTCGAACTCCCAGATCAGCCGGTCGGTGACCGGGTTGCCCTCCAGCTGCCGGTACGGCGGAGCCGTCTCTCCGGTGAACCCGGCCTCCAGCGCCCTGCTCAGGGTGATCTGCCGCTGCCGGGCCTGCTCGGCCAGCTCGCGCAGGCGCTTGACCTCCTCGGGATGCTCCCGCCTGACCGCCGCCGGGACCCCCTTCAGCTTCCTGCCCCCGTGCCACCACGACAGCTCGACCCCGCCGTCGACCGAGATCACCGCCGTGTGCTCGCCCACGGCCTGCCGCAGCCGCCCGTCGGGCAGCCGGAACGCCACCTCCAGCCGGTCGGCCAGGGCGGGCCCGATGCGCTTGAACTTGCGGTCCAGCTGCTTGGGCACCCCGGCGTGCCGGGTGGCCCGGCGGGCCGCGTACAGCGCGGAGACCGCCTCCGGGGTCGGATATTCCTCCGCCGCGCGGGCGATCTCGAACAGCAGCGCCTGGGAGGGCAGGGTCCTGGCCTGGGAGGGCGCCACCGCGACCCCGGGCAGCAGGTCGTCCAGGAGCGCGGGCAGCCAGGGCTCGTCCCTCAGCAGCGCCAGCCGTACGGCCCGGCCCAGGGTCGCCGTCTCCTCGCGGGCGAACGCCTTCTCCGCCCGGTAGGGGATCTCGCCGGCGTGGATCGCCGCGACGCGGGCTCCGGCCGCCTCCAGGGCCGCCCGGGCGAAGTCCGGGTAGCCGGGCAGGCCGCCGAGCCATTCGCACACGCGGGTCAGCGGCGGGGCGGCAGGGTGGGGCCGTCCCCGCAGCGCCTCGGCGAACAGCGCCCGCGGCTCCACGTCCCAGCCGAGCAGCACGTCCATCTCGGCGACCGAGATCGGCCCCCGCTCCTCGGCGAGGCGGGCGCGCACCTCGGCGTCCATGCCCGCCAGCCCCGCGGCCACCAGGGCGGCGAGGGAGTCGTAGACGGGTCTGCCCTCCGGCAGCAGGAAGGCGACCACCTCGCGGGCGGGCGCGACCAGCCGCCGCCTGGCCTGCTCGCTGATCGCGTACCGGGCGGACAGCGGGCCGCCGTCGTCGACGTGGATCCGCCCGTCGCCCAGCCCGACCAGTCCGACGCTCAGCCGCGAGGCGCCGGGCCAGTGGGAGGGACCGTCCGCGGTCCCGGTGAGCAGACTGAGCAGGCGCTGCGCGAGGGGGGAGAGGTCCATGCCGGGGGTTCCTGTCAGGGGTGGGTCCGGGGGGTGGCGGGCGGGTCGGTGACGGCGGTGCCGGGGCGGCGGGACATCGGCGGGGCCGGCTCGCCGGGCCGGCGGCGGGGCCCGGCCGGAGGGCCGTCGGCGACTCCCGCGTCAGCCCCCGACCAGGGGGACGAGCTTGACGAAGGAGATGACCGGGTCGACGGTCAGGTCGACCACGGTGTCCAGGTCCTCGATCTGCCGGTCGCCCACCAGCAGCAGGAACCCGTTGCGGGCGAAGGCGGCCTCGGCGGCGTCGGCCTGCTTCTCCCAGTCGAGCCTGCGGGCGGTGCGCATCCGGTAGCCGTTCAGCTCGGCCTCGGCGTCGGTGGGCTTGACCAGGCCGCGGAAGCGGGGGGAGGGGGCGGCGTTGTGGCGGGCGACCTCCTCGCGCACGCGCAGCCGCACCAGCTCCCGGGCTGAGATCCGCTCGGGCAGATCGGGCAGGGTGAACTCCTCCAGTGCCCTGCCGGTCGCGGTCTCGTCGCGGAAGGTGGCCGGCGCCATCAGTGGATCCCTTGATCGTCGGGGGGTGACAGCGCCATCCAAGCAGCCCGGGCCGACAGAACCGCGGCCGGCGCGGGCCGCCGCCGGGACGGAGGGCTCCTCGGGCCGACCGCTTCGGGGGCGGCTTGGTAGCCTCGGCGGATGACGACGATCAGGCAGATCTCGCTGGGCGTCACCGACGACGTGCGGGCGGGGGAGTTCTGGCGCCAGGCGCTCGGGTACGTGCGGCGGCCACCGCGTTTCGAGGGTGATGGCTGGATCGTCCTGGAGCCCCCGCCGGGAGTGCCCGGGGCCGCGATCGCGCTGGACGTGAGCGAGAGCCCCGCCGAGGAGTTCCCCCGGGTGCACCTCGATCTCGACGCGGGCGACCGCGATCTCGACGAGGAGGTCGACCGGCTGCTGGCGCTGGGTGCGCGGCGTGTCGACTGGCCCCACTATCCGAAGGACCCGCGGCCTGAGGAACCGGCGTACGTCGTGCTCGCCGACCCCGAGGGCAACCGGTTCTGCGTCGAGGGACGGCGCGCCGGTTCCACGGCCCCGTAGGGGCGCCCGCGCCCCGGCGGTCCCCGCTCCGGAAGGCGATCCTCCTCGGCGGTCGGCGGTCGGCGGTCGGCGGTCGGCGGTCGGCGCGGACGGGCGGCGGGGTCCGCGTGGAGGGCTACCGCCTGGAGGCGGGGAAGACGACGATCAGCACCTCCCGGACCGCCTCCGCCCTGGCCAGGCCCGGGGCGTGCCCGGACCCCCGGACGTAGGCGCGGATCCGGTAGGAGCCCGCTCCCGCGGCGGTCACGTCGCCCAGCAGGTCGCCGCCGTCGCCGAAGAACTCCAGCACACCGGTCGGGCTGTGGAATCGCATCTCTCCCGACCGCTGCCAGCCCTTCGCCTCCGGCGGGCGCGTCCGGTACGCCTCTCCCGTGACGCAGACCGGCCCCTCCTCGTCGCCTCCCCAGGTGAGGTGGACCGTTCCCCTGCCCTTGGCCAGGAACGCGCCCGAGTGGTCGAGGCCGGCGTAGCCCTCCTCCCACGCCTGGATGCCGCCCGTCCGCACCCACATGGCGGCCCTGCTCTGCCGTACCGGCCTGGCGAGCGGGGCCCTGCGCGGGCACCGGGCCCTCGCCACCGCCAGCCGCCGCTTCTCCTCGGCCTCAGCGGCGTCCCGCTCGGCCAGGTAGGCCCGCTGGTTGCGCTCGTACAGGCCGGGGCAGCGCAGTTCGAGCAGCCTCGTCAACTCCTCGTCGGTCGTGCCGGAGTCGCACAGGGCGCCGCCGCGCGCGAGCAGTTCCTCGTCCGGCAGGTCGCCGAACCGCCGGTGCGCGTAGCACAGGTACATCCACTGCCGGTCCTCCGGCGCGACCACCGCGGCTCCCGGAGGGTGGGCCAGCCCCATGGCCGTGGGGCACTCGCGCTCCCGCGCGGGATCCTCCGGCAGCGGTGCGGTGCCGCTGAACTGCGGCACCGCCAGGACGAACAGGAGCACCGCCATTCCCAGGGCGATCCACCAGCGAAAGCGGAGCAGTCGTGACACAGCGGATCAGCGAGCCCTTTCCCATCCGGCGCGCTGATCAGTGTAGGCGCAGGAGAGCATGGCGAGGCGAGCCGATGCCCCGGGGGGACGGCGGCCGGCCACGACGCCGGTGATCGGCCGGAGCGGGCCCACGGGTGTGCGGGACCCGGCGGTCCGGGCCGCGCGGGGCGGCCCGGACCGCTCCCGGTCAGCTGCTCGGGTAGTTCGGGTTGTTGGTCAGCGGGATCTCGATGCTGATCTCCTTCAGCTCGGACAGGTAGAGCAGGACCAGCTTGCGGATGAGCTCGTCGAGGAGCCAGTAGACGTTGTCCGTCCCCGGGAACACCTTGAGCACGCCTTCGCGGACGGCGATGAAGGGCTCCCAGAACGTGTCGAGGACCCCGTCCCAGAACGGGTACCTGCGGATCTTCAGCCATCCGGCGATCTGGTCGCCGAGCAGGAAGCGCGTGAACGCGCCGAGTATGCGCTTGCTGAGGATGCCGGCGTCGATCTGGGCGCCGAGGCCGAGGAGGATCTCGGCCAGCTTGACGCCCTCGGGCGTCGGGGCCAGGACCGGGTCCAGGACCTGCTCGGCCTGGGAGTTCGCCTCGGCCCACGACGCGGGGATGTACTCGTCCCTGATGCCGAGCATGTGCCCGGCCAGCTGCCACGAGTGCAGGAAGGCCACGGACTCGTGGTCGGGGATCGGCACCTTCCACGAGGTCAGATGCTTCATGACGGTCGTGGGCAGGCTGTGCCAGGTGACCATCATGTCCGCCTGGCTGATCGGGATCTCCTCGTCGGCGGCCCCCTGCCAGTGCGGGGACTTCGGCAGGAGGTGGCGCACGGCCGCGTGCACCAGCCGGGTCTTGACGCAGGTCACGATCATTTCGCCGTCGTCGTCGTAGGCGTTCCGGGACCCGATGTCGTACCCGAGCTTGGCGGTCTTGGAGATGCGGTCCTTCATGTCCGCACCGCCCTGCGAGTAGTAGACCGCGCGCGCCTCCTTGGGGATGACCGTGCTGATCATCCCGCTGGCGAAGCCGTACAGCACGCCGAGGTAGAGGCCCCGCTTGTCGTTGAACTCGACCGCGGTGGCGAGCTTGCCCCGGTCGGCCCACGCCGGCATGCTGCGGGCCTTCTCCATGAAGTCCCGCAGGTCCGCCGGGAGCCCGTCCGGCAGCGGCTGGCCGTTCTTGGTCCAGGTCCGCAGCAGCGCGTTGACCCTGGGCACGTCGCCCCGGTCGATCAGCGAGGCGACCAGCGGATCGGCCTCCTCGTCCCACACCCACCGCGGGTCGAGGCCCGCCCCCGTGCCCGCCACCGAGCCGCTGGGCGACCACGTCCACACGCGTGCCTGCGCGGGTGTCGCGAAGCTCAGCGCGCCGATGGTGCCCAGCGCCCCGCCCGCCTTCAGCACGTCGCGCCTGCTGAATCCGCCCACGCCCTCACCCCTCTCCTGAGGTCGAGATCACTGCTGATACAATGAGACGCAAAATGCATCTGTGTATCACCAATAGAGCACACTGTGTCGTGCATCACAAGGCCACGACGGCGGTTGCGGGCGATCGGGCAGAATCGACACAGGAGGTGATCGTGGAAACCGTGCTGTCCGCGCTCATGGCGCCGTCCGACTCGGAGTCGTTGCTGGAACGCGCGTACACCGACGCCGTCGAGCGGGCCGACGACACCGACGAGACCCGGGCGCGCATCCTGGACGCGGCCTACGAGCAGTTCTGCCGCATGGGGATCCGGCGCTCCACCATGGAGGACGTCGCCCGCCGGGCCGGGGTCTCGCGCGTCACGGTCTACCGGCGCTTCCCCACCAAGGACGCGCTGGTCGAGCACGTGGTCCACCGGGAGTTCCGCCGTTACTTCGACCGGTTCCTCGCCGACATCGAGCAGGCCCGCACCGCCGCCGACCGGGTGGTCCTGGGCTTCGTGAGCTCGCTGCGCGCGCTCCGGAGCAACCCGCTGATCGGCGGGCTGATGACCGCGGAACCGGACCTGATCGTCCCTTCAATGATCAACGACGGGGGCCGGACCCTCGCCATCGTGCGGCGGTTCGTCGCGGGCCAGCTCCGCCGCGAGCAGCGCGCGGGCAACGTGCCGGACGACCTGGACGTCGACCTCGTGGCCGAGCTGATGGTCCGGATCTCCGCCTCCTTCCTGGCGATCCCCAGCCACGTCGTCGACCTCGACGACGACGGGCAGCTGGCCGCGGTGGCCCGGCGCTTCCTCGTGCCCATGCTGGAGCAGGCCGGCTCCCCGGGCTGACGGCCCGCCGCCGGAGGGTACGGCCGGCGTCAGCGGGCTGGACGGATCACGGCCCGGATCCGGCGATCAGCCGATGTACCGGAACCACGCCCGCTCGCCGTCGACGTGCAGGATGAACGCCGCGACCGGCTCGCCGGAGGGGCTCACCAGGGTGAGGTGCTCGTCGAGCCGTTCGTGGACGGCCTCCCACGCGTCGCCGTCGAAGTCGTCGTCCGCTTCGACGAGGGCGAGGTCCTCGGCGAACAGCGGCGCCACCGCGGCGAAACCGGGCAGAGGCGTGAAGCGGCCGTACATCCAGGGGAAATCCAGGTCGTCCACCCGGATCTCCCCGGCGGGCTCACCGCGGTGGCGCAGCCGCCAGACCGGGGCGTCCGTTCCGTTGCTCATGATCTTTCCTCTGGTCGTGGCGGACGCTCCGGCGTTCCGCGGGCGGTGCCTCGGCGCGGGTGCGTGACAGGCCGAGGATCATGACCGAATCCGTCCGATGGACCGGCAGCGTCCAGCCATGTCCAGGCGGTGGTCTTCGCCTGCCGGTGCGGACCGGCAGAGCTGAGTCGACCGGCATGGCCGAGTCACGGTGGCGCGGTGCGCCACCGTGACTCGCCGACCTATCGGGTGCTCACTGACCATAGCCTTCGAGATGGACCCTGTATCCCTGGGTGAGCATGTAGCCGGTGTAGTTGAGGTTGAGGGTGGCTCTGTCCAGCGCCCGGGCGCTCCGATCGTATCTGGCCGCCCTGCCCATCAACCTGGAGTGCAGCCTGATCCGGTGGCCGGCCCGGAAGGTGACGAGGAGATTCGGTGTCTCCCGCTCCGTCAGGCGCGCGGCCCGGCTCAGCACGTTCCCCGTATGTTTCTTGATCAGCTTCGAGCCGACGTGAGTACCGAGGCCGGCCCCGCCGACCCCTGCGCCCAGCGCGTTGACCACACCGCCCGTGACATCGCCCTTGCGGAAGGAGGCGTAGGACGCGTGGATGGAGTTGATCGTTCCCAGGACTGCGCAGCCCGCGCCGACGAACGCGACAGGGGCGGCGAACATGGCGCACGCGGCCAGAATCTCGGACCGGTTCTCCCAGAGGAGGACGGCGCCCTTCCCCGCCACCCGTCCGGCCCCCACCGCGGTCTTCTTCAGCTTGCACTTCCAGTCGCAGGTGCGCACCGGCGCCTTGTAGTACGGCGAACCGTTGTCGACGCCGTGTCCGTTGACGCACTCCCAGCCCCAGCACTTCGTCCGCAGGTTCTTCGGCTTGAGCCGGGTGCCGCCGCCGTCCGTGCACTCCCAGCCCCAGCAGGATGACGGCCGCCGGGCCGTGCCACCGCCGTCCGTGCACTCCCAGCCCCAGCAGGAGGACTTCTTCGGGCAGCCCTTACCCGAGTAGTAGCAGCCCGTGTTGCCGCGCAGCGGCCCGTCGAGTCCGTCGGGATCGCTGAGCGTGATGGGGCTGTGATCGGCGTATGAGTAGCCGTTCCAGCTCTGCGGGCGATCGCTGTTGAACAGCGGGTCCACCGAGATGAACCGGCCGGTCGAGACGTCGTACTCCCGCGCGCCCATGCGGATCAGGCCGGTTCCGTCGCCGGCGGTGCCGCCGACGAAGGTCCGCTCGTCCGGCCAGGCACCGGGGTCCGGACCGCGGGCGGCGCCGAACGGCGTGAGGCGCCGCTGGGTGAGCCGGCCGGTGGCGGCATCGACCGCCAGCAGGGCTGTGTCCTGGTGGTCGGGGCTGAGGAGGGACACCCCGCCGGTGGTGCGGACGGCGATGTTCTCGCCGTTGTGCGTGTAGTGCCTGGTGGCCGTCGGCTTGCTCGCTCCCTTGGCCAGGAAGACCTCCATGCCGTCCAGGTACAGGGTGGTGCCGGACGGGGAGCGGCGCAGCAGCGGCTTGTCATCGGCGTCGTAGACCATGGACGTGCTCGCGCCCGGCGCGGTGATCGTGCTCACGTCTCCGGACACGTTCCATTCCAGGGTCTGCGTGGTGCCGCCGACGGCGCGGGTCGTCATGCTGCCCGTGGCATCGTAGCCGTAGACGTCGGTGCGTTCGCCCGCTCCGCCGCTCTGCGTCACCTTGGTGAGGCGGTGGCCGCGGTTCGGGGGGTCATAGGTGTAGGCCCGGCGGGTGTCGGCCTGGCCGGCCAGCCCGTGCCAGGTCTCGGTCGAACGGTTGCCCGCGACGTCGTAGGCGTAGCTGTGCCAGTACGGCGCGGGCCCGCCGACGACGTTCGTGGAGGGCGTCGCCGCGCAGGAGACGGTGGGCTGGGTCCATGCCTCGGTCAGGCGCTGGAGATGATCGTAACGGAAGCACTGGGTGTCGGTGCCGGACCGTGAGACGTCGGAGACGGCGATGACGTCGCCGGCAGGGGTGTATGTGTAGGCCGCGTTGCGGTCCACCCCTGCGGCCCCTTCGCGGTCGGTGCGTGAGGAGGCCAGCCGGTCGGTGCCGTACTCCCAGGTGAGCGTCTGCCAGACCTTCTTCCCCCCGGTGCTCAGCTCGTACTGCAGCGGTCTGCTCGTCTTGGAGTAGGCGGTGGCGGTGACGTAGCTGCCCAGGTTGCTCGTCAGCCGGATCGGCCGGGCGGCGGAGTCGTAGGTGGTGACGACGTTCTCCGCGGGCAGGCCGCCGGCGGCGGGGAAACCGGTCGACTGCACCGTGCCGTCCAGATTGTAGGCGGTGGTGAAGGTGTAGTTCCCCTGCAGGCCGCCCTCGCTCGCCGGGATCGCGACGCTCTGGCGTACCGGCCGGTTCTGGTTGTCGTAGGCGTCCACCCTGGAGGTGTAGGCGTGCCCCCCCTGATAGGAGGTGGCCGAGGCGAGTTGCCCTCTGCGCACGGTGTCGTAGGTCCAGTTCCGCAGCAGGGGGCCGGTGGCCGAGCCCTCGCGCGTCTCCAGCATGCGGCCCATCGCGTCGTAGGCGTGCACGAGTTTGCGGCCGCGGGCGTCGGTGATCGTGGTGATGCGGCCGAGATCGTCGTAGGTGTACAAGGTCGTGCCCCGGTCCGGGTCGACGCTTTTGACCTGCCTGCCGCGCAGGTCGTACACGGTGCTCCACACGTTGCCTGCCCAGTCGGTCACGGTGGAGGGCTGCCCGTCGGGGGTGTAGGTGTAGGTGACGGCGTTGTAGGAACCGGTGGGGGAGTCACCGCTGTAGTACCGCACCTCCGTGGTGTTTCCTCGGGCGTCGCTGTAGCTGCGGGTGGGGGTGCCGCCGGGCGGTGGATCAACGGCCACCCAGTTGCCGCCGTAGGTGGTGGTCGTGCGCCACTTCTCCCGGGTGTCGTTGTTGCCCGTGAGCAAACGCTCGACGGTGGCTCTGCCCAGGCCGTCGTAGTCGGTGACGGTCTGCGACTCCACATCGCCGGGTGCGGCCACGCCGAAGAGGACCGTCTCGGGGGCACCGGCGGCGTAGTAGGGGGCGTAGGTGCGCACCACGTTGCCACGGCTGTCGTGGAAGGTGTCGCTGATCAACCGGCCGCCCTCGGGGCCTTCGGCCTGGCTCTGCCGCGGGCGCAGCAGGCCGTCGTACAGATCATGGTGGATCCTCTGGCCGCCGCCGGGCGTGAGGGTCCGGGTGGTGACCGCGGCGATCTGGTCGCCGGACACCCGGTAGGCGTACTCGACGGACGGAGTCATGGTGGTGGGCCGGTCGGCCTGCCAGACCTTCGACGTGCGGCCCAGTGCGTCGTAGGAGGCGGTGGTGGTGCGGTTGCCTGCGTCGGTGACCGCGGTGGGCGATCCCCAAGCCGGGTCGAGCTCCTGAACGGTGACGTGCGCGCCGGCGGCGACGGCGGGACTCGTCGTGGTGACCCTGGTGGTCAACCCCGCCGTCTCGGTGTACGCGGTCGTGGTCGTGTTCCCGGCGGTGTCGATGACGCGCACCGGCCGGCCGTAGCCGTCGTAGGAGGTACGCGACACGGGCAGGTAGGAGGCGGTGGTGCCGTCATGGGCGGAGATCTCCTCGACCCTGGTGACGTCGCCCTTGACCGGTGGCTGGCCGAACCCGCGGTCGTCGTAGAACGTGCGGGTGTCCGAGATGACCTGCCGGGTACGGTCGGGAGCCGTAGAGCAGCGGACGGAGACGGTCTCCATGCGAGAGGGCAGCGAGCGCATCCAGGCGGTGGTGTTGACGGCGTACTGGGTGCGGGTGCACTTGTCGTCGGCGTTGGTGGCGGTGTCCCCCTGGTCGTCCTCCTGGACGGCCAGACCGGTCACGGTGTCGTAGGTCGTGTCGACGCGGGTCTGGCGACGGCCGCCGTCGGACAAGGCGGTCCATGTTCTGCTGGTGGCGACGCCGGTGAGGTTGGCGGTGCTGGTCCCCCAGGAGCGGGCGCGCGAGGCGGTCTGCCGGCGCCAGGGGGTGTTGACGGTGCGGCTGTGCACGGTGCCGTCAGGGCCGGTGTAGACCGTCCGCTGCAGTTCGAAGCCGGCCAGGGCCTCGTGGTCCACGTGGGTGCCGCCCTCGTCGTCGGTGACGCTAACGCGTTTCTCCCCTCCGGCCGCGTCGCGCCGGTCGCCGTCCATGCCGCGCAGGTAAGTGTGCTCGGTCCGGGTCAGCGGCTGGTTCATCCCTCCGGTCGCGACCCGCACGTGGCCGTAGCCCCGCCACTGCGACCAGGTCTTCTCCTTGGTCTTGGTCAGCCCGTCATCGTCATCGAAGTGCCAGGCCGCTCCGCCGAGATAGGTGTAGGAGGTGACCATGTCGGGGGATCTGGCCGTGCGGTCGGAGACGATCGTCTGGGTGACGACATACTTGTGGAACCAGTCCCTGATGGGTTTCTCGTGCCCGGGCGGCTGCCAGTAGGTCGGAAAGCAGCGGCGGGTGTTGGTCTCGGGCGTGGGCAGGTCCGACAACGTGCAATCCGGGGCCGAGTAGGCGACGTCGATCTGCCCGCCGTACTCGTCGAAGACGGCACCCAGCCGGTACTTGATGAACGGCGGGATGTCGTCGCCGGTCTTGTCGAGGCGGTTCATCAGCTGCACATGATTGAAAGTGATCTTCGGCAGGGCGATGGCGGGTGCGCCGGCCCGCCCGGTGTGCTGGATCGACTGCAGCAGCAGCGCCTTGTCGATGTCGGCGTCGCCCCAGGCGTGCGTCAGGCTCCAGTGGTCCACGTCGGCGTAGGCGCCGCCGGCTCGGAGGGTCTGAGTGGTGATCCCGGTCAGGCGCTTGCGCGACCAGAACGTCGGCGCGATCTTGCCGTTCTTGGCGCAGCCGGAGGTGCAGTTCTGGTCCCAGGGCACGTCCGGCCACTGCTCCGGGTTGTCGCCGATCTTGTTCGTGGCGCAGTCGAAGGAGGAGGTCGGGATGCATCGCTCGGCGGTGGTGAAGAGGACCTTGGCCGGCGGGGCGGCGAAGAGGTCGCCGGTGCGCAGACCGTACTCGATCCGCTCCAGGTGCCCGCCTCTCTCGTACAGGGTGTCGGCCGAGGTGGAGACGTTGCGTCCGTAGCGGTTGGTCTCGGCGGTGTAGTAGTAGGCCATCGCGTTGCCGTTGGGATCGACGACGTGGTCGAGGTTCCACCGCCAGGCCTGCTGGCACCACGACTCGGCGAAACCGGACTTGTGGCAAGGCTCGCCGTCGTCGTCGCCGAACACCGGGGTGGTCCAGGTGGAGTTGGTCTGTGCCCGGCCGGAAGTCCAGCCGGGTAGCCGGTGCAGGCCGAAGAAGTACTGGGTGCCGTCGGTGGTCGTGGCCTTCCAGTATTCGCCGTCGTCATCGCCGTTGGCCGCCGAAGCGGCCGTCAGGTGCTCGAAGCGGGTGCCGTCGTCGCCCTTCATTCGCCAGGTGCCGTCGGCGGTCTTCAGCAGTTCGCCGCCCTTGCCGTTCCACGTGACCGTGGCGTTGTCGTAGGACCAGCACTGGTCGCCGGGGCTGACGCCGTTGGACTTCGGCGCGCCGTCCTCGGAGCAGGGCTTGTAGCTGCGCTCGACGAATCCGGGCCACAGGTCGAAGCCCTCGCCGATCCAGGACGGCTGGTTGTTGGTGCTGGAGGTGCGGCCGTCCACGGAGGCCGAGGAATAACCGATGGCCAGGTCGGGGTCCAGACCACCGGGCACCGGCGGGACCCGCAGCGGATAGGACCAGGTGAAGTCACCGGACTGGCCGCCGGCCCGCCAGGTCGCGGAGGGGGACAGCGCGGTCGCGGTGAAGTCGCCCTTGTCGCCCTGCGGAGCCGCCGTGGCGGTCAGCACCGTCGCCTGGCCGCTCTCCATCGTGACCTCGGCGCCGAGTGTGCGCCGCTCGCCGTCGTTGCGGGTCGGCAGCGGCGTGAGGACCTGGCATTCGGGCCGCTCCGGGGTGTCCAGCGCGCAGGACGGCAGGCGGGCGAGCCGCAACCGCGAGCCGTATCCGCCGCCGTACGCGGCGGCGAAGCCGTCGTAGCCGATCTCGATCGACACATGGCCTGGCCCGGTCTGTTCCCCGTCGTTCCGTTCCGCGTCCATCTGTTTCGTATCGGGCTGTCCCGTGCCGGCCCGTGCGGGTGCCGTCGCGGGATCCAATGTCAGCAAGGCGCCGTCCTCGGTGGGGTTCAGCATGCGAACCCGGATGGTGCCGCCATGCCCGTTCTCGGCCGCCGGTCGCAGCCAGACAGGCAGACTGCCGACGCGCTGAGCCGTGATCGCGTCGGCAGTCAGCGTGACGTCCGCGGAACCGGTCGGCCACTTCGGCGGCTCGGCCCGTGTCACCGCGGCGGGGTCGGGCTTGCGTGTCCGGGGTGGCACCGGTGCGCCGCGCACCGCGCGGGTGGTGTCGACGACATCAGGCCGGCTGTTTCCCGGAGGAGTGGCCGTCTGCGCCTGTGCCGGTGCGCCGTACAGGTGCGCGGCCATGATCGCCGATGCCGTCGCCCCCGCGATCGTCCGTGCCGTGACGGTCAGCACTGCGGCTCCCTTCGTCGGTTCGGGGTGGGTTGTGGTCAGAAGGGAGAGTCGGAGGGGATCTCGGTGTATCCGGCGAGGGTCTGGATCTGCTCCTCGCTGAGCACCCCGGAGAAGGCCCACACGTCGTCGATCACGCCGGGCCAGTATTCGCCCCATGTGCCCGCGGTCTTGGAGCGGCCGAGCTGCAGCGCGCTGGTCGCGTTGAAACCGATGGTGTGCCAGCGGGCCGAGACGGCGGTCTCGGTCTCCTCCAGCCAGCCGTTGACGTACAGGCGCAGGACGTCGGCGAAGGAGTCGTACACGATGGCCACGTGGTCCCACTCCAGCTGGAGCTGGTACGCGGAGTGCTCAGCGGCCTGGCTGCCCGCGCCGGCGGCGTCGGAGCCGGGCATGTCCACCTGCCAGCCACCCGCGCCGCCTGCCGCGGCCGGGTTGTAGCGCAGGATGAAACCGCTGTTGGCCGCGCCGGCCTGGGAGAAGACCGTCGCCTTCGCCGACGGCCGTCCGGCGGAGGTCACCCAACCGGCGACCGTGAAGCTGCGGTCGGTTCCCACGACGGGGCCCGAGGTCGCCGCGTAGTCGCCGGAGCCGTCGAGGACGAGGCCCCCCATCGGGTCGCCCAGCCAGCCCGCGCTCTGGGAGACGTGCGCCTGGTCACCGAACGTCAGCGGTCTGCCGCGGCCGGAGCCGTCCTGGCCGCCGGTGTTGAGCGTCCAGCGGCCGGAGAGCACGGGGTGCCGGCTGTGCAGGTCGACGGCCTCCTCGGCGCTGACCAGGCGGTCGAAGACCTGGACGTCGTCGATCTCACCGGGGAAGAAGTCCACCTTGTTGCCGCTGTGCTTGGCGCGGCCGATGGCCATCGGGCCGGTGGCGTTCCAGGTCACGGTGAACCGCTTCTCCTGCTGCAGCGCGCCGTTGACGTACAGGCGGGCGGTCTTGGCGACCGCGTCGTACACGCCCAGCAGGTGGGTCCACTCGCCGACCTCCGGCGGTGTGGTGGACAGCACCCGCACCCCGCCCTGCACCGCGTCGGCGTTGCTCAGGCTGAAGGACCAGCGGTTGTCGTCGTGGACGTATTGCAGGTAGAAGCCGCTGACGACGTTGCCGTCCTGGTTGACGACCGTGGCGAAGCCGTCGGTGTCGGCGAGCCTGACCCAGGCGCCCACCGAGTACGTCCTGGAGGTGTCGACGACCGGCCCGGACGTCTCGGCGTGGCCCGTCGAGCCGTCGCCGCGCATCGCGGTGCCCACCTGGCCGTCCACGCCCAGTGTCACGCCGCCGGAGACGCGCGTGGAGACCGCGGCGGTGCCCGGTCGCACGGCGGCCGAGAGCGAGGTGGCCCCGGCCGGCTCGTCCAGCGTCCAGCGCGCCCGGGGGGCGGTGCCCGCGCTGACCCGGAACATGTACGTGGTGGGCGCGCTGGCGTTGCCCGCCGCGTCGAGCGCCTTGACGTACAGGAAGTTCACCCCGGCCCTGGTCGGCGCGACCTTCACGGTGACCGGGCCGCCGGGGGTGGCCGGGCGGTACTCGCCCGCCGCCGTGGGCGTGGCGTTGACCCCGACCCAGTAGCGGTTGACGTCGCTCTGCGTCGTGCTGACGGTGAAGGAGCCGTAGCGGCCGACGCCGTCGTGCCACGGGTCGCCGGGGTTCTCCGGATCGGACGGCGGATAGTCGGCCGAGGTCAGCGACGGCGCCGGCGGGGCGGCTGCGTCGTAGGAGAAGTAGCAGCCCGTCGCGTCGCCCGCCGAGCTCCACGGGCTCCACTGGTGGCCGTCCCAGGTGCGCACGATCCAGCTCAGCGTCTTGTTCTGCGGGATGGTTGCGGGAGCGGTCGTCTGGAAGGTCGAGCCGGTCGTCTTGGCCGCCGTCAGCGGCGCGGTCCAGATCCCGGTGTTGTCGTCCCAGAGGATGCGGAACTGCGCCTGCAGCTTGGCGGCCGACCCGGAGTCGGGGTCGGTCAGGACCGCGTACATGGTCGGCGGCCGGTTGACCGTGGGGGGCGCCGAGTAGACGCACGGCCCGCCCGGGCTCATCGACAGGTTCTTCATCAGCGGCTGCGGAGGCGGGGTGTTGTACTCGATGCGCAGGTACGCGTCGTTGGCGAAGCGCTTCCACCAGCTCATCGTCGACTCCGAGTAGGCACGCAGCCCGAAGTTGATGTTGGCGTCCTTGCGGCTCACCGCCGCCTTCACGGCATCGCGCAGGGCGGTCCCGCCGAACTCGACGGGCGTACGGGAGCAGTACGCCACATCACGCGAGGCCAGTTGCTTGACCCAGTTGTCGTCGGTGCTGTTCCAGGTGGAGGAGGAGCCGAAGCCGCTGGCGTGCCACAGCTGAACCACCGTCGGGTTCTTGCAGTCGTAGGCGTGCGTCTCGTAGGCGACGAACTCGGCGGAGATGACATGTTTGCCGGCGACGGATCCGATCGGCATGCGGAAGAAGAGCCGCTTCTTCTGGTCCTTGACACAGGCCCCGTCGAACTGGACGTCACAGAGCCCGACGCCTTGGGCGCCGTCGAAGTTGTAGTAGGAGGTTGTCGGATATCCGCTGGAGACCATCAGGCGGGCGGACCTGGTGACGGTCTTCCACACAGGATCGATGTAGACCGGGAAACGGGTGCCGGCTGCCGTGAGCATCTTGCGGTCGGGCACCAGCCCGAGTTCGCTGGGCGCCAGCTCCACCCCGATCCGGGCCAACCGCGAGCCCTCCAGGGGCCCTTCGGCCGCGTCCTGCGTGGCGCTCTGGGCGATGCTTCTCCCGGCAACCGGAGAAGGCCCGGAATCCCACATGAGCGGCGTGGGAGCCTCGAACACCTCGCTCTTCGACACGGCGTCACGGGCCCGCAGCACACCGGACGTGTCGGCGCCCAGAGTCAGCCCTTCGGTCTTGATCTGCAGGCGGAGGCGGGCGAGAGCGGGGTCGCGGGCCGCCTGCGGCGTCTTGACCACCAGGAGCTGGGCGAATCCGTCCACATCGGCGCGCACCTGCAGATCCACTCCGGGCAGCACCTCGGAGTAGGTCGCCGTGTCACCGCTCACCTCGGGGGCGGGCAACGTCTTCGGCCAGGAGAGGCTGAACGCCCGTCCCGCTCTGCCCATCGTGACGAACGGCTCGTCGCCTCCGGCGGACAGGCGCAGATCGACGGTCGAGGCCGCCGGCGCGTACCCCCCGCCGGGGAGCGGGGTCAGCGTCGGATCCACCTCCGTCCATGCTCCGTGCTTACGGGTGCGGACCGGACGCAGGTGCTCCACCACTTCGAAGGCACCCGAGGGCAGAGCCCGTACCTCCCGGGCCTCCGCCCGCTGCGACAGCACCTCCACCGGCCGGCCCGACGACCGGGCCAGCGCCGAGGCCTCGGCTGCGGTCGCCACACCGTCATCGGCGGACCTGGTGGAAGGTTCGGTGATCGAGGAGGCTCTCGCGCCGGGCCCTCCGGCGCCCAAGCAGGTCGCCACGGTGAGGACCGCCGTGCCCATCGCCGCCGCGCGTCTCAAACGCCGCCTGTTCCTGCCGCTGAGCACCATCAGCATCGCGACCCCACTCCGCCACACGTTTGCTTAATTGATCAGAAATTAGAGGGCGATTTGGCAGAAGAACATTCGGCGCTGGGTTGATTCCAAGTGCAACGACAGCGGTACTCGCAATTCGGTGGTAAACCCGTGCGGTATGCCTCGCATACGCGATGCCGAGGCCCTACGAGAATGTCGTCAGACCGTAGCGTTGACAACGCGTGCCGTGACGAAGCAATTGGGGAAGTTGTGTTACCAGGGCTTTTCGGTGTTTCCGTACGGCCCCTCGCCGGCGGCGGGCGGGAACGGTCAGCGGTCGCCGGTCGTGAGCGGGACCTCCAGCCGGGCGCGGAGCTCCTCGACGGAGGTGCCGAACGTCTCGAGCACGCGGACGCCGCCGGAAGCGATCTCGAACACGGCGTGGTCGGTGTAGACCCGGCTGACGCAGCCGACCCCCGT
>NZ_JBHSBM010000005.1:0-44372 GCF_042650625.1 Planomonospora corallina
CCCGTCACGGTGCGGAAGAGCGAGAGCACCGGGCCGTGGAACCGGTCGAACGTCATCGGATCACCTCTGGTCCGTAACCGCCGTCCGGCGCCTTCCCGCGCCCGGACGGTCCTTCTCCTTTTCTTTTTCCCGGCCGTTTCCGGAGCCGTTCCCGGGGCGGCCGGACCGCCGTCACGGGCCCGCCGTCGCCCCACAGACTCCGGTCCGGCGCTCCCCCGTGTCAATCACTCAAAGCACCGCCTCCCGGCGGAGAGCCCTGCTGTGACCTGGGGTTACACGTGTTCACCAGCCGTTTCCTCTGGACAAAGGAGACGGTTTTCGCAATTCACGACCGCATATCCGATGAAAGTTTCCCGCCCCTTCCCCGGAGCCCGGGGTGAAAAATTCCGGCAAGCCCGTGCCCGTGGCGGCCAAAGGCCGGCCGGCGCCGGATCGCACGCCGGTCCCGTCGCCGGGGAGACCCCGTGTCCCCGGCGGCGCGGACCGGTGCCGCTCCGCCCGCTCGGGCGGGGTCGCCCTCCGGGAGCGGCGGTGCCCGCGGGAGAGAAGGAGGGTCCGCGGAGGGGGAGGGCGGAGGAAGGAAGGTGTCCCGGTCAACGCAAAGGCCCGGTGGTCGTTGCCAACCACCGGGCCTTCACCTGCGTCTTACCTGTGTGGGCGATACTGGGATCGAACCAGTGACCTCTTCGGTGTGAACGAAGCGCTCTCCCGCTGAGCTAATCGCCCGCCCCGTCCGGCTCCTCGCGGTGCCGACGTGGAAAACCATACAGCAATCCGGGACCACTGGCGAAACGACATGGACGGGACATGATCTTGAGGACGGCGGCAGGCGCCCGGGGGGCCCGGGGACCGGCGGGGGACGAAGGTCCGAAGATGGGGCCCACTGGGGGGCTACGGTGTCATAGCATCGTCCTGATCCGCAGAAGTACCGTACGACCCGAGCTAGCCCCCTTCGCCCAGCGCACCCCTCACGGGGAGCCGAGTGTGATGGAAACGATGCGCAAAACCCTTGGAAATATGACGCCGTTGATGACGTTTGGCCAGCTAGGTACCAGAATGTCGCACTGTGATGTGCGTTACAGAAGGGCCTGGAGGCGGAATCTTTCCTACGGGTTCCTTCGTTCCGCGTCATAGCCATGGACGAAGCCCGCCAGAGCAGTGACAGCCCCGCAGAGGGGACCGACGACGAAAAGGTTTGGCTGACGATGAACAGCACCACCGTCTCTGCCGAGCTGGGCCTTCGGCTTGTGGTCCCCGACCGTAGCACCGTCCCGCTGCTCGCCGGACTCAGCTACACGGCCGACGATCCGTACGCGATCCGGATGGCCTTCCACGTGGGGAACGACGAGCCGGTCGAGTGGATCTTCGCCCGCGAGCTGCTGACCGTCGGCATCGTGCGGCGGGTCGGCGACGGCGACGTCCAGGTGTGGCCGGCCCGCGCCGACGGGGAGCGCACCCTGCACATCAGCCTCACCTCGCCGTTCGGGCAAGCCCTGTTCGAGGTGCCGCTGGCTCCGCTCACCGAGTTCCTGCACCGGACCTACGAGCTGGTCGCCGCCGGCCGCGAGACCGACTTCATGGACCTCGACGCCGAGCTGAGCAACATGCTCTGGAGCTCCTGACCCCCAGAAAGCCCCCGTCCCCTACAGTTCCTCCAGCATCTCCCGCATGCGGGAGATCTCGACGCCCTGCCCGGAGACGACGTCTCCGGCCATGGCGGTCATGGTCCGGTCGGCGCCGGCCCCCAGCTGCCCGGTGGCCATCTCCAGCGCCGCCTCGTGGTGACGGATCATCAGGGTCAGGAAGAGCTCGTCGAAGGCGCGGCCCCGGGCGGTCCTGAGCCGGTTCATCTCCTCCTCGGTGACCGGATGCCCGTCGCCGTGGATCCCGTGTGCCCCGGAAGTCCGGCCGACCGACTCCAGCCACGACCTCATGGCCTCGATCTCCGGCCGCTGCGCCGCGGCGATCCGCTCGGCGAGCGTGCGCACCTTCCGCGACGACGACCGCTCCGGGACCAGCGCCGCCATCTCCAGCGCCTGGCGGTGGTGCGGGATCATGCCCTCGGCGAACCGCACGTCGGCCGCGGTGACCCGCGCCTCCGACTCCCCGAGCCGCTCCCCCGGCGCCGCCGTACGGCCGGCGTCTCCGGGGCCGCCCGGCACGATGACCGGCGCGCCGGTCCCTGCCACCAGCGGCGACGACGTTCCCGCCTCGGACGCGGAACAGCCCGCCGTGACCGCCGCCGTCGCGATCACGGCGAGGACGAGACTCGCCCGGCACATAATCCCCATACCATCCATAATGCGTAAACATCCAAATCGATGGGGGCACTGTGCGATCAACCGTGGCGTTCGCGCTGGCGGCGATGCTTGTTCTGGGGGGCTGCGGCGCGGACCCCGAGCCACCGGGCCCGGGTACGGCCTCCTCGCCCGCGGCGAGCGCCCCCGCGGCGTCCGCTCCCGCGGCGAGCGGCTCCGGCGACGCGCTGCACAGCGCCAACGTCACCCACGTCGCCAACGTGCCGCCGCAGGCGCCCCTGGACGGTCCTCAGGCGTGGGGCACCGACCTGGCCTTCCAGGGCGAGCACGTGTTCGTCGGCAACTACGAGGGCTTCACCGTCTTCGACATCTCCGACCCGGCCAAGCCGGCGGTGGTCAGCCGGGTGCTCTGCCCCGGTGAGCAGAACGACGTCTCGGTGAGCGGGAACCTGCTCTTCCTCTCCGTGGACACCCCGCGCGGCGGCCCCGGATGCGACGCCGGGGAGAGCCGCGGGGAGGGAAGTCAGGAGTGGGAGGGCATCCGCATCTTCGACGTCTCCGACAAGGCCCACCCGAAGTTCGTCTCGGCGGTCGCCACCGCCTGCGGCTCGCACACCCACACCCTCGTGCCGGGCAAGACCGCGGACACGCTCTACCTCTACGTCTCCTCCCCCGGCCCCGAGGGCACCGCCACCTGCCCCGGGCCGCACAACATCTTCTCGATCGTCGAGGTCCCGGTCGGGAACCCGCAGGCGGCGAAGGTCGTCGCCACGCCGGTGATCGCCGAGGAGGGCGCGCAGACGGAGATCGGCGGCTGCCACGACATCACGGCCTACCCGGCCAAGGACCTCGCCGCCGCCGCCTGCTTCGGTGACGGCATCCTGCTGGACATCGCCGACCCGGTGAAGCCCAGGGTGCTCCAGCACGTGAGCGACGAGGAGAACTTCTCCATCTGGCACTCGGCCACCTTCAACAACGACGCCACCAAGATCGTCTTCGGTGACGAGCTGGGCGGCGGCGTGGCCGCCACCTGCGACCGGAACACCCCCCGGACCAAGGGCGCCAGCGCCGTCTACGACCTCGGCGCGGACCGCACCCTCACCCGGCGCGGCTACTTCAAGATCCCTCGCGAGCAGCAGATGGACGAGAACTGCGTCGCCCACAACGGCGGGCTGATCCCGGTCCCCGGCAAGGACATCATGGTCCAGGCGTGGTACCAGGGCGGGGTGTCGATCTGGGACTTCACCGACGCGGCGAACCCGCGGGAGATCGGCTTCTTCGAGCGCGGCCCGGTCAGCGGCGTGGGCGGCTCCTGGTCGGCCTACTACTACAACGGCCACATCTACTCCAGCGACATCACCCGGGGCCTGGACGTGCTCCGCATCGACGACCCGCTCACCGACCCGGCGAAGACGGCCGCGCCGCTGAAGGAGCTCAACCCGCAGAGCCAGACGTCCTACTGAATCTTCATGAATAGCGACCGGGGACCATTCTTCCAACATGGGGGAATGGTCCCTTTGGCTCGCTCTACGCCCGGTATGGTGACGTCCGTCTTGTCCGATCATGACGCCGTCGCAGGAGATCGATGCCCCAGGGCCCGCACCCTCAGCCCGGATATCCGCCTCCTGGACGTTCTCCTGCCGGATCCGCTCCGCCTCCCCCGTACGAGGCTCCGCCTCCCCTGTACGGCGCTCCGCCCTCCTGGTCCCCTCCGCCGCCTCCCCCGGCTCCGCCGTCCGGCGGGGCCCGGACCGGGCGACGGGCCGTGAGCGTCCTGCTGGCCGCCGTCGGGGTGCTGCTGCTCCTCGCCGGCGGAGGGGTCGCCCTGCACGGGGTGCGCAACAGCAGGCAGGAGATCAGGAACGACGCCTACTGGGCGAACCTGTGGCGCAACGTCCCCGCCGAGAAGATCTTCCCTGAGCGGATCTCGATGAGGCGCGACGCCCCCGACGCCCAGTGGGTGCGGCTCGGCATCGCCCCGCAGACCTCCTGCGCGGCCGGGCTGACCGGGCGGACCGCCGAGCGCGCCGAGGCGGCCGGCTGCCAGGGCGTGGTCCGGGCGACCTACGCGGACCCGGCCGGGGACATGGTCGCCACCGTGGCGGTGATCGGCCTGCCCGGCAGAACCGCCGAGGACGAGATCGGCGAGTATCTGCGCCGGCAGGCGGATGAGGACCGGCCCGACCTGGCCGTGCGGAGCCATCCGGTCCCCGGGACGGTGGCCGCCCGGTGGCGGGACGATCGGCGCAACGCCGCCACCGGGGTCGGGGTGTTCACGTCGTACATCCACCACGTCGTCGCCGTGACCACCGGGGCGGCCGACGGCCGGCTCGCCACCCGCATCCCGGCGCCGTGGCGCTCGGAGCGCGGGCTGCACGTGGAGCGCAGGCCCTGGGCGAGTGCCGCGGGCGACCTGGCCATGATGTTCGCCACGCACCTGGACGGACTCCCGGACGAGAAGAAGGCCCGATGAGAAGGACCGCCCGGGGAAGGACCCCGGTGCGCACGAGGGCGGCGGGCGAGGGCCCGGGCGCGGGGAGCGGCCCGGCGAGAAGGGCGGCGGCCGTCCTGGCCGTCCTGACCTCCCTGGCCGTACTGCTGGGAGCCTCCCCCGCGCACGCGACCGACCCCGCCCGGGCGGGGTGGGAGGCGACGGCCATGCGGCTGCGGCAGGCGCACCAGCTCTCCCGGGGCGCGGGCGTGACGGTGGCGGTCCTGGACACCGGGGTGGCCGCCGGGCACCCGGCCCTGCGCGGGAAGGTCACCGAGGGCCCCGCCTTCGTGCGGAGCACGCTGCCCGAGGGCAGCGAGCACCGGGGCCGGCACGGCACGGCCATGGCCCACGCCGTCCTCATCGCCGCGCCGGAGGCGGAGGTCCTCTCCCTCCAGGTGATCCTGGAGGGAGAGGATCCCGCGGAGAAGGACCCGGTCAAGCCCGGCCCGAACGGGCTGGCTCCGCTCGCCGAGGGCATCCGCCACGCGGTCGACCACGGGGCGAAGGTGATCTCCATGTCGCTGGGCAGCGATCCGTCGGCGGCGCGCGGTTACTCCTCCGACGAGGCCGAGGCGGTCGCGTACGCCGTCAACCGGGGGGTGACGGTGGTCGCCTCGGCGGGCAACGAGGGAGGGAAGGGCTCCTCCAACGCGACCTCGTTCCCGGCGGGCTACCCGGGGGTGATCTCCGTCGCCGCGGTCGGCCGGGACGGCCGCCGGGCGGAGTTCTCCAGCGTCAAGGCGGTCAACACCGTCGCGGCGCCGGGGGTCGGGATCGTCAGCGCCCGCAGCACCGGCGGCTACGAGGCCGTCAGCGGCACCTCGCCGGCCGCGGCGCTGGCCGCGGGGGTGGCCGCCCTCCTGCTGTCCCGCAACCCCGGGCTGACCCCCGGCCAGGTCCGGGCCGTCCTGACCCGTACGGCCCGGCATCCGGCGGGCGGCTGGAACGCCGAGGTCGGCTACGGGATGATCGACGCGGCGCGGGCCGTGACCGCCGCCGGGTCCCCGCGGACGGCACCCGTCGCCCCGCGCCCGCACGAGGGGAAGGAGCACCTCGCCGCGCCGGACGGGTCAGCACCGACCACCCGCCCCGAGCTGGATCCCTGGTATCTCGCCGTCGGCGGGGGCGTGGGCGGCGCGGGCCTGCTGATCCTGTCCGGCGCGGTGCTGCTGTGGCGGAGCGGGCGGCCCGTCACGGGTCGAGGTCGTCCGCGGCGCGCTCGGCGAAGACCCGCATCACCTTCGTGGTGATCGGGCCGGGGGCGGCCGGGAGCACGGTCCCGTCGACCGCGCGGATCGGCTGGACGTCGCGGGTGGT
Source organism: Planomonospora corallina (assembly GCF_042650625.1). NCBI lineage: Bacteria > Bacillati > Actinomycetota > Actinomycetes > Streptosporangiales > Streptosporangiaceae > Planomonospora > Planomonospora corallina. The sequence continues at coordinate 6,070 of NZ_JBHSBM010000005.1, forward strand.
CGAGGTCAGGAACGCCTCCTCGGCCTCGTAGAGCGCCTCCAGCGGGACGTCCTCCTCCTCGCCCCCGCACCACTGGAGGGTGAGCGCGCGGGTGACGCCGGCCAGGCAGCCGGAGTCGAGCGTGGGCGTGATCAGGCGGCCGTCGCGCACGATGAAGACGTTGCTCCCGGTGCCCTCGCAGAGGTTCCCGGCCGTGTTCGCGAAGATCGCCTCGCCGCCGCCCCGGGTCCTGGCGTGCAGGAGCGCCCGGGCGTTCTCGGCGTACGAGGTGCTCTTCACCCCGGCCAGCGCGCCGCGCTCGTTGCGCGGCCACGGCACCACGACGACGTCGGCGGTGGCGGGGAACGGCTTCTGCTCGGCGACGATGACCACGGTGGTGAGGCCGTGGCCGCCGCGGTCGGAGCCGAGAGGGCCCGGCCCGCTGGTGCAGGTGATGCGGATCCGGCCGAGCGGCCAGGCGGGCGCGGCGGCCAGGCAGGCCCGCACCCCTTCGGTGATGGCGTCCGTGTCCGGCTCGGGGAGCTCCATCCGCCGTGCCGACAGACGCAGCCGCTCGAGGTGGCGGGTGAGGGCGAAGGGGGCGCCGCCGACGCACTTGACGGTCTCGAAGACGCCGTCGCCCACGATGAGGCCGTGGTCGAAGACGGAGACCGCGGCCTGCGCCGGGTCGGTCAGTTCCCCGTTGACCCACACGGGAACGTTCATCGGGATATCTCCTTCAAGGGGTGGAGGCGAGGGCGATGAGCCGGGACGCCTTCAACTCGGTCTCGTGCCATTCACGCCGTGGATCGCTCCCCCAGGTGATGCCCGCGCCCGTGCCGAAGCGGATGACGCCGGACGAGAGCCAGAACGTGCGGATTCCGACGGCCAGCGACGCCCGGTGCCGGTCGGCGTCGACCCAGCCCACGGCACCACAGTACGGCCCGCGCGGCTCGGGTTCGAGTTCGTCGATGATCCGCAGGGCGGAGGACTTCGGCGCGCCGGTCACCGAGCCCGGGGGGAACGTCGCGGCGAACAGCTCGGGCCAGCCGGCCTCCGGCGCCAGCCGGGCCCGGACGGTGGAGACCAGGTGCACCAGCCCGGGGTGCTGCTCCACCTCGCACAGCGCCGGGACCGTCACCGAGCCCACGGCGGCGACCCGGCCCAGGTCGTTGCGGACCAGATCGACGATCATCACGTTCTCGGCGTGGTCCTTCTCCAGCAGGTCGGCCGCGGTGGCCCCGGTCCCCTTGATCGGCCTGGACTCGATCACGTCGCCGTCCCTGGACAGGTAGAGCTCCGGCGAGGCCGAGATCACGGCGCGCTCCGGCAGGCTCACCACGGCGGCGTAGGGGGCGGGGTTGCCCTCCGCCAGTCGGAGCGCGAGGGCCGCGGGATCCTGGTCCGGCGGGAGCGGCGCGGCGAGCACCCGGCAGAGGTTGGCCTGGTAGACCTCGCCGCGCTCGATGTGCCCGCGGATGCGGCGCACGCCCTCCTCGTAGGCCGCCCGCTCCAGCGAGCTGCGCCACTGCGACGGGTGCGGGCCGCGCCAGGGCCGGCGGGGCGCCGGCAGCGGCGCGGGCCGGACGTCGGCGAACCGGGCGCAGGTGACCTTGCCCTCGTAGTCGACCACGACGGCCCACCAGCCCTCGCCGTCCAGCGCGGACAGGTCGGTCGTGACGTCGAGGAGGCGGGTGGCCAGCAGGCCGCCGACGTGGGCGAACGAGTCGTGCACCCCCCTATTGTCCCGCCGCGCGGCGCGCGGACCGCACCGCCTGCCGCCGTGCCTCCTCCCGGAGCAGGCGGGCCAGCGCCCGGGCGGCGGGCGGCGCGGTCCGCGGCAGCGCCGCGTAGACGGTCCGGTGCGGCGCGAAGGCGCCGAGGGAGCGGACCGCCAGGCCCTCCGGCACGGCGGGCACCGCGAGGGCCGGTACCAGCGTGACGCCGAGCCCGGCCGCGACGAACCCGTACTTGCCCGTCCACTCGCTGATCCGGATGCTCGCCCGCGGGGTGAACCCGGCCCGGGCGCAGGCGTCGGCCAGCATGGTGCGCCCGCCCGGCGGGGGCGCCTCGATCCAGGTCTCCTCGCGCAGGTCGCGCAGGTCGACGGGGTCGCCGGGGGCGCCCTCCGCCAGCGGGTGGTCTCGGGGCAGCGCGACGAACAGCTCGTCAGCGGTCAGCTCGGTGAACTCGGCCCCACCGCCGCCCTCACCGCCACGATCGCCTCCGCCGTACGGGAGCCCTGACGGGTAGTCGCTGACCACGGCGAGATCCAGGCCCCCCTCGCGCATCCGGCGCAGCAGCCCCCCGCTGGGCCCCTCGACCGGGGTGAGCTCGACCTCGGGGAACTCCTGCCGGAAGGCGCGCAGGGCGGCGGGGACCAGCGCGACGTTGGCGGTGGCGAACGCGCCGACGCGGACCCGCCCGCGGTAGCCGCCGTGGATGCCCGCGAGGTCGTCGCGGGCCCGGGCCAGGCGGTTGAGGACGGCGCGGGCGTGCTCCCAGAGCAGTTCCCCGGCGGGCGTCGGCCGTACGCCGCGGGGCAGCCGTTCGAACAGCGGGCCGCCGGCCTGCTGCTCCAGAGAGGCGATGCGCCGGGAGACGGCGGACTGGGTGTAGTTCAGCTCGGCGGCCGCGGCGGTGAACGACCCGGTCCGGGCGACGGCGTCCAGCAGGCGCAGGGCGTCGGTCTCGAACACATTCCTCCTCTGCATGGGCCCTATGAAAAGTAGTCGCTGGTGGAATGCCGTGCCACTGCCTAGCGTCGGGGGACGTGATCGCTTTTCTCGGACTGGGGCGCATGGGCGCCCCGATGGCCCGGCGGCTCGTGGCGGCCGGGCACAAGGTGACGGTGTGGAACCGCACCCCGCGCGCGGTGGAGGGCACCGTGACGGCCGCCTCCCCCGCCGAGGCGGTGGCGGACGCCGGTCTCGTCGTCACGGTGCTGCGCGACCCGGCGGCGGTGGAGCGGGTGCTCGCGGAGGCGGCGCCCGGGCTGCGGGAGGGGGCCGTGGTCGTGGAGATGTCCACGATCGGCCCCGAGGCGGTGGCCCGCCTGCGCGGCCTGCTGCCCGCGGGGGTGGGGCTGGTGGACGCCCCGGTGCTGGGCAGCGTGGAGCCCGCCCGGGACGGCACGCTGACGGTCCTGGCCGGCGGGACTCCGGAGGACCTGGAGCGCTGCCGCCGGGTGCTCGGCGTGTTCGGCACCGTGCGGGAGGCGGGCGGGCCCGGTGCGGGGGCGGCGCTGAAGCTGGCCGTGATGAGCGCGCTGGTCCCCGCGCAGGTGCTGCTCGCCGAGGCCCTGGCGTACGGCGAGGCGCTCGGCGTGGAGGCGGGGACGCTGCTGGAGGTACTGGGCGGCACCCCGCTCGGCGCGCTGGCCGGGCGGGTCCGCCCGGCGATCGGGGATCGCCTCGCCGAACGCCGCTACGGTCTGGACCTGGCCGCCAAGGACCTGGAGCTGGCCGCGCACCCGGTCCAGACGCTCGCCGCGGCGGCGAGGGGGCGGCTGGAGGGCGCGGTCTCCGCCGGGCTGGGTGGCGAGGACCTGACGGCCGTCTTCCGGCACGTCGCGGAGACCGGCCGGTCGCACACCCCCGGGGCCGGGGTCCGCAGGCTCAACCCCGCCTCGGTCCCGGCGACCAACGGGCTCTACTCCCACGCCACCCTCGCGGGGAACCTGCTGTCCGTCTCCGGGCAGGTGGCGCTGGACGCCGACGGGAACGTGGTCGGCGAGGGCGACATGACACGCCAGGCGGAGCACGTCATGGAGTCGCTGGCGCGCATCCTCGCCGACCAGGGCTGCACCTTCGACGACGTGACCCACATCCGGACGTTCGTCACCGACATGTCGCTGCTGCCGGAGTACGGGGCCGTCCGGCGGCGCTTCATCACCGGTGAGCCGCCGGCCAGCACGACCGTGGAGGTCGCACGGCTCTTCCGGCCGGGGCTGCTGATCGAGGCGGAGGTGACGGCGGTCGTCCCCGGCGCCCCGTGAACCCCTCCCCGGGGCCCGGGGCGGCCCGGCGGCCGCTCCGGCGCCCGCGGGCACCGGATGACGGGCACCGGATCCCGGCCACCGGACGACGGGCACCGGACGACGGGCACCGGACGACGGGCACCGGACGACGGGCACCGGACGACGGGCACCCGCCCCGCCGCCGGGCCCCGTTGCCCGGCGCCTCAGGCCAGCGGGCCGGTGACCGCCTCCGCGGCGGCCACGAGCGTGCCGTCCCCGACCATCCGGACCACCGTCTCGATCTCCGGCGCGAGGAAGCGGTCCGCGCCGGGGCCGGAGACCTCCTCGCGCAGCGCCGCCACCACGGCCCCGGTCGCGGGGGCGGGCCGGTGCGGCGCCCGCAGCTCGAGCGCGCGGGCCGCGGTGAGGATCTCCACGGCCAGCACCCGGGTCAGCCCGTCCACCGCGCGGCGCAGCTTGCGCCCGGCCGACCAGCCCATGGAGACGTGGTCCTCCTGCATGGCGGAGCTCGGGATGGAGTCCACGCTGGCGGGCACGGCCAGGCGCTTGAGCTCGGAGACGATCGCGGCCTGGGTGTACTGCGCGATCATGTGGCCGGAGTCCACCCCGGGGTCGTCGGCGAGGAAGGCGGGCAGGCCGTGGTTGCGGGCCACGTCGAGCATGCGGTCGGTGCGCCGTTCGGAGATGCTCGCCAGGTCGGCGACCGCGACGGCCAGGAAGTCCAGCACGTAGCCGACGGGGGCGCCGTGGAAGTTGCCGTTGGACTCCACCCGGCCGTCGGCCAGGACCACCGGGTTGTCGACGGCGGAGGCGAGCTCGCGCGTGGCGACCGAGGCGGCGTGCGCCAGGGTGTCCCGGCCGGCCCCGGCGACCTGGGGGGCGCAGCGCAGCGAGTAGGCGTCCTGGACGCGGGTGCAGGTGCCGTCCCGATGGCTGGCCATGATGCCGGAGCCGGCCAGCAGCGCGCGCAGGTTGGCCGCGCTGGCGGCCTGGCCCGGGTGCGGGCGCAGGGCCTGCAGGTCGGCGGCGAAGACCCGGTCGGTGCCGAGCAGCGCCTCCACGCTCATGGCGGCGCCGATGTCGGCGGTCGTGAACAGCCGCGCCAGGTCGTCCAGGGCCAGGACCAGCATGCCCAGCATGCCGTCGGTGCCGTTGATGAGCGCCAGGCCCTCCTTGGCGGCCAGCTCGACCGGCTCGATGCCCGCCTGCTTGAGCGCCTCGGCCGCGTCGAGGAGTTTCCCGGCGGCGTCGCGGACCACGCCCTCCCCCATGATCGTCAGGGCGACGTGGGAGAGCGGGGCGAGGTCGCCGGAGCAGCCCAGGCTGCCGTACTCGTGCACGACCGGGGTGATGCGCGCGTTGAGAAGGGCCTCGAGCACCTTCGCGGTCCTCGGGCGCACACCGGTGTGGCCGGTGGCCAGGGTGTGCAGGCGCAGCAGCATCAGCGCACGCGTCACCTCGGTCTCCACCTCCGGCCCGGAGCCGGCGGCGTGCGAGCGGACCAGGGAGCGCTGGAGCCTCGCGCGCAGCGAGGGCTCGATGTGCCGGGTGGCCAGCGCCCCGAAGCCGGTCGAGACCCCGTAGGCGGGGACGGGGCTCTCGGCGAGCTCGTCGACCCGGGTGCGGGCCGCGGCCATGGCGGCCACGGCGTCGTCGGTGAGCCGTACGGCGGAGCCATGCCTGGCCACGGCGACGACCTCGCCGAAGGTGAGCGGCTCGGGCCCGATGTTCACGACCACGTTGTCGCGCATGCTGTCACTCTCTCGCATTCGATGTAACCGGTGCTACCCATGCTAGGCCCTTACATTCTCCCGCCGGACGGCTCCGGCGGGGCGATCCGGTTTGGGGAGTCGCCGCCTATTCGCTAAAGTTCTCTCCGTGGCACCGGGTTCTCCCGGGAACACACGCGGAAGTGGCTCAGGGGTAGAGCATCACCTTGCCAAGGTGAGGGTCGCGGGTTCGAATCCCGTCTTCCGCTCGAGGCAGGCCCCTCGGGGCTCACTCGGTGGAGTGGCCGAGAGGCGAGGCAACGGCCTGCAAAGCCGTGTACACGGGTTCAAATCCCGTCTCCACCTCCGGTCTTCCCGACCCGGACGATTAGCTCAGCGGGAGAGCGCTTCCCTGACACGGAAGAGGTCACAGGTTCAATCCCTGTATCGTCCACCACACCTCAGGGTCCCCGTCCTCCGCGGCCGGGGACCTGTTCTTTTCCCGGCCCGTCCTCCCGGTTCCGCGCCCGGCCCGGCTTTCTCCTCAGTTCCGCGCCCGGCCCGCCGACAGAACGGCGTGGACGGCTCCCGGATCTGGCGCTTCTACCTCCTCGGCGGCATGCTCGCCGTGGGGGGCTACGTGCTGCTGCCGTACGGGATCGCCCGCGACGCGTTCTACGCCTCGATCGGGCTGGCCGGGGTGGCGGCCTCGCTCGCGGCGGCCGCCCGCCTGCGCGGCGCGGTCGGCCTGTCCTGGGCGCTGATGGGCCTCGGCCTGCTCGGCGCCTCCACCGGCGACCTCATGTGGCTCTACTACGACCACATCGCCGGGGTGGACCCCTTCCCCTCCCCCGCCGACTTCGCCTACCTGATGCAGTACCCGTTCGTCACGGCGGCCCTGCTGCTGCTCGCCCGGCACCGGCGGGCGCCCGGCGCGCGCGGGGCCCTGCTGGACAGCGCCATCGTCACGGTCGGCCTCGTCCTGCCCTACTGGGTGCTCCTGATCGAGCCGAACATCGGCGGCCACGACTCCACCTCCACCCAGGTGGTGGCCCTGGCGTACCCGCTCGCCGACGTGGTGCTGCTCGCCGGCCTCGTCCGGCTTCTGGCCGTCGGGGGCCTGCGGACCCCGTCCTTCCAGCTGATCACCCTGGCCATGCTCTCCCTGCTCGCCGGTGACGTGGTCTTCATCTCCCTGATCCCCGGCGTGGGGGAGGAGGTCTCCGGGCTGCCGATCTGGGACGCGCCCTTCCTGCTGTCCTACGTGGTGTGGGGGGCGGCGGCGCTGCACCCCTCGGCGGGCGACCTGCTGCGCGCCTCGCCGGACGGCGCGCCCGTCTTCACCACCCGGCGGCTGTTCATGCTGACGGTCGTCGTCCTGCTGGCCCCCGGAACGCTGGCCGCCCAGCTGCTGGCCGGCTTCCCGCTGAGCGCCTGGCCCGTGACCATCACCTCCGCCCTGCTCTTCGTGCTGGTGGTGGCGCGTATGGGAGACCTCCTGCACCGCCTGCAGGAGCAGGCCCGCATGCTGGACGAGGTGGCCCGCACCGACACGCTCACCGGCCTGCCCAACCGCCGCACCCTGGACGCCCAGCTGGCCCGCGAGTACGAGAGCGCGGAGCGGGACGGCACACCGCTCAGCCTGGCCATCCTGGACCTCGACCACTTCAAGCAGTTCAACGACACCCGGGGCCACCAGGCCGGCGACCTGCTGCTGGCGGGCGCCGCCACCGCGTGGAGCCTGACGCTGGGCGGGCGCGACATGCTGGCCCGCTACGGCGGCGAGGAGTTCGTGCTCGTCATGCCCGGACGCGGCCCCGACGGGGCCGAGCGGCTGCTGGCCATGCTGCGCGCCGCCACGCCGGAGGGCCAGACCTTCTCGGCGGGCCTGGCGCTCTGGGACGGCCGCGAGCGCCCGTCCGACCTGCTGCACCGCGCCGACCTCGCCCTCTACGCGGCCAAGGGGGCGGGGCGCGACCGGGTGGTGCGGGCGGCCCCGCCGGTCCCGCCGACCGGCTCCTGCACGGACTCCTCTCCCTCCGTCAGGACCCAGTAGCCCGCGCCCCGCGCCGCCCGGGAGCCGCTCTCCCGGCCGGCTCCCGGAATGCTTCCCGGGTTCGGACGTCACCCCGGATCGGATCGGTGCACGGGCTCAGGCCGGAGCCGCCGCGACGTGCGGTGACGGCCTCGTCGCATGAGACATATGACGTCACCTGTCCAGCGTTTGTCCGCATCCGGCCATTCTTATAATCGATCTTGTCAATCAGGGCGAATAATGCGAATACTTTCGATTTGTTCTTAATGGCGAGGAAGGTTCGTGATGAAGAAGGTCATCGTTCACAAGCCCGGTACGGTCGCGCTCAACGGGGCCGCCAGTCCCAAGCACGTCGGCTGATCCGGAGAGCGCCGGAAACACCGGGACACTGAACCGGTAACGCAGAACCGGCGTCCAGCCATGGGCGCCGGTCTCACGACGGACCACGAGGAGAACGGTGAGCCGGGGACCCCTCTCCCCAGGAGAAGCCGCCAACGCCCCCCTTCCGCCCCTGCTCCTGCCGCCGGTCGACGCCGACCGGCGACTGCGCGGGCCGTACACGGCCACGGGCGCGGTCGTCGCGGCCGTGCTCCCCGACGCCCCGCCGGAGCTGGTCGCCCGCTACGACATCGAACTGCGCACCGTCGCCCCCGACCTGCGCGACCGGATCCCCGAGCGACGCCGGTCCCGGGCCGACGGCCTGCCCCGGGCGGAGCGGATCCTGGTCCACGCGCCGCGACGGACGCTGCGCATCGCCAACGGCGTCGCCGAGTTCCTCCGCGGGCACCTGGAGCGCACCGGGCCCCGCAGGCTCGTCGTCACCGGCCTGGCGGAGGCCGACCCCACCGACCGCGAGGTGCTGGCGGTGCTGCGCCGCCGTATCCCGCCGGAGCTGCTCGCCGTCCAGACCCGCGAGCAGGCCGTACCGCTGCCGGAGCTCGACCCCGGCGAGCACGACAAGCGCGCCGGCGAGCTGGAGCGGCAGGGCACGGTCGGCGCGCGCCTGGCCGCCGTCCACCACCGCGAGCACGGCACCGACCCGCGCCGGGCGGTGGAGGCGCTCCGCTTCGCCGTCGAGTGGTGCCTGGACGCCGGCTGCCACGACGCGGTCGCGGAGCTGGGCGCGCGCGGCCTGGCGCTGACCGACCCCGCGGCCGAGCCGGAGGTCTGGTGGCGCTTCCTGCACAGCACCGCCACCGCGCTCGGCTCGCTGCGCCGCGAGGAGGAGGCCGCGGCCCTGTTCGACCTGGCCCGGCGGGAAAGCGTCTCCCCCGTCACGCACGCCGCGGCCGCCTACGCCACCGGCATGCTGAAGGTCCGCCACCACGACGCGGCCCGGCGCGACCTGGACGCGGCGCTGGCCTGGGTGAACGAGGCGATCGCCATCTCGACGCTGCTGCCGGACCCGCGCGAGCGGGCGTTCAAGCTGGGCTTCGACCTCAACGCCCGGGCCCTGGTCGAGGTGCGGCGCGGCCGCCCCGAGACGGCCCTGGAGCTGGTCCAGCAGGCCATCGACCTGGCCGACGAGGGGCTGGGACCGGACGAGCACCCGATCCACCGGCTGGTGCTGCGGGCCAACCGGGCGCAGCTGGCCGTCATGCTGGGCCGGCCGGAGGCGGCACTGGAGGACCTGGACGCGGTGATCGCCGCCGACCCGGGCTATCCCGACTACTACATCGACCGGGGCAACCTGCTGCACCGGCTCGGCCGGCCGGACGACGCGGTGGCCGACTACGAGACGGCCATGCGGGTCGGCCCGCCCTTCCCCGAGCCCTACTACAACCGGGCCGAGATCCGCTTCTCCACCGGCGACCACGAGGGCGCGCTCGCCGATCTGGACCACGCCCTGGAGCTGGACCCGGAGTTCGTCGACGCGCTGGCCAACCGGGCCGGCCTGCTGGCCGCGCTCGGCGAGTACGGCCGCGCGCGGGCGGACGCCGAGGCGGGGCTCGCGCTGGATCCGGACAACCCGTACCTGCTGTGCGCGCTGGGCCAGGTGGAGATGGCCGAGGGCCGGAGCGCGGCGGCGCGGGCCGCCTTCGACCGGGCCCTGGAACGTTCTCCCGGCCTGACGGCGGCCTGGGCCAGCCGGGGCGCGCTGGCCTTCGAGACCGGCGACCCCGAGGGCGCGGTCGCCGACTTCACCCGGGCCCTGGAGCCGGGCGCGGACCCGGCGCTGCTGTTCAACCGGGCACTGGCGCTGCGCGCGGCGGGCCGGGCGGACGAGGCCGCCGCCGACCTGGCCCGGGCGCTGGAGCTGGCCCCGGGCGACGAGGACGTCAGGCGCGAGCTGGAGGCGCTCCGCGGGCAGGGGTGAGACCCGACCCGCCGGGGCACCCGCCCGCTCAGCGGAACGCGGGCAGGGCGCCCGTCAGATAGCGCTCGGCCAGCTCGCAGGCGCCCCGGGTGTAGCCGGCGCCCAGCTCGGCGGCGATGTCCACGCCGCCGTGGCTGCCGATCCAGGCGACCAGCAGCAGCCGGCGCAGCAGGACGAACGTCCAGATCTCGGCCTCGTCCCCGCCCGCCAGGACGCCGGCGCTCCGGTAGCCCCGCAACCAGGCCTCGATCATCTCGGGGACCCGGGGGTCGTGCTCGATGAAGCTCAGCGCCGCGGCCAGGTCGTACAGGTACCAGCCGAAACCGCAGTCGTCGAAGTCGATCACGCTGGGCGGGCCGTCCCCGGTCACCAGCAGGTTGGCCAGGCGCAGGTCGGCGTGGATCAGGCCGTAGCGCCCGGTGTCCCGGCCGAACCGGCGCAGCCGCCCGCGCAGTTCCCCGTCCAGCCGCGCCAGCACGGCCAGCGCCTCGGCGTCCATGCCCGGCCCGTCCTGCCAGCGCCCCCACCGGGACTCCGCGCCCAGCATGGCGTCGTAATCCCAGTGGAAGCGGGTGAACCCCGCCGGGCGGCGCCAGGAGCGCGCGTGCCGGTGCATGCGCGCGGTGACCTCGCCGAGCCGTTCGAAGCCCTCGACGAGGCGGTCCTGCGGCGGTTCGCTCCCGGGCAGGAACTCGAAGAGCACGCAGTGCCGGGTCCGCGCCCGCGGAAGGGCCCCGGGAGCGGCCTGGGGACCGGCCTCGGGGACGGGCTCGGGGACGGCCAGCACGCGGGAGCCGTCCGGCGCGGGGATCACCGCGGGGGTCCGCACCCCGGCCTGCGCGCGCAGCGCCTCCAGCCAGGCCAGCTCGGAGCCGATCGCGGCGGCGGAGTGGTAACCGAGCCGGTGCACCCGGAGCACCGCCCGCAGGCCGGTCTCCGGGTCGTCCACCCGGAAGGTGGCGTTCTCCGAGACGTTGATCAGGGTGACCTCGGCGGCGGGCAGGCCGTGCAGCCGCGCCGCCTCGCGGGCGGTCTCCTCCACCCGGGCCAGCACGCCGCCGCCGGCGGACAGGTCGTGGGTGCGCGTCGTCCCTCCCCCGCCCGGTCCGGCGCCTTCCCCCTCCGGTCCGGCGCGCCCGGCCGGCCGTACGGCGCCGCCCTGCCCCGCGTATCCGGCCGGCTCCCGGACCCCGGCGCTCACCCCTGCCCCGAGGCGCGCAGGTAGGCCAGGACCGCCAGCACCCGGCGGTGCTGGTCGCCGTCCTCGACGTGCAGGCCGAGCTTGGCGAAGATGTTGCGGACGTGCTTCTCCACCGCGCCGTCGCTGACCACGAGCCGGCGGCCGATGGCGGGGTTGGAGCGGCCCTCCGCCATCAGGGAGAGCACCTCCCGCTCCCGCGGAGTGAGGGAGGCCAGCGGGTCGTCGCGGCGGCGCCGCACCATCAGCTGGGCCACCACCTGCGGGTCGAAGACGGTGCCGCCGGCCGCGACCGAGCGCAGGCCGCCCATGAAGTCGTCGACGTCCACGACCCGGTCCTTGAGCAGGTAGCCCACCGCGCCGCGCGCGTCGGCGAGCAGGTCGTCGGCGTAGGAGACCTCCACGTACTGCGACAGGATCAGCACCGGGGCGCCCGGCACCCGCCGCCGCGCCTCGACCGCCGCCCGCAGCCCCTCGTCGGTGAAGCCCGGCGGCATCCGGACGTCCACCACGGAGACGTCCGGCCGCAGCTCGGCGACGGCCTCCACCAGCGCGCCGCCGTCCCCGACCGCCGCCACCACCTCGCAGCCGAACTCCTCGAGCAGCCTGACCAGGCCCTCTCTGATCAGCACTGCGTCGTCGGCCACGACTACCCGCACGGCACCTCCGCCACGATCACCGTCGGCCCGCCAGGCGGGGAGTCCACCGTCAGCTCGCCGTCCACCGCCCGCAGGCGGTCGGCGAGGCCGGACAGGCCGTGTCCCTTGGCGACGTGCGCGCCGCCGACCCCATCATCCCCGATCGTGAGCATCAGGACATCTCCGGTACGGCTCAGCGTGACCGTGCAGACGGTCGCGTGGCTGTGCTTGGCGACGTTGGTCAGCGTCTCGGCCACCACGAAGTAGACGGTGTTCTCCACCGCGGCGGGGAAGCGCTGCTCGACCTGCACGTCCAGATCGACCGGGACGGTGCAGCGGCCGGCGAGCGCGGCCAGCGCCGGGGCCAGGCCGCGGTCGCTGAGGATCGGCGGGGCGATGCCGCGCGAGAGCGCGCGCAGCTCGTCGAGGGTCTCCCGGGTCGCGGTGATGGCCTGCGTGATCGTCCGGTCGGCAGCCTGCGGGTCCTGCCTGAGCTGGCGCTGGGCCCGGGACAGGTCCATGGCCAGGGAGACCAGGCGCTGCTGCGGCCCGTCGTGGATGTCGCGCTCCAGCTTGCGCAGCGCGTTGGCCTCGGCCGAGACCGCCGCGGCCCGGCCCTCGGCCAGGTCGTCGATGCGCTCCTGCAGCTCGGCGACGCTGGTCAGCATGGCCCGGCCGAACCCCGCCTGGACCAGCGCCGCGCCGCGGACCACCGCCGGCAGCGTGATCGCGAACAGCAGGCCGATCACGGTGTTGAGGACGACCTCCATCACGACGCTGTCCCCGAGCCCGATCAGCTCGGCCAGGCCCGTGTTGCCCGGGATGCTCGCGGTGATCCACCCGTAGATGGGGGCGGTCAGCCCGGCGATGGTCCCGGCCCACCAGGTCGCCGTGACGCAGAACGTCACCAGGGCGATCGGGAGGTTCAGGATGCCGTGCAGCAGGTCCAGCCACGACTGCCCGCTGACCAGCGGGTTCACCATCCGGCGGAACCAGCCCGCGCCCTGCGGCGCGGGCCGGTAACGGGGCCGGGCGACCGGGCGGCCGAGCACCTCGGGGAGCATCCGCCGCTCCAGGTCGGCGAAGCCCCGGGCGGCCATCAGCGTCGCCGCCAGGATCGGCACCCCGACCCAGACGACCACCGTCCCGACACCGGCCGAGAACCCGGCGACCATCAGGGAGAAGGCGATCACGGAGAGCGGGAGGCCGAGGAGGAGGTAGCGGGTGTCGGTGCCGATGCGGCGCAGGAGGGATCTCATGGTGGCAACGCTACGAGCCTCCGCCCGCCGCATCGACCCGGCGGGCAGGCACCTTCGGGGTAGGGCAGGCCCTACCCTCCCCGGTGGGGTGATCTCACGCGAAGAGGGCGGTCTCCGTCACTGCGCCGCCGGGGGCCGGCGCGAAAGCCTCGGAGCACCACCCCCGCGAGGAAGCGAGACCCCCGATGGCCGCCGTCCTGACCCGCCCCGGGCCCGCGCTCCCGCAGGCCGCACCGCCCCCGGCCCCGCCGCGCCGGCCGGATGGCCGCGACCTGTTCATCGACGTCCTGCGGCTGGCCGGCATCGCGCTGGTGGTGCTCCAGCACTGGAGCATGCCGGTGCTCTCCTTCGCCGGTGACCGGATCACCACCGGGAACGCGCTGGCGTCCGGGAGCGCGTGGGTCGTCACGTGGATCAGCCAGGTGATGCCGCTGGTGTTCTTCGCCGGGGGCGCCGCCAACGCGATCAGCCACCGCGGCGCGGTCCGGCGCGGCCTCGCCGGTCCCGCCTGGCTCGCGGCGCGGCTGCGCCGCCTGGTCTGGCCGGTGCTGCCGCTGGCCGCGGTCTGGCTCCCCCTGCCCCACCTGCTGCTCGCGCTGGGCCTTCCCGGGCAGCCGGTGGCGGTGGCCTCCCGCCTGGCGGGCCAGCTGCTCTGGTTCCTGGCGATCTATCTCGTGGCGGTGGCGGCGACGCCGCTGATGCTCCGGCTCGGCGCGGCGTACGGCGCGCGGATGCCCGCGGCGCTGGCGGCGGGGGCCGTCGCGGTGGACACGGCCCGCTTCGCCTTCGGCCTGGAGGCCGCCGGATGGGCCAACATCGGCCTGGTCTGGCTCGCGGTGCACCAGCTCGGCCTCCTCTACGCCGACGGCCGCCTGCGCCGCCCGCGGACCGCGTGGACCATGGCCGCGGCGGGCTACGGCCTGGCGGCCGTGCTGGTGGCCCTCGGCCCCTACCCGGGCAGCATGATCGGCCTGCCGGGTGCGGCGGTGTCGAACATGGCGCCTCCCACGGTGGCGCTGCTCGCGGTGGGAGCGGGGCAGATCGGGCTGGCACTGGCGCTGCGCCGGCAGATCACCGCGCTCGCCGCGTGGCCGGCGGTGGCGCGGCTGCTCGGCTGGGCCGGCCCGCGCATGATGACGGTCTACCTGTGGCACATGGCCGCGCTGTTCGCGGTCACCGCGGTGGTCGTGGTGGGGCTGGGCGTCCCCACCCCGGAGCCGGGCGGTCAGGCATGGCTGTCCGGGTGGCCGCACTGGCTGGCCGCGCTCGCCCTGGTCATGTGGGCGCTGCTGCGGGTCTTCGCCCGGTTCGAGGAGCCGCCTGCAGCCGCGCCGTACCGGGGCGGGGCGGTCCGGGTCGCGGTGGCGGCCGCGCTCGCCGGGGCGGGGCTGCTCACCTTGACGGTCTCCGGTTTCGCCCCGGGCCCGGCTCCCGCGCTCGGCTCCGCCGCGCTCCTGGCGGGCCTGCTGCTGACCCGCTCGCGCCGCCCGTAGGCCCCCCGGCGGGGCCCTCCGGCGGGGCCGTCCGACGGGGAACGGCCGGCGGAACGCGGCCCCCTGTGGTTCGACAAGTCCCGGTTGTTCGGCAGGATGGGAACCGTGAGCCTCGTAGACCGCCTGCCCGAAGAGATCGACGCCGACCCCGATGCCATCTTCGACGCCTTCGTCGAGTGGAACACCGAGCGGGGGCTCACCCTCTATCCGGCGCAGGAGGAGGCGCTGATCGAGGTCGTCTCCGGCAACAACCTGATCCTGGCCACCCCGACGGGCTCCGGCAAGAGCCTGGTCGCGGCGGGCGCGCACTTCACCGCGCTCACCCGGGACGTGCGGACCTTCTACACCGCGCCGATCAAGGCGCTGGTGTCGGAGAAGTTCTTCGACCTGTGCGAGCTGTTCGGCACCGAGAACGTCGGCATGATGACCGGCGACGCGAGCGTGAACCCCGGCGCGCCCGTCATCTGCTGCACCGCCGAGATCCTCGCCAACGTCGCGCTGCGCGACGGGGCCAAGGCCGACATCGGCCAGGTCGTGATGGACGAGTTCCACTTCTACGCCGAGCCCGACCGCGGCTGGGCCTGGCAGGTGCCGCTGCTGGAGCTGCCCCAGGTGCAGTTCGTGCTGATGTCGGCGACGCTCGGCGACGTGAGCATGTTCGAGCGCGACCTGACCCGGCGCACCGGCCGGCCGACCTCCGTGGTCAAGCACGCCGAGCGCCCGGTCCCGCTGGTCTACTCCTACCGGATGACGCCGCTCCACGAGACGCTCGAGGAGATGCTCTCCACCAACCAGTACCCGGTCTACGTGGTGCACTTCACCCAGGCCGCCGCCATGGAGCGGGCCCAGGCGCTGATGAGCATCAACATGTGCTCCAAGGCCGAGAAGGAGGCCATCGCCCGGATGATCGGCGGCTTCCGGTTCACCACGAACTTCGGCCGCGCCCTGTCCCGCCTGGTACGGCACGGCATCGGCGTGCACCACGCCGGCATGCTGCCGAAGTACCGCCGCCTGGTGGAGCGCCTGGCCCAGGCGGGCCTGCTGAAGGTCATCTGCGGCACCGACACCCTCGGCGTCGGCGTGAACGTGCCGATCCGCACCGTGCTGTTCACCGCGCTCAGCAAGTACGACGGCAACAAGGTCCGGCGGCTGCGCGCCCGCGAGTTCCACCAGATCGCCGGCCGGGCCGGCCGGGCCGGCTACGACACCATCGGCTACGTCGCCTGCCAGGCGCCCGAGTACGTCATCGAGAACGAGCGGGCGCTGGCCAAGATCGGTGACGACCCGAAGCGGCGGCGCGGCTACGCCCGCAAGAAGCCGCCGGAGGGCTTCGTCGGCTGGAGCGACGAGACGTTCGCCAAGCTCCAGGAGGCCGAGCCCGAGCCGCTGACCTCCCGGTTCAAGGTCACCAACGCCATGCTGCTGGCGGTCATCAACCGGGGCGGCGACTGCTTCGCCGCGATGAAGCACCTGCTGACCGACAACCACGAGGACCGCAAGTGGCAGCGGCGGCACATCAGCCAGGCCATCGCGATCTACCGCTCGCTGCTGGCCGGCGGCGTGGTCGAGCAGCTGCCCGAGCCCGACGAGCAGGGCCGGTGGGCGCGCCTCACCATCGACCTGCAGGAGGACTTCGCGCTCAACCAGGCGCTGTCGACGTTCGCGCTGGCCGCCTTCGAGCTGCTGGACCGGGAGTCCCCCACCTACGCGCTCGACATGGTCTCGATCGTGGAGTCCATCCTCGACGACCCGCGCCAGGTCCTGTCGGCGCAGCTGAAGAAGGCCCGGGGCGAGGCCGTCGCGGAGATGAAGGCCGACGGGATCGAGTACGAGGAGCGCATGGAGCGCCTCGCCGAGATCACCTACCCGATGCCCCTCGCCGACCTGCTGCTCGGCGCCTACGAGACCTACCGGCGCGGCCACCCGTGGGTGGCCGACCACACGGTGAGCCCCAAGAGCGTCGTCCGCGACATGTACGAGCAGGCGATGACCTTCACCGAGTACGTCGCCCACTACGAGCTGGCCCGCTCCGAGGGCACCGTGCTGCGATACCTCGCCGACGCCTACCGCACGCTGGCGCGGACCATCCCCGAGCACCTGAAGACCGACGACCTGGTCGACCTCATCGAGTGGCTCGGCGAGCTCGTCCGCCAGGTCGACTCCAGTCTGATCGACGAGTGGGAGAAGCTCGCCAACCCGGCGGCGGCGCTGGAGGCGGAGGCGGAGATCGAGGTCAAGCCCCGCCCGGTCACCGGCAACCCGCGCGCCTTCCGCGTGCTGGTCCGCAACGCGATGTTCCGCCTGGTGGAGCTGGTCGCGCTGGAGAAGGAGGAGGAGCTGGCCGAGCTCGCCCCGGACGTGGACTGGCCCGCCGCGCTGGACGCCTACTACGAAGACCACGACGAGGTCGGTACCGGTCCCGACGCCCGCGGCCCCGCCCTGCTCCGCATCGAGGAGGAGAAGGAGCTCTGGCGGGTCCGGCAGGTCATCGCCGACCCGGCGGGCGACGGCGACTGGGGCATCGACGCCCAGGTCGACCTGGCCGCCTCCGACGAGGAGGGCCGCGCGGTGATCCACGTCACCGGCCTCAACCGCCTCTGAGACCTCAGGGGTGCATGCGCGCGCCCTTGAGGATCTTGTCCACCGCGTTCCGCGGCCCGTACACGGCCAGGCCCACCAGGTCGAGTCCCTCCCGGGGCACCGCGCGCACGGCGGCGCGGTTGTCCCGGTCGTTGCCGGTGGCGAACAGGTCGGAGGTGAACACCGACAGGGCGACGTCCCGGCCGGCCGTACGCGCGTGCGCCCGCACCAGCGTCTCCTTGTCCCCCTCGAGGACCAGCACGGGCTGGCGGAACATGGGCAGGTAGGGCGTGCCGTCCGCGTCCTCGTACGGCTCGCCGACCACCTCCGGCCGCGCCGTGCCGAGGCCGCTGACGAGGAACGCCGTCACGTTCAGCCGCTGCCACACCTCCAGGTCCGCGCGGAGCAGGACGGCGATCTTCGTGTCGAAGCGGACGGGTCCGCTCCCGGGCTCCACGGTGACTTCCACGACTTCCATGGCCATGGATTCTGCTGGACCGCCGCGGACGGGGTCTTGTACGTTCTTCGCGTGCCCGCCCGCCCGGACATCTCCGCCTGGCGCCCGCCCGTGCGGGGCGTCGCCGAGGTCTTCCACGCGCGCTTCACCGAGCACGCCTATCCCATGCACACCCACGCGTCGTGGACACTGCTCCTCGTCGACGACGGCGCGGTCCGCTACGACCTCGACCGGCACGAGCACGGCGCCCTGGAGAGCACCGTCACCCTGCTCCCGCCCCATGTGCCGCACAACGGCTGCTCGGCCACCCCGCGGGGCTTCCGCAAACGGGTGCTCTATCTGGACTCCACCCAGCTCGGCGACGACCTCGTCGGCCCGGCGGTGGACGCCCCGGTGCTGGACGACCCTGCGCTGCGCGAGCGGATCCACCTGCTGCACGTCTGCCTGGCACTCCCGGGCGAGGAGCTGGAGGCCGAGAGCCGCCTGGCGTTCGTCACCGAGCGGCTCCGCGACCACCTGCGCGGGCGGGCCGGGACACGGCGGGCCGGCCGCGACCCGGAGCTCGCCGGGCGCCTGCGCGACCTGCTCGACGAGCGCTTCGTCGCGGGCCTCACCCTGCGCCAGGCCGCGGACCTTCTGCACGCCCACCCCACCCACCTGGTCAGGGTGTTCGGCCGGGCCTTCGGCATGGCGCCGCACCAGTACCTGACCGGGCGCCGCGTCGACCTCGCCCGCCGGCTCCTGCTCCAGGGCGTGCCGCCGCACGCCGCCGCGACGGCGGCCGGCTTCCACGACCAGCCCCACCTGACCCGGCACTTCAGACGCGTCCTCGGCACCACCCCGGGCCGCTACGCGCGGTCCGGCCCGGCCGTGGACGGCCGGGCGGTCCCCGGGCGCCGGGAGCCGGGCGCCGCGTACCGGACCGGCGGGCTCCCGCCGTCCGGCGCGGCGGAGAACGCCTTGCGGGACCGGTGGGAACAGTCCCCATAAACGCCTTGCGGGACCGGTGAGAATAGCCCTCATGAGTGATGCGGAGATCAGGCAGGTCCTCGGGCTTCTCTACCAGGACGACACGTTGCGGGTGCTGGCGGCGCTGGCGCTGGAGCGCTCTCCTTCAGAGTCCGGGCTGGACCGCGATCCGATGCTGCTGGCGCTGGACCGGCTGGAGCGCGGCGGGCTGGCCGTACAGGACGGCGAGGGCGCCTGGCGGCTGCGGCGGGAGCGCTTCCGCGAGCTGCTGCACGCCGCCGCCCCGCCGCCCGAGCCCGTCTCGCCGGAGGAGAAGGTGCTGCGCTCCTTCCTGGTGGACGGGCGGCTGCGGGCCATCCCCTCCAAGCGCGACAAGCAGCTCGTCGTGCTCGACTACGTCGCCCAGGTCTTCGAGCCGGGCGTGCGCTACTCGGAGAAGGAGGTCAACGTCGCGCTGCGCGCCTTCCACGACGACTACGCGGCGCTGCGCCGCTATCTGGTGGACGAGGGCATGCTGAGCCGGGAGAACAACGTCTACTGGCGCAGCGGCGGCACCGTCCAGGCGTGAGCACGGCGGCGGGCCGGCGCGGTCGCGCCCGCCGGAGCGGAGCGCGTGCCGGGCGCCGTCCGCAGGCGCCCGGCGGGTGGTCGGCGGGTGGTCGACGGGTGGTTGGCGGGGTCACTGGCCGTAGTAGCGCCTGACGCCGTCGTGGAGCGGGACCGGGTCGGTCCGCGGGGCGTTCTCCCGGGTGATGCTCCTGGCCGACGGGTGGACCTTCTCCAGCTCCGCCTTGCGGTCGAACAGCAGCCTGGTCAGGCTCTCGGCGAGGGCGGCGTCCATCTTCTCGCCGACCACGAGCAGGTTCGGCACCACGATCGTCGGCACGTCGGCGGGGGTGGAGTAGACGTCCTTGCCGATCGTGCCGGCGGCGTAGACCGGGCCGTGCTCGGCCTGCATCTTGTCCAGGGAGCCGTCCAGCGGGACGAAGGCGACCTTGTCCCCGAGGCTGGTGAACAGATCGGTGATGCCCGGCGTGGGCAGGCCGCCCGACCAGACCAGCGCGTCCAGCGTGCCGTCCTTGATGCCCTGCACGCTCTCCGGCAGGCCCAGGGACTGGCGGCTGACGTCCTCGTCGGGGTCGAGGCCCGCCGCCCTGAGCAGCCGCAGCGCGATGACCTCGGTGCCGGAGTTGGGCGAGCCGGTGGAGACCCGCTTGCCCTTCAGGTCGGCGATGGAGCGCACGTTCGCCTCGGCGGTGGCGACCACCTGGGTGGAGTTGTCGTACAGCCGGGCGAGGGCGCGGATCGGCTGCGGCGCGGTGAAGGCGCCCTTGCCGTTCACCGCGTCGGCGGCGGAGTCGGCCAGGGTGAAGGCGATGTCGGAGTCGCCCCTGACCACGCGCTGGATGTTCTCCACCGAGGCGCCGGTCGCCTCGGCCGTCGCCTGGTAGCCGGGGAGGTTCCTGCCGATCTGGTCGGCCAGGCCGCCGCCGAGCACGTAGTAGACGCCGGTGGTGTTGCCGGTGGCGATCGAGAGCCGCGTGCCGGCGCCGGTCGCCTGGTCCGCGGCCCGCTCGGCGGACCGGTCCCCGCCGCAGGCGGTGAGGGCCAGTGCTCCGGCGGCCAGCAGGACAGCGAGACGTCTCATGACGGTTCCTCCCGTTTACGCGTGACCAGGTGAAGTGCGACTGCGACGAGCAGCACGCCCGCCCCGGCCAGCGCCGGCGCGGGGGACAGGAAGAGCAGCAGTACGGCGGCCGTCCCGCACAACGCCCGGACGGGCACCGTGGCGGGGCCGATCAGCCGGCCTCCGGTGGCGGCGGCCAGCGCGGCCACGGCCAGCGCCGAGACCGCCGTGGCGAGGATGATCTCCCCCGCCGGGCCCTGGGCGAGCAGGCCCGAGCCGGCGGGGGTCAGCACGAAGGCGAACGGCACCAGGAACGCCGGGAGCGTGTACTTCCAGGTGGCCAGCATGGTCCGGTAGGCGTTGCCGCCGGTGATGGCCGAGGCCGCGAAGGCGGAGAGCGCCGTCGGCGGGCTGACCTCCGACAGCACCGCGTAGTAGAAGATGAACATGTAGGTCTCGGCGTCGCTGACCCCGAGGTCCTTCAGCGCGGGGGCGATGATGACCGCCGCGATCACGAACGAGGCCGTCACCGGCACGGCCAGGCCGAGCAGGAGCACCGCCAGCGCGCACATCAGCGCGGTGACGGCCAGCACCCCGCCGGAGACCCCGACGATCAGCGAGCTCGCCTTCAGGCCCAGCCCGGTGAGCGTCACGACGGCGACGATCATCCCTGCGGCGGCGCAGGTCACCGCGACCGGGAGCACCCCGAGCGTGCCCGCGGCCAGGGCGCGGGCCGCCCGGCGGGGGGTGAGCCGGTGCTCGCGGTCGAGGAAGGAGAGCGCGAAGGCCAGCAGCGTCGCGTACACCACCGCCCGGAACGGCGACTGGCCCAGCGCCATCAGCACGACGATCACGAACAGCGAGCTGAAGTGGTAGCCGAAGCGGCGCAGCAGCGGCCACAGGCGCGGCGGCTCCCCGATCCCCGGCACCGCTCTCGCGGACGTCCCGGGCGTCCCGTCCCCGGCGGGCTCGGGGCCGTCCGTCCCCGTCCCGGCGGGCGGCCCGGCCTGCTCCGCGGCGCGCACGCCGTACTTGCGGGCGTCGATCTCGATCGCCAGGAAGACGCCCAGGTAGTACAGGAGCGTGGGGATCAGCGCGTACCCCAGCACCGTGAGGTAGCCGACCTGCATGTACTCGGCGATGATGAACGCCGCCGCGCCCAGGGTGGGCGGGGAGAGGATCGCGCCGATGCCCGCCGCGGCCAGCACGCCGGCGCCCTGCTCGCGCGGGTAGCCCGCCCGGCGCAGGATCGGCCAGGCGACGCTGCCGACGCTCACGGTGGTGGCGACGCCGGAGCCGCTGACCGTGCCGAGCAGGAACCCGGCCAGCGTGACCGTGCGGCCCGGCGCCGAGCGGGAGCGCCGGAACGCGGCCAGGGAGACCTCCACGAAGAACCGGCCCGCGCCGGAGTGGTCGAGGACCGCTCCGTAGATCGTGAACAGGATGATGTAGGTCGCCGCCACGTCCAGCGGCACGCCGTACACGCCGTCGGTGCCCATGGTGAACGAGGCGATGATCCGGTCGATGTCGTAGCCGCGGTGCCCGAGCAGCCAGTCGAAGGGCAGGTAGCCGCCGTAGTAGGCGTAGGCGAGGAAGAGCAGGCAGACAGCGGGCAGGATCCAGCCGATGGTCCGGCGGCAGGCCTCCAGCACCAGGAGCGAGAGCAGCGCCCCGGCGGCCGTGTCGAGGGCTGTGGGGTCGAACGCCCGCCGGATGAAGTCGTCGAAGACGGCCGGCGGATAGAGGCAGACCGCCAGGGAGAGCGCGGCCAGCGCCCAGTCGGCGGCGCCGGGCCGGTCGCCGGACCGGCGGCGCGGCTTGTAGCAGACGAAGACCAGCGGGAGCGCGACCGCCAGGAACACCATCCGGTACGGCAGCACCGCGCCCGGGAAGAAGGTCTGCCAGAGCACGTAGAGCGCTAGGGCCAGCGCGACGGCCGTGGCGGCCAGCGAGAACCCGGCGGGCAGGCGCCGGGCGGGTCTCTCGGCGTCGTACTCCGCGATCAGGTCTTCCGGAGATGGTGGTGCCGCCGTGCCCGTCAACGCGCCCCCCGCTGTGGACCGCCTCCCGTTGACCGAACGGTACACACGGGAGCTGACTCCGGCCCGTCAGACGGGGATCACATTATGATCACGCCGCGGGCGCGGCCGGGCGTGCGGCCGCCTCTTCCGTGCGGTGCGGGGACACCGGGGCCGACCGGGCGCGCGCCGTGCCGGGAAGGCCCCGGATCCCGGTCCCGGGCCGGTCAGCCGCCGGAGGTGTCCAGCTCGGCGCCGGCGTCGGGCACCGCGAGGTCGTAGGGGTCGTCGAGCCAGCCGGCGGGCAGGTGGACCCGGTCCCGGGCGTTGGTCTTGCCGCGCGGCGTGTCCGCCACCTCGCCGGGCCACGGCTGGGCGGGGTCGAGCTCGGCCAGCCCCTCGCGGAGCGCGGCGAGCGAGGAGGAGGTGGCCAGGCGGCGGCGCAGGTCGGCGCCGACGGTGAAGCCCTTGAGGTACCAGCCGACGTGCTTGCGGAAGTCGGTCACGGCGGTCGGCTCGCTGCCGAAGCACTCGGTCAGCAGGGTGGCGTGCCGGTCCATGACGGCGGCGACCTCGCCCAGCGCAGGCCGGGCCCGCTCGTCGCTCCCGGCGCACATGGCGGCCAGGTCGGCGAAGAGCCAGGGGCGGCCCAGGCAGCCCCGGCCCACCACGACGCCGTCGCAGCCGGTCCGCTCGATCATCCGCCGCGCGTCGTCGGCGCTCCAGATGTCGCCGTTGCCGAGCACCGGGATCGTGGTCACCGCCTCCTTCAGCCGGGCGACGGCCTCCCAGTCGGCGGTCCCGCCGTAGTGCTGGACGGCGGTGCGGCCGTGCAGGGCGACGGCGGCGACGCCCTCCTGCTCGGCGATCCGGCCGGCGTCCAGGTAGGTCAGGTGGTCGTCGTCGATGCCCTTGCGCATCTTCACGGTCACCGGGAGCGTCCCGGCGTTCCGTACGGCCTCGCGCAGGATGGCGCGGAAGAGGTTGCGCTTGTACGGCAGGGCGGAGCCGCCGCCGCGCCGGGTCACCTTGGGCACCGGGCAGCCGAAGTTGAGGTCGACGTGGTCGGCCAGGCCCTCCTCGGCGATCATCCGTACGGCCCTGCCGACCGTCTGCGGGTCGATCCCGTAGAGCTGGACGCTGCGCGGCCGCTCGTCCGGCGCGAACCGGATCATCCTGAGCGTCTTGGCGTTCCGCTCCACCAGCGCCCGCGTGGTGATCATCTCGCAGACGAACAGGCCTCCGCCCTGCTCGCGGCAGAGCGTGCGGAACGCCGAGTTGGTGATCCCGGCCATGGGTGCCAGGACGACCGGCGGCCACACCTCGAGCGCACCCAGCTTCAACGACTCCACCCGGCTGTTCTACCGCACGCCACCGGGTGGGACGAACCGGTCACGGGAACGGACGCCTCCTCCCGCCGGTCTCCTCCGCCCCCGTGGCCTCCCGGAGAACGTCCGGTTACGCAATCACCCGGAAAACCCGCTACAGTTCTCTTCGTCGCCACGGGCGGGAAACGCCCGGGGAGCACGCGGAAGTGGCTCAGGGGTAGAGCATCACCTTGCCAAGGTGAGGGTCGCGGGTTCGAATCCCGTCTTCCGCTCGGAAGAGGCCCTCGGGCCTTGCTCGGTGGAGTGGCCGAGAGGCGAGGCAACGGCCTGCAAAGCCGTGTACACGGGTTCAAATCCCGTCTCCACCTCTGGTCTTCCTCGACACGGACGATTAGCTCAGCGGGAGAGCGCTTCCCTGACACGGAAGAGGTCACAGGTTCAATCCCTGTATCGTCCACCACCTCTCACCTCCGGCCCGGCCGGAGACACGAGCCCCGGCCCACGGCACCACCCCGTGGGAGCGGGGCTTCTTCGTTCCTCGCGCCCGTCCCGGCACCGCGGGCACGGCGGTTGCGGGATCCCGGAGCACACCTGGAGGAACTCTCCGGCGGCGGGTCCTCGGGCGAACGCCCGCCCGGTGAATCCCGTTGCGCCACGGACGCCGCACTGGCCACGCTGGGCGCCATGGATGTCCCCCACCGGCAGATCCGCGCCGTCCACACCGAGGAGACCGTCACCGTCTACCAGGCTTACTCCCCCGCCGTCGCCGGTCCCGCCGTCGCGGCCCAGACCTTCGTCCCGCCCTTCAAACGGGAGCGGATGACCTGGATCAAGCCGTCCTTCCTGTGGATGATGTACCGCTCCGGCTGGGCCACGAAGCCCGGCCAGGAGCGCGTCCTGGCGATCGAGATCACCCGGCAGGGCTTCGAGTGGGCACTGGCGCACTCCTGCCTCAGCCATCCCGGCCCGGGTACCGACCGCACCGGCTGGGCGGAGCGCCTTCGGCGCAGCCCGGTCCGGATCCAGTGGGATCCGGAGCGCGACCTCCACCTCAACGCCCTGCCGTACCGGTCCATCCAGATCGGCCTGTCCGGTGAGGCGGTCGGCCGCTACGCCGGCGAGTGGATCACCCGGATCACCGACGTCACCGGCCGGGTCCGCGCGGTCCACGCCGCCGTCCGCGGTGGCGGCCCGGTCACCGGCCTGCTGCCCGCCGAGCGCCCCTATCCGGTGCCCGCGGACCTCATGCGGGCCATCGGCGCCTGAGCACGCCTGCTCCGGCTCCGTCCTTTCCCGGTCAGCAGGGCGCCAGGAGGTCGTCGCGCTCGACGGCCTCCAGGGAGAGCGTCTTGTAGCCGACCTCCTCGAACAGGACGGTGATCCGGTCGTTCTCCCTGCTCATCACCGTGCCGGGTCCCCAGGCGCTGTGCCGTACCCGGGCGTGCATGGCGAAGGGTCCGCCGGCGACCTCCGGCGCCTCCGCCTCACCCGCCCGGCAGGTGTCGCAGCGGCCGCAGATCCGCTCGTACGGCTCGCCGAAGTACTCCAGCAGGAAGCGGCGGCGGCACCCGGTGGTCTCGGCGTAGCCGCGCATCATCTCGATGCGCGAGGCGTCGACGCGGCGGCGGGCCTCCTCCAGCTCCACGGCGACTTCCACGGCGCGTGCGGGCTCCGGGCCGCCCTCGACGCGGCGCAGCCCGCCCCGGCCGGCGGGCTCGACGGCGCCCGCGCGCTCCAGCAGGTTCACCACCCGGGTCAGGCGGGTGGCGCTGACGCCGAGCACCTCGCGCAGCTCGCGGACCGGTACGGCGCCGCCGTGCTCGCACACCAGCGTCGCGACGCGCAGCAGCAGCTCCTCGTCGGGCCGTCCCCCGGCGAAGAAGCGGCGCAGCCCCAGGTCCTCGGGCCGGTAGAACAGCACCGCCTCGGCGCTCTCCCCGTCCCGCCCGGCCCGGCCGATCTCCTGGTAGTAGGAGTCCGGCGAGTCCGGCGGGGCCGCGTGCAGCACGAAGCGCACGTCGGGCTTGTCGATGCCCATGCCGAAGGCGGAGGTCGCGGCGACCACGTCCAGTCCGCCGTCGCGGAACCGCTCGTGGACGCGGTGCCGGTCGGCCGCCCGCATCCCGGCGTGGTACGCCTCGGCCCTGCGGCCCGCGGCCTTCAGCTCGGCGGCGTACTCCTCGGCGGCGCGGCGGGTGGCGACGTAGACCAGGCCGAGGCCGGGGCGGGAGGCCGCGTCCTCGACCAGCGCCCGGCGCAGGTCCTCGTCGGTGACGAAGCGGCGGACCTCCAGGCCGAGGTTGGGCCGGTCGAAACCGCGTACGACGTGCAGGGCGTCCCGCAGGCCGAGTGAGGCCGCGATCTCCTCGCGGACGGCCGGGGTGGCCGTGGCGGTCAGCGCCACCACCGGCGGGTGGCCCAGCCGTTCGATCACCTGGCCGAGCCGCAGGTAGTCGGGGCGGAAGTCGTGTCCCCAGGCCGAGACGCAGTGCGCCTCGTCGATGGCGACCAGCGAGGGGCGGGCGTCCCGGAGCCGGTCCACGGTCTCGGGCTTGGCGAGCTGCTCGGGCGCCAGGAAGACGAACTCGGCCTGGCCCGCCCGCACCTCCTCCAGCGGGGATCCGCCGGACTGCGCGGAGTTGACCGCGACCGCCCCGCCCGCGTCGGCCTCCTCCAGGCCCGC
Organism: Planomonospora corallina; assembly: GCF_042650625.1. Lineage (NCBI taxonomy): Bacteria > Bacillati > Actinomycetota > Actinomycetes > Streptosporangiales > Streptosporangiaceae > Planomonospora > Planomonospora corallina. The sequence continues at coordinate 32,339 of NZ_JBHSBM010000005.1, forward strand.
GACCTGGTCGCGCTGGAGGGCGATCAGCGGTGAGACGACCACGGTCGGCCCGTCGAGCAGCAGGGCGGGGACCTGGTAGACGGCCGACTTCCCGCTGCCGGTCGGCAGGACCACGAGCGCGTCCCCGCCGTCCAGCAGGTGCTCCATGGCCTCCAGCTGCCCCGGCCTCAGGTCCGTCCAGCCGAAGACCTCACGCGCCACCTCGCGGAGCCGCTCCGCCCGCGTCCCGCTCCCGTCCCCCATGCCCCGTCCCCTTCCGTGTCCCCCGACGCGCCGCCCGATCCGTCACCGGCTACCCTCCGAACGGCGTGGTAGGCCCTGCGGGCGGGGAAGCATCCCCGGACACGGGCACCGCCACGGGGAAGGAGGGGGCGTGCACCTCGACGTACGGGGCCGGCTGCGGCGGGTGGCGTTCATGGCCCCCTCCATCGTCCAGTGCGCGGTGGCCTCCGCGCTCGCGTGGATCGTGGCCAAGGACCTGCTCGGCCACTCCCGCCCCTTCTTCGCGCCGATCGCGGTGGTGGTCTGCGTCGGCGTCGCCACCGGCCAGCGCCTGCGCCGGTTGGTGGAGCTGGTCGCCGGGGTGAGCGTGGGCGTGGGCGTGGGCGACCTGCTGATCTCCATGATCGGCTCGGGGCCCTGGCAGATCGCCCTCGTCGTCGCCCTGGCGATGGGCGCGGCGGTGTTCCTGGACAGCGGGACGCTGATCGTGCTGCAGGCGGGCTCGTCGGCGGTCCTGGTCGCCACCCTGCTGCCGCCCGGCGACACCGGCGGGCTGGACCGCATGGTCGACGCGCTGATCGGCGGGACGCTGGGCATCGCCGCCCTGGCCCTGCTGCCGGCCAGTCCGGCGGGGATCGTCCACCGGCACGCCGCCGCCGTCCTGGAGGCGCTGGCCGAGGCGCTGCGGGGCACGGCGGAGGCCGTCAAGGAGGCGGACCCGGAGCGTGCCGCGGTCGCGCTGCGGCAGGCCCGGGAGTCCCAGAGCGCGATGGAGGCGTTCGGCAAGGCCCTGGAGACCGGCAGGGAGATCACGGCCATCTCGCCGCTGCGCCACCGGCGGCGCCAGCGGTTCCTCCGCTACGAGACCGCCCTCACACCGCTCGACCACGCGCTCCGGAACCTCCGCGTGCTCTGCCGGCGGGCCGTCGTCGCCCTGGGGCAGCGGGAGGTCCAGCCGCCCCTGCTGGCCCGGGCGCTGCGCGAGCTCGCCGACGCCGCGCTGCTCTTCCGCGACGAGCTCGCGGCAGGGAAGCCGCCCGACGGGACCGCGGCCACGGTCCTGAAGGTGGCGTCCCGGCTGGGCGAGGTGCCCGCCGGCCGGTCGGGCCTCTCCACCGATGCCATGATCGCCCAGCTGCGGTCCGTCGTCGTCGACCTGCTCGTGGCGGCCGGCCTCGACCGGGAGGCCGCCACCGCCGCGCTGCCGCCGCCCGCCCACCCGGCCGGCGGAGCGCACGGGGGATGACACCGTGCCGGCCGGGCCGGGTCCCGCGATTCACAGCAGGTCGCAGCAGGTCACAGCAGGTCACAGCAGGTCAGGGCAGGTTCCTGACGCGTTCGAAGTTCTCCCAGGCGCGCACGCATCCGGTGCGCCGGTCGTCCGGCGGCAGTTTCCGGCAGATGTCGGAGCCTCTCAGCGGGGGTTCGAAGACCCCGCCGTAGGGGTGGTCTCCCGGGCGTCCGCCACCGGTGGGCGCGAGTCCTCCGGAGACCTCCCCGGAGGGGGCCGCCGAGGGCGCCGCGGAGGGGATCCCCGAGGAGGTCGCGGGAGGGTCCGCGGCAGAGGGACCGGTGAAGGTCCCTGCGGAGGCGCCGGAGGGCCCGGCGATGGCTCCGGTGGCGGGCGCCGCCCCGCTCCGGGACTGCGCGCCGCCGTCGCGTACGGCGGGCCGCAGCGGCAGGCCCCGCGGTCCCGGCCGGGCGGACACCGTCGTGCCCGGCCTCGCGGAGGGCACTGCCGCGTCTCCACCGTCTCCACCGGCGGCCGGGGGGCGGGGTGCCGGCCGCTCGTCCGGTGCGGCGTGCCACGGGCTCCCCGGAGGGGGTGAGGAGGCCGCGACCGGCGCCCGGGTGGCCGGGATCCGGGCGCCGGGCCCGGATCCGCTCCCCGGCCGGCCGCGGGACCCGGCCGGCTCCCCCGTCCCCCGCCCGTCCGGCGGGCGCTCCCCCGTCTCACGGGAGGGCACGGAGGTGGGAGGGTCGGGGGTGGCGCTTCCCGGGCCGGTCGGCACGTCCCGCGCCACCGGAGGGATGGGAGCCTCGGGGGCCGGGCCGGCGGGCGGCCCGGACTCGCCCGACCAGGCCACGGCCAGGCCGCCCACTCCCGCCAGGAGGAGGAGCGCGCCGATCACCACGGGCCGGGTGAGGCCGCCACGGGGCATCTTCGACCGGGACCGGGGGTTCTTGCCGGGGAAGCGGGGGACGGCCGCCGGGCCGTTCCGGTTGTCGGGGCCGGCCGGCGCGGAGGGCTGGAGCGGGTCCTGGCCGCTGGGTACGCGGCCATGCCGTACGGACCTGGGGGTGGGACCGTGCTCACCGTGCATCTCGCCTCCCGTGTCGCAGGTGATCTGTTCCAGCCTGCCGGAAAACACGGAACGCAGTCGGGTGATTACGCAAGGATCACGCGACCTCCCCGACGGGAGCCGCACGCACGGGAATGGACACGTAGCCGGAGAGGTGTTTTTCCGGATTCAATCCGGGAATAGGGGATTTACTCCTTTCGTCCTTTATTAGAGGAAAGAAATAAATATGAACTTTATGTCATATTTTTCCGGTCTGTACTCGTACCGGCCCTCAGCCGGACGGCGCCCGGGATGACCGTCTCCCCGCGGGAGCTCACCGTCGGCGTGGAGGAGGAGTTCCTGGTCGTCGACCCCGAGACCGGACGGACCGCCCCCGTGGCCGACGCCGTCCGCAGGCGGATCACGGTCCCGGTCACCGCACGGGTCCAGCCGGAGCTCATGAGGTTCCAGATCGAGACCAACAGTCTCGTCCACACCGATCTGGAGGAGCTGCGACGCGACCTGACCGAGTTGCGGACCGCCGCGGCCACCGCCGCCGAGGGGGCCGGCGCGCGGCTGGCCGCCTCGGGCACGGCCCTGCTCGACAGCCCCGGTCCGCCCCAGTTGAGCCCGTCCCCCCGCTACCAGCGGATGTACCGGCAGTACGGCGGCATCCTGCGGGGCCAGGGCGTCTGCGGCTGCCACGTGCACATCGGCATCCCCGACCGCCACGAGGCCGTCCAGGTCAGCAACCACCTGCGCCCCTGGCTTCCGGTGCTGCAGGCGCTGATGAGCAACTCCCCGATCGCCGGCGGCGTGGACACCGGGCACGCCAGCTGGCGCGTCGTCCGCTGGACGCGCTGGCCGAGCGCCGGGCCGCCGCCCTTCTTCAGCTCGCCGGAGCACTACGACGCCCTGGTCGACGCCCTCTACGCCACCGGGGCCATCATGGACCGGGCGATGGTCTACTGGTACGTCAGGCCCTCCCACCACCTGCCGACCCTGGAGTTCCGCGGCGCCGACGCGTGCGCGACCCTCGACGAGGCCGTCGCGCTCGCCGCCCTCGTCAGAGCGCTGTGCGCCGTCTCCCTCGCCGACGTGCGGCAGGGCCGGCCCGCTCCCGCCGTCGACCAGACCCTGCTCAACGTCGCCTACTGGCGGGCGGCCCACGACGGCCTGGAGGGCAACGGCTTCGACCTGCTCTCCGGGCGGCGCAGACCCGCCTGGAAGCTGGTCGGCGGCCTGCTGCAGCGGGCGCGGCCCGCCCTGGAGGAGAGCGGCGACCTGCCCTTCGTGACGGAGGTCCTGAACCGGCTGCGCGCCACCGGGTCGGGGGCGGCGCGCCAGCGTGCCGCCTACCGGCGCCGGCACGACCTGCACGACGTCGTCCGGCTGCTGGTCGAGCAGACACGGCCCGAGCCCGAGCCCGCCGTACCCGTCCGGGCCTCCGCCCGGTAGAGCCTCCGCCGGACCTCAGGCGGTCCACGGACCGGCCGGGCGCGGCTCCCCGGCCGGGCGCGGCTCCTCGGCCCGCCCGACCCCTGAGACCGCCGACCCCCGAGACCGCCGATCCCTCGGTCCGCCCGATCCCTCGGTCCGAAGGCCCCTCGGCCGCCCCGCCCTCCGGCCCTCAGCCCGCCGGCTCGGCGACCTTCCCGTCCAGCTCGAACACCTCGGCCAGCTCCATCTGCCGGCACGAGCGCATCAGCCGCGGCGGGAGCCCGGTGAGCCTCAGCCGTCCCGCCACGGTGGCCAGGCGCCAGCGGATCCCCAGCAGCAGCGTCCAGCCCGCGCCGTCGCACGACTCGAGGTCGTGCACGTCGAGGACGAGGAAGCGGTGCCCCTGGTCGACCAGCTCGGTGAGCACCCGGCCGAGCAGGTAGGCGCTCGACATCGTCAGGCTTCCCGCGAGGGTGACGACCGTCTCCTCGGACCCGGCGCCGATCACGAGCTTCAGCTCGGCGACGGGTCCCGGCTCCGGCGGCTTCACCGTGACGACGGGCTTGATCTGCGGAGCTTCACTGGTCTGCAGGGCTCCCATGGCGGCGACCTCCTCGGACGGGCGGCAGGCGAACGCTCCGCCGTGCTGGCTGAGGGATTGCCTGGCGATTTACCCGGAAAGCAGTCTATATCACCCTGCGTAGTTGCAACGTCACTCACAATGTTCACCATGGCCCGGTGAGACCCTCGTCACGCCCGCCGACACCTCCGGTCACTCTCCGTCACCCCCGCGACGCCCCGGGGCCGGGCGGCGCTATCGTGAGGCGGTGCCCGACGCCCTCCGCTCCCGCCTGCCCGCCGTCCTGGCCGCCGCCGCGACCGTCGCCGCCGGACTGACTCTCCGGGCGCTCACCGACGGCTGGTTCGGCAAGTACGGCGGCGACGCCCTCTACACCGTCCTCGTCCACACGCTCGTCGTCGCCGCCGTGCCCCGCGTCCCACCGGTGCGGGCCGCGGCCGGCGCGCTGGCCTTCAGCTGGGCGGTCGAGTTCGCCCAGCTGACCGGGGTCCCCGCCGCGCTCTCCGAGGTGAGCGTCGTGGCCAGGCTGGTGCTCGGCAGCACGTTCGGCGCGGCCGACCTCGCGGCCTACGCCGCCGGAGCCGTGCTGGCCGCGGCGGCCCACACGGCCGCCCGCGCGGTGGCCCGCGCCCGGCTCCGCCGCCGGGTGCCCGCCGGCGCTCCCCTGACGGCGGGACCACAGGGATAGGACGGGATAACCTGCACCATGCCCGAAGGACACACCATCCACCGCCTGGCCGCGGAGCACCGGCGCGCCTTCGCCGGACGGCCGGTCCGCGCCGAGAGCCCGCAGGGCAGGTTCGCCGCCGGGGCGCGGCAGATCGACGGACGGGTGCTGCGGGAGGCCGACGCGCACGGCAAGCACCTGCTGCTCGGCTTCGACGACGACCGCTGGCTCCACGTCCACCTCGGCATCTACGGCAAGTACGCCTTCGGCCCGCTGCCCGCCCCCGCCCCCACCGGCGCGGTGCGGCTCCGCCTGACCGGCCCGGACGCCCACGCCGATCTGCGCGGCCCCAACACCTGCGAACTGCTGGACCCGGTCGACGTCAAGGCGCTGCACGCCCGCCTCGGCCCCGACCCGCTGCGCGCGGACGCCGACCCGGAGCTCGCCTGGCGGCGGATCTCGCGCAGCCGCACGTCCGTGGCGGCGCTGCTGATGGACCAGTCGGTGGTCGCGGGCGTGGGCAACATCTACCGGGCGGAGGTGCTGTTCCGGCAGGGCATCGCCCCGGCCACGCCCGGCCGGGAGCTGCCGCGCGAGCGGTGGGAGGCGGTCTGGGCCGACCTGGTGGTCCTGATGGCCGAGGGGGTGCGGGCCGGCCGGATCGACACGGTGCGGCCGGAGCACACGCCCGAGGCGATGGGCCGCCCGCCCCGCGTCGACGACCACGGCGGCGAGGTCTACGTCTACCGGCGGGCGGGCATGCCGTGCCTGGTCTGCGGGACGGAGGTCCGCACCGAGACGCTGGCCGGCCGCAACCTCTTCCACTGCCCGGGCTGCCAGCCGGCCTGACGCCGCCGGGCCGCCCTCGTCACGCCAGCGGCGCCGGCGCCGAGCCGGCCGGCTCCCGGCCGCCCGCGTCACAGCAGCGCCAGCACCGCCTCGACCGGCTCCCGGCGGGCGGGCAGGAGCGGGAGCCGTACGGCTGGGGTGGGGATCGCGCCCCGGGCGTGGAGCACGCCCTTGAGGACCGTGGGGTTCGGCTCGGCGAAGACGGCCGCCGCCAGCGCGGAGAGCCGGTGGCCGAGGGCGCGGGCCCGGGCGGTCTCCCCCGCGCGCCAGGCCTCGGCGAGGGCGGCGAAGTCGGCGGTGCGCAGGTGGGCGGCGGCGAGGATGCCGCCGGCGGCGCCCAGTGCGAGCAGCGCGGAGAAGAACGTGTCCTCCCCCGCCAGGACCGCGAAGTCCGCCGGCGGGTCCGCCAGCAGCGCCACGGTGTCGGCGTCGACGCCGCCGACCGCCTGCTTGACCCCGCGCACCATGGGCAGCGCGCCGATCGCGCGCAGCGTGGCGGCGCCCACCGCCTGGCCGGTCCGGTAGGGGATGTTGTAGACGAGCAGCGGCACCGGGCTGCGCCGGGACAGCTCGGTGAAGTGGGCCAGCACCCCCGCCTCGCCGGGGCGGACGAAGGGCGGCACGGTGACCAGCGCGGCGTCGGCCACGCCGGCGAGGGCGCGCAGTTCCTCGGCGGCGCTCCGGGGGTCGCCCGACCCGGCCCCGACGGTCAGGGGGGCTCTCCGCTCCCGGCAGACCCGGGCGCACACCTCGACGACCGCCCGCCGTTCCTTCTCCGTCAGCGCTGCGGCCTCCGCGGTGGTACCGAGCGCGACCAGCCCGGCCGCGCCGCCGTCGAGCGCGGCGCGGGCCAGGCCCTCCAGTGCGTCGAGGGCGACTTCGCCGTCGGCGGCGAAGGGGGTGATCAGCGGGACGTGGACACCGGAGAACGTCATGGCCCGAGCCTGACAGCCCTGCGGTGTTCAGGTCCAGTTAGCTTCACTTCCCTGGAAGTTAAGCGATGCTGATGCATCCGCCGTACGGCCGGCGACCGCGCGGGCCGGCACGGGCTCCGGGCCCGCACGCGGGGCGCGGCCGTACGGCGGGCGCCTCCCGCCGCCTCACATCAGGGTGCGAGCACTCCAGATCTCGGGGAAGACGTCCCGGCGCATGCTCCGCTCCAGCCAGGCCAGCCCGCTGGACCCGCCGGAACCCGGTTTGGCGCCCATGGAGCGGCGGACCGCCATCAGGTGGCGGTAGCGCCAGTCGGAGAACCTCTCGGCCAGGTCGGCGAGCGCCTCGGCCAGCGGCTCCAGGGGCCCCCGGCAGACCTCGACCCAGACGGCCTCGACCTCCGGGCTCGGCCGGTACTCGTCGGTGTAGTCACGTTCCGTGACCTCGCGCGGGACCGCGTAGCCGCTGCGGGCCAGGAACGCCAGCACCGAGTCGTAGAGACTGGGCCGGGACAGCGCCTCCACGAGTTCCCCGTAGGCGGCGGGGTTGCGGCGGTGCGGGCGGATGAGGGTCCCGGACTTCAGGCCCAGCAGGAACTCCACGTGCCGGTAGGCCGCGGACTGGAAACCGGACGCCTCGCCGAGCGCGTCGCGGAACCGGTTGAACTGCGCCGGGGTGAGCCTGCCGAGCGGGCCCCAGGCGGCGTTGAGCGCCTCGAAGTGCAGCACCGTGCGCCGGATCGTGGCGAGCGCGGCGCCGGCGTCGTCATCGTCCAGCTGCCGCTGGGCCAGCCGCCACTCGGTGCGCAGCAGCCCGAAGTACAGCTCCATCACCTGCGTGGTGACCAGGAAGGTGAGCTCCTCCGGCGCGTCGGTCACGGTGCGCTGGAGGCGGTGCAGGGCGGCGGTGCCGACGTACTCGTCGTACGGCGTGACGGATTCGAAGCCGAGCGTGGGCAGCCCGCCGTTCTCCGCGGCACGGGTGGCCCGGTCCCGCTCGGTGCGCTGCGTGATGGTGTTCACTGCTCCCCCTTGTCGTTCTCCCTTCCATCCTGTCCCAGCACCTCGACCAGGAGAATATTGCAATAAAAGCGATTTGCCGGTTTACCTTTGGTTCGCAAGGCCCGAGACGGGTTCCGGTTCACATATGACGGAGCGTGACGATGGACGCGATGGACTGGGCACTCCTGGCCGAGCTGCAGCGGGACGCGCGGCTGTCCTACAGCGAGCTCTCCCGGCGGGTGCACCTGTCGGCCCCCGCGGTGGCCGAGCGGGTGCGGCGGCTGGAGGAGACCGGGGTGATCACCGGCTACCACGCCCGAGTGGACCCGGCCCTGGCCGGGCGCGCGGTGGCGGCGCTGATCAGGATGTCGTGCTACGGCCCCCGGTGCGTGCTCCGCGACGAGCAGGCGCTCGCCTGGCCGGAGATCCTGGAGGTGCACCGGGTCACCGGGGAGACGTGCTGCCTGCTGCGGGTGGCGGCCTCGTCGATGGCGGCCTTCGAGGAGCTGATCGACCGGCTGGCGCCGTACGGGCATCCGTCGAGCATGATGGTGCTCTCCAGCCCCGTCCCCTGGCGCCCGCTCTCGCCCTGACCCTCTGACCTCCGCGGACCTCCCCTGCCCTCCGCGGTGGTCCCGCCGGGCCCGCGCCCCCGGTCCCGGCGGGGCCGCACGCCCGCGCCCGGCGCCCCGCGCGGCCTCACCCCCGCCGGGAGCCGCCGCCCAACCGGTCGCCGATCGCCCCAGCGGCCGCCCGCCAGATCGGCGAGGCCGGGTCGATCACGTCGAAGTGGTCGCCCGGCATCTCCAGGTAGGTCACGTCGTCCCCCGCGGCGCGGGCCGCCCGGGCGTAGCGGCGGCCCAGGTCGACCAGGTCCGGGTCGTCCCCGCCGCCCTGGACGACGAGCTGGGGGACCTTCAGCGGGACACGCTCCAGCGGACTGGAACGGGCGTAGACCTCGGGGACCTCGGGAGCCTCGCCGGCCGGGCCGCCGAGCGCGGCGGCGACCGCGCCGGCGCTGAGCCTCCTGCGGTCGGCCTCCACCAGGTCGAGCACCCCGGCGAGGGCGACCGCGAGGGAGACCCGGTGGTCGTCGGCCGCCGCGCGCAGGGCGAGCTGCCCGCCCGCCGAGTGGCCGATCACCACGAGCGGTCCGGCCGCCTCCCGCGCGGCCAGCGCGACCCCGGCGGCCACGTCCTCGGTGGTCGCGGCCCAGCCGTGCCGGTCGGGGCGGCGGTACTCGAGGTTCCAGGCGGCCAGGCCGCGCCCGGCCAGGTCGGCGCAGAGCGCGTCCATCAGGTCGGCGCCCCAGATGGACCGCCAGTAGCCGCCGTGCAGCACCACCGCCACCGGGGCGGGCCCGGCCGCCCCGCGCGCGGGCCGCACCTCCGCCCACTGGTCGGGGTGCGGTCCGTAGGCGATCCGGCGGGCGGGCCGGCGGAGCCGGTGCACGGCGCGCCGGACCGCCCACACCAGCCCCCAGACCCCGCGTCCGTGCAGGTGCTCCGGGCCCGCGGGGTCCGCGACGGGGTGCAGGTCGAGCCAGACCGCCCGGGGGTGGCGGGCCATCAGGGCCCGCACCTCGCGAGTGGGACCGGGCAGCACGACCGGGGTCTCCGGCGAGGCCAGGAGCGCCTCCACCTCCGCCGCCCCGGCGGCGGCCACCACCCTCCCCCGGACGCCCAGCCGGTCGAACTCGCGCTCGGCGGTCTCGGAGAGCAGGCGGAGATCGGCGACCAGGCCGGGACCGGTCACCACCACGACATCCGGAACATCCGGGACAGGGGACGTCATGCGCCCATTGTCGCCCTCGTCCGCCCGGCCACGAGCCGCCGCCCCGGGGTGCCTCCGCGCCGCACGGACCCGGCGCGGCCGCACGGACCGTTATGGATCATTACGGATCGTGGGAGCCGTACGGCGCGGGCGGTCACGGGCGCGGCGCGTAGGCCCGGAGCAGGAGCTCCTCGGCGTCGTCGAGATAGCGCTCCAGCGCTGCCCCGGCCTCCGCCGCGCGGCCGGCCTCCAGCAGCTCGACCAGCTCCAGGTTGCGGCCCACGAACGGCTCGTGGAAGTCCCGCGGGTTCTCCATGACGTGGAAGACCAGGCGCAGCTCGGCCAGGAGCTGGCGCATGGCCTCGTCCAGCCGGGGGCTGCCGTTCAGCGCGGCCAGCGCCTGGTGGAAGCGGATGTTCGCGGTGCCCACGTCCGGCCAGCGGCCCTCCTGCGCGGCCCGGGCCGCCTCGGCGACGGCGGCCCGGATCGGGGCGAGCGCCTCGGGCGGGGCGGTCGCGCCGTGCCGTACGGCGGCGCCCTCGATCACCCGGCGCACCCGGTAGACGTCCGCCACGTCCTGCGCCGAGAGCACCCGCACGAACACGCCGCGGTTGAGCCGGTGCTCCAGCAGGCGCTCGTGGCCGAGCAGCCGAAAGGCCTCGCGCAGGGTGTTGCGGGAGACGCCGAGCGCCGTCCCGATGGCCTCCTCGGAAAGGCGCTGGCCCGGCGTGAAGAGTCCCTGGGCGATCCGCTCGCGCAGGATGTCGGCGACCCGCTCGGCGGTGCTGCTACGCCCCAGGCGGTCGCGGTCGTGCGCGAGTTCGGCGACGGCGTTGTCCACGGGCCAACAGAATCATCGAACAAGTCTCTTGTCGAATTGTTGAACAATCCTTATGTTGATTCCAATCCCCCACCGTAAGGAGCGAGTGCGATGGCAGGCTCCCAGACCCGGCGGGTCATCCTCGCCGGACTGATCGGCACCTCACTGGAGTGGTACGACTTCTTCCTGTACGGCTCGGCCGCCGCCCTGGTGTTCAACAAGCTCTTCTTCCCCACCTTCGAGCCCCTGACCGGGACGCTGCTGGCCCTGCTCACCTACGCCATCGGGTTCGTCGCCCGCCCTCTGGGCGGCATCGTCTTCGGCCACTTCGGCGACCGCGCCGGCCGCAAGAACGTGCTCGTGGCGACCCTGCTGCTGATGGGCGTCGCGACCTTCCTCATCGGCCTGCTGCCCACCTACGCCACACTCGGCGTCACCGCGCCGCTCCTCCTGGTCGCCCTGCGCTTCCTGCAGGGTCTCGGCCTGGGCGGCGAGTGGGGCGGAGCCGTGCTGATGTCCATCGAGCACGGCGACCCGCGCAGGCGCGGCTTCAACGCCAGCTGGCCGCAGGCCGGCGTGCCCGCGGGAAACCTGCTGGCCGCCGGCGTGCTCGGGATCATGTCCGCGGCCCTGCCGGAGGAGGCGTTCCTGTCCTGGGGCTGGCGGGTGCCGTTCCTGCTGTCGGGCCTGCTCGTGGTCGTGGGCCTGTGGATCCGGCTCCGGATCGTGGAGTCGCCGCTCTTCGCCGAGGTGGAGCAGAGCGGGACGAAGGCGAAGATGCCGCTGCTGGAGGTCTTCCGCGCCCACCCCCGGGCGCTGGCCTCGGCCTTCTGCGCGCGCATCGGCGTGGACGTCGCCTTCTACACGTTCGTCACCTACAGCCTCTCCTACGTCAGCGGGACCCTGGGCATGGACCGCGGCGTCGCGCTGAACGCGGTGCTGATCGGCTCGGCCGTCCAGCTCTTCCTCATCCCGCTGTTCGGCGCGCTCTCCGACCGGGTGGGCAGGCGCCCGGTCTACTTGGCGGGCGCCGCCGCGACCGCCGTCTGGGTGTTCGCCTTCTTCCCGCTGCTGGACAGCAGGTCCTTCCCGGTGATCGCGCTGGCCGCGATCACGGCGCTGGCCTGCCACGCCGCGATGTACGGCCCGCAGGCGGCGTTCATCGCCGAGCTGTTCAGCACCCGGCTGCGCTACAGCGGCGCCTCCATGGGCTACCAGGTCGCCGGGATCTTCGGCGGCGCGCTGGCCCCCATCCTCGCCCTGGAGCTCTACGGCACGTTCCAGAGCACCGTGGCGATCTCCCTGTACGTGGTGGCGGCGCTCGCCGTCACCGCCGTCGGCCTGCTGATCGCCCCGGAGATCCACGACACGGACCTCCCCGGTGACCGGGGGACGTCCGCGGGGGCCGTCCCCCAGCAGGCCTGAGGCCCCGCCACCGCGAGGAGGCCCCCGGGCGGCGGGGGGGGC
>NZ_JBHSBM010000005.1:44393-107980 GCF_042650625.1 Planomonospora corallina
CTCCAGGACGCCGCTCCGCGGCCGCCGGGACACCCGCTGACAAAGTGCCGAAATCCAGAAATGAGATCAACCGGAATGACGCCTAGCCGCGGGACTCCTGAGGCGTTAGCGTCAGCGCATGCGCCCTGTTGAGATCTCCGGCAAGGGACTCGGACTGAGGGAAGTGACGCTCGCCGACGTCGACGCGCTGCACGCCGTGTACGGCGACCCGGCCGCCACAGAGCACCTGCCGTTCGACCCCCGCACCCGGGCGGAGGTCGAGCAGCTCGTCACGGAGGCGATCGAGGCGGCCGAAAAGGAACCCCGGAGGCTCTACCTGCTGGCGGTGACCGAGCAGGACAGCGGATCGGTGATCGGCGTCGCCCGGCTGCACATCGAGGCCGACCACCCGCACAGCGCGGAGATCGGTCTCGGGCTCCGCCCCGACCACTGGGGCAGGGGGATCGGCACCGACCTGGTCCGGCTCCTGCTCACCTTCGGCTTCAAGCACCTGCGCCTGCACCGCATCTGGGGCGCCCGCTCCCCCGCCAACACCGCCGCCCAGCTCGCCATGCTGGTCGCCGGGATGGTCGAGGAGGGCAGGATCCGGCACCACGTGCGGGCCCGCGGCGCCTGGCGCGACTCCGTCGTGCACTCGGCCCTGGAGGACGAGTGGGAGGGGCACCGCGGCCTCTGACCCCCGCCGGGACGCGGCGTCCGCCCCGGCGGGGCACCGTGCGGATCTCCTCGAGGGCACCCGGGGCCGTCCCGAGCACGGCCCAGGACCGTCCCGCGTACGCCCGGGAGGCACCCTTCACCCGCGTTCCCGTAGGTTGTGACAGAATCGCTGCCGTTTTCCGGCAACGAAGCGACCGAAATGGCCCTAGAGTTCGCGCGTGTGAGTGAGAGTTCCAGCCTCCCCGTGCGCGGGCGCGCCACCCGGCCCTCCGGCCGGCACCGTAAGCCCGTGCCTTCCCAGCTCCCGCCCGAGGCGCCCGCGCTCGTGCTGGCCGTGCCCGGCGACGCGTCGGGCGTCGCCGCCGAGCTCGCGGCCATGGTGCGGGTGGACAACCCGCAGATCGAGGTCCGCCTGGCCGGTCTCGGCGAGGACGGCAAGGAGCTGACCTCCGAGCTGGAGGCCTCCGCCCGCTCCCGTCCCGAGGACGGCACGGCCGCCATCGTGGTGCCTCTCCTGACCGGCCCGCACCCCGTCGCCGACCGGATGATCGCCGAGGCGGTCGCGGCGAGCGGGGCGACCGTGACGGTCACCGAGTCGCTCGGGCCGCACCCCCTGCTCGCCGAGGCCCTGCACATCCGCCTGTCGGAGAAGGACCTGGCCCGGCCGGACCGCGTGCGGCTGCTCAACGTCTCCAGCCCGGTCGACGCGGTCATCCTCGCCACGGTCGGCGGGGACAGGGCCGCCGTGGAGGCGCAGCCGACAGCCGTGCTGCTGGCCTCGCGACTGACGCTCCCGGTCCTGGTCGCCTCCCTGGACGGCGCGCCCGCCGTCGCCGACGCCGCCGAGCGGCTGCGCGGGATCGGCGCCCGGCGCATCGCCCTGTCCCCCTGCCTGATCGGCCCCGAGGCCGACCCCGGGCTGGTGGGCGCGGTCGCCGCGGACGTCGGCGCCGAGCCCGCCGGCCTCCTGGGCTCGCACGGCCTCATCGCCGAGCTGACGGCCCGCGCCTACGGCAGCGTGCTCGCCGAGGCGTAGCCCTCGGATCACCGAACCCGGCGGCCCCATAGCGGGGCACGGCGGGGCCGCGCCGGGGTTCATCGCGGGGCCGGGGGCGCCCGGAGCGTGGCCCGCACCCCGCCGCGGGGCGGGACGCGGGCCGCCCCGCCCCGCGGAGCGGGACGCGCACCGGGCCGAGACGCCCGCGCGCCCCGGCCTCCGCCATGATTCACGTATGACACGCGAACACCGCTATCGGCTCACCGTCACCTGGACCGGGAACCGCGGCGAGGGCACGGCGGGCTACCGGGCCTACGGCCGCGAGCACGAGGTCACCGCACCGGGCAAGGCGCCGCTGGCCGGCTCGTCCGACCCCGCCTTCCGGGGGGACCCGGCGCGGTGGAACCCCGAGGAACTGCTCGTCGCCTCGCTCTCCCAGTGCCACATGCTCTGGTACCTGCACCTGTGCTCCACGGCCGGCGTCGTGGTGACGGACTACGTGGACGAGCCCGAGGGCACGATGGCCGAGGAGCCGGGCGGGGCCGGCCGGTTCAGCCGGGTCGTGCTCCGCCCGACGGTGACCGTGGCCTCGCCGGAGATGGCGGCCGAGGCGGAGCGCCTCCACCACGAGGTCCACGCCTACTGCTTCATCGCCCGCTCGGTGAACTTCCCCGTCGTCCCCGAGCCCGTGATCAGGTCCTGAAGGGCGCGGTTCGCCGCAGGCCGGCGCCGGGGACCTCCGCCCGGGAGCGGTCCGGCCCCCGGCGCGGCCCGCACCGGGGGCCGGGGGCTGTGCGGCGGGAGCACGGGACGGGCCGCCCCCGCGGCGTGGTCCCGCGCTCCGTCACCGGGTGACCGACCGGTAGAGCTCCATCGTCCGCTCGGCGATCCGGGCCCAGGAGAAATGCTCCACGGCCCGGACCCGACCCGCCCGGCCCAGCTCCGCGGCGAGCGCCGGGTCGGCCAGCAGCCGGTTGACCCGCTCGGCGAGGTCGGCGGCGAAGACGGCCGGATCGTCCGGCGTGCCGTCCGCGGCGCCGGACGCGATCGGGACCAGCAGGCCGGTCTCCCCGTCGGCCACCACCTCGGGGATGCCGCCGGTGGCCGTGGCGACCACGGCGGTCTCGCAGGCCATGGCCTCGAGGTTCACGATCCCCATCGGCTCGTAGACCGAGGGGCAGACGAACACGGCGGCGTGGGTGAGGATCTGGATCACCTCGGGACGCGGGAGCATCTCCGAGATCCACACGACGCCCGCCCGCTCCCGCTCCAGCTCCCGGACGAGCCCGGCCACCTCCGCGGCGATCTCCGGCGTGTCGGGCGCGCCCGCGCAGAGCACCAGCTGGGCGCCGGGGTCGAGGTCCCGGGCCGCGTGCAGGAGGTGCACCAGCCCCTTCTGCCGGGTGATCCGGCCGACGAACACCGCGTACGGCCGGCCGGCGTCGATGCCGTGCTTCTTCAGCACGTCGGTGCCGGGATCCGGGGCGTACTCCCCGGTGTCGATCCCGTTGTGGATCACCGATACCCGCTCGGGGTCGATCTCCGGGTAGCAGGCGAGCACGTCCCGGCGCATGCCCTCCGAGACCGCGACGATGGCGTCGGCGCCCGCCAGCGCGGTCCGCTCCGCCCACGACGAGAGCGTGTACCCGCCGCCGAGCTGCTCGGCCTTCCACGGCCGGAGCGGCTCCAGGCTGTGCGTGGTCGCCACGTGCGGCACGCCGTACAGCATCTTGGCCACGTGACCGGCGAAGTTCGCGTACCAGGTGTGGCTGTGCACGACGTCGGCGCCCTCGCACCCGGCGGCCATCTCCAGGTCGACGCCGAGCACCTGCAGCGCGGCGTTGGCCGCGCCCAGCCCCTCCGGCACCCGGTAGGCCGCGACGCCGGGCTCGGAACGCGGCGCCCCGAAGCAGTGGACACGGGCGTCGGCGAGCCGCCTCAGCTCCCTGGCGAGGTACTCGACGTGGACTCCCGCGCCGCCGTAGACGTCCGGCGGGTACTCACGGCTCAAAAGATCGACGCGCATGCTCCCACCCTAGTGTTTGGTCCCTGTTGTCGGGGTTAAGGTCATCTCTATGAGAGTCCTCGCGATCGTGCTCGCCGGCGGTGAAGGCAAGAGGCTCATGCCGTTGACGGCGGACCGGGCGAAACCCGCGGTGCCGTTCGGGGGGATCTACCGGCTGATCGACTTCGTGCTGTCGAACCTCGCCAACGGGCACTACCTGAAGATCGTGGTGCTGACGCAGTACAAGAACCACAGCCTCGACCGGCACATCTCGCGCACCTGGCGCCTGTCGGCGATGCTGGGCAACTACGTCACGCCGGTGCCCGCGCAGCAGCGGCTCGGGCCCCACTGGTTCTCCGGGTCGGCCGACGCGCTGTTCCAGAACCTCAACCTGATCTACGACGAGATGCCCGAGCACGTCATCGTGTTCGGCGCCGACCACATCTACCGGATGGACCCCCGGCAGATGATGGAGCAGCACGTCGACTCCGGAGCCGACGTGACCGTCGCGGCGATCCGGCAGCCGCTCTCGCTGGCCGACCAGTTCGGAGTGATCGAGACCGACCCCGCGGGGCGGCGGATCACGGCCTTCCGGGAGAAGCCCAAGGACGCCGTGGGCCTGCCGGACGCGCCCGACCAGATCTACGCCTCCATGGGCAACTACGTCTTCCGCACCCAGGCGATGATCGACGCGCTCCGGGAGGACGCGCTCGACCCCACCAGCAAGCACGACCTGGGCGGGAACATCATCCCGATGATGGTCAAGAGCGGCAGCGCCGAGGTCTACGACTTCGCCGACAACGTCGTGCCCGGCTCCACCGAGCGCGACCGCGGCTACTGGCGCGACGTGGGGACCCTGGACGCCTACTACGAGGCGCACATGGACCTCATCTCCGCGCACCCGGTCTTCAACCTCTACAACGACCGCTGGCCGATCTACACCGGCCACGACCCGCTCCCGCCGGCCAAGTTCGTGCACAACGCGGGCGACCGGATCGGCCGGGCCGTCGACTCGCTCGTCTCTCCCGGAGTGATCGTCTCCGGCGGTCTCGCCGAGCGCTCCATCCTCTCCCCCGGCGTGGTGCTGCA
The DNA here is from genome assembly GCF_042650625.1 of Planomonospora corallina. Lineage (NCBI taxonomy): Bacteria > Bacillati > Actinomycetota > Actinomycetes > Streptosporangiales > Streptosporangiaceae > Planomonospora > Planomonospora corallina. The sequence continues at coordinate 49,142 of NZ_JBHSBM010000005.1, forward strand.
CTCCCACTCCGTGGTGGAGGACTCCGTGCTGATGGGCAACGTGAAGGTCGGGCGCGGCGCGATCGTGCGCAAGGCGATCATCGACAAGAACGTGGTCATCCCGGACGGCGCCCGGATCGGCTTCGACCTGGAGCACGACCGCTCCCGCTTCGCGGTGACCCGCGGCGGCATCGTGGTCATCGGCAAGAACGAGATCGTCGACCGGTGAGCCCTCCGCGGGCGGACGGTACGGCCGTCCACCCCCGCCCGGGGCCGGTCCCGGGCGGGCCACCGCGCCCGCGTCCGTGGGGGCCCGGTCCCGCCTTCGCCCCGGCCTCCGGGTCCGCGCCGCCGGCCGCCTGGAGGTACGGCCGGCGGCGGACGCCCGGAGGCGGGACGGCTAGGCTCCGGCGGACGCCCGGAGGCGGGACGGCTAGGCTCCGGCGGACGCCGGGCCGGGCAGCCGCTCCAGGATGGCCTGGAACATGGCCGCGTTGGACTTGGCCAGCGCGTCGACCCGCGTGCTCAGATCGTCGACCCGCGTGCTCAGATCACCGACCCGCGCGTTCAGATCACCGACCCGCGCGTTCAGATCACCGACCTGGACGCTGAGGTCGTCGATCCGGCCGGTGAGGCGCTCGTCCATCTCGGTGACCCGGCCGTCGAGCTCGTAGACCCGCAGAGCCAGCTGGTCCACCCGGCCGGTGAGCTGGTCCACCCGGCCGGTGAGCCGGTTGTCCAGCTCGGTGACCCGCATGGACACCTCGCCGACCCGCTTCTCCAGCCGTTCCGCCCCGTTCTCGAGGCAGTCGAGCCGCCCCTCCAGCCTGCCGAACCTCGCGTCGGCCTTGTCCATCCGGTCGCAGAGGCGGCGGTTGAGCTCGGACAGCTCCTCCATGCGCTCATCGACCGACGTCAGCCGCTCACCGAACGACGTCATCCGCCCGTCGACCGACTCCATGCGCTCACCGAACGACGTCGTCCGCTCCACCAGGAGCACGACGTCCCGCTTCGTCTCCGTGGCCGTCTCCTCGACCGCGACGAGCCGGCGGTTCATCTCCTCGATCAGCCGGTAGGCCGGATCCACCGCCTGGTAGCTGTGGTCCAGCGACCGCTGCCTGCATCGCATGCCGAGCTCCATGATCTCGCGCTCCAAGTGGTCGACCCGCTCCTCGAGCGTGGGGGTGGGCACCGTGTCCACGGATTTTCCTCCGGACGTGGTTCGCAGCGTAGCCGAGGCCCGCCGGCGAGGCGGGGGAATGCCTCGCGGGAAGCAATTCTGGAGATCTCCGGAGCCGTTTCCCGGAAAATGGGAAAACTGAAAAACCTCAGATTCAGAGAATGGATGGGTAATCATCCGCCCGCGCCGGAGGAAACCCTCACCGGGAGGGTGACGAGTTACACGTCCCTCGATCACACGTCCTGAAATATCCTGACCGGCGACAGAGGCGCCCCGCCGGAGCGGGGCGCGTGGCGATGCCCCTCGCCCGGCCTCCGCCCCTTCGCCGGCCCCGGCCGTTCTCCTCCCTCACCCGGCTGCCCTCCTCCGGCCTTCGCCCCCGCGCCCGGCCGTCCGCTTCTTCCGGCTCCGGGCGGGCCGGGCGGCGGCCGGGTGGTCAGCGGCCCCAGGTGAAGCGGGGCGGGCGCCGCTCCAGGAAGGCGGCGACGCCCTCGGCCAGCTCGTCTCGGGAGGCCTTCTGCCACTCGCGGAAGCGGTCGTCCCCGGCCCGCCCCTCCACGATCTCCTTGCTGGCCGCCAGGGTGAGCTGGGAGCGCCCGGCCATGGTGCGCGCCAGGCCGTACACCCGCTCCGCGAGCTCCTCGGCGGGCAGCAGCTCGTCGACCAGGCCGATGCGCAGGGCGTGCCCGGCGTCGATCAGGTCGGCCGAGTAGAGCAGGAGCTTGGCCGCCGACGGGCCGACGTGCTCGACCAGGCGCCGGGTGGAGGAGAGCGGGTAGACGATGCCGAGCTTGGCCGGGGTGACGCCGAAGCGGGCGCCGGCGGCGGCCAGGCGCAGGTCGCAGGCGAGGGCGAGCTGGCAGCCGCCGCCCACGCAGAAACCCTCCACCATCGCGATCACCGGCTTGGGGAACCGGGCCAGCGCCCGCTCGGCGGCGACGGTCAGGCCGGTGGCGTCGTCCCCCTCGGACAGCCCGGCGACCTCGGAGATGTCGGCGCCGGAGCAGAAGGTTCCGCCCGCTCCGGCGAGCACGAGCACCCGCACCTGCGGATCGGCGGCCAGCGGCTCGAGGATCCCGGGCAGCGACCGCCACATGTCCGCGCTCAGCGCGTTGCGCTTGGCCGGCCGGTCGATGAGCAGCGTGGCGACGTGCTCGGCGCGGTCGTGGACGGAGAGCCGGAATCCATCAGGTATGTGCACGGGATGGATTCTCCCGCTACCGTCGTTCGATCATGGAACAGCCCTCTGCCCCCGGTTCCCCGGAAAGGTCCCGAATGCGCCTGACACGGCCGTTCCGGCGGTTGAGCCCGGCCGAGCGGAGACTCTGGGACGCCTACCCGACAGGCGCCTGGGTGGACCTGCGCTCCGGCGACCCCGAGGCCGACGACCCCGCGAACGGGGCGGGGTGGGGACCGGAGCGGACGGTCCGGGCGGAGGTGGTCGCGGCGCTCCTGCTCGGCGCCCGGGAGGCCGCGCCGGGCACGACCCCCGGCCTCCGGCTGGCCGGGGCGCGGATCACCGGCGACCTGGACCTGTCGGACGCCGTCGTGGGGAGCAAGCTCCACCTGCTCAACTGCCATCTGGCCGGGACCGTCGACCTCGGTGACGCCAAGACCCAGGGGCTGCGCTTCCGCGGCTGCGTGCTGGGCCGGGTCCGGGCGGCCCGCTGCTCCGTCGACGGGCTGCTGGAGTTCGACGGCTCCTCCCTGCGCGGCCTGCGGATCGACAACGCCCACGTCACCGGCCAGCTCCGGCTCGCCCACGCCCGGGTGGACCCTCCCGGCGAGGAGGGCGCCGCCCGCAGGGCGGCCATGGAGGACGTCAGGAAGCCGTACAGCGAGGCCGAGCGGCGCGAGCGCGGGCTGGACGACGGCCGCCGGTGGGCGATCTGGGCGGGCGGGGCGGTCGTGGACGGCGGCGCGTTCCTGCGGGGCCTGCGCACCACCGGCGGGCTCCGCCTGGTGGGCGCGAAGTTCCACGGCGGCCTGTACCTGCAGGAGGCGTCGATCAGCGCCACCGCGCCCGCCGCGGCCGGAGCGGCGGAAGGCGGGACCGCGCCGGACGGGCCGGACGGGCCGCCGGCCGACGATCTCGCGAGCGGCGGGCCGCCCGTCGCCTACGCCGTCTACGCCGACTTCATGGAGGCCGCGGCGGCCGAGTTCAGCGCCGGGTTCACCGCCGAGGGCACCGTGCGGCTGCGCGGGGCGCGGATCGGCGGCGTGCTCTCGTTCGACCGGGCGGTGCTGAAGGCGCCCGGCCGGTCCCTGCACCTGAGCCACATGCAGGTGGACGAGCTGATCCTCAAGCCGGCGGAGGTCGAGGGGGCGGTCAACCTCGGTTACTCGCGGATCGGCGTGCTGCTGGACCGGCTCGCGTCCTACCCGGACCGGGTCCAGCTGAACGGCCTGGCCTACGAGGCGCTGCGCGGGCCGTGGACCGTGGCCGAGCGGCTGGCGTGGGTATGCCGGGACCCGGACGGCTACCGGCCGCAGCCGTACGAGCAGCTGGCCGCCTGGTACCGGCGGATCGGCCACGAGCCGGACGCCCGCCGGGTGCTGCTGGCCAAGCAGCGCGAGCACCGCGGCACGCTGAGGTCCACCGGCCGGTTCTGGGGCCGGTTGCTCGACGTCGCGGTCGGGTACGGCTACCGCCCCTGGCTGGCGGGGCTCTGGGCCGCGGTGCTGCTGGCGGCGGGCACGGCGGTCTTCTCCGCGGTGCCGCCGGTGAAGATCGACCCGGACCACGTGCGGACCTTCAACGCCTTCGTCTACACCCTGGACCTGCTGGTGCCGGTGAGCGTCTTCGAGCAGCGCGGGGCCTGGGACCCGGCCGGCTGGACGCGGTGGCTGGCCTGGACTCTGGTCGCCTCCGGCTGGGTCCTGGCCACGGCTCTGATCGCCGGTGCCGCCCGGGTGCTCCGGCCCTCGGCCACCGCCTGATCTCCGGCGGTCCCGGAGCGGCCGGACGCCCCGGGGCCGCCGGAGGGGTCGCCGGAGAGGTCAGGGCGCCCGCGTCTCCACCCGGAAGCGGGGCAGCGCCTCGGGGTACTTCTCCCGGACGAACTTGAGCATGTGCTCGCGCATGTCGCACTTGAGGTCCCAGGCGCTGGCGGAGTCGGCGGCGCTCATCAGCGCGCGCAGCTCCACCAGGCCGTTGGGCAGGATGTCGGTGACCTGGAGCGTCCAGTCCTTCTGGTCCCAGAGCGGGTGCTCGCGCAGCGCGTGGTAGAGCTCGGCGCGCAGCTCCTCCACCGGGACGGACCAGTCGACCCGGAACATCACGTGGCCCACCACCCGGCTGCCGTGCCGGGTCCAGTTCTCGAACGGGTTGCCGGTGAAGTAGGAGACGGGCAGGACCAGCCGCCGCTCGTCCCACAGCCGCACGACCACGTAGGTGAGGGTCAGCTCCTCGATCCGCCCCCACTCGTTCTCCACCACGACCACGTCGTCCAGGCGGAGCGCGTCGCTGAAGGCGAGCTGGAGCCCGGCGAGCATGTTGCCGAGGGTGGACTGGGCGGCGATGCCCGCGACCACGCCGGCGATTCCGGCGGAGGCGAGCAGTCCGGCCCCCAGCGCGCGCACCTGGGGGAAGGTGAAGAGCATCGCGCCCAGCGCGACCACGATGACCACCGCCGAGGCGACCCGGCGGACGAGCGCGATCTGGGTGCGGACGCGGCGGGCCCGCATGTTGCGCTCGCCCTCGATCCGGAGCAGCCGGTCCAGGACGACGTCGGTCACCGCGTAGGCGCCCTGGATGACCAGCCAGGTGACCGAGCCGATCATGGCCAGGCTGAGGAGCCGCTGGATGTTCTGGTTGGCCTCGCCGTCGGCCATGCCCGGCTCGTAGACCGTGTAGGCCGCCACGACGGCGGCCGTGGCGAAGGCCGGCCAGGTGCAGCGCCTCATCAGCGGACCGGCGAGGACCCATTTCTCTCCGATCAGCCGTGAGCGCAGCACCCGCCTCACCACCTCCACGGCCGCGACGGCGGCCAGCACGGAGCCCAACAGGACGATCCAGTCGGACACAGGCGGATTCCCCCCTCATCAGTCCTCATCGGTTTTTACCGATGATTACCGACGGGAGGCTTCCCCTTGGGGTTTACCTGTAATCAGAACTCCTCATCGAATGTGACATTCCCCTCAACTGCCACCTGATACGCAGATACCCGGCGCTCGAAGAAGTTCGCCAGCTCCTGCACGTCCTGCAGCTCCATGAAGGCGAACGGGTTGGCCGTGCCGTACCTGGCCGGCAGGCCGAGCCGGGCCAGCCGCCGGTCGGCCACGTACTCCAGGTACCGCCGCATCGCCTCCACGCCCATGCCGGGCAGGCCGTCGCCGCACAGGTCGGCGGCGAAGGCCAGCTCGGCCGCGACCGCCTCCTCCATCATCCGGGTGACCCGCGCGCCGAGCTCGTCGTCGAACAGGTCGGGCTCCTCGGCCCGCACGGTGTCCACCACGCTGAAGGCGAACTCCATGTGCATGGACTCGTCGCGGAAGACCCAGTTCGTCCCGGTGGCCAGGCCGCCCAGCAGGCCGCGCGAGCGGAACCAGTAGACGTAGGCGAAGGCGCCGTAGAAGAACAGGCCCTCGATGCACGCGGCGAAGCAGATGAGGTTGAGCAGGAAGGCCCGGCGATCCTCGCGGGTCTCCAGCCGCTTCAGGTCGCCGAGCGAGTCGATCCAGCGGAAGCAGAACTCGGCCTTGTCCCGGATCGAGGGGATGTGCTCGACCGCGGCGAAGGCCCTGACCCGCTCGTCGTGGTCGGGCAGGTAGGTGTCGAGCAGCGTCAGGTAGAACTGCACGTGCACGGCCTCCTCGAACAGCTGGCGGCTGAGGTAGAGCCGCGCCTCGGGGGCGTTGACGTGCTGGTAGAGGTTGAGGACCAGGTTGTTGGCCACGATCGAGTCGCCGGTGGCGAAGAACGCCACCAGCCGGTTGATCAGGTGCCGCTCCTGGGGCGTCATCTTCGCCAGGTCGGCGAGGTCGGAGTGGAGGTCCACCTCCTCCACCGTCCAGGTGTTGCGGATGGCGGCCCGGTAGCGCTCGTAGAAGTCGGGGTAGCGCATCGGCCGCAGGGTCAGGTCCATGCCGGGGTCGAGCAGCATGCTGGGATGTCTCCGTATCGGTTCGTCCGCGGGCCGCGGGAGGCCGTCGCGGGGTGTCAGAGGTCGTGTCGCGGCCGGCGGCGGAGGGCGCCGGCCGGGGGGGGCGGCCGCCGGGAGCGTGGGGGCGGCCGCGGCGGGCGCTACTGGCAGGCCTCGCAGACCTCGGGGTTCTCCAGGGAGCAGGCGACGGCGTCCGCGTCGGGAGCGGCCGCGGGCGCCGCCTGCGCGGCCACCGTGGTCTGGGCGATCCGCGTCGCGGGGCGCGAGCGCAGGTAGTAGGTGGTCTTCAGCCCCGACTTCCAGGCGTAGGCGTACATCGAGGAGAGCTTGCCGATGGTCGGGGTGGCCATGAAGAGGTTCAGCGACTGCGACTGGTCGACGTACGGCGTGCGCGCGGCGGCCAGGTCGATCAGCGCCTTCTGCGGCAGTTCCCAGGCGGTCCGGTAGAGGACCTTGAGGTCGCCGGGGATCCCCGGGATGTCCTGGACCGAGCCGTCGGCCCGCTTGATCGCGTCCCGGACCTCCTCCGTCCACAGGCCGCGCTCCTCCAGGTCGCGGACGAGATACCGGTTGACCTGGAGGAACTCCCCCGACAGGGTCTCGCGCTTGAAGACGTTGGACACCTGCGGCTCGACGCACTCGTAGCAGCCGGCGATGGAGGCGATGGTGGCGGTCGGCGCGATGGCGATCAGCAGCGAGTTGCGCAGGCCGGTCCCGGCGATCCGCTCCCGGAGCGCGGCCCACTCCGCGGAGCGGCCCGCCCCGTGGCTGCCCGCGTAGTGGTCGGGGTGGAGCACGCCCGCCGCGGCGCGGGTCGCGCCGTAGGAGGGGTGGCGGCCCCGCTCGGCGGCCAGGTCCGCGGAGGTGGCGTAGGCGGCCAGCGCGATCTCCTCGGCGATCCGGGTGGACAGCTCCAGCGCCTCGCGCGAGTCGAACGGCAGGCGCAGTGCGAAGAACACGTCGGCCAGGCCCATCACGCCCAGCCCGATCGGCCGCCACCGCCGGTTGGCGGCCTCGGCCTCCGGGGTGGGGTAGAAGCCCAGGTCGATGGTGCGGTCCAGGAAGCGCACGGCGGTGCGCACGGTACGGCGCAGCCGGGCCCAGTCGAGGCCGCCGCCGGCCCCGTCCCCGGCCCCGCCGCCGGTCAGGTGGGCGGCCAGGTTGACCGAGCCGAGGTTGCAGACGGCGGTCTCGGCGTCGCTGGTGACCTCGAGGATCTCGGTGCAGAGGTTGGACAGGTGGATGACGTTGCCGGGCAGCGCGGTCTGGTTGGAGGTCCGGTTGGCCGCGTCCTTGAAGGTCATCCAGCCGTTGCCGGTCTGGGCCAGGGTGCGCATCATCCGGCCGTAGAGGGTGCGGGCGGGGATGCTCCGCACGGCCTGCCCGGCGGCCTCGGCGGCCCGGTAGGCGGCGTCGAACGCCTCTCCGTACAGGTCGACCAGGTGCGGGACGTCCTTGGGGTCGAACAGCGACCAGTCGGCGTCGGCCTCGACCCGGCGCATGAACTCGTCGGGGACCCAGTTGGCCAGGTTGAGGTTGTGGGTGCGCCGGGCCTCCTCGCCGGTGTTGTCGCGCAGCTCCAGGAACTCCTCGATGTCGGCGTGCCAGGTCTCCAGGTAGACGCAGGCCGCGCCCTTGCGCCGGCCGCCCTGGTTGACCGCGGCGACGCTGGCGTCGAGGGTGCGCAGCCACGGCACGATCCCGTTGGAGTGGCCGTTGGTGCCGCGGATCAGCGAGCCCCGGGAGCGGACCCGGCTCCAGGAGACGCCGATGCCCCCGGCGTACTTCGACAGGCGCGCCACCTGCCCGTAGCGCTCGTAGATCGCCTCCAGCTCGTCGCGGGGCGAGTCGAGCAGGAAGCAGGACGACAGCTGCGGGCGGCGGGCGCCGGAGTTGAACAGGGTGGGCGAGCTGGGCAGGTAGGACAGGCTCGTCATGAGCCCGTACAGCTCGGCGGCCTCGGCGACCGTCTCGGACAGGCCGCAGGCCACCCGGAGGAAGAAGTGCTGGGGGCGCTCGAGGACCTTGCGGGTCTCGGGGTGGCGCAGCAGGTAGCGGTCGTAGACCGTGCGCAGCCCGAAGTACTCGAAACGGGTCTCCTCGCGGACCAGCGCGTCCAGCTCCGCGGCGTGGGCGGCGACGAACTCCGCCAGCCGGTCGGCGACCAGCCCGGCCGCGTGGGTCGCGGCGACGGACTCGGAGAAGGTCCGCACGCCGTGCCCGGCGGCCTCCTCGGCGATCAGCCCGTCCAGCAGGGCCGCGGCGATCCGGGAGTTCTCCGGGTCGGAGATCACCCGGGCGGCGGCCTCCTCGATGGCCAGCCGCCGGGCCTCCGCGCCGCCGCCGGCGGCGGTGGCGCCGTCCGCCGCCCCGGTCACGGTGCCGTCCATGGTCTGTGTCACGTGCATCCCTCGCCTGCTGCGTTCCCCGTGGGTACGGCTCTCGCGGGACGGCACGCGTCGGAGGGCGGATCCGTGGCCGGATTCGGGCATGCGGGTCCGCCTCGTCCGCGGGCCCTCCCTCGAGGCCCTGGACTGTCTCCGTGGCGGGACGGCCGCGGCCACCGCGCTCCCGCGGGGCCGCTCCGGGCCTCCCGCGGGAGCCGGACCCGGCTCCCCTGCCACGCGTCACCGGCAGGTCTTCGGACTCACGGGCGTCGCGTTCGCGTTCTCCTACTGGCCGTCGCTTCCCAGGTCTCCCCAGTGCTCGACTGACGGCGGTCGTTCCCGTTCACCGCTGCGGGGCAGTCCCGGAATCGCACCGGGTTCCCTCTTGCCTCGCCCCGCGACGGGGCGAACCAGCAACGAGGAGGATCCTACATCTAGGGGCGGATCACGCAACCGGCCCTACAATTTGTGTCGGAGGGGCGCAGCAGTCCGAGTTCGTAGAGCACCCCCCGGGTGCGTTCGGTCTCGGTGGACAGCCAGTGGCGGAAGTCGTCCCCGCTCAGGTAGAGACGCTCCCAGCCGTGCGCCGCGCACAGCTCCCGCCAGCGCGGGGAGGCGTCGATCCGGTCGCAGAGCGCCACGGCGGACTCGCGGTCCCCGGCGCCCATCTTCGCCCCGCCCAGCACCCCGCGCCAGTCGCTGTACTCCAGTCGGACGTCGAGCTCCATGAGCGCCGGAGCCTCGATCCCGTCGATCCGCTCACGGGCGGAGACCGCCAGCGGCCGGAGCCGCCCGGCGGCGATCTCGCCGGCCAGGGAGCGCACCGGCCCCAGGACGGCGGCCACCCGCCCGGCGTGGAGGGCTTCGACGGACTGGGCGGTGGTGGCGTAGGCGGCGTAGTCGAGCAGCCGGGCGTCCACGCCGAGGCACTTGCCGATCATTCCGTACAGGATGTGCTCCGGGCTTCCCAGGGCCCGGCCGCCGACCGCCAGCGCGGCCGGGTCGCGCCGGAGCCCGCCGGCGAGGTCCTCGAAGGAGCGCAGCCGCGAGCCGGCGGAGACGGCCAGCACCGCCCGCTCGCCGACCAGGCGGGCGAGCGGGGTCGTGGCCCCGGCCAGGTCGACCGCGCCGGAGATCTCCGCTCCGGCGACCAGCGGCATCCCTGCGACCAGCAGGCCGCCGCCCCGGGCGAACGGCAGGCCCGGACCGCCGGCCGCGGCGAGGGCGGCGAGGGCGGCGGCCCCGGCGCCGCCCGGATGGTTGCCCACCTCGGCGGTCAGGGCCAGCCCGTCGCCGGTCACCGTCTCGGCCAGTGCCCGGGCGACCAGGTCGGCGTCCTGCCCGTGCGCCGCGGGCGCGATGATGGAGAGCCTCCCGGCGACCGGCCCTCCGCCGCCCGCCGGGCCGCATCCCGCCGCGCCGTACCCCGCCGCGGCGACCGCGAGCCCCGCGGTGAGCCGGAAAAACCGTCTACGGTGCATAGGTGCCCCTTCCCCAGGGTGCCCTTGACACCCTAGGTTACAGCACCATCACTTTCCGCCACCGGTCGGGACTTGTCTGGATGTGTTCCTTTTGCCTGGATCACTCCACCGTGACGCTCTTGGCGAGGTTACGGGGCTTGTCGACGTCCCGGCCCAGGGCGACCGCGGCGTGGTAGGCGAAGATCTGGAGCGGGATGCCCAGCAGGATCGGGTCCAGCTCGACCTCGTTCCTGGGCACGACCAGGCAGTCGTCGGCCAGCTTGGAGTCGGCGACACGGTGGCCGACCATGAGCACCCGCCCGCCGCGCGCGCGGATCTCGCCCAGCGTGGTGAGGTTCTTGTCCAGCAGTTCGTCGTCGGGGACGATCGCCACCGTCGGCATCTCCGGGCCGATCAGCGCCAGCGGCCCGTGCTTGAGCTCGCTGGCCGGGTAGGCCTCGGCGTGCACGTAGGAGATCTCCTTGAGCTTCTGCGCCCCCTCGCGCGCCACCGGGTAGCCCCGGACCCGGCCGACGAACATGATGCTCTGCGACTCGGCGTACTTGTAGGCGAGCTCCTTGATCTGGGGCTCCAGCGCGAGGATCTCCTTGATCTGCCCGGGCAGCCTGCGCAGGCCCTCGCAGACGCGGCGGCCGTCGGCCGGTGAGAGGTCGCGCACCCGGCCCAGGTGGAGGGCGAGCAGCGCGAAGGCCACGGCCGTCGAGGTGAACGCCTTGGTGCTGGCGACCGAGACCTCGGGCCCGGCGTGCAGATAGACGCCGCCGTCGCACTCGCGGGCGATGGCGCTGCCGACGGTGTTGACGATGCCGAGGACCCGGCCGCCCTTGCGCTTGAGCTCCTGGACGGCCGCCAGGGTGTCGTAGGTCTCCCCCGACTGACTGATCGCCACGTACAGGGTGTCGGGCTCCACGACCGGGTTCCGGTAGCGGAACTCGCTGGCCGGCTCGGCGTCGGCCGGGATGCGGGCCAGCTCCTCGATGAGCTGCGCGCCGATCTGACCGGAGTAGTAGGCCGAACCGCAACCGATGATCTTCACGCGCCGGAAGGAGCGGGTCTCCCTCGCGTCCATGTTGAGACCGCCCAGGTGGGCGACGTGGAAGCGGTCGTCGAGGCGGCCGCGGAGCGTGCGGGCGACGGTGTCGGGCTGCTCGGAGATCTCCTTGAGCAGGTAGTGCTCGTAGCCGCCGGTGTCGTAGTGCGCGGTCTCCCAGTCGACGGTCAGCGGCTCCTTGGCGGTCTCCCGCGCGTCGCTGGCGAAGGTGTTGAACCCGTCGGCGCGCAGCACCGCGAGCTCACCGTCCTCCAGGTGCACCACCTGGCGGGTGTAGCGGACCAGAGCGGCCACGTCGGAGGCGGCGAACATCTCCTTCTCGCCGATGCCCAGGACGATCGGGCTGCCGTTGCGGGCCACGACCACCTCTCCGGGACGCTCGGAGTCGATCACCGCGATGCCGTAGGTGCCGACGACCCGCTTGAGGGCGAGGCGGACGGCCTCCTGAAGGGAGTCGGTCTCCTTGACGGTCCGGGAGATCAGGTGTGCCAGCACCTCGGTGTCGGTCTCGGACAGGAAGGTCGCGCCGTCGGCCTCGAGCTTGGCCCGGAGCTCGTCGGCGTTCTCGATGATGCCGTTGTGCACGACGGCGACGCGCTCGTCGTTCGACAGGTGCGGGTGGGCGTTGACGTCGCTGGGCACGCCGTGCGTCGCCCAGCGGGTGTGGCCGATGCCCGTGGCGCCCTTGAAGCGCGCCGGCACGGCCGCGGCCAGGTCCGCCACCCGGCCCTTGACCTTGCGCATCTTCAGGCCCTTGTTGGCCACCACCACGCCGGCGGAGTCATAGCCCCGGTACTCCAGCCGCTGCAGGCCCTCCAGCAGGATCGGCGCCGCATCCTTCGGCCCCACGTAGGCCACGATTCCACACACGGTGATCGCCCTTTCGACTGAGTGGTTTATACCTTTTTATACGGTTTCACCCGTAAACGATCCGCCGGAGCTGGCGGAGGGAGAGCTCGGGCGCCGCGACCCGGCGGCCCGCCAGCTCGGCGGCGATCCTCGGGAAGATCTGGTCGTTGACCAGCCCCTTCGCCTTGAGCTCGGCATGCCGCCGCCGGACGTACTCCTCGGTGCTCTCCGAGAAGTACGCCAGCACGTCCGCCACCACCCGCGCCGCCTCTCCCGGGCCGAGGGCGCTCGTCCGGACCAGATGGGTGATCAGTTCCTCGTGCGGATGCCAGGTCGTCGACACAGAGCAGGACGATAAGCAGGAGAGGCCGTGCACGCCAACTTTCCTGCCCGATTTCGGGCAGAAATCGCTCTCTCTTCATCGAAGATCCACGCTTATCACACTCGGTAGTTTGTTGTAGCTCTGGGTAGTGGTCCCGGCGGGAGGAACCACCATGCGCCTGCCGTACACCGCCGTCTCCGCCGCCCTCACCGTCGTCACCGCCCTCGCCGCGGTGGTTCCCGCCGCCTGGGCGGGCACTGCCCAGCGGGCGGGCGCGCAGTCACGCGCCGCGCACGCCTCCCGCGAGGCCCCGCCGGAGGGCAGGCAGGCCGCCTTCGCCCGGGCCGCCCGCACGTACGGCGTGCCGGAGGGCGTCCTGCTCGCCGTCTCCTACCTGCAGTCCCGCTGGGACGCCAACGGCGGCAGGCCGAGCGTCTCGGGCGGCTACGGACCCATGCACCTGGTCGACGCGACGGCGGCCCCGGCGCGGGGACGGCGCGGCGCACACGACCGGGCCCACGACGGGGCCCACCACCGGGCCCACCACGGGGCCGGGCGGGACGGCCGGGGCGACGAGACGCGGCCGCTCCGGGTGGCGGACCCCCGCGCCGCCGCGCCCCCGCAGTCCTCGCAGTCCCCGCAGTCCCGGCGATCCCCGCAGTCCCCGCCCCGGGACACCCTGCACCGGGCGGCCCGCCTGACCGGCATCTCCCCCGGCCGGCTCCGCACCGACCCGGCCGCCAACATCATGGGCGGCGCCGCGCTCCTGGCCGCCCTCCAGCGCGAGAGCGGCGGGCGGACCGGCGCGGGCCCCGCCCACTGGTACGGCGCGGTGGCCCGCTACCCGGGCACGGACACCCGGGCGGCGGAGGTCTTCGCCGACGAGGTGTACGCGACGATCCGCACGGGGGCCGCCCGGGTGACCGACGACGGCGAGCGGGTGGTCCTGCGCCCGCCGACGGACCCGGTCACTCCGGTCCGCCCGCCCCGGCGCCTCGCGCTCCGCGCCACCGCCCCCGGCCCCGACTGCCCGGCGGAGCTCTCCTGCGAGTGGCTCCCCGCCCCCTACCGCAAGCTCGGCAAGGGCCGCCACGGCAACCACGACCGCTACGACGGGCGCAGGGAGATCGACTACATCGTCGTCCACGACGGGGAGGCCTCCTACGAGAGCATGACCCGGATGGTGCGCAACCCGTCCTACCTGAGCTGGCACTTCACGCTCCGGTCGGCCGACGGCCACGTCGCCCAGCACCTGCGCGGCCAGGACGTCGGCTGGCACGCCGGGAACTGGTACGTCAACTCCCGCTCCATCGGCCTGGAGCACGAGGGCTACCTGGCCTCCGGCGGCACCTGGTACACCGAGGCGATGTACCGCGCCTCCGCCCGGCTGGTCCGCCACCTCGCCCACCGGTACGGCGTGCCGCTGGACCGGGCGCACATCCTCGGCCACGACAACGTGCCCGGCGCCACCCCGCGGACCGTGTCCGGCATGCACGAGGACCCGGGCCCCTTCTGGGACTGGGAGCACTACTTCGAGCTGCTCGGCAGCCCGCTGGGCCCGCCGCGGGGCCCCGCCCCGGACGCCTTCTCGCCCCTGTCCGCCGGTCCGGCCGCGCGCTCGGTGACGATCCTGCCGGACCCCGCCACCCACCGCCCGCGCTTCACCGGCTGCCCCGGCGGACAGGAAGGCGGCCGGGAGGACGGGCAGGGGGCCTGCCCCGACTGGGGCGCCTCCTCGGTCTGGCTGCGCGCCGCCCCCGCACACGACGCCCCGCTGGTCGAGGACGTCGGCAAGCACCCGTCGGGCGGCTCCAGCCAGAGCGTCTACGACCACGCCGCCCGCGCCTCGACCGGCCAGCGCTACGCCCTGGCCGGGCGCCGGGGCGACTGGACGGCGATCTGGTACCTGGGGCAGAAGGCCTGGTTCCACGACCCGGAGGGAGCCCGCACCTCGGTGCCGGCCCGCGGTCCCCTGGTGACGCCCCGGCCCGGCCTGAGCTCGGTGAAGCTGTACGGCCGCCCCTACCCCGAGGCCGCGGCCTACCCCCCGGGGATCAAGGCCGACAAGCCGGTCGCGCTGCAGTACCGGCTCCCGGCCGGCCAGCGCTACAGCCTCGGCCTGACCGTCCGGGGCTCCCACCTGCGGGCCGTGACCTTCGACCCGTCCCGGCACCTGGTCGTCCGCGGCGCCCGGCGCTACCACCAGATCCAGTTCGGGCACCGGATCATGTTCGTCCGTGCCGAGGACGTCGTCCGGCTCCGGGACTGAGCTCCTCAGCTGAGGCTCGCAGCTGAGGGCCGTAGCCGAGGGCCGTAGCCGAGGCCCGGAACCGGACCCCCGTCCCGCGCCGGGCGCGGGACCGGTCCGCGGCGGGTCCGGATGACCACGGGGAGGGATGTGAGGTGCGTCACACGAACCTGACGCTCCGGCAAGCGCCCGGTTGGACGCACGCACTCCCAGAACGCGCTAGAGTCTTCCCGTGCACCCGGACGAAACGGCCGGGAAACACGCGGAAGTGGCTCAGGGGTAGAGCATCACCTTGCCAAGGTGAGGGTCGCGGGTTCGAATCCCGTCTTCCGCTCTGCGGATCCTCCGGGATCCGACTGGTGGAGTGGCCGAGAGGCGAGGCAACGGCCTGCAAAGCCGTGTACACGGGTTCAAATCCCGTCTCCACCTCACCGCACGGACATCGGAGCCTCCGGGATCCGGTAAAGTGTTGCAGACACCGCCGAGGGGAGACCCGCAGCGGGCACGCGGAAGTGGCTCAGGGGTAGAGCATCACCTTGCCAAGGTGAGGGTCGCGGGTTCGAATCCCGTCTTCCGCTCTAGATTCACCGAGGACGATTAGCTCAGCGGGAGAGCGCTTCCCTGACACGGAAGAGGTCACAGGTTCAATCCCTGTATCGTCCACCATCCGAAGATCCCCCGAGCCGGACGGCTCGGGGGATCTTCTGTTCTCCCCCGCGGGTCACCGGCGGGGCGCGAGACCCATGGGGCGGCGGGACGCGCCGTGATCGCGGACGCCGGACCGGCCCCGGTGACCGCCCGCCTCCGCGTCCGGGGCGGCCGGAGACCGCTCCGTCCCGCGTCTCACCCCCGCGTCCGGGGCGACCACTGCGGCGCCGAGCGCCAGACCACCTCGCCGTCCGCCCGCTCGGCGGTCGGGACCAGGCCGAGGCGCCGGGCGACCCCGATGGAGGCGGCGTGCCGCGGATGGATCGCGGCCGCCAGCGCGGTCACGCCCCGCCCGGCCAGCCAGCCGGTCATCGCGCGGGCGGCCTCGACGGCCACCTTCCTGCCCTGCCAGGGGGTGCCGACCACCCAGGCGAGAAAGGCCTCGCCCGGGGTGAGGGTGGCCTGGACATGCCCGACCAGGGGACCGACCCGTGGTCCGACCAGAGGGCCGTCCAGAGGGCCGGCCGTACCACCGCCGGTCGCGTCGTCCGGACCGCCCGCGCCGGCCGTCAGGCGGATCACCCAGTTGAGCCAGGTCTCGGCGCTGCCGGGCGGCGGCCCGGCGACCATGCGGGCGTAGCGGTCGCGCAACTGCGCGGCGGTGGCGGGCGAGCCGCCGGTGAAGGCGTGCAGCGCGGGATCGGCCAGCGCCGCGGCCATCTCCTCGGCGTGCCCGACGGCGAGCGGTTCGAGCCGGAGCCGGTCCGTCACGATCGGCTCGGCCACGAGCGGCCCGGTCCGCGAGGAGTCGTCCATACGGCGATCCTCGCACCGGACGCCGCCCGGACTCCACCGGGCGCCGGGCCGCACGCCCCCTGCGGGATCCGGTCCCAGGGCCCCGGCCGGATCAGCCTCCGTTCCTCTTGTTGAACTTGGTCCGCAGCCGCCAGAACTCCGACTCCTTGTCGGTGAACTCGGTGATCCGCCTGGCCGGGTCCGTCGTCACGAACCAGAGCCACCGGCCCTCGGCCGGGTGGAGGGCCGCCTCGATCGCCGCCTGGCCGGGGTTGCCGATCGGGCCGGGCGGGAGCCCGCCGTACCGGTAGGTGTTGTACTTCGACCTGCTCTCCGTCTGCTTGTCGGTGGCCGCGATGCCGTAGGCGTTCAGCCCGTAGAAGACGGTGCTGTCCATCTGGAGTTTCATCGGGGGCTTGAGGGCGAGCCGGTTGTAGATCACCCTGGCCATCTTCGGCATGTCCTGGGGCCGTCCCGCCTCGGCCTGGACGATGCTGGCGATCGTCATGATCTCGTGCGGGGTACGGCCCAGCCGCTCGGCCTCCGCCTCCAGCGAGGTCTCCTCCGCCGCCCGGCGGTAGCGGTCGACCATGGCCGCGAGGATGTCGGCGGCCGTCATGTCCGGGGTGAACTCGTAGGTCGCGGGGAAGGCGTAGCCCTCCAGCCGGCCCCTGGCCGCCGCGGGCAGCTCCAGCGCCTCGGCGTCCCGGGCCGCCGCCTCGAACTCCGCCTCCGGTTTCCCGGTCGCCTCGGCCAGCGCGTCGATGATCTGGGAGAGCCGCCAGCCCTCCTTGACGAGCACCGTCCCCCGGTGCCGGTTGTCCGGGTCCGTCAGCAGCGCGACGGCGGCCTGCGCGGACATGCGCTCGCGCAGGGTGTAGCGGCCGGGCTGGAGCGCGCCGCTCTTGCCCGCGGCGTCGATCGCGTTGGTGAAGGCCCGGGCGCTGGCGACGACGCCCTGCTCCTCGAGGACCCGGGCGACGTCGGTGGCGCTCTGGCCCTCCTCGATCCGGACCGTCACCTCTCCGGTGCCCTGCCCGGTGAAGTCGTCGGGCACCATCACGTCCGACAACCACAGGTAGCCGTAGTAGCCGCCGCCGCCGAGGACTCCGGCGAGCACGACGAGGGCCAGGAGCGGGGCGAGGAACCGGCCGCGGCCGCGCCTGCGGCGCCGCCGCCGGCTCCTGCCGCGCGACCGGCCGCGGGCGCGCGCGTCCTCGTCGGCGCCGAGGACGAGGTCGAGGTCACTCATGGCCGCTGCGGCCGATCATCCGGGTGCCGCTCCCCCGGCACGCAGGCCCGGTCCCGCCGGGACGGGCCCGGCTCCGGGTGCGGATCCGCACGGCGCCGCGAGGGACGATGAGTGTTCCGATGAGCATCAGTACATCCCGAGATGTTCGCTGGACTCTTTCCGGTATCTCACGGGCTCACTCTATTTGTCAGGGAATTGCGTGATTGCGCATATGAGACGGTCACCCGGGGCGGCCGGGCGGCTCCCGGCCGGAGATCTCCGGCTCGCGGGCCACCGCACCGCTCACCACGATGCACCATGGAAGCACGTCTGGTCTGAAATCAGGCGGGCGGGAGTTCGGTTCGGCGAAGGGGGCGTGCCCGTGCTGCGTGTGGTGGTCGATCCGGAGGTGCCAGCGGAGGTCGCCAACCTCATGCGCCGGAACGGGCCGCTGCTGTCCCGCATCCGGCGCGGCTGGAATCCCGAGGCCCGCGACGGCGCCCGGGTGCCGGGCCCGGTCCTGGGCGTCTTCGCGCTGACCGTGGTGATGGCCGGGGTGACCTTCCTCGCCGCGGGCGCCGGGGCGGCGCCCCTGCTCGCCCTGGTCGCGATCGAGCTGCTCGTCATCGCCGTCCTGTACGCCGCCAGGAAACCCGCCCCCGCCGACTCCCTGGAGCGCGTGCTGTACCGCCACGCCCGGCAGTGGCAGGGCCGGTTCCTGGTCCTGGAGGACCTCGACCCGCCCTCCCGGCACCTGCTCGGCCGGGCCCAGCAGGCGATCGACCGGGTCCTGCGCTCCCGGGTGAACGCCCTGGGCCTGCTGGACGGCGTGCGCAACTCCGTGATGCTCCCCGCCGAGGAGTGGGAGATCGCCCGGCTGCTGGCCAAGCTCTCGGCCCTGCGCGCCAGGCACCGCGATCTGGCCCGCGGCGCGCGGACCCCGCAGGTGGCCACCGCGATGGAGCCGCTGGAGCGGGCGCTGGCCGCCAGCGAGGCCGCCGTCGTCGCCCGGGTCGAGGCCCTGGAGCGCTACGCCGCCCACGTCGCCGAGGCCGAGCAGGCGCTGCTCTCCCAGCACCAGATCGAGGCGCTCCGCGCCCATCTGCCGGAGTACGAGCAGCTCGTCGCGGAGACGGGCGCGGGGAGGTTCATGGCCCCGGAGATCGGGCGCCTGGCCCAGGACGCCGACCGGCTCCGGCAGGCGCTGGAGGACAGCATCCGCTCGGCGCATGAGGCGTTCCGCTATCTCGATGGATAGTCGAAAATATAAGATTTCTTGACCACGGTCCGACCCGGGGGAAGGGGAGAACGAGCCGGTGCAGTATGTGGCGGTCGATCCCGAGGTGCCTGCGGAGATCGCCGAGCTGTTCCGCAGGAACGTGTCCCTGCTGTCCCGCATCCGCGCCGGCTGGACCCCCGAGCCGGAGGTGGCCCCGTCCCGCCTGCCGCAGATCGGCGGGGCGGTCGCGGCCATCGTCCTGGCGAGCTCCGTCTTCCTCGCCGGCGGCATGCACATCAGCGTGTTCATCACCGCGCTGCTGCTCTTCGTGGTCTTCATCGGCCACGTCGTCACCCGGGATCCGCTGGAGACCGAGAGCACCGAGCAGGACGTCCACCGCAACGCCCGCTGGTACGAGGGTCGCTACCTGCTCCCGGAGGACTTCGACGCCCCCGCCGAGGAGCTGCGCGAGCGCACCCGCCGGGCCGTCGACCACGTGCTCCGGTCGCAGGTCAACGCGGCCGGGATGCTCGACGACGCGCGCAACTCGCTGATGCTCCCGGCCCAGGAGTGGGAGATCGCCCGGCTGCTGGCCAAGCTCTCGGCCCTGCGCGGCGAGCACCGCGACCTGGCCGGCGACGGCGCCCCGGAGGTCGCCGCCGCGATGGAGCCGCTGGAGCGGGCGCTGGCCGCCAGCGAGGCCGCCGTCGTCGCCCGGGTCGAGGCCCTGGAGCGCTACGCCGCCCACGTCGCCGAGGCCGAGCGGGCCTTCCTGGCCCACCAGCGGATCGAACTGCTCCGCTCCCGGCTGCCCAGATACGAGGAGCTGCTGGCCGAGACCGGCGCCGACGCGTTCGCCGTACCGGAGATCGACCACCTGGCGCGGGACGCCGGGCAGCTGGAGCAGGCGCTGCGGGCCAGCATCCGCTCGGCGCACGAGGCGTTCCGCTACCTGGACGGACCTCCACCGGAAGGTGATAAGTAGGGTTTGTCTATGACAAACCGACCAGTGCTGATCTATGACGGCGACTGCGGGTTCTGTGCGGCGAGCGTGCGCTTCGCCGAGCGGCGGATCGGCGTCCGGGCCCACGTGACCCCCTGGCAGCGGGCCGACCTGCCCGCTCTCGGCACCACGCCCGAGCGGGCGGACCGCGAGGTGCTCTGGGTCGAGCACGGCCGGGTGTACGGCGGGGCCCAGGCCGCCGCCCGGCTGCTGGTGGCCGCCGGAGGGCCGTGGAGCGTGCTGGGGCACGCGCTCCGGACGCCGCCGCTGCGCTGGGCGGCGCACGGCCTCTACCGGCTGGTCGCCGCCAACCGGCACCGCCTCCCCGGCGGCACCCCCGCCTGCTCACTGCCGGCGGCCCGGCGATGAGGGCCCTGCTGGCGGGCTTCGAGCCCTTCGACGGCGCCACCGTCAACCCGTCCTGGGAGGCGGTCCGGCAGGTGGCGGGCGTGCACGCCGTACTGCTGCCGTGCGTGTTCGGCGAGTCCCTGGAGCGGCTGCGCGCCGCGATGCTGGAGCACGAGCCCGAGGTGGTCGTCTGCGTCGGGCAGGCGGGCGGGCGGGCCGACGTCACCGTCGAGCGGGTCGCGCTCAACCTCGACGACGCCCGCATCCCCGACAACGCGGGCAACCAGCCGGTGGACCAGCCGGTGGTGCCCGGCGGCCCGGCCGCCTACTTCGCCACGCTGCCGGTGAAGGCCTGCGTGGCGGCGGCCCGGAAGGCGGGGGTCCCGGCGAGCGTCTCGCACAGCGCGGGCACGTTCGTCTGCAACCACGTCTTCTACGGCCTCATGCACCTGATCGCCACCGACTTCCCGAAGGTCCGCGGCGGTTTCGTGCACGTGCCGTTCGCCCCCGGGCAGGTCCTCGACCACGGCGGCCCGTCGATGCCGACCCCGCTGGTCGCCGAGGCGCTGACCGCGATCGTGACGGCCGCCGTCCTGGTCCAGGACGACCTGCGCCTGGCGGGGGGATCGCTGCACTGAGCGGGTGATTCGCGAGCCGATGCCGGCCGGCCGGGGACTACAGCGGCACGCCGTAGACGACGCGGCGGCCCGCGAACTCGCTCACGCTCCACACCTGCCCGCGGCTCCGGACGCAGGTGAGGTCCTCCGGCCCCACCGGGTACGGCCGGCGCGTCACCCTGCCCTCGGCGTCCTTGGCGTCCTTGGCGTCCTCGGGCCCCTCGGCCACGATCAGCGTGCCGTTCCGCGCCGACCCGGCGCCCTGGCTGAGGTACCAGGTGCCGGAGTGGGACAGGGCGCCCTGGATCCTGGGGCCGGGCAGCGCGTAGGCGTCGAGCGCGGCGGCGACGCCGTCGGCGCCGGACCTCAGCGTGCCGTCGGAGTTCAGCGGCCAGCGGGCCACCCGGCCGGTCCCGCCGGGCTCCTCGACGTACTCGCCGGAGATCAGCAGGTCCGGCGAGGCGGTGCGGTCGACGGCGGCGAAGGAGAAGCGGGCTCCCCTGGCGGTCGTGGTCCACGACCCGGTCTGCGGCATCACGTAGCGGTAGCCGAAGGCGTGGTAGACCCCCTCGCGCCGGCCGATGACCCCCTCCTCCTCGCCGTCCACCTCGAAGATCTGCCTCAGGTCGAAGACCCGGAAGCCCCGGGTGGTGTCGGCGACGTAGATCAGGTCGCCGTACCAGGCGATGCCGCCGGCGTGGATGTCGATCGGGGCGATGTCGCCGTCCGCGCGGGCCTCCACGAGCAGGACGTGCCGGTAGCGCAGGGCCGCCGCGTTCAGGAAGGTCAGGCGCACGCCCCGCTCCCCGTCCTCGGGCCGGTAGTACCAGCTGACCACGAACACGTTCCCGGCCGCGCCCGCGTCGGAGGAGCAGGTCAGCCCCTGCGGGTACCAGTAGGTGACGGCGTTGTCGGCGGCGTCGAAGCAGTACCAGTCCACCGGGCGGGGCCTCATCGAGCCGAACGCCCCGCTCCCGGTGGGGCCCCTGCGGGTGGCGGCCCGGTTGGCGCGGGCCAGCACGGTCTCCAGCGGCACCCGCTTCAGCTCCCGCTCCAGCGCCCGGACCCCCTCGGTGAAGCGGTCGTCGTCCCGTCTCAGCTCGAACGGCCCCGCCGGCACGGACGTCATCGCGCTCATGAGATTCCTCCCGTCCCGCCCAAGTCTGGCGGATCAAGGTATGGAATTCATGAGTATTCCGGGCCGGCTCCTTCGACGATCATCCGGGGCCGGACCGCCGGGCGGGCCGGGTGCGGGCCGGTCCGGGTCAGACGGGCCAGGTGTGCACGGGCATGCCGGTCAGCGCCAGCTCCCGGTAGCGGGTGACCATCCGGGCCCGGTCCCCGCCCGCGGCCTCCAGCGCCTGGCGCTGCCAGACCGACCCGGTACGGCGCCGCGTGACGCGCTCCCGGATGACGTCCAGCGTCCGCTCGATCTCACCGGGCTCCACGCCCACCCGGTCGAGCCCCGCCGCGGCGACCGGGAGCAGGTCCAGGGCGAGCCGCGCCGCCGGGGTCTCCCCCGGCCGGCCGGGCCAGGCCATGGATGCGTCCAGGCCGTCGATCGCCGCCCGGTAGAAGTTGCGGTAGGCGGAGGAGAAGGCGAACTCCTCGACCGGCTCGACGGCCAGCTCCGCGGTGAGGCCGAGCAGGAAGGCGGCGTTGGCCACCATGTCGGCCGGGGTCGGCCCGGCGGGCAGGGCGCGCATCTCCACCCGCAGGTGGCCGCCGCCCGCCGGGTCGTAGACCGGCCGGTTCCACTGCCAGACCGTGCCCTGGTGGAGGCGGAGCTCGGCCAGGGCGGGCGCGTCCTGCTCCTCCTCGCCGCGGGAGGTCATCGGCAGCAGGGGCTCGTAGTCGCGCACGCACGCCTCGAACAGCTCCTCGGCGCTCTTCACCCAGCCGGAGCCGAAGGCCACCCTGCGGTCGCGGCGGCCGAGCCGCTCCAGGTCGCGGTCGTCGGCGGCCTCCTCGAACAGCGCGATCCGGGTCTCCTCCCAGAGCCTGCGGCCCAGGAAGCCCGGGGAGTTGCCGCTGACCGCCAGGACCGGCCCCATGGCCAGCTGGGCGGCGTTGTAGACGCGGGCGAAGTCGGCCGGAGGGGTGCGCAGGTGCACCTGCCAGGAGGTGTTGGCGCTCTCCAGGATCACGCCCTCGACCTCCAGCTCCAGCTGCTCCACCCCGTGGATGCGGACCCGGAACGGCTCGGTCCGCAGCCGCCGCATGCCGCGGCTCATCGCCCGGTAGCGGCTCTCGTCGCTCATCGCCGCGCGGGTGAAGTCGAACTCGTGCAGGGTGGGCAGGATGCCGATCGCCACCGCCTGCCCGCCGTGCTTGGCCGCCGCGGTGTCCACCACGCCGATCGTCTCGTTCAGCTCCTGCTCCATCGCCGCGAAGGGCCTGCCCGCCAGCGGGAGCGGGGTCAGGTTGACCTCCAGGTTGAACCGGCCGAGCTCCAGGGTGAGCCGGTCGTCCCCGGCGGTGTCGCGCACCTCGTGGTTGCACGGGAGCGGCCGGCCCTCAGGTGTGATCAGGAACAGTTCCAGTTCGGCCCCGATGGTCGCGGGCCCCGTCCCGAACCCCGGCCGGGCCAGCAGCCGGCGGAGCTCCGCCAACTGCTCGGCCAGCCGCTCCCCGAAGCGCGCGAACTCCGCCTCCGAGAACCGGTCCTTGTCGAGTTGCTGCCCCATCGCACCGTCCGATCACTCAGTCGATTTGCGCCGCCACTCCTCTCTGTCCTGTCCGCCGCCCTCTAATCCGCCGGTGAGGTAGATCACCATGGCACGACACCGTCCTCGTTCCGGTAGGAACCGGTGGGGCCGTCGGCGTCCAGAAGCGCCAGCCGTACGGCGACGGCCGCGCCCTGCTCGGGGGTGCGGGGACCGCTGTGGCCGTTCATGTCCGTCGCGCAGTGGCCCGGGTCGGCCGCGTTGACCTTGATCGGGGTGCCGGCCAGTTCCTTGGCGTAGGCGACGGTGACCATGTTGAGCGCCGACTTGGAGGAGTTGTAGGCCAGGTAGTTGTGCTCCCAGGACGGATCCTCCGGGTCGCACGCCTGGGTCAGGGAGGCCAGGCCGCTGGACAGGTTCACGATCCGCGCGGCGGGCGCGCGGCGCAGCAGCGGGAGCACGGCGTTGGTGACGGCGACCACGCCGAAGACGTTGGTCTCGTAGGTGGCGCGCAACACGTCCACCGGGGTGGCGCTCGGGGCCGGGTCCTCCTGGGGGACGAGGATCCCGGCGTTGTTGACGAGGATGTCGAGCCTGCCGTACTCCGCCTCGATCCACTTGGCGGCGGAGGCGACGGATTCGGCGGAGGTGACATCGAGCTGGACGAACCGGGCGCCGATCCCGTCGGCGGCCCGCTGCCCGCGGTCGGCGTCCCGGCCGGCCGCCAGGACGGTCACGTCCCGCTCGGCGAGCAGTCTGGCGATCTGGTGTCCGATGCCCTTGGTGGCACCCGTGATGAGAGCGATCATGTCCCTCACCTTCGCCCGGCCCGGCCGGCGGCGGGAGAGACCCCGGAAGGCTGGGACCGGCGGTACCACTCTCGGGCCAACCGGGGGTTGCGGCGTCCGGCCATGATGGAGGGCGTGAACCGCAGTGGACTCGCCGAATTCCTGCGCAACCGCCGCGCCCGGCTGACGCCCCGGGAGGCGGGGCTGCCCGGCGGCGGGCGCAGGCGCACCCCGGGGCTGCGCCGCCAGGAGGTGGCCCAGCTGGCGGGCATGTCCGTCGACTACTACATCCGCCTGGAGCAGGCCCGGGGGCCGCGCCCGTCCCGCCAGGTGCTCGGCGCGCTGGCCCGGGCGCTGATGCTGACCGCCGACGAGCGTGCCCACCTGTTCCACCTGGCCGGGGAGGCCCCGGCGCCCGGCGGCAGGCCCTCGCGGGACGTGCCGCAGGGGGTGCTGAACCTCCTGGCCTCCCTGGAGGACGTGCCCGCCTACGTGGTCGACGCCAAGTACGACATCCTCGCGTGGAACCCGCTGGCGGGCGTGCTCATGGGCGACCTGGACCGCGCGGATCCGGAGGAGCTCAACGTGGTGCGCCGGGTCTTCGCCTCCCCGGACCTGCGCTCCGGTCTCTGCGAGGAGGAGCAGGGCGGTTTCGCCCGCGCCGCGGTCGCCGACCTGCGCGTCGCGGCCGCGCGCTACCCCGACGACCCCTCGATCGGCCGGCTGGTCGCGGAGATGCTGGCCCTCAGCCCGCAGTTCGCGGCGTTCTGGCAGACGCACGACGTGGAGGTCCAGCGCAACCAGCGCAAGCGGATGAGCCACCCGCTGATCGGCGTGATCGAGGTCTCCTGCCAGTCGCTGCACGTGCCCGACCGCGACCAGCGGGTGGTGCTCTACACGACGGATGCCGCCTCCCCCGCCCGCGACGCCCTGCGGACGCTGCGGACGCTCCGGCTCCAGGACGCCTGACGCCCGCGATCCGCCGAGGTGTGGCGCACCGCCCGGTGGTTCCGCTCCGCCCACCCCTGCTCCCGGACCATGGGCGAGGCGGGTCACCGGAGGCGGCCGTCGGCGGGCGGCGGGTCCTCCAGCGGCACGCGGAGCGTGTTCAGCACGACGGCGAGCATGCCGTAGTGGGCCACGAGCATGACGAGTTCGATCCGCCGGGGCTCGTCGTAGCGCTCGCACACGGCCTGCCACGTCCGGTCCGTGAGATCGCCGCGGGCGCACAGCTCGTCGGCGACGTCCAGGACGAGCCGGTCGGCGTCCGCCCACTCGTGCCCGCCGCTCCGGACCGCCTCGATCTCCGCGTCCGTCAGCCCCGCCCGGCGGGCCAGGCGTACGTGCTGGGCCCACTCGTAGGCGCTGGCCCGGTGGTGGGCGGTGCGCAGGATCGCCAGTTCCCGGTCCCGGTCGGGGAGCAGGCCGCGCAGCAGCGCCCCGCCGAAGGCGATCCACCCCCTGAACAGGTCCGGGTGGCGGGCGAGCGTGGTGAACACGTTGTAGGGGCCGGTGCCCTCGGCCACCCGGGTGAGGAACGCGTCCCACTCCTGCCGGGGCAGCGGCTCGACTCGAGGATTCACCGATCCGACTGTACCGGTTACGATCGCCGGTGTGAACGGTCGCTTGGTCGGCAGGCGTGTGCTCGTGGTGGGCGCCGGCACCCGTCCCTCCTCCGACCCGGACCCGCCCGCCGGCAACGGGCGGGCCATCGCGCTCGACGCCGCCCGGGAGGGCGCCACGGTGATCTGCGCCGACGTGGACGAGGCGGCCGCGTCCGAGACCGCCGCGCTGATCGCCGGCGAGGGCGGGCGGGCCGGCGTGCTCGCGGTGGACCTGGCCGACGCCGACGCCTGCGAGGCGCTGGCCGGGCGCGCGGCCGCGCTCGGCGGCCCGGTGGACGGCCCGGTGGACGGTATCGTGCTCAACGCCGGGATCGGCGCCGGGACGGCCCTGGCCGGGACGTCCGCCGCCGACTGGGACCGGGTGTTCTCGGTCAACCTCCGCGGCCACTTCCTGGTCTGCAGGGGCGCGCTGCCGCTGCTCGGCCCCGGCTCCTCGATCGTGTTCATCGGCTCGGTGGCGGGGCTGCGCCCCGGCAGCATGGTCCCCGCCTACGACGCCTCCAAGGCCGGGCTGGCCGGCCTGGCCAGGCACGTCGCCCTGGAGGGCGCGGGCCGGGGCGTCCGGGCCAACCTGGTCGCGCCCGGCCTGATCGACACGCCGCTCGGCCGGGAGGCGGGCCGGCTCCGCCGGAGCCGGGGCCGCACGCCGATCCCGCTGGGCCGGCAGGGCACCGCGCAGGAGGTCGCCAAGGTCGTGACCTTCCTGCTCTCCGCGGACGCGGGCTACGTCACCGGCCAGGTCCTCGCGGTCGACGGCGGCCTCACCCTCCGCTAGGCGTTCTGCCCGTGAGGCCGAGGACGCGGACGGCGGGTGGCCGGCCGTTCAGCGCGGTGTGACCGCGGTGGTGGCCGCAGGCGTGCGGCCGGGAGCACGTCCTGCGCACCCCACCGGGCCTCAGGCGCCGCACAGCGCCCGGTCGACCACTTCCTTCGCCGCCGCGTCGCTCTTCTCGCTCGTCAGGCCGGTGGCGTAGACCACGGCCCGGCGGCGGGCGTCGCGCGTGTTCCCGACGTAGGTGGCGTAGCCGGGGGTGCTCCCGCCGTGGCCCCAGCTCGTGACGCCGCAGGAGAGCCTGACCTTCTCCAGCCCGAGGCCGTACCCGAGGCCGGGCACGCCGGTCTGCTCGGAGATGTCCACGACGGTGGTCATCTCCTCGAGCTGCTCGGGCGCGAGCAGCTTCCCGCCGAGCAGCGCGGCGAAGAACCGGTCGACGTCACCGGTGGTGGAGATCATCTCGCCCGCCGCGCCGGCGAAGGACGGGTTGAACTCGGTCACGTCGATCAGCTCGCCGACCGGCTCGACGGTGCGCGGGAAGTAGCCCCGGGCGTGCGGCCCGGGGATCTTGACGGAGGCGCCGGGCAGGAACGTGTCGCGCAGCCCCAGGGGCTTGATGATGCGCCGGGCGATCTCCTCGCGGTAGGTGTTCCCGGTGGCCTTCTCGATGATCATGCCGAGGAGGGCGTAGTTGGTGTTGGAGTACATCCAGCTCGCTCCGGGCTTGAAGTAGGGCGGGTTCTTCACCCCGATCCGGACCAGCTCCTCGGAGGTGTAGGTGCGGAACCCGTCGCGCCGGATGTCCTCACCGGACCGCGGCATGCCCTTGCTCTGCAGGTAGTCGAACAGGCCGCTGGTGTGGTTGAGCAGCTGCCGGACGGTGATGCCCGACCCGCCGGGGACCAGGCCGGGGAGCCAGTGCCCGACCGTGTCGTCCAGGGAGACCTTCCCCTCGCCGGCCAGCTGCAGGACCACCGTGGCGGTGAAGGACTTCATGGTGCTGCCGACCCGGAACCGCCCCTGGGCGGGCACGGGGCGCCCGCTGCCGAGCCTGGCCGTGCCGCTCCGGCCGGTCCAGCGGCCGCGCTCGTCGCGGATCTCGGCCTGGGCGCCGACCGCCCCCTCCTTAACGATCTCGTCCAGGGTGGCCTTCAGGGTCCCGCGGCCGGCCGGGGCGCCCGTGCCGCCGGCGTCCGCGGCGGCGACCGCCTCCCACGCCGGGACGGCGGAGACGGTCAGCGCGGCCAGGACGGCGGCGGCGCGCAGGCGGCGGGATCGCGTGGTCGTCATGGGGGTTCCTCTCGGTGGGGCGGGCCGCGGCCGGCCCGCGGGGATCTCGTCGGCGCGCCGGTCCGGGGTGGAGCGCGGCGCGCCGGACAAGCCTCCACCGGCCGGTACGGCCCGCAGAAGCGCGGAAGGGACCGACCCCGCCCCCTGCCTGTGGCACCGCCGGAGAGCGGCCGGTACCTACGAAAGGAGGATCTCCACCCGGCGGAGGTCGGTATTCGGCACGCGACGGCGATCAAGGGCGATATGTCCCGATACGGTATGGCGCGTGCATGAGACCCGATGGCGGCCCCTGCTCGCCGACGCGGCGCTGGCGCTGGGCGTGGCGGCGGCCGGAGCCGCCGGGAGCTGGACGACCGCCGATGACATGGGCGGCTACGGCCTGGTGCCGCACACCGCCGTGGAGGTGGCCTGCGGCGCGGCGCTGATCCTGCGCCGGAGCCGCCCCGCGTCGGTGACGCTGGGCATCGCCGCCGCGTGCCTGGCCGGCGGCGTGCCGCTGGCGCTGCCGTTCGCCGTGTACGCCCTGGCCTCCCGCGTCCGCGACCCGCGCCTGCTGTGGGGGATCGCCGCCCTCACCGTGCTGGCCGCCGGATGGGTCGCCACGCGGTCGGACCCGTCGTGGGTCACGGCGCCGCCCGAGCCGGCCTCCGGATGGACCGCGACCGGCTCCGACCAGGACGGCTCCCCGCTCCAGCACCTGGCCGCGGCGGGCTCGATGGTGGCGGCCCCGCTCCTGCTCGGCCTGTACGTCCGCGCCCGCCGCGACCTCGCCGCGAGGGAGGGCGACACGCGGGTGGAGCGGGCGCGCACCGAGGAGCGTGCCCGGCTGGCACGCGAGATGCACGACGTGGTGACGCACCGGGTCAGCCTCATGGTGCTCCAGGCGGGGACGCTGCGGCTGCGCGCGCAGGCGGAGCGCGTCCCGCCGGAGGAGGTCGCGTCGACCGCGGAGCAGATCCGGCAGACCGGCTCGCAGGCCCTGGACGAGCTGCGGGCCGTGGTCGGGGTGCTGCGCTCGGGGGACGTGCTGGAGCGGGTGCCGCTGGCCCCGCCCCCGGCCCTGCCCGACCTGCGTACCCTGGTGGAGGAGAACCGCTCGGCCGGGGTCGAGGTGGACCTCGTGGAGACGGGCGAGCCGGTGGAGACGCCGCCGCCGGTCGGCAGGACCGCCTACCGGATCGTGCAGGAGGCGCTGACGAACGCGCGCAAGCACGCCCCCGGCGCCCCGGTCGCCGTGGAGGTGGCCACCGGCCCCGAGCGGATCCGCCTGCGCGTCGCCAACGGCCCGGCCCCGGCCGCCGCCCGGCACGACCCCCTGCCCGGCGGCGGGGCCGGACTGCTCGGACTGCGCGAGCGGGTCGCGCTCGTCGGCGGGACCCTGCGGGCCGCGCCCGTCCCGTCCGGCGGCTACGAGGTCCGCGCGGAACTGCCCGTGCACGGGGGCGCCCCGTGATCCGCGTCCTGCTCGTCGACGACGAGCGCATGGTCTGCGCCCATCTGCGCGCCCTGCTCGCCACCGCCGGGGACATCGAGGTGGTGGCCGAGGCCTACGACGGCGCCGAGGCGGTGGAGCGGGCGGTGACCCACCGGCCGGACGTCGTCCTGCTCGACGTGCGCATGCCCGTCGCGGACGGGCTGGTCGCGGCCGAGCGGCTGTCCCGGCTGCCCGACCCGCCGAAGGTCGTCATGCTGACCACCTTCGACCTGGACGAGTACGTGTACCGGGCGCTGCGCGCGGGCGCCGTGGGCTTCCTGCTCAAGGACACCCCGCCGGAGGACATCATCACCGTGGTCCGGGTGGTGGCCGCGGGCAACGCCATGCTGGCCCCGTCGGTGACCCGGCGGCTGATCGCCGAGTTCGCCCACGGCGACGGCGGCGCGCGCGAGCGGGCCCGCCGGGCCGTCGCGGGACTCACGGGCCGGGAGCGCGACGTGCTGGCCGGCCTGGGCGAGGGCCTGTCCAACGCCGAGATCGCGGGCCGGCTGTACCTGGAGGAGACCACGGTCAAGGGATACGTCTCCCGGGTCCTAACCAAGCTCGGCTGCGCCAACCGCACCCAGGCCGCCCTCGTCGCCCACGACGCCGGGCTCACCGGCCGCTGAGCCCGGCCCCCGCGGGCCCACGGGGACCGGTGGGCGCCCCGGCCCCGGCCCCCGGTCGCGCGAGCCCGCGGATCCGCGCCGGTAGCCGCCGGCCCGCGTGCCCGGCCCGGTCGTCAGCCCTCGTGCTTGGGCAGGCGGCGGACCTTCAGGCCGCCGCCCCACCGGTCGACCGCCTCCTCGTCGGCGAAGGCCAGCGCGCGCAGCATGTTGCCGCCGTCGGAGGCCTCGACCGCACGGCGGAGCCTGCGCCGCAGCGGCTCGGCGAGCTTGGTGGTGCCCGCCTCGACGGTGTCGCCGTAGAAGGGCGCGAAGGCCACCCCGGCGAACCCGGTACGGCGCAGCAGCACCGGCATCGTCTCGGCCGAGTAGAACATCAGGTGGTTCTTGGTGAACCCGTTCCACCCGGCGCCGAAGGCCTTCAGCTGCAGCGAGGCGGCGTTGACGGTGAGGATCATCAGCACCCCGCCCGGGGCGAGCAGGCTGCGGAAGCACCGGAAGTCGTCCAGCGGCCTGGGCAGGTGGGCCAGGACCGACCAGAGGGTGATCACGTCGAAGCCGCCCACCGCGATCTCCGGCACGTCCTCCGGGGTACCGTGGTAGGCCCGCGCCCGGGTGAGCCGCCGGTTCGCCTCGGCCACCGAGTCCGGTGACAGGTCGACCCCGACCGCGTCGAACCCGCGCTGTTCGGCGAGCTCCAGGAAGAGCCCGGCCCCGCAGCCGAAGTCCAGCAGCCGCCGGCCGGCGCCGTCGGCGAAGACCGGGTGGAAGGCGTCCATGGTCAGCCGGTAGCGGCGCTGCCGGTCCGCGGCGTACTTCCCGGTCAGGAAGGCGCTGTAGTTGTTGGCGTACAGGTCGCCCAGGCGCTCGGGCCGGATGTTGGGGTTGCGGTAGAGGAAGCCGCACGAGGGGCAGCGCACCACCTGGTAGCTCCACCTGCCCTTGGGGCCGGTCGGGGTGAACAGCGGCTGCTGGCGGCTGTCACCGCACAGGTGGCAGGTGACGAACTCCTCCAGTTCGCCGAGCTTCGTGCGCTCGCGGTAGTCCGCCAGCGTCATCACCGGCGCCCGGCGCAGCCGCAGCCGCCACTGCGCCTGGCGCACGTGCCTCTCGCCGGGGCGGACGTAGAGCCGCTGCCCCCAGGGCACGCGGTCGTAGCGCGAGCCGTACACGGCCCGGTAGAGCACCCTTTTCACAGCGTTGACAGCGTGTCCGTTCACCGGCGTTCCGTCCCAACACATCACGGTTTCATCGATCGCTGAAGCGGTACCCGACGCGTGATCGGGACAGACCCGGAAGCCGGTATAGCGTTCTTCATCGGGTGATAACGTCCCAGGCCATGCGCCCAGAAGACCTCGCCCTGCTGCACGCTCCCGGCAGCGTGACCCTCCACGACGATCTTCTCCTGGTCGACGTCGCCCATCCCGACCTGGAGGCCGACGCCTACCGGGGGAGCCTGTGGCGGATCCCGCCGCAGGGTCCGCCCGTCCCCTTCACCCACGGCGACCTCGACACCGCCCCCCGCATCTCCCCCGACGGCGCCTGGGTGGCCTTCCTGCGGGCCACCGCGGGGGGCAGCCCGCAGCTGCACGTGATGCCCACCGGCGGGGGCGAGCCCCGCCCGATCACCGACCTGCCGCTCGGGGCCGGCGCCCCGGTCTGGGCGCCCGACTCGCGGCGGATCGCGTTCACCGCCCGCGTCCCCGAACCCGGCCGCTACGGCACCGAGGAGGGCGTGGGAGCGGCGGCCGAGGCGCCGCGCCGCATCACCGGCTTCCGCTACCGCCGCGACGGCATCGGCTTCACCCAGGACCGCCGGCCGGTCCTGTACGTGGTCAACGCGCTGGCGGACATCCCGCAGCCGGTGGCGCTGACCGACGGCCGCTACGACGTCGAGGACCCCTGCTGGTACGACGAGGACCATCTGCTGGTCTCGGCCCCCCGCGATCTGGACCCCGAGAGCCTGCACACCGACCTGTACGCGGTGCCCGCGCTCGGCGGGGAGCCGGTCCTGGCGGTGCGCAGCGCCGGCTCGGCGGGCCACCCGGCCGTGCTGCCCGGCGGCGACGTGGTCTACCTGGGCGCGGAGTTCTCCGGGATCCACGCGGTGGCCCGCAACACCGGCCTCTACCGCGTGTCCCTGCGGCTCGGCGGCGAGCCGCTCGCCGGAACGCGGCTGACCGAGGAGGAGTCGGTGGACTGCGAGCCGCTGCCGCCGCTGGCCGCCGAGGGCGGCGTCCTGGTCGCGGTCCGGGTGCGCGGCGCGGTCGAGCTGCGCCTGGTGCCCCTCGACTCCGACGGCGCGCCGCTGGGCAAGCTCCCGGTCGTGCTGGGCGAGCGGGGATGGGTCAAGTCCTTCGCGGCCTTCGGCGGGCGCACCGTCGCGGTGGTCTCCACCCCCGAGCACCCCGGCCAGGTCGTCGAACCCGACCGGACGCTCGCCGACTTCTGCGGACCGCTCCCGCAGGCCCGCCCGCTCCGGGAGATCACCGCCGTCGCCCCCGACGGCTACCCGGTGCACGGCTGGATCGCCCTGCCCGAGGGCGAGGGCCCGCACCCGGTCCTGCTGAACGTGCACGGCGGACCGTTCCACCAGCACGGCTGGGGCTTCCTCGACGAGACCCAGGTCTACGCCGCCGCCGGGTACGCGGTGGTCCTGCCCAACCCCCGGGGCTCGGCCGGGTACGGCCAGGCGCACGGCCGTTCCGTGATCGGCGCGCTCGGCACCGTCGACGCCGACGACGTGCTGGCGCTGCTGGACGCGGCGCTGGCCCTGCCGGAGTGCGACTCCGGCCGGGTGGGCGTGATGGGCGGCTCCTACGGCGGGTTCATGACCAGCTGGCTGGCCGCCCACCACGGGCAGCGCTTCCGCGCGGCCTGGAGCGAGCGCGCGGTCAACGCCTGGGACTCCTTCACCGGCTCCTCCGACATCGGCTGGTACTTCGCCGAGGCCTACTGCGGCCCGGACGCCGAGGCCCAGCGCGCGATGAGCCCGCTCCACCACGCCGACCGGATCGCGCTGCCGTTCGCCGTGGTGCACTCGGAGGAGGACTGGCGCTGCCCGGTCGAGCAGGCCCAGCGGATGTACGTCGCCCTGCGCCGGAACGGCGTGCCCGCGGAGTTCCTGCTCTTCCCCGGTGAGGGCCACGAGCTGAGCCGGAGCGGCCGGCCCCGGCACCGGCTGCAGCGCTTCGAGGCCGTCCTGGAGTGGTGGTCCCGCCACCTGACCGCGTAGCGGGACCGGCGGGGAGCCCGGCAGTCCCCGGCCACCGGGCTCTCCGCCCGCCGCGGTCGCCGCGCCCTCCGCGGCTCCCAGGCGGGCTCCGCGAGCCGTACGGCCCGATCGGCCCGATCGGCCGGATCGGCCGCTCCCGGACCGGCCGGTCGGGGGCCGGTCCGGCTCAGCGCGGGAGCCGCAGGACGAGGACGGCGATGTCGTCGCTCGGCAGCCCGGACTGGAAGGACACCACGTCCTCCACGAGCCGGGCGGCCATGTCCGCCGCGTCCGCGCCCCGGACCGCCTCCAGCGAGCGCGCCAGCCGTTCCTCGCCGAACAGCTCGTCGCCGACCCGCCCCTCGGTGATCCCGTCGGTGTAGAAGAGCAGCGCGTCCCCCGGGGAGAGCTCCACCTCGGTCTCGGGCAGCCGCGGGTCGTCGAAGATCCCCAGCAGGTCTCCGGTACGGCCCACCGTCCCGATCCCGGCGTCCCGCGGGACCCGGACAGGCGGCGGATGCCCGCCGAGGGCCAGGCTCAGGCGGGCCCGTCCCGCCCCGGCGGGCCGGATCCGGGCGTAGGCCGCGGTGAGGAAGCGGTCGGTGCGCTCGCGCAGGAGCGCCTGGTTGAGCGTGGACAGCACCTGTCCCGGCCGGGTCTCCCGCATGCCCGCGGCCCGCAGCGTGTAGCGGGCCAGGCTGGTGACGACCGCCGCCCGGGCTCCCTTGCCGCACACGTCCCCGAGGGCGAGCCCCCAGCCGTGCGCGGTCTCGAACAGGTCGTAGAAGTCCCCGCCCACCTCGTCTCCGTGGCCGGCGGGCCGGTACACGCCCGCGACGTCCAGGCCGGGGACCTCCGGCAGCGCCGACGGCACGAAGCTCGCCTGCAGAATGTGGGCGAGCTGACGGGCCTCGGCCTCCGAGCTCTCGGCCCGCTGCCGCTCGCGCAGCAGCTCGCGCTCGTACCGCCTGCGGTCGGTCGCCGACACGACGGAGAGCCGGATGACCGCGGGCCGCCCCTCGGGTGTCCTCAGTACGGCGTTGAGCAGGACCGGCAACCGGGTGCCGTCGGCCCGTTTCAGCTCGACCGCGATCTCCCTGACCCGGCCCTGCATCACGAGCAGGGGCGCGAAGTGCGTCTCGTAGAAGATGCGGTCGCCCACCGGCAGGAGGGAGTGGACGCGCGTGCGGCCGACCAGTTCCGCCCGGGTGTACCCGGTCATGGACAGGAAGGTGGCGTTGGCCCTGACCACCGTCCCGTCCATGAGCGTGGACAGGTAGCCGAACGGCGCGTTCTCGTACAGGTCCTCGAAGTCCTCCTCGACGGACCCGGTCGACGGAGACCCGACGGACCCGGCCGGCGGAGGGCCGCCCGCCCCGCTGGTGGTCTCGTCCGGCTGGGTCACGGAGAAGCTCCCGTCGCCTCTCAACTCCGCAGGAACGAGCGGATCGCGTCCACGGTCTCCTCGGGGGCGCTCAGGTTGGGGCAGTGCCCCGTCGCCTTCATGAGGACCAGCTCGCTGCGCGGGATCATCCGGTGGACGTACTCCCCCACCTGGCGGGGGGCGATCACGTCCTCGGAGCACTGCAGGACGAGTGCGCGCGCCCGCACCCGCGGCAGGTCCCCCCGGTTGTCGGACAGGAAGGTCGCCCGCGCGAACCGCCGGGCGATCGCCGGGTCGGTGCGGCAGAAGCTGTTGGTCAGCTCCTCGCCCAGCTCCGGGCGGTCCGGATTCCCCATGATCGCCGGGGCCATCGCGCCGGACCAGCCGAGGTAGTTGCTCTCCAGCGACTCGAGCAGTTCCTCGACGTCCTGCCGGCTGAACCCGCCCACGTAGTCGCCGTCGTCGATGTAGCAGGGCGACGGGCCCACCAGCACCAGCCGCTCGAAGCGCTCCGGCTCCTCGATCTCGGCGAGGATCCCGATCATCGCGGCGACCGAGTGGCCGACGAAGACGGCCTGCTCGATGTCGAGCTCCCGGCAGATCTCCAGCAGGTCGCGGGCGTAGCCGTCCAGGGAGGAGTGACGCTCGGGCGAGTGGCTCGCCAGGTCGGAGCCTCCGTACCCCACGTGGTCGAAGAGCACGATCCGGTACTCGTCCGCGAAGGCGGGGACGACGAACCGCCACATGTTCTGGTCACACCCGAAACCGTGGGAAAAAATTATGGTTTTTCCCGATAAATTGCCAGAGATATTCACATTGTTTCGGGCCAGAACATCCACTGCCAGAAACCGCCTTTTCCGCGAAAACCAAAACTGAATTTCGTTCGGAGCCTATCGTGCGGCGGGAGAGCTCCGGACGGCTCCCGCCACCGGGCCCCCTCCCCCTGCCCCTCATCCGGCGGACCACGCGCCCGAACGCCGGCCCGCGCGCCCGGACCGCGCGGCGGACCCCGTTGTCCTCGTCGGTGACCCGGCGTACGTTCCGGTTACCCACCGCCGATGGCAGGGAGACACCATGGCCGATCTCGTTCCTCCCCAGCTCGTCGTCAACAGCAGAATGATCTACTTCGGCTGGCTGCCGGCCGACCCCGACGCCGTCGCGGCCCTGGTACCCGACGGGCTGAAGCCGCTGGCCAACCGGCAGGTCTTCATGAACCAGTACGTCGTCGACCGGCCCGAGCAGACCTCAGGCTTCGGCGCGTACTCACTGACCTACATCGGACCGGATCTGGAGGACGCCTACGCGCCCGACGGTGTCACCCCCGGCCGCTGGTGGACGCACTACTTCAACTCCAGCGCGGTGGTGCGCGCGTACGCCGCGGCCCGGGGGGTGCCCGCCACCGAGGGCCGGACCGTGATCGAGGTCGAGGACGGCGTGCTCGTCGCGACGACCGAGGCCGACGGCGTGCCGGTGATCCGGACGACCGCACGGGTCGGCGAGGCCGGCACGGCGGTCAGCCGCGGGCAGCTGCGCTACATCACGGAGGTGGACGGGCGGCGGATCAGCGGGGTCTACCCGTTCGTGGCGGAGCCGGTCGACCCGTTCGAGGTCCTGTCGCTGGAGTTCCTGGAGCCCGGCCACCCCGTCTACGCGCTGCGGCCCGCAGATCCGCTGCAGATCGTATGGGGCTTCTACTCGCCGCGGTCGTCCTTCACCTATCCCGGTGGCGAGTCGGTCATGGACTGAACCGCCGCCTGGCCCGGCCGGCGCCGGCCGGGCGGCACCGGCGGGGACATCGCCGCCCGGTCCTCCGGATCGGAGCGCGGGGCGGCCGGGCCTCCGGTTTCCCCGGCCGTCCGCGGGTAGCGGGGCCGTATGCGCATCGGAAACACAGAGGTCAGGTTCGCCGGTGGCTGGGCGGGATGCCTAACCATGATCATCATCTCGGTCCTGCTCTCGATCCTGCTGACGGTCCTGCTCAACCTCCTCCTGTGAGACCGTCCGCCCACCGCGCCGGACCGCGTACGGATCACCCGCGCCCGTCATGATCGGCACCTTACGCGATCGGCACGCCGCGCCGGGCGCCGCGCCGGGAACGGACCGGGTCCCCGACGCGGTGATCAGGGACCCGGAGACGGACCGGGCCGGGTCCCGTACGGGACCCGGCCCTGCGCCGGACAGGCGTGCCGGGCGGGCGGCGGCCCGCCCGGCACGGGGAGGACGGCGGGGACGACGGCCCACCCGTTCCCGGAGGCTCTACCGGCGGGTGATGTCGGATTCGGAGTACCGGCAGTGCGTGCCGTCGGGGCCCTCACCAATCTTGCTGGGCTCGCTGCCCTTCGGCACGCCCTTGTACCGCTCGCAGATGGTGGTGTCGCCGTACACGGTGATCCGGCTGAAGCGCGCGGTGTCGCCCCAGTTGGAGTTGATCCCGGCCAGCACCTTGGTGGAGCGGGCGGTGACGCCGTCCATCACGACGTGGCGCTGGTGGGAGGTGGAGCAGTTGCCGCAGGCCCGGTACAGCTTGCCGGCGTTGTGCACCTGGAAGTTGCGGATGGTCAGCGTGCCGGCGCCGTTGTGCTGGAAGACCTTGTCGGAGGCGGACTTGGCGCCGCCGCCGTCCACCAGGTAGGTCGCCGAGGAGCTGGAGCCGCGGAAGGTGGCGGCGTCCTCGCCGACGTCGTTCCACCAGACGTTGCGGATGGTGCAGGACCCCTCGCAGTGGATGCCGTCACCGGCCGGGGCGTCGATGATGACGTTCTGGATCGTGCCGCCGTCGGCCACGACGAACATCGGGTCCTGGCTCTCGCTCTGGCCGCCGTCGCCGATGCCGTAGTAGCGCTTCATGCCGCCGTCGAAGAACGAGCCCACGTCGCGGGTCTCCGTCTGGTGCACGCTGCCGGTGGCCGAGGGCCACGAGCCGCTGCCGTCACCGCCGCCGCTGGTGGGCGTCACGGTCGGCGTGGGGTCCGGGTCGGGGTCGGGTGTGCCGCCCCCGGAGGCCGGCCGCAGTGTCCACTGCTTGGTGGCCGCCGAGTCGCAGGAGTTCTGCTGGAGCACGGCGCCGGAGGAGGTGGAGTTGTCCTTGACGTTGAGGCACTTGCCGCCGTTGGCGTTGACCACCCGGTAGGTGGAACCGGACGCGGTCAGCTGCCAGGTCTGCGAGGCCGCCGAGGTGCAGGACTCCTGCTGGACCGGCTTGCCGGCGCTGGTGGAGGCACCGCGGACGCCGAGGCACTTGCCGCTGTGCGCCGCCTTGATCTGGTAGCCGCTCCCCGAGGAGGTGAGCGTGAAGACCTGCCCGGCGGAGCCGGAGCAGGCGGACTGCACGAGTTGCACCCCGTCGCCGGTGCTCTGCCCGGGCACGGAGGCGCACAGGCCGCTGGCCGCGTTGACCAGCGTGTAGTTACCGCTGGACGGGGCCGCCGAGGCGGCCGTGGCGAGCACGGTCACCAGCCCGCTGCCCGTCACGAGAGCGGCGGTCAGCACGACCGCCAGCCTTCTGTCTTTACGCACGGTGAACTCCATTCGGTTGAAGGGGGTGTGACGCTCGATCGCAGGCGAAGCGCGTCAGGAGGTGGTTCCTCCGGCGCCCGCCCGGCGACGACGGCCTCCGCCGCGCCGACGGACGGGTCCGGGGAACACGCAGGGGATGGATGGAGGCCGCCCCGTATCCGGAGCCGGCGAGGCAGGGGCCTGCGTGGGCCTGTGCCGGATCGCCGG
Organism: Planomonospora corallina; assembly: GCF_042650625.1. Taxonomy (NCBI): domain Bacteria; kingdom Bacillati; phylum Actinomycetota; class Actinomycetes; order Streptosporangiales; family Streptosporangiaceae; genus Planomonospora; species Planomonospora corallina. The sequence goes on from NZ_JBHSBM010000005.1 coordinate 87,170, forward strand.
AGCGCACCGGGCCCGTCCCGGCCGCCGCGACCGGCGCCGGCCTGCTCCTTGCCGTTCCGCTCAAGGCGAGCCCCTCTCGGCGAGAACCGACGAGTACGCGGAAACTTTCGGGAAAGCGTTTTCCAAAAGCGAGGCCAGTAAACCACAAGGGGTCGGTGCGCCAAAGGGATCCCAGGCGCCGCCCGGGTCGCCGGATCGCCGTCCGGCCAGCTCAAGAGGTGTTCCGGGAGCCCGCCCGAACCTCGGCGCCCCCTGAAAGTTTCATTCCCGGCCACCGGAGGATCTTGGAAGCGGACCGTCCCGCATCCGCCGGTCCGCGCTGCCGGGATCCGCCGCGCGGCGGACGCCTCCCGTCCGTCCCGCCCGATAGCGTCCGCGCATGATCGACATTGTGGTGAAGACCCGCCGAGGCCTGGTCCGGGGACTCGTCCAGGACGGCATCGTCTCCTTCAAGGGCATTCCGTTCGCCGCAGCCCCGGCGGGGGCGCTGCGCTTCCGGCCGCCCGCGCCGCCGCCCTCCTGGGAGGGGGTGCGCGACGCCGTCGCGTTCGGCACGCCGCCGCCCCAGTTGCCGCCCGCGCCGGGCGTGCCGCCGGTCTGGCGGGCGAGCGACGGGCTGGGCCCCCTGACGCTGAACGTCTGGACCCCCGACCCCGGCGCCGCGGGGCTGCCGGTCATGGTGTGGATCCACGGCGGCATGTGGAAGGCGGGCTCGGCCGCGATGCCGCAGTACGACGGCGCCGCGCTGGCCCGCTCGGGGGTCGTGGTGGTGACCGCCGACTACCGGGTGGGCTTCGAGGGCTTCGGCCATCTGCCCGGCGTCCCGGACAACCGGGGCCTGCTCGACCAGCTCGCGGCGCTGGAGTGGGTGCGGCACGAGATCGCGGCCTTCGGCGGCGCCCCCGGCGACGTGACCGTCTTCGGCCAGTCCGCGGGGGCGGCCTCGGCCGTGCTGCTCCTGGCCGCGCCGGCCGCCCGCGGCCTGTTCCGGCGGGTGATCGCGCAGAGCGTGCCGGCCGGGTACCTCAGCGCCGCGGAGGCGGCGCGGGTCACCGGGAGGCTCGCCGCCGCGACCGGGGCGCCCGCCACCTGGGAGGGGTTCGCCAACCTGCCGCCCGAGGCGATCCTCGCCGTCCAGGACACGCCGGCGGCCGAGGCGGGCCACGGCGCGTTCGGCCCGGTCGTCGACGGCGAGCTGGTCACCGGCCCGCCGTGGGAGGCGCTCCGCGCGGGCGCGGGCCGGGACACGGAGCTGGTCTGCGGGTTCACCCACGAGGAGTACCGGGGGATCGCCCCCGGCGGCCCGCCCCCGGGCGTCACGCCGGAGGTCGCGGCCGAGGCGCTGGGACTCGGCGCCGGCGCGGCCGACGCCTACCGCGGCGCCCACCCCGGCGCCGACGACACCGAGCTGTTCACCGCGATGATGTCGGACGCCCTGGTCCGGATGCCCGCCACCTGGACGGCCGAGGCGCACGCGGCGGCGGGCGGCCGGACCTGGCTGTACGACTTCGCCTGGCGGGGACCCGTGCTCGGCGCCGGGCACGGCGTGGACGTGCCCTTCACCTTCGGCAACGGCGACGGCCGGTTCGCGGCCCGGTTCCTGGGCTCTCCGCCGCACCCGGACTTCGCCGCCCTGTCGGAGCGGATCCGCACGGCCTGGGCCTCCTTCGCCGCCACCGGCGACCCGGGCTGGCCCCGTTTCGACCTCGCCCGCCGCCTGACCCGGATCTGGGACACCGTCCCCTCCGACGCCCCCTATCCCCTGGAGGAGTCCCGCCGCGTCTGGGAGCGGGCGGTACCGCGCTGACCGGCGGGAGCCTCCCGGGGCACCCCCGGCAGATCACCCCGTGAGAACACCGGCCGGTCACTCCACCGATGGCATGATCGCCATGCCGGCCGCAGCGGCCGGCACGGACCTCATCCACCGGATCCACCGAATCCCCGAGGGTCGCCGCATGAGCCCGTCGAGGCCGCGCACCGCGCTGTTCCTGGCCGTCTCCGCCCTTGTGCTCTCCGGCTGCGGTGAGCCGGCCCCCGGCTCTCACCGGGACGGCGGACCGGCGGCGGCGCAGACCTCCGACGATCCTGGCCTGGGGGCCGACGCCGTCGACGTCTCCGTGTTCCGGACGGGGCACGGAGACGTCGACCTCAAAGGATCCCCCGAGGAACTGGTCAGAGCCCGCGCTCAAGCGGCGATCACTGTGGGCACGGTGGCGGGTTTCGACCAGAGACGCGACATCTACGCCACGGCGGACGATCCGTATCCCGAAAAGCGCGTCGTGATGCACGTGAAGGTGGAGGAGTCCATAAAGGACGGCGGCCTCGTCCTGGACGGCCGCGTGTACGTCGACCTGGATCAGGGAGGGGTCCGTCACGACGGGACCCCCCGCACGTCCCTCGAGGATTTCCGCCGGGCCGTTCCCACGGGCACGAGGGTCATGCTGTTCCTGTTCGAGGACCGGCGCGCGGCGTTCCGGATCGACGGAGAGCGGAACGGCCTGCCCGACGGCGCCCGGCTGGCGGTCCCCGATCCGCAGGGTCTCGTCTTCGAGGCCGGTGGCCGCCTGGTCGGAGGGCTGGAGGACCTCGGCCCCGGATGGCGGCGGCTCGGCGGCATCGACGCCGTCGCCGTACAGGTCCACGAAGCCGTGCCGAGGAGCCGGCCTCCGCCGCGGACTTCCGCCTGTTGGGCCGCGTACGGTCCCCGGACGCGTCAGAGCCCGAAGACCACCAGGAGGGTGAGGCCGATGCTCAGCGCCACGAAGGGGAGCGTCCTGGGGTTGCGGGCCGCCTCCCGCCGGGAGGAGATCACCAGTGCCGCGCCCACGGCCAGGGCCGCCAGCAGATGCAGGCCGTACCAGACGGGGATGGGCACTCTGCCCAGGACGGTCCCGGAGAGCAGGTCGTCGACGGCTCCGTAGCCGGCGAGCCCGCCGAGCACGATCAGCCCCAGCACCGCGAACGCGTACCGGAACCGGCCGAGCAGCGCCCACACCGCGGTCCCCACACCGAGCAGGACCGATGCGCTGTGGTGCAGCCGCCGCAGGAACAGCCCTCCGCGCACCTCGAAACCGAGGTCCAGGACCGAGTGGTAGGCGGCGCTCATCGGGACGCCCCGCAGCGGCTCGTAGGAGCCGGTGTACGGCACGACCCCGCCGCTGGGCGTGTAGAAGAACGCCAGGAAGCCGCCGCTGAGCAGGACGATCACGAAACAGCCGATCAGCATCTCGCCCAGCAGCTGCCTCGCCCGGTCCATCGGCACATTCCACCACAGAGATCGCCCCGGCCTTCCGGCCCGGTGTGCTCCGCCGCCCGGGCGCCCGGCACGGCGGAGCCCCGGAGGTCACCCGCACCGGCGTGACGGGACGGCCGTACGCTGGGACGGTCACCAAGATCGGGAGGATTCGCGATGGAGTACGTGCGTCTGGGAACGACCGGCCTGAAGGTCTCACGGGTGTGCCTGGGCATGATGAGCTACGGCGACCCCGCCAGGTGGGGCGAGTGGGTGCTGGACGAGGGCGCCGCCGAGCCGATCGTGCGCCGGGCCGTCGAGGCCGGGGTGACGTTCTTCGACACCGCCGACGTCTACTCGCAGGGCGCCAGCGAGGAGGTCACCGGCCGGCTGCTGGCCCGGCTGTTCCCGCGCCGCGAGGACTACGTGCTGGCCACCAAGGTCTACTTCCCCGTGGGCGGGGGCCCCAACGACCGCGGCCTGTCCCGCAAGCACGTCCACGCCGCCATCGACGCCTCCCTGCGCCGCCTGGGCACCGACCACGTGGACCTGTACCAGATCCACCGCTGGGACGACGAGACCCCGATCGAGGAGACCATGCAGGCCCTGCACGAGGTCGTGCAGGCGGGCAAGGCCCGCTACCTCGGCGCCTCCAGCATGGCCGCCTGGCAGTTCGCCAAGGCCCAGCACACCGCCGGACTCCACGGCTGGACGAAGTTCGTCTCGATGCAGCCGCACTACAACCTCCTCTACCGGGAGGAGGAGCGGGAGATGCTCCCGCTCTGCGCCGACCAGGGTGTGGGCGTCATCCCGTGGAGCCCCCTGGCCCGCGGCCTGATCGCCCGCGCGGGTTCCGGGGGGAGCACCGTCCGTGCCGGGAGCGACCCCCGCATCGACGCCCTCTACACCGACGAGGAGAACGACCGGCGGATCCTGGAGCGGGTCGCCCAGGTCGCCGCCGAGCGCGGGGTGCCCGCGGCGCAGGTGGGGCTGGCCTGGCTGCTCCACCAGCCCCAGGTGACCGCCCCGATCGTCGGCGCGACCAAGGACCGGCACGTCGACGACGCCGTCGCCGCGGTGGACCTGGCCCTCACGGACAAGGAACTCGCCTTCCTCGCCGAGCCGTACCGGCCTCGGCCCGTCGCCCTCTGACCGGCCCCCACGACCCCGCGGCCCGCGACCGGTCACCGACCCGGCCGCGGGGCCGGTCGCCGGGCCGGTCGCCGGAGCCTCCGGCCGCCGGCCCTGGAGACCCCGGCGCCCCTCGGGGCTCCTCCTGCCCCCGTCAGGCGGGCGGCACCTCGTCGAAGGCGGCGATCTCCCAGGAGAAGCCCGCGACGAGCCGTCCGCCGGGGTGCCAGGCCAGCGCGGAGACCGGCCAGCGGAAGTGCCGGGGGCGCGGTCTGCTCGCCGGTGCGCAGGTCCCAGGTCCGCAGCGTGCGGTCCTGCCCGCAGGTCACCGCCACCGGGCGCCCACCGACGTGGGCGGTCGCCACACCGAGCACCGGCCCGTCGCCGGCCAGGTCCCACGCGACGACGTCCCGGTGGTCGGCGGCCAGGACGAGCGTCCCGGTGATCGCCACAGAGAGCGGGGGGAGGATGCCGGCGCGCGCCTCGCGCAGCAGGCGTGCCGTGCGCAGGTCCCAGACCCGCACGGAGTCGTCGTCGGAGGCGAGGTCGCCGTCGGCGTCCGCGTCGACCGCTCCCCCGGATTCGTTGTCCTCCGGCCCGCGGACATGGAGGTTCCACTGCAGCCCGTCGGCCGTCCGCCTCCGATCCGAGCCCGGGGCCGGCGGGCTTCTGCTTGCGGGCGGCGTCGATCCGCCGTATCCAGCGCCGGACGTCGGGGTCCTCCGTGGCCGGGCCGCGTAGCCGGGAGCCGGGGCGGCCGGGTGCCCGGGATCCGCCGGCGCGGTTCGGACGGCGACGGTGCGGCGCGGTTCGGACGGCGACGGTGCGGCGCGGTTCAGGCGGCGACGGTGCGGAGGACGCGGCGGGCCAGGGCGGCCGGGACGGGCGGGACGGGCGGGAGGACGCGGGCCAGGCGGCGGGTGAGGCCCACGGTGAGCCCCACGGTGAGGTCCACGGCGAGGTCCACGGCGAGGTCCACGGCGGGGGCCACCACGGGCGGCCCGGTGATGAACAGGGCCACGACCCGGGAGTTGAGCTCCAGCCGGTCGACGACGGCCTGCCGGGAGGCCGCGTCCGGGGCGTTCAGCAGGTCCAGGGTGTTGCGCCAGACCAGTTCGCGCCACTGGAGGACCATCGCCAGCGCCTGCGTGCGGGCCGGCCAGCCCGTGACGCCGGTGAACACCGGGGCGACCGGGCAGCCGTAGCGCTCGGCGAGCAGGCTCATCACCCGGGGCGCGGCGTCCTTCAGGACGTGGTTGACCGCGTCGTAGTCCCGTTTGAGCGTGCGCAGGAGCGCGGGGTCGCGGCGGGGGGCGAGCTCCGCCACGACCTCGGCGGTGCCGAGGGCGAGGTCGAAGTTGACGTGGGCGCTGATGCCGAGCCCCGCGTGCTGGATGGCGGCCACGCCGGAGCGGCCCACCTGGCCGTAGGCGGCGGACCAGGCGGCGCAGTCCTGCGGCAGTCCGGACAGCGACCAGGAGAGCGTCTCCAGGTAGCGGCGGGCGAAGCGGCCGGCCAGCCGGGAGATGAACTCCGGCTCCGTGAAGAGACCGGAGGCCATGCCGTCGACCACCCCTTCGGTGATCACCGCGTAGACGTCGGGGAAGATCGCCCGGGCGTCGCCCTCGGCGCGCAGCGCGTCCGACACCGTGCGCAGGGCGGTCAGGACCTCGCCGGGGTCGCCCGGCGCCAGGCCGCCGACGAGTTCGATCGAAACGGTCATATCGAAATCCTTTCCCTGGAACGTTCCCGCTCCCGCGTCGTAGTACGCGCCGCACGTGGGGAGAAAACCGTGGTGGGCCCGTGTCACGGGCATGCCTCCGCCACGACCGTCGGCCGGAAAGGACCCGATCATGTCTCATATCGACACCACCTCCGCGAACCGGCGGGCGGAGGGCGCGTGGCCGGACCCCGCCTCCCTCACCGTCGACTCCGGGCGGCTGGACGGGCTGCTGCAGCGGGCGATCACCGACGCCGGGGCGACGACCTCGGCGGGCCTCATCGTGCTGGGCCTGAAGCTCGGCCTCTACGAGGCGCTGGCCCGCGGTCCGCTGACGAGCGCCGAGCTGGCCGGGCGGACCGGCACGGCCGAGCGCTACGTGCGGGAGTGGGCCCGCGCCCAGGCCGCCGGCGGCTATCTCACCTACGACCCGGACGGCGACCGGTACGGCCTGGCGCCGGAGCACGCGCTGGCGTTCAACCCGCGGGGGCCGCTGAACCTCGGGGCGATGTTCCGCCTCACCGTGCGGGCGCTGAGCGGGCTCGACCGGCTGGAGGCGGCCATGCGCAGCGGGGAGGGCATCGGCTGGCACGAGCAGGACGAGGAGCTCGTGGCGGGGGTCGCCGACTTCTTCCGCAGCGGGTACGCCGCGCATCTGGTGAGCGAGTGGATCCCGGCCCTCGACGGGGTGCACGAGCGGCTCACCGGTGGCGCCCGGGTGGCCGACGTCGGCTGCGGGTACGGGGTCACCACGATCCTGATGGCCCAGGCCTACCCGGCCTCCGAGTTCCAGGGCTTCGACTACCACGACGCCTCGATCGAGCGGGCGCGCGAGGCGGCCGAGGCGGCGGGCGTCTCCGAACGGGCGCGGTTCACGGTCCGCGCGGCGAGCGAGATCCCGGCGGGCGGCTACGACCTGGTCTGCACCTTCGACGCCCTGCACGACTACGGCGACCCGGTGGGCGCGGCCCGGCGCGTGCGTGAAGCGCTGGGCGAGGGCGGGACCTGGTTGCTGGTGGAGCCGGCCGCCGGGGACCGGGTCCAGGACAACTTCCACCCGATAGGGCGCATGTACTACGCGGCCTCGACCTACCTGTGCGTGCCCAACGCCATCTCGCAGGGCGGCGAGGCGCTGGGCGCGCAGGCGGGCGAGCCGGTGCTGCACCGGGTGCTGGAGGAGGCGGGCTTCTCCGACGTGCGCCTGGTCGCCTCCACCCCGGTCAACCACGTGTACCAGGTGCGGCGCTGAGGGGCCGCCCGCCGGGGCGCGGGCCTCAGGAGACGGTCAGGCGGCCGCTGCCCTCGATGGCGGAGATCCCGCTGACGGTGCAGGAGGTGAGGCTGGTGGTGGGGGTGGCGCGGCCCTCGACGCGGCGTCCCTTCAGCGGGCCGGAGGACACCCTGCCGACCAGCAGGGCGTCGGCGGGGTTGGTCCCGGACAGCTCGCGGGACTCCGAGCGGATCCTGGAGGTGCCCGCGGCGCGGCCCTGGGTGTCGTACCAGGTGATGGCGGCCCGGCTGCGCAGGCCGGAGACGCCGGTGCAGCTGGCCTGCCCCGTCCCCCGCACGGCCAGGCGGCCGCTCCTGATGCGGGGGTGGGAGCCGTCGGGAGAGGTGCAGGAGCTCAGCCGGAGCGTGCCCTTGGCGGTGACGTTCGCGGGCAGCAGGCCGATCGCCGGGGTGAAGGTGACCGGCCGTCCCGGCTCGGTGGCCACGTTGCAGACGAGTTTGGCCGGGGCGGCCGGAGCCGGTGCGGCCGAGGCCGGGGCGGCGGTGCGGGCCGCCGCGGAGGCGGCGGGGACCGCCGCGGTGAGCAGGACGGCGAGGGCGGCGAGCGGGCCGAGCAGCAGCGGGCGCGGGGTGCGGGCTCCTCCGGGATGCCCGCCGGGACGGCTGCGGCCGGCGGTCCGGGATGGGACGGTCATGGGTTCCCCCTGGCGATTTCGGTGACGCACAGTAGTTTTATGGAGACCATCTGTAGCATGCGGTGGTGATCCCCGGAGGCGATCCGCGGGTTCGCCCCGGATACCGGGTCTCCCGATCGGCCCGGACGGCGTCGTGCGGAACGGCGCGGACCGGCTCCCTGTCAGCGCTCCCGGCCGGACGGCCGGGGCCCCACGCTGGAGACGATCGATGACGCTGCCGGCCGAACGCCTCGGCACCGGGTCCGCCCCGTCCCGTCCGCCGGAGCCGCCCGCCGGGCCCGCGGGACGGGTGGGGGCGTGGGCGGCGCGGCACCACCGGCCGGTGATCGGGGTGTGGCTGGTGGCCGTGGCGGTCTCGCTCGCGCTGCTGCCGGGGATGGTCCGGGCACTGGAGACCCCGTCCCTTCAGGTGGAGGGCTCCCCGTCGGCCAGGGCCGCCGCGCTGCTGGAGCAGGGGTTCCCCGGCACGGGCACGGAGCAGGTGGTCGCGGCGTTCACCTCCGCGACCCCGGATGACCTGCGGGCCGACGACCCGGCGTACCTGCGCGCGGTCGGTACGGCGCTGCGGGCGCTGGCCGGGCGGCCGGGGGTCGGCACGGTCCAGGTCCTGCCGCTGGTGGCCGGGCAGGATCCGCGCAACCTGTACGCGCTGGTCGGGCTGGCCGGGGACGAGACCCTCCGGCAGCGGCGCCTGGCGGACCAGCGCGCCGTCCTGCGCCAGGCCGTGGAGCGGGCCTCCGGCGGCGCGGTCGGCGTCTCCCTGGTCGGGATGACGCCGCTGTTCACCGAGGTGAAGGACGTGGACCTGGCCGATCTGCGGGCCGCCGAGGCGATGGCCGCCCCGCTGGCCCTGCTGGTGCTCACGGTGGGGCTCGGGTCGCTGGGGGCGGCGCTGGTCCCGCTGGCCGTCGCCGGGGCCGCGGTCGCGGTCACAGCCGGCGCGCTGGCCGTGGCGGGGTTCGGTCCGGGATCCGGGCCGGACACGCTGATGCTGACGGTCGCCTGCTCCGTCGCGCTGGGGCTGGGGCTGGACTACGCGCTGCTGGTCACCTCGCGCTACCGGCAGGCGCGCGGGCGGGGTCTCGGCCGGTTCCCGGCGGCCGACGCGGCCGCCTCCACCGCGGGGACGACGGTGTGCTGGTGCGCGGTGGCGGTCGGCCTGGCCGCGTGCGCCCTGCTGGCCGTACGGGTCGAGCCGGTCCGGTCGCTGGCCGGGCCCGCCGTGGTGGCGGCGGTGGTGGCGCCGGCCGCGGCGCTGACGCTGCTGCCGGCCCTGCTGGCCGGGTGCGACCGCTTCCTGGGGTTCGGCGCCCTGCCCTGGCGCCGGGCGCACCAGGCGCACCAGGAGGACGGGGCCGGCGGGGACGGGTGGGCGCGCTGGGCGCGGCATCTGATGCGCCGTCCCTGGCCGTACCTGGCCGGCGCGACCGCGCTCCTGCTGCTGGCCGCCGCCCCGCTGCCGGGCGTCCGGCTGGGCATGGACGTCGACCGGACGTCCATCGCGGGCACCGACGCGGGCCGCGGCCTGGCGCGGATGGAGGCCGACGGGGTGGCCGGGCTGACGGCGGTGCTGCTCCCCCACCCGCCGGGAGCCCTCCCCGTGGACACCTCCGCGCTGGAGGAGGCGCTGCGCGAGGACCCGCGGGTGTCGCTGACCGTGCCCGTCGACAACGGCCGCGATCTGACGGTCGTCATGGTGCTGAGCGACCAGGCCCCCGACCGGGCGGGCGCGGCGGCGCTCAACGAGCGCATCACGCGGGAGCTGGCCCCGGAGCTGCTGCCCGCCGGGCAGCGGGTGCTGGCCGGCGGGCCCGCCGCGATGATGGCCGACCTGGGCGCGGCGAGCACGGACCGGCTCTGGCACGTGGCCGCGCTGGTGCTGTCCGGCTCGCTGCTGTTCCTGCTGGCGGCCTTCCGCAGCCTGCTGCTCCCGGTCAAGGCGGTGCTGCTGAACCTGCTGACGGTTGCGGCGGCCTTCGGGCTGACGGTCTGGGTGTTCGGCGGGCCGTCCCGGACGGTCTCGGCGGTGCTGCCGGTGGCCCTGCTCACGCTGGTGTTCGGCCTGTCGATGGACTACGAGGTGTTCGTGGTGCGCCGCATCGCCGAGTACCGCCGCGCGGGCGCCGGCGAGACCGAGGCGGTCGCGCTGGGGCTGCGGCACAGCGCCCGCACCGTCACCCTGGCCGCCGCGGTCATGGTCGTCACCTTCGCCGGGCTGGCGACCGCCCACCGGCTGGAGATCCGGCAGCTCGGTTTCGCCGTCGCGGCGGCGATCACCATCGACGCCGTGCTCGTCCGCCTGGTCATGGTCCCGGCGCTGATGCGGCTGCTGGGGCGGGGCAACTGGTGGCTGCCCGCCCCGCTGGCGCGGTTCCTGCCGCCGGCCGTACCCGGCCCGTCGTCGTCCCCGGCGCCGGCCGTACCCGCGCCGCCGTCGCCCCCGCCCGCCGTACCCGGCCCGTTGCCGTCCCCGGCGCCGGGCCCGCCGCGGCCGCCGTCGCCGCCCGCCGTGCCCGGCGCGGTCCCGGGGGCCCGGAAACCGTCGGGGTGATCTCCTAGGGTGGGCGCATGGCACGAGCGAATGACGATGTGGCCGCCGCCCTGGAGGAGTACGCCGAGCTGTTCGCGATGACGGGCGGCGACGCGTTCCGGGTCCGCAGCTACCAGAAGGCGGCCAAGGCGATCGCGGGATTCCCGGAGGACATCGCGGCCGTGGCCGTGCGGAGCGTGCCGGGGGTGGGCGAGGCGATCGCCAAGAAGGTCGAGGAGTATCTCGAGCGGGGCGGTTTCCGGCAGCTCGACGAGTTGCGGACCAGGGTTCCCGAGGGGGTGCGGCGGCTGACCCGGGTGCCCTCGCTCGGGCCGAAGAAGGCGGTCTTCCTCTATCAGGAGCTGGGCGTCGACTCGCCGGAGGCACTGGCCGAGGCGATCCGGGCGGGACGCCTCAAGGGGGTGAAGGGCTTCGGCCCCAAGACGGAGGAGAACCTCCTGCGCGGCGTCGAGCAGCTGGCGCGGACCAGCGTCCGGGTGCACCTGGGCGTGGCGGCGGACCTGGCCGAGCGGGTCGTCGCCTCGCTGGCGGGCGGGGCCGAGCGCATCGCCTACGCCGGTTCGGTGCGCCGGATGCGGGACACCGCGGGCGACGTCGACGTGCTGGCGGTGGCCCCGCCTGAGCTGATGGACGTCTTCAAGGCCCAGCCGTACGTGGCGGAGGTCATCGCCTCGGGCGAGAAGAAGACCTCGGTCCGCACCCACCAGGGCGTGCAGGTGGACCTGCGGCTGATCCCGGCGGAGTCGTGGGGCGCGGGGCTGCTCTACTTCACGGGCTCGCAGCCGCACAACGTGCGGTTGCGCGAGATGGCGGTGAAGCGGGGGTGGAAGCTCTCCGAGTACGGCCTCTTCGAGGGCGAGAGGGTGATCGCGGCGGCCGAGGAGGAGGACGTCTACCGCGCGCTCGGCATGGAGTGGGTCCCGCCCACGCTGCGCGAGGACGGCGGGGAGATCCAGGCCGCGCTGGAGGGCGCGCTGCCGGAGCTGGTCACCCTGGACGATCTGAAGGGCGACCTGCACACCCACACCGACCTGACCGACGGCATCGCCCCGCTGGAGGAGATGGTCGCCGCCGCCCGCGCGCGCGGCCACTCCTACTACGCGGTCACCGACCACGCCCCGGACCTGGCGATGCACCGGATGACCCTGGACAAGGCACTGGAGCAGCGCGAGCGGATCCGGGAGCTGCAGGGTAGATATCCGGACATGCGGCTGCTGCACGGCACCGAGCTCAACATCGGCCCGGACGGCTCGGTCGACTGGCCGGCCGAGGTCCTGGCGGGCTTCGACGTGTGCGTGGCGAGCGTGCACTCCCATTTCACCCAGTCCCGCGAGGAGATGACGCGGCGGTTCGTCGCGGCCTGCGAGAACCCTCACGTGCACGTCATCGGGCATCCCACGACCCGGCTGATCGGCAGGCGGGAGCCGGTGGACGCCGACTGGGACGCGGTCTTCCGCGCCGCCGCCCGCACCGGCACGGCGATGGAGATCGACTCCTTCCCGGACCGCTCCGACCTCCCCGACCACCTGGTACGGCTGGCCCGCCACCACGGAGTGGTCTTCTCCATCGACAGCGACGCGCACGCGGTGCCACATCTGGGGAACCAGCGGTTCGGCGTCGGGATCGCGCAGCGGGCGTGGCTGACCGCGGAGGATGTGATCAACGCCTGGCCGCTGGAGCGGCTCCTGGCATTCCTGGGCCGCTGAGGTTCCGTGGACCTCCCCCGCCAAATTGCATACTATCCCAGTAGGGAATGGTCGTAATAAGGAGGGGTCCATGCCGCACGAGGGACCGGACGCGCCCGCCATCGTCAAGCCTCTGCCGCCGGAGCTGTTCGCGGTGCACGGCTCCTGCGCCGAGACGCGCTGGGAGGCGCTGCGCGACGCGGGCTACCACGTGCCCGCCGAGCGCTTCTTCGTGCGCAACCACACCCGCACCCCGATCGTCGACGCGGCCTCCTGGCGGCTGGAGCTGCACGGCTCGGGGCTGCGCAACCCGCGGAGCTTCGGCTACGAGGAGCTGCTCGCGCTGCCCGCCGTCACCCGCGACGTGCTGATCGAGTGCGCGGGCAACGGCCGGCGGTTCTTCACCGACCAGCAGCACCAGGAGGTGACCGGCACGCCGTGGCGGCTCGGCGCCGCCGGGGTGGCCCGCTGGCGCGGGGTGCCGCTGGCCGCGGTGCTGGACCTGGCCGGGATCACCCCTCAGGCCGTCGACGTGATGCCGCGCGGCCTCGACCCCGCCTACGTGGCCGACGGGGTCGACCACGGCCGGGTGCGGCGCCCGCTCCCGGTCGCCAAGGCGCTCGACGACGTCATCCTGGCCTACGAGATGAACGGCGAGCCGCTCCCGCCCGACCACGGCCACCCGGTCCGGCTGGTCGTGCCGTCGTGGATCGGGCTGGCCTCGGTCAAGTGGGTGGGCGACATCGAGGTCTCCGCCGAGCCGCTCTCCTCACCGTGGACCACGGAGTTCTACCGGATGTACGGCGGGCAGCACCCGCCGCAGGGCGGTCCCCCGCTGACCGTCACGGGGATCAAGAGCGCCTTCGAGCTGCCCTGGGAGGCCCCGCTGGCCGCCGGGCGCACCCACGTGCTGCACGGCAGGTCCTGGTCGGGGCGGGGCCGGATCACCTCGGTCGAGGTGAGCACCGACGCCGGCGCCACCTGGCACCCCGCCTGCCTGCACGGCGGCCCGCACCTCGCCGGCGCCTGGACCCGCTGGCACGTCGCCTGGAGCCCCCGCGGGACCGGCCCGCAGGTCCTGCTCGCCCGGGCCGCCGACGAGACCGGCGCGACCCAGCCACTGGAAAGCCCTTACAACGAATTGGGCTATCTCTTTGATGCGGTTGTGCGCCATCCGGTAAGGGTCATAAACGTCTAGCGGCACCGCCAGCCGCACGGAAAGGTAATCTCAACGGGTCCGGAGGTCGTCTCCCCCGCATGACCATGGCATGCGCTGATCAGGCACGACACGTTACCGAAATCGACGTTCGCGATTGCCGATTTCATCTGAAAGACTCCTACAGTCGCTCCACGGAAACGCAGACGAAACGAACCGGGGTGATGATGGCAGAGTCCGTTGCGGATTCCGTTGCAACGTCCGTCCGAAATCCAGCTCCGCCCGGCCGTGACCATTCCTTCCGCCGAGAGGCTCAGACGATGCGCCAGCTGACCCCGCTCGACGCGCAGTTCCTGCACGCCGAGTCGGCCACCACCGCCGTCCACGTGGCCGGCGTCGCCGTCCTGGACCCCTCCGGCGCCCCCGACGGCCGGATCACCCGGGAGTCCCTCATCGGCCTCCTGCGCGAGCGCATCCACCTGGCGCCCGCGCTCAGGCTGCGCCTGGTGAGCGTGCCCTTCGGCCTGGACCACCCGTACTGGACGGAGGACCCCGCCTTCGACGTCGCCCGCCACGTGCACGAGACGACCCTGCCGATGCCGGGCGACGAGTCCCAGCTCGCCGAGGCGGTCGCCCGGCTCCACGAGCGGCGGCTGGACCGCCGCCACCCGCTCTGGGAGATGCACCTGATCCAGGGCCTGACCGGCGGCCGGGCCGCCCTCTACGCCAAGGTCCACCACTGCGCCATCGACGGGGTGTCGGGCGCGGAGACCCTGGCCGCGCTGCTGGACCTCACCCCCGAGCCCCGCACGGTCGAGCCGCCGCAGGAGGAGGCGCGGACCACCGCGCCGGGGCTCGTGACGATGCTCGCCGGGGCCGTCACCCGGTCGGCGACCCACCCGCTGCGGGCGTTGCGCTCCCTCGGCCGCGCCGTGGCCGACCTCGACGCGATCCCGGTCGCCGCCACCCTGCCCGGGGCGCGCCTGCTCGCCGCCACGACCCGGGTGATCCGGGGCGAGACGAAGACCCTGCCGGCGCTGCCCTCGCTGGCGGCTCCGCGCACCCCGTTCAACGGCCCGATCAGCGCGGGGCGGCGCTTCTCCTACGGGTCCGTCCCCCTGGCCGACATCAGGCGGGTGGCCAGGACCTTCGGGATGAGCGTCAACGACGTGGTCATGGCCCTGTGCTCCTCGGCACTGCGCTCGTGGCTGAAGGAGCGCGGCGCGCTCCCGGACCGGCCGCTGATCGCCGCGGTCCCCGTCTCGGTCCGCACGCGCGACCGGGCCGGAGTCACCGTCGGCAACCAGATCTCGGCCATGGTCGCCCCGATGCCGACCGACGTCGCCGACCCGCTGGAGCGGCTGCGGACCGCCGGCGCGGTGATGCGCACCGCCAAGCGCCGCTTCGCCGGCTCCCCCTCGGCCTGGCCGAGCGAGCTGACCTCGATGGTGCCCGCGCCGGTGACCGCGCTGGCCACCCCCGCGCTCTTCCGGCTGGCCGCGCTGGGCGCGCCGCCGGTCAACCTGATCGTCTCCAACGTGCCCGGGCCGCAGTTCCCGCTCTACCTGTGCGGGGCCCGGCTGCTCGGCTACTACCCGATGTCGGTGCTCAGCGACGCGACCGGCGGGCTCAGCATCACCTGTTTCTCCTACGACGGCTCGCTCGACTTCGGCCTCGTCGCCTGCCCGGAGCGGGTGGAGGACGTCTGGCGGCTGATGGGGCACCTCCAGGAGGCCATGGACGAGCTGCTGGAGCTGGCCGGCCCGGCTCCGGCGCCCGCTCCGGCGGCCCGGCCGGAGCGCGCCGCGACCGGGGGACCGGTGGAGCCGAGCCCGGTATGACCGGAAGGGGCCGGACGCGCCGGAGTCTCCGGCGCGGGTCCCGTCCCGGGGAGGTCGCCGGCGAGGCCAGCAAGGGCTACGGCCGCTGGATCGAGGGTCCCCTGGAGCTGGGCATGCTCGGCGGGGCCAAGCGCATGGGAAGACAGCGCTGGACCATCGACGCCTTCCGCTGCACCAGGTGCTCGCACCTGGAGCTGTTCGTACGCCCGTCCGGGTGACCCGCCGGGCCGGCCGGTGACGCCCGGCGCTTCACGCGGCCACGGCCGTCCGGCCGGGTGCCGCACGCCGTACGGGGGAACGGCCTTCAGCCCAGGGCGAGGGCGATCAGCTCGGCGACCGCGTCCGGGTCGATGTGGTGGCCGGTGAGCTGGCAGAGGTTCTCCTGATGGAGCAGGACGGCGGCGAAGGTGACGGCCGCGACCTCCAGCCGGGCGGCGTCGCCGCGCGCGCCGGGCAGGGCCAGCTCCAGCGCGAACCGCGCCCGGCGGACGATCTCGCCGTTGAGGTGGCCGAGCCGGGCCCGGACCGAGCCGTGCGTGTCGGCCTCGCGGAACAGGATGCGCCGCATGGCCGGGGAGGCGATGATCGGCAGGCGGCGGGCCAGCCGGGACAGGGCGCCCGCCGCGTCCCCCGGCACGGCCTCCACCTCCGGGGACTCCACCACGAGCGTGCGCTCGTCGACCAGCGCGACCAGCACGTCGATCTTCTTCGGGAAGTAGTGGAAGACGAGCCCCTTGGGCACGCCGGCCAGCCGGGCGATCTGGGCCGTGGGGGTCGCCTCGTAGCCGTGGCGCGCGAACAGCTCCTCGGCGGCGTCCAGGATGCGGGCGCGCGCGCCTGCGTCCGCGGTGCCGTCCGTGCCGTCGCCGCGCCGTCCTCTCCTGGTGCGCTGACGGAGGCTTCCCACGGTCCGACGATAACCTCACCGCCGGAACGAATTCCATGCCGCCGGGGCGACAGGACCGTACGGCCGGTCCGGGCCGCGCGGCGTGACCGCCCGGGCCGCGGCGCCGTACCGCTCAGCCGCCGGCGCCGATCTCGGACAGGAGCAGGGGCAGCGCCCGGCGCAGCTCCTTGTTCCAGTAGGTCATGTTGTGCTTGCCCCGGTAGAAGTGGGTCTCGACCGGGATGCCGAGCTCCTTCAGCCGGCCGGCGAAGGCGGTGCCCGCCTTGTGCGCCAGCTCCTCGGTGACGTCGCCGAACAGCTCCCCCTGCCCCGGGCGCCCGTCGCCCGAGGCCACGTAGAGGCGGACCCCGCGCAGCCTGCCGGCCTGGTGGTAGGGGTCGTGCTCCTCCCAGACCTCCCGGTCGGCGCGCGGATCACCCCAGATGCGCTTCCAGTCGGTGCCGGGGCAACCGGCGGTGGTGCCGATCATGACGGCGATGTCCACGCCGGGCAGCAGCGTGTGCACGGCGCCGCTGAAGGAGGCGGCGGCCTTGAAGCGCCCGGTGGCGGCGTAGAGCATCGCCCCCTGCCCGCCCATCGAGTAGCCGGCGATCGCCCGCTCGCCGCCGGCCGCGTACCGGCTCTCCAGCAGGGGCAGCAGCTCCTTCAGGTGGTGGGTGGCCCAGCGGGGCGGGCCGCCCTGTCCGCCGTTGTGCCAGTCGGAGTAGCTGCCGCACCTGCCGCCGTCGGGCATCACGACGATCACCGGGGCGTCCGCGGTCAGCTTCCCGACGTCCGACCTCGACCAGCCCCTGTGGTCGTCCAGGCCGCCGTGGAGCAGCCAGAGGGTCGGCCAGGTCCGGCCCGCCGCGGGGGACCAGCCCTCCGGCAGCAGCAGCCGTACCGTGGTGACGTCGGCCAGGGCCGCCGAGCGCAGGGTCAGGTCCAGCGTGCGCCCGTCGATCCGCCGCTCCCGGAGCACCTCGACCCCCTCGGGCGGCTCCGGCCTCCCGGAGTCCCGCGGCCCCTCGGTGGCGGGAGCGGTCGGGGCGGCGGCGCCGCCCGGCTCGGCGACGGGGGCGCGCTGATGGGTGATCAGCGCGATCGCCGCGGCCACCACCAGGACGAAGAGCCCGGTCAGGACCACGGCTCCGACCAGGAGTGCGCGCAACCGCGAACCCGGTGCCATGTCAGCCGCCTCCGCCCGCCCGTCCGTCCGACGCGGCACATGCTAACGCCGGGGCCGTCAGCGGGAATGCTCCGGAAGTGAGCGATCGGCGGGCAATAGAGTGGCGGTCATGAGCTTTTCTGAGCTGAACCTCTTCCCGCTCTGCCTGGGAGGCAACGTCTTCGGCTGGACGGCCGACCAGGACGCCTCGTTCGCGGTCCTGGACGCCTACGCCGAGGCGGGCGGGAACTTCATCGACACCGCGGACTCCTACTCCGAGTGGATCCCCGGCCACGCCGGCGGCGAGTCGGAGACGATCATCGGCGAGTGGATGGCCGCCCGGGGCAACCGCGACCGGATGGTGGTGGCGACCAAGGTCGGTTCCCTGTCCACGCGCAGGGGCCTGTCCGCGGCGAACATCCGCGCGGCGGTCGAGGACTCGCTGCGGCGGCTGCGGACCGACTACATCGACCTGTACTGGGCGCACATCGACGACCGCGAGACCCCGCTGGAGGAGACGCTGACGGCGTTCGACCGGCTGGTCCGCGAGGGCAAGGTGCGCAACATCGGCGCCTCGAACTACGACGCCGAGCGGCTCACCGAGGCGCTGGAGATCTCCGACCGCGACGGCCTGGCCCGCTACGGCGTGCTCCAGCAGCACTACAACCTGATGGAGCGCGGCTACGAGGGCGCGCTGCGCGACGCGGTGGTCGAGGGCTGCCTGACCAGCACGCCGTACTTCGGGCTGGCCCGGGGCTTCCTGACCGGCAAGTACCGTCCCGGGGCCGAGGTGGACAGCCCGCGCGCGCCCAAGGCGTCGGAGTACCTCGCGACCGAGCGCGGCCCGCGGGTGCTGGACGCGCTGGACACGGTGGCCGCCGCCCACGGCGTCGTCCCCGCCACGGTCGCGCTCGCCTGGCTGGCCGCCCAGCCGACCGTGGCCGCGCCGATCGCCAGCGCCCGCGACGTGGAGCAGCTCAGGCCGCTGCTCGCGGTCGCCGACGTGAAGCTGACCGAGGAGGACCTCGCGCTGCTGGACGAGGCCTCCCGGTAGGGCCAGGCCTCCCGGTGGGGGCGCCAGGCGGTTTAGCGGTCCGACGGCGGCGCAGGTCATGCGCCGCCGTTGATCGCGCCTGTCTTGAGGGAGCCCTCGGTGATCTCCCACTTGTCCAGCAGCCTGTCGTAGGTGCCGTCGTCGAACAGCTCGTACAGGGCGAGCTGGACGGCCCGGCGCAGGTCGCCGCGGTCCTTGGCGACCGCGATGCCGTAAGGCGCGGCCTCGATCTGCGGCCCGGAGACGCGCAGGGAGGAGTGCTCCCGGACCGCGACGGCGGCCGGCGGGAAGTCCTCGAGATAGGCGTCGGCCCTGCCGGCGAGCACGGCGGCCTTGGAGTCCGCCAGGGCGGGCACGGTGATGACCGTCATCTTCCCGCCCGCGGGGCAGCGCCTGTTCTGCGCCTGGGCGAGATCGACGTAGATGGTGGCCTGCGGGACGGCGACCCTCCGGCCGCACAGGGCCGTGATGCCCTCGCCGTCCAGCTTGCTGCGCGCCACGACGACGGAGCCGACGTTGAGGTAGTCGACGAAGTCGATGCGCTTCTGCCGCTCGGCAGTGTCGGTGATGGAGGCCATGGCCGCGTCCAGCCGGCCGGACTCGACCTGGTCCAGCAGCTCGCTCCAGGAGGTCTGGCGCAGTTCCAGCTCCAGGCCGAGCTTCGCGGCGACCGCGGTGGCCAGGTCGACGTCGAATCCGGCCGGTTCGCCGCCGTCCATGAACTCCATCGGCGCGTAGGAGATGTCCGAGCCGACGACCAGGACGCCCGCCCGGCGGAGATCGTCGGGCACGTGGGCGCCGGCGGCGGAGGTCCGCGCGCCGGAGCCGCCCGCGGTCTCGGGCGCGGCGGCGCAGCCGGTCAGGAGGAGGCCCGCGGCGGCGGCCGCGATCCAGGTGGTGATCCGCATGAGGCGTTCCCGGGATGCTCGTGGGGCTGTGGGTCCTGTCCGGAGGATCGGCAGTGACCGGGCTCACTTAAGTACTCAGCTTCGCCGTCTTCCGGTCGAACCAGGGGGAAAGCGACTGGAGAGGCAGTGATGAAGCTCACCATCCGGCATCAGATCCTGGCCCTGGCGGCGGCCGGTTTCCTTCTCGTCGGCGCGGCCGGCCTGATCGGCTACCGGGGCATCTCCCAGCTGGAGGAGGCCCAGGTGGAAGCGCGCGCCGCCGCGACCGCGCTGGAGGCCGTCGGGGCGGCCGACACCGCCCGGGTGGCCTTCCGCGCGGACGTGCTGAACGCGATGACCACCCGTGACGGCGCCGAACGGCAGCAGGCTCTCGACCTGCTCGGCGGTCACGTGCACGCGCTGCGCGCCGGCTTCGCCCGGGTCGGTGAGGTCCGGCCGGAGCTGGCGCCCCAGGTGCGGGAGCTGGAGGGCACCGCCCAGGAGATGATCGCCACCGGGCAGCGGGTGGTCACCCTGGCCAGCCGGGTGGTCAGCGACCCCGGGCAGACCGGCGCCGCCGAGGCCCGCCCCGGCTTCGAGAGCCACTACCGGAAGTTCGACGAGGCCCTGCCCCGGCTGGAGCAGCGCATCGCCGCGCAGGCCGGCGAGACCTCGGCCAGGGCGCAGGAGGTCGCCTCCGACGCCAAGGCCCTCACCCTGGTCACCGCCGGACTGGCCGCGGCGCTGCTGGGCGGCGCCGCCGTACTGCTGGCCCGCCGGGTCTCGCGCCGCATCGGCTCCTACGTGTCGGTCATGGAGTCCCTCGCCGCCAAGGACCTGACCGTCTCCATCGACACCTCCCACCACGACGAACTGGGCGACATGGCCCGGGCGCTGGAGCAGACCGTGACCGTGCTGCGCGACGCGCTCACCGTGATCGGCCGGCACTGCGCGACCCTGGCGCGGTCCTCGCGCGAGCTGAGCGCGGTCTCCGGGGAGATGGACGCCGCCGCGACCGGCACCGCCGCCCGCTCCGGCCAGGTCGCCGCGACCGCCGTGCAGGTCTCGGCCCACGTGCAGACCATCGCGGCGGCCGGAGAGGAGATGAGCGCCTCCATCGCCGAGATCGCCGGCGGCATCAGCCAGGCCGCCCAGGTGGCCGACCGCGGTGTGGCGGCCGTGCGGGCCGCCGGGGACACCGTGGCCAAGCTGGGCGCCTCCTCGGCGGAGATCGGCTCCGTGATCAAGACGATCACCTCCATCGCCGAGCAGACCAACCTGCTCGCCCTGAACGCGACCATCGAGGCGGCCCGCGCGGGAGACGCCGGGAAGGGGTTCGCCGTGGTGGCCGGCGAGGTCAAGGACCTGGCGCAGGAGACGGCCAGGGCCACCGAGGACATCGCCCGCCGAATCGAGGCGATCCAGGCCGACACCGGCGCGGCCGTCGCGGCCATCAGCGGCATCAGCGGGGTCATCGCGGCCGTCAGCGAGCACTCCACCGCCATCGCCGCCGCGGTCGAGGAGCAGAGCGCCACCTCGGGGGAGATGAGCCGCAACATCTCCCAGGCGGCCGCC
>NZ_JBHSBM010000005.1:108007-206268 GCF_042650625.1 Planomonospora corallina
ATCGCCGCCGGCATCGGCGACGTCGCCGCGGCCGCCGCGGTCACCACCTCGGGGGCGGCGGAGACCCGCCGTACCGCCGACCGGCTCGACCAGGTGGCCGCCGAGCTGCACGGCATCGTCGAGCGGTTCACGGTCTGAGCCGGGCGGTGCACGGCCTGAGCCGGGCGGTGCACGGCCTGAGCCGGGCGGTGCACGGCCTGGACCGGGCGGTGCACGGCCTGGGCGGCGGCATGCGCCGTCCCCGGTGGCGACCTGGTCGCCACCGGGGACGGCGCCGCGTCCGGTGAGGGGTCCGGACTAGTGCTGGGCGGCCTTCTCGGCGCCGACGCCGGTGAGCGAGCGGACCTCGATCTCGGCGTACTTGGCGGCGTTGTACTCCTTGCTGAGCTTGGTGCCGAGCCATCCGGCCAGGAAGCCGAGCGGGATGGAGACCAGGCCGGGGTTGCTCAGCGGGAACCATGCGAAGTCCGCGTCCGGGAAGAGCGAGGTGGGCTTGCCCGACACGACCGGCGAGAAGATCACCAGCAGGAGCGCGGAGCCCAGGCCGCCGTAGATGGCCGAGGTCGCGCCGGCGGTGTTGAAGTTCTTCCAGAACAGGCTGTAGAGGATCGCGGGCAGGTTGCCCGAGGCGGCCACCGCGAAGGCCAGCGCGACCAGGAAGGCCACGTTCTGCCCCTGCGCGAGGATGCCCAGCCCGATGGAGAAGGCGCCGATGACGAAGGCGGAGATCCGGGCGACCAGGACCTCCTCCTTGTCGGTGACGTTGCCGCGCTTGAACACGTGCGCGTACAGGTCGTGGGCGAAGGACGAGCTGGAGGCCAGCGTCAGGCCGGCGACCACCGCCAGGATGGTGGCGAAGGCGACGGCCGCGATGACGGCCAGCAGGATCGTGCCGCCCACCTCGCCGAAGATCGCCTCACCGATCGCCAGCGCGAGCTGCGGCGCCGCGGTGTTGCCCGCCGGGTCCTGCGCGATGATCGCCTTTCCTCCGACCAGCGCCGCCGCGCCGAAGCCCAGCACGAGGGTGAGCAGGTAGAAGGTGCCGATGATGCCGATGCCCCACAGAACCGACTTCCTCGCCTCCTTCGCGGTGGGCACGGTGTAGAAGCGGATCAGGATGTGCGGCAGGCCGGCGGTGCCGAGCACCAGCGCCAGGCCGAGGCTGATCAGGTCGAGCTTGCCGGCCAGGCCCTGCGCCTCGGTGGCGTACTTGCCTCCGGCGTTGAGGAAGGCGTCGCCCTTGCCGCTCTGCGCGGCGGCGTCACCGAGCAGGGAGGAGAGGTTGAAGCCGTACTTGCCGAGGACCAGCAGCGTGACCAGGGTCGCGCCGCCCATCAGCAGCACGGCCTTGACGATCTGCACCCAGGTGGTGCCCTTCATGCCGCCGACGACCACATAGACGATCATCAGGATGCCGACGCCGACGATCGTCCAGGCCTTGGCCGCCTCGCCCTCGATGCCGAGCAGCAGGCCGACCAGCGCGCCCGCGCCGACCATCTGGGCCAGCAGGTAGAAGATCGACACGACGATGGTGGAGACGCCCGCCGCGGTGCGGACCGGGCGCGGGCTCATCCGGAAGGCCAGCACGTCGGCCATGGTGAACTTGCCGGAGTTGCGCATCAGCTCCGCGACCAGCAGCAGCGCCACCAGCCAGGCGACGAGGAAGCCGATCGAGTAGAGGAAGCCGTCGTAACCGGACAGGGCGATGATGCCGGCGATGCCGAGGAAGCTGGCGGCCGACATGTAGTCGCCGCCGATGGCCAGGCCGTTCTGCGCGCCGCTGAAGGACCGGCCGCCGGCGTAGTAGTCGGCGGCGTCCTTGGTCTGCCGGCTGGCCCAGAAGGTGATGCCCAGCGTCGCGGCGACGAAGAGCAGGAACAGGACGGTGGACAGCGTCTGGGAGCTCATTCGGTCCGCCCCTCGATGTCGTGGCGGATCTCGTCCGCGATCGGGTCGAGCTTCTTCTCGGCGTGCCGCGAGTAGGCCCAGGCGATCCCGAACGTGGAGACGAACTGGAGGAAGCCGAAGATGAGGGCGATGTTGATGTTGCCCAGGACCTTGGTGCCCATGAAGTCGCGCGCCCAGCCGGACAACACCACGTACAGCAGGTACCACGCGAGGAAGGCGACGGTCATCGGGAAGGTCCAGGACCGGAAGCGGCGCTTCAGCTCCTGGAACCGCTCACTCTCCTGCACCTGTTCGTAAACCGATGCGTCATGTTGTCTGGTGGTCAAGGGGAGACCTCCCACAGGTGTGATCTGAGTCACGGACACCGTAGGAGCGGGCGGCGGTCCGCGAGGAGACCCCCGGGACGGTCCGTCGCCCAGCCGCCGCCGGGCCGCGTTCAACCGGGTACGGCCTGCGGCGAAAGGTCCATCCCGTGCGCCGAACGGCACATGGGATGGACCTTTCGTCCCGCGCTCCCTGTTCAGGGCCCCTCCGAGCGGCCGGGAACGGCGGGCATGCCGGGAACGACAGAGATGCCGGGAACGACAGAGATGCCGCGAACAGCGGGACCCCCCGGGTGGGCGGCCGGGACCGGCGTCAGGCGCCGCGGGGCCGCCAGTCGCCGCGGTCGACGTTCAGCGTCTCGGGGGTGTGCAGGCGGACCATCGTGCGGGCCACCCCCTTCGGCACGCGGCCGGGGGTGAGCAGCGAGACGACGGCCATGACGAGGAACGCGACCGGCACGCTCCAGGCGGCCGGTTGCGCCAGCAGGGCCCCCGCCCAGCCCTCGATGGGGCCGCCGATGATCGTGGTGAGCACCGCCGCGCAGGCCAGCCCTCCGCCGGCCAGCAGCCCGGCCAGAGCTCCGGCGTCGGTGAAGCGCCGCCACCAGATGCCGAGCACCAGCAGCGGGCAGAACGACGAGGCGGCCACCGCGAACGCCAGGCCCACCACGTCGGCCACCGGGAGCGCGCGCGCCGCGGTGGCCAGGGCCAGCGGGACGGCCACCGCGAGCACGGTCGCCACCCGGAACGAGCTCACCCCTCCGCGCAGGATGTCCTGCCCGATCACCCCGGCCACCGAGACCGTCAGCCCGGAGGAGGTCGACAGGAACGCGGCGAACGCCCCGGCCGTCACCAGCGCCGAGAGCAGGTCCCCCGCCGTCCCCCCGACCAGCCGTCCCGGCAGGGTCAGCACCACGGCGTCGGTCCGGCCGGTCATCAGCAGCTCGGGGGTGTAGATCCGGCCGAGCGCGCCGTAGATCGCCGGCAGCAGGTAGAACGCGCCCAGCAGCGAGAGCACCACCAGCGTGGTACGGCGGGCCGCCCGGCCGTCCGGGTTGGTGTAGAAGCGGACCAGCACGTGGGGCAGGCCCATGGTGCCGAGGAAGGTCGCCAGGATAAGCGAGTAGGTGGCGTACAGCGGGTGGTCGCGGCTCTCCAGCGGCAGCGCCCACTGCCGGTCGGAGAGCGCGGGCAGGTGCTCGGCGTGCGGGACCGAGGCCCCCGCAGGGAAGGTGATCTCCGTCCCGTGGCCGACGGTGTGCGGGCCGGGGGCCAGCGTCAGCGGCGCCCGGTCGTGGGAGCTCCCGTCCAGGCGCCCGGTGACCGTCACCCGGACGGGCGCGTCCACCCGCACGGTGACGTCCGCGGCCACGGTGACCGTGGTCCGCTCGGCGAAGGCCGGGGGCGTCTCCCCGGCCGGGGCGGGCGCGCCGTCCACGCGCCAGGCCAGCAGCAGGAAGACCACGGGCAGGGCGAGGGCGGTGAGCTTGATCCAGTACTGGAAGGCCTGCACGAACGTGATGGAGCGCATGCCGCCCGAGAGCACGTTGACCGCGACGACGACGGCCACCAGCACTCCCCCGGCCCAGGCGGGCGCCCCGGTGATCGTGCGCAGCACCAGCCCGGCGCTCTGGAACTGCGGCATGAGGTACAGCCAGCCGATCAGCACCACGAGCACGCTGGCGCAGCGGCGCACGGCCATCGACTCCAGGCGGGCCTCGGCGAAGTCCGGCAGCGTGTAGGCGCCCGAGCGGCGCAGCGGCGCGGAGACCAGGACCAGCAGCACCAGGTAGCCGCCCGTCCAGCCGACCGGGAGCCAGAGCATGTCGGCGCCGTAGGCCAGGATCAGCCCGGCGATGCCGAGGAAGGACGCCGCCGACAGGTACTCCCCGCCGATCGCGGAGGCGTTCCAGAGGGGCGAGACCGTGCGCGAGGCCACGTAGAAGTCGGACGTGGTGCGCGACAGGCGCAGGCCGAACGCCCCGATGAGGACGGCGGCCAGCACCACGACCACGACGGCCGCCAGCCCGTAGGCGGTGTTCATGCGCGGCCGGCCCCGCCGCCGGTCCCGCTGCCGGCCCTGCTGTCGGCCCTGCCGCCGGAGAGACCGGTCATTCGCTCTCCATCAGGTCGGCGAAGTGGCGCTCGTTGCGCTCGGCCTGCCGTACGTAGAACCAGGCCCCGCCGACGAGGGCGGGGTAGACCAGTCCGGCGAGCACCGCCCACGGGAGCGGGATCCCGAGCAGGTGCAGCTCGCGCAGGTCGGGCACGAGCAGGAACAGCAGCGGCAGGCCGCCCACCACGCAGGCGAGCACGGTGCACACGAACAGCGCGAGCCTGAACTGGGTGCGCACCAGGGAGCGCATGTAGACCTCGCCCAGGCGGGTCTGCTCGTCGATCTCCCGGGTGGCGGGGTACCGGGAGCGGCGCGCCGCCTGCGTCCTGGGGCTGGTCACGACCTGGCGGCGGGGCCGTTCCGCGGGCCGGCCCAGCCGGTCGCCCACCCGCAGCGCCCGCTCGACCCGGCGCCGCTGCCCCGGTCCCCGCTCGGCCGCGCCGCCGTCCTGCCCTGCGGTCATTCGGGCCTGCCCTTGCGGGCCCGCCGTACCAGCAGGTCGCGCAGCTCGCGGGTGTGCCGGCGGCTGACCGGGATCTCGGCGCCGCCGACGCGGACCACGCAGCGGCCGGAGTCGATGTGCAGCTCGTCGATGTGCTTGACCGCGACCAGGTGGCTGCGGTGCACCCGGACGAACCCGGCCGAGGCCCAGCGCTCCTCCAGCGTCGCCAGCGAGATGCGCACCAGGTGGCTGCCCCCGGCGGTGTGCAGGCGGGCGTAGTCGCCCTGCGCCTCGACGTAGCGGACGTCGCTGCTGGAGACGAACCGGGTCACGCCGCCGAGCTCGACCGGGATCGTCTGCGGGTCGGTACGGCCCGCGCCGTCGGCGTCGGGGATCTCGGCCGAGACGCACACCCGCCGGATGGCCTCGGCGAGCCGCTCCGGGCGGACCGGTTTGAGCAGGTAGTCCTCGGCCTTGATCTCGAAGGCGTCCACGGCGTGCTCCTCGTAGGCGGTCACGAAGACCACCCGGGGTGGATTCGCGAACTGCGAGAGCAGCCTACCGAGCACCACGCCGTCCAGTCCGCGCATCCGGATGTCGAGGAAGACCGCGTCGATCGGGCGCCCGTCGGCGATGGCGCGGTCCAGCGCGCGCAGCGCCGCGGCGCCGTCCCTGGCGAGGGCGACCTCCTCGATGCGCGGGTCGTCCCGCAGCAGGTAGGCCAGGTCCTCCAGCGCGGGAAGCTCGTCGTCCACCGCCAGGACACGCAGGCCGCTCACACTCGCCCCTCCGGATCGTCCACCACGGAATCCCCTAAAGAGTGATGAATCAGACATCACGTGTCAACAGATTCCGGCCGGTCCAGGGTGCGGAGCAGGGCCCGGTGCCGGTACAGCGTCACCGAGAGCGGCACCATGAGCACCACCAGCGCACAGCCGCCGGCCACCGCGAGGGTCTGCAGGCCGTACAGGCGGGCCAGCAGGCCGCCGCCCAGCGCGCCGAGCGGCATCAGGCCCCACAGCAGCGTGCGGATCACCCCGAGCACGCGGCCGAACAGGTGCGCCGGCACCAGCGCCTGGCGCACCGACATGATCAGCACGTTCCACACCAGCAGCGACCCGCCGCCCAGCAGCATCGCGGCCGCCAGCGCCGCCGGGGACGGCAGCAGGCCGATGAGCACGAAGCAGAGCCCGGGCACCGTCAGCGCGACGGCCATCACCGCGGCCCGCGACCACCGCCGCACCAGCGCCGGCACGACCAGCCCGCCCGCCACGCCGCCGACCCCGGAGGCCAGAGTGAACCAGCCGTACGCGGCGGCGGGCAACCCCAGCACGTCCGTCACGTACAGCACCAGCACCGACATGACGGCGGTGAACGCGGCCCCGGTCAGGCCCGCCACCAGGGTGAGCCCGCGGATCAGCCGGTGGTTCCAGAACCAGCGCACGCCCTCGGCCATCTCCGCGCGCAGGTTCGCCTCCCGCTCCCCCTCCGGCTCGGCCCGGTAGCGGCCGGGCAGCAGGAGCAGCAGCACCCCCGCCAGCAGGAAGCCCAGCGAGTTCGCCAGGAACGGGAGCGCGGCGGCGGCGACGAACAGCGCGCTGGCCAGCGGAGCGCCCAGGAAGCTCTCGGCGACGGTCGAGGCGGCCTCCATCCTGCCGTTGGCCTTCTCCAGCTGGTCGCGCCGGACCACCGAGGGCGTCATGGAGTGGGCCGCGTTGTCGTAGAGCGTCTCGACGGCGCCGAGCACGAAGGCCGCCGCGTAGAGCATCCAGAGCGCCGCCTGACCGGCCAGCACCGCCGCCGTGAGCAGGCCGACGACCGCGGCCCGCACGAGCTGGGCGGCGACCATCACCCGGCGCCGGTCGAGCCGGTCCACCAGCGCGCCGCTGACGATCGCGAACAGCAGCCACGGCAGGATGGTCAGCGACGACAGCGCCGCGACGAGCACCGGGTCGCGGGTGAGGGTCACCGCCAGCAGGGGGAGGGCGACCCGGCCCACGCCGTCGGCGAGGTTGGAGACGGCGCTGGAGGAGAAGAGCGTCCAGAACCGCCGCCCCAGCCCGTCCCGGGCCGGTCTCTCCTGTTTCCGCGGACCGGCCGCCGGGCCGGGGACGCCGGTACGGCTGACGCTCATCGAACCTCCGGGGTGGGGGACCCGTCCCGCGGAGAGCCTGCGGGACGGCGGGGGCGGCGGGGGCGGATCAACGGGCCGAGACGCCGGGATGGTACTTGGGCAGGCGGACGCTCACCTTCGTCCCGGCGCCGTGGCCGGTCTCCACCACCAGGCCGTACTCGTCGCCGTAGACCTGGCGGAGCCGCTCGTCCACGTTGGCCAGGCCCACTCCCCCGGTCCCCGACCTGGTGTCGGCGTGACCTGCCAGGATGCGGCGCAGCCGCTCGGGGTCCATGCCGACCCCGTCGTCCTCGACGCTGATCCGGCACTCGGTCCCGGCGTCCTCGGCGATGATCGTGATGCGGCCCACGCCGGGCTTGCTCTCCAGGCCGTGCCGTACGGCGTTCTCCACCAGGGGCTGCAGGCACAGGAACGGCACCGCCACCGGGAGCACCTCCGGCGCGATGCGGAGGGTGACCTCGAGCTGGTCGCCGAAGCGGGCGCGCTCCAGGGTCAGGTAGCGGTCGATGGAGCGCAGCTCCTCGTCGAGCGTGGTGAACTCCCCGTGCTGCCGGAAGGAGTAGCGGGTGAAGTCGGCGAACTCCAGCAGCAGCTCCCGGGAGCGGTCGGGGTCGGAGCGCACGAAGCTCGCGATCGTGGTCAGCGAGTTGTAGATGAAGTGCGGGGAGATCTGCGCGCGCAGCGCCCGGACCTCGGCCTCCATCAGCCGGGTCCGGGAGCGGTCGAGCTCGGCCAGCTCGAGCTGCGAGTCGACCCAGTTGGCGACCTCGTGGGCGGCCCGGACCAGTCCCGCTGAGGCGTGACCGCCGTAGGCGGCCAGCGAGCCGACCACCCGGCCGTCGGTGGCCAGCGGCACCACGACCGCGTACCGGATCGGGCACTCCGGGCCGTCGCAGGCGATGACCTCCGGGCCGAGGACCTGGGTGCGGCCGTCGGCCAGGGTCTCGCCGGCGTGCTCGAACGCCTGCTGGGCGTGGTGGTCGCCCTCGCCGTCGTAGACGAGGAGCCGCTCCTGGTCGGTGATCGCCAGCGCCGGGGAGCCGAGCAGCGCGCGCAGGTGCCGGGACGCCTTCTGCGCGCCGGCCTCGGTCAGGCCGGCGCGCAGCGGAGGCGCCGCGAGGGAGGCTGTGTGCAGGGTCTCGAACGTGGCCCGCTCCGCCGGGCTGCTGCCCAGTTCCCGGCGGCCGCGCAGCACCCGCCAGAGCACCAGGGTGGGCACGCCCACCAGGGCGGCGACCAGTAGGACGGCGACGACGGGTTCCACGCCCCGGACCCTATCCGCCCCGTCCGCCCGCGGCGACCCGCACGGCCCCGGCCCGCGCCCCGGCCCGCGCCCCGGAGCACGCCGCCCACCGGAGCACGCCGCCCGCCGGAACGCGGCGGCCCCCGGAATGCAGCGGCCCCGGAACGCGGCGGCCCCCGGAATGCAGCGGCCCCGGAACGCGGCGGCCCCCGGAATGCAGCGGCCCCGGAACGCGGCGGCCCCCGGACCGGAGTCCGGGGGCCGGGACGGGTTCGCGGTGCGGGACCCGGGGGCGGCGGCTCGCCGTCAGACCCCGGCGGGGACCCTCTCGGCGTCGCGGTCGAGGTGGGCGCGGAGCCCCTCGCCCTCGATGTCGACGTTGGGCAGGGCGCGGTTCAGCCACCGGGGCAGCCACCACGCGCTGTCGCCGAGCAGGGACATGACCGCCGGCACGATCGTCATCCGGACCACGAAGGCGTCGACGGCGACGCCGAGGGCCAGGGCGAAGCCCATCGACTTGATGATCGGGTCGTCCATGAACACGAAGCCGCCGAAGACGGAGATCATGATGAGCGCGGCGGCGGTGACGACCCGGCCGCCGTGGCCCATGCCGTTGACGGTGGCCTGCCGGGCGGTGTCGCCGTGCACGAAGTCCTCCCGCATCCGGGAGACCAGGAAGACCTGGTAGTCCATGGCGAGGCCGAACAGGATGCCGATGAGCAGGATCGGCAGGAAGCTGACCAGCGGGCCGGGCGTGTCCAGGCCGACCAGGCCGGCCAGGTGGCCCTCCTGGAAGATCGCGACGGTGATGCCGAAGGTGGCGCCGACGGTGAGCAGGAAGCCGAGGGCCGCCTTGACCGGGACGAGCACCGAGCGGAAGACCAGCATCAGCAGCAGGACGGACAGGCCCACGACGAGCAGCAGGTAGACGGGGAGGGCGTCGGCGAGCTTCTCGGAGATGTCGATGCCGATCGCGGTGACGCCGGTCAGGGCGATCTCCGCGCCGGAGACGCCGGAGACCCGCTCGCGGATCTCGTGGACCATCGTCTCGGTCGCCTCGTCGGTCGGGCCGGTCTTGGGGATCACGCTCAGCAGCGCGGTGGTGCCTTCGGCGTTGACCCCCTGCGGGGCGACGGCGAGCACGCCGGGCGTGCTCTGGATCAGCTGGACGGCCTGCCCGACGGCCTGCTGCGTGGCCTGCGCGGAGCCGGCCGTGACGACGGCGACCAGCCGGCCGTTGAAGCCGGGGCCGAAGCCCTCGGCGGTGAGGTCGTAGGCCTCGCGCGCGGAGGAGCCGACCGGGGCGGTGCCGTGGTCGGGCAGCGCCAGGCGCATGTCCGCCGCGGGGACGGCCAGCGCGCCCAGGGCGACCACGCCGGCGAGGATGAACGGGAGCCGGTGGTGGGTGACGAAGTAGCCCCAGCGGAAGCTGAAGGGGTGCCGCTCCTTCTTCTCCTCGGTGTCCTTCTCCTCGGTGTCCTTCTCCTCGGTGCCGGCGCCCTCGCCGGTCTCCGGCACGGCGGCGCGGTGCTTGCGGGGCAGGATGCGGCGGCCGGCGAAGCCGAGCAGCGCGGGCTGGAGCGTGATCGCCACGGCGACGGCGACGGCGACGGTGCCCGCGGCGGCCAGGCCCATGATGGTCAGGAACGGGATGCCGACCACCGCCAGGCCCGCGAGCGCGATGACCACGGTGGCGCCGGCGAAGACGACGGCCGAGCCGGCGGTGCCGACGG
Source organism: Planomonospora corallina (assembly GCF_042650625.1). Lineage (NCBI taxonomy): Bacteria > Bacillati > Actinomycetota > Actinomycetes > Streptosporangiales > Streptosporangiaceae > Planomonospora > Planomonospora corallina. The sequence continues at coordinate 117,907 of NZ_JBHSBM010000005.1, forward strand.
CGCGCCCGGCGGCCTCCTCGGGCTCCAGGCCCTCGGCGAGGTTCTGCCGGTGCCGGGAGGTGATGAACAGCGAGTAGTCGATGCCGACGGCCAGGCCGAGCATGAGGGCGAGGATCGGGGCGGTGGTGGTCAGCTCGATGACGCCGCTGAGGGCGTAGAGGCCGGCCATGCCGGCGCCGACGCCGATGAGCGCGTTGAGCAGGGTCATCCCGGCCGCGACCAGCGAGCCGAAGGTGATGACGAGCACGACCGCCGCGACGGCGACGCCGAGGGCCTCGGTGGAGCCGATCTCGGGCTCGGCGGTCATGACCTCACCGCCGGCCGCCACCTTCAGGTCCGTGCCCTCGGCGGCCTTGCCCACCTTCGCGTAGGCCTCGCGCTGGGCGTCGGTCACCTCGTCGCCGCGGGTGGCGAACTGCACCTGGATCAGGGCGTACCGGCCGTCCGGGGAGAACGCCTTGGTCTGGAACGGGTCGAGGGCCGCCAGCACGCCGGGCAGGGTCGAGGCCTCCTTGACCAGCGCCTGGACGGTCGCGGCGTCCTGCCCGGAGGTCAGCTGCCGCCCCTCGGGGGCCGCCACGACGATGGTGCCGGCCGCCCCGGAGGCCTGCGGGAACTGCTCGGCCAGGGTGTCGAGCGCGCGCTGCGCCTCGGTGCCGGGCATCGAGAAGTTGCTCGCCATGGAGCCCATGAAGGCGGCGGCGGACCCGCCCAGGGCGGCCAGTACGGCCAGCCACAGGGCGAGGACCATCCGCCGGTGGCGGAAGGAGGCTCGGCCGAGCCGGTACAGCAAGGTGGCCATCAGAAATCCTTATCGGGAATATCGGAAAAACCGGAAGGAGGAGGCGGGAGTTCGGAGGGGCGCCGTCAGGCGCCGGGGAGGTCGAGGGCGCGGACCGCGCTCCCGGCCAGGAGGGCGCGCAACTCGTCGTCACGTAGGTCGAGCTGCTCCATGCAGGCGATCGGCACGCCGCCGAGCACCAGCAGCGCGGCGGCGTGCGCCTGCGGGGTGCGGGAGCGCCCGGCCAGCGCGTCCTTGAGCCGTTCGATCAGTTCGTGCACGCCGGCGAAGGCCGGGCGCTGGAGCAGCTCCGGGATGTCCCCGTACAGCACCGTGACCTCGCGGCGGAAGCGGAGCACGAGGTCCACGTAGCCCTCGACGGCCGCGGACCGCACGGCCTCGTCGCCGAGGGCGGCCAGGCGGGCGTCGAGGTCGCGGAACGCCTCGACGGCCGGGGCCAGCAGTTCGCCCAGGATCGCGTCCTTGCCGTCGAAGTGGTACAGCAGGGCGGCCTTGGAGCAGCCGACCGCGCTGGCGATGTCCTGCAACGACGTGCCTTTGAACCCCGTGGCGGCGAACAGCCTGGACGCGGCGTCCAGGATCTCCTCACGGGTGCCCGGGCGGGCGCTGCGCGACACGGAACCACCTCCTCCTTCAAGGATGCCTGTCCGATCGGTCAGGATCTGACCGATCGGACAGTTTCCGGAGGTGGTTTACCTCACATTTCTGGATATTTCCGATATTCCGTTCGGCCGGCTCACCAGCCGACCCGGGCGGCCCCCGAGACGAGCGACTTGGCGATGACCATGCGCTGCACGTCGTTGGTGCCCTCGCCGATGGCCATCAGCGGCGCGTCGCGGTAGAGGCGCTCCACCACGAACTCCTGGGAGTAGCCGTAGCCGCCGTGGATGCGCATCGCCTCCATGGTGGTGCGCAGCGCCGTCTCCGAGGCGAAGTACTTGGCCATCGCAGCCTCGGCGTTCACCGCGCCCGCCTCCGAGCGGACCGCCGCCCAGTAGGTGAGCAGCCGGGCCGCCTGGATCTCGGTGGCCATGTCGGCGAGCTTGAGCTGGATCGCCTGGAAGCCGGAGATGTGCCTGCCGAAGGCCCGGCGCTGGCGGGAGTACTCCAGCGCGGCGTCGTAGGCGCACTGGGAGACGCCGACCGCGCGGGCGGCGATGTTGATCCGGCCGAGCTCCAGCGCCGAGAGCGCCTGCTGCATGCCCCGGCCCTCGACGCCGCCGAGCAGGGCCGAGACCGGGACCCGCACGTCCTCGAGGACGACCTCGCAGGTCTCGGTGCCCTTGTAGCCGAGCTTGGGCAGGTCGCGGCTGACGGAGTAGCCGGGGGTGCCGGCCTCGACGAGGATCAGCGACATGCCCCGGTGCGCCGGATCGGTGACCGAGGTCTTGACCAGGACGGGCATCGGGTCGGCGTGCCGGGCGTTGGTGATCCACGTCTTGGTGCCGTTGATCACGTAGTGGTCGCCGTCGCGCACCGCGCGGGTGGCGATGCCCTGCAGGTCGGTGCCCGCGCCCGGCTCGGTCAGCGCGATCCCGGTACGGCGGGCGCCGGTGGCCAGGTCCGGCAGGTAGGCCTTCCGCTGCTCCTCGGTGCCGTACTTCGCGATCATCCACGCCGACAGGGAGTGCGAGCCGAGCACCCCGGCCACGCCCATCCAGCCGCGGGCGATCTCCTCGAAGACGAGGGCGAAGGAGACCCGGTCCAGCGCGAGCCCGCCGTACTCCTCGGGGACCGTGATCCCGAACAGGCCCATCTCCTTGAACCGCTCGACGATCTCGGCCGGGTAGCGGCCGGTCCGCTCCCACTCCGGGGCGACCGGGACGATCTCCGCGTCGACGAACTCCCGCAGGGTCTGCCGGAACAGCCGCTGCTCGTCGTTCAGCTCGAAATCCACTCCTTGCGTCCTTTCAGCCGTGCGGGAGGGGGCGGGCGGGCGCCGCCCGGGTGGGGGCCGCCCGGGTGGGGGCCGCCCGGTGGGGGGCGCCGTCCGGGTGGGGCGCCGCCCGCTAGATCGTCATGGGGCCGTTCCTGGCCTCCGGGAAGAAGCCCTTGTCGTGCGGGGCGTCGCGCTTGTAGACCATGACGCTCCGCCGCCAGGACAGCACCTCGTCGCCGTCCTGGTTGAGGCCGCGGGTGCGGCAGGTGACGATCCCGGCGTACGGCCGCGAGCCCGACTCGCGCTTGTCCAGCACGATCGACTCGGCGTAGAGCGTGTCTCCGACGAAGACCGGGTGGGTCAGCCGGATCTCCTCCCAGCCGAGGTTCATCGACGCGTTCTGGCTGACGTCGACGACCGAGAGGCCGAGCACGATCGCCACGGTGAGCCCCGAATTGACGATGATCCTCCCGACCGGGGCGCCCGCCGCGAAGTGGGCGTTGAAGTGGTTCTGGTTGGTGTTCATCGTCAGCAGCGTGAACCAGGTGTTGTCGGCCTCGCTGATCGTGCGGCCGAGCGGGTGCCGGTAGACGTCGCCGACGGTGAAGTCCTCGTAGTACCGGCCGAGGCCGGGTCCGTGCACGGTCACGCCTTCTCCCTGCTCCCCGGAGCCGCCCGGGCCCTGCTCCCCGGTGCTCCCCGGTGCTCCCCGGTGCTCCCCGGTGCTCCCCGGTGCTCCCCGGTGCCGCCCGGCCCCCTGACGACGGGGTTCCCGACGCTAGCGGCAGGATCGTTGCGCGGTCAATGGCCTCTCCCTCCTCCCTCGCGCTCCCCCGCGCCCCGGCCCGCCCCGCCCCGGCCGTACGGCCGTCCGCCCCGGTGACCACCGGGTTTCCCCGAACCAGGTCCGGACAGGAGGTGCCGGATGCATGCGGCGGGAGAGAACCATCCGTGGGACGGATCGCGAGCGGCGCGCGTGCGGACGGCAGGAGGACGCGGGTGGGCGGGAAAACACGGGCGGGAAAACACGGGCGGGAGGACACGGGTGGGAGGACACCGTGACCGGTGAGCAGGCCGTGGCCGCGGGCCGTACGGCGCGCCCGGCGGGCGGGCCCGCCGCCCGCACGGCGTGGAACCGGGCCGGGGCCGCGCTCCTGGCGGCCATGGTGGCGGCGCAGGTGGCGACCGGACTGCATCCGCGCCCGATCCTCCTCACCGGCGTGGTGGTGCTCCTACTCGCGGCGGGCGCGCTCGCCTTCGCCGCGGCGGTCCACACCCTCCCCCGGGCCGCCGCCGCGTTCGGCGCCGCGTCCGCCATCGGGTACGCCGCGGAGTGGATCGGGCTCAGGACCGGCCTGCCGTTCGGCGACTACCACTACACCGGCGTGCTCCAGCCGCAGCTCGGCGGGGTCCCGGTGGTCGTGGCGCTGGCCTGGGGCGGCATGGGCCTGGCCGCCCACGCGGCGGCCTCCGCCGCGCTGCCGGGCGGCCGGGCCGGCCGCGTGGCGCTGGGCGCGGCGGCGCTCACCGCGTGGGACCTGTTCCTCGATCCGCAGATGATCAGGCTGGGGCTCTGGGTCTGGCACGATCCCGGCCCCTACCGGGGCGTCCCGCTCGCCAACTTCGCCGGCTGGCTGCTGGTCTCGCTGCTGGTGATGGCGGTGGTCGAGCGGACGACGGCCGAACCGGCGGCGCGGAGCACCGGGCTGCTGGCGATCTACACCGTGATGGCGGTCATGGAGACGATCGGGTTCGCGGCGGTCTTCGACCCGCCCGACCCGCTGGTCTCCGCCGCCGGAGGGAGCTGCATGGGAGTGTTCGTCCTGCTCGCCTGGGGGCGGCGATGGCGGAGGTGATCGTGGCGGGCGGCGGCGTCGGCGGCATGGTGGCCGCGCTGCTGCTGGCCCGCGCAGGGCACCGGGTCCGCGTCTGCGAGCGGCTGCCCCGGCTGGGCGGCAAGCTCGCCGAGCACCGGCGCGACGGCTTCGCCTTCTCCCTCGGCCCGTCCCTGCTGACCCTGCCGGAGCTGTTCACCGGCCTGGGCCTGGCGCTGGATCTGGTCGAGCCGCGCGAGTTGTGCCGCTACCGCTTCGCCGACGGCTCGGTGCTGACCGCGCACCGCGACCCGGAACGCATGGCCGCGGCCGTGGAGCGCCTCGCTCCCGGGCAGGGGCACGGCTGGCGTGCCTTCCACGCCTGGGCCCGCGAGTGCCTCGCCGCGTCGCGGCGCACCTTCTTCGCCGGGCCCGCGCTCTCCCGGCCGCACGGCGGCGTCCGCCCCCGCGACCTGCTGGCGGTCGCGCCCGGCCGGACCCTGGACGGGCTGGCCCGGCGGTTCTTCACCGACCCGCGGCTGCGCCAGTACGCCGGCCGCTACGCCACCTATGCCGGGTCCAGTCCCTACAGGGCGCCCGCCGCGCTGGGCAGCGCGGTCGCGCTCGAGCACGGCGGGGGCGGCTGGTACGTGGCGGGCGGGCTGCCCCGCCTCGCGGACGCGCTGGCCGCGGCGCTGGAGAAGGCCGGCGTGGAGGTCTCCCTGGAGACCGAGGTCGCCGAGGTGCTCGCCGACCGCGAGCGCGTGCTGGGGGTGCGGCTGGCCTCCGGCGAGCGCGTGCGCGCCGACGCGGTGGTCGCCAACACCGACGCGGCCGCGCTGTACGGGCGGCTGCTGCCGGACCGGCGGCGGCTGCGCCGGATCGCCTCGCTCGGCCTGTCGTCCTCGGCCTTCCTGCTGCTGGCCGGGGTGGAGGGGCGGACGGAGGGACTGGCGCACCACTCGGTGCTCTTCTCCTCCGGCTACCGGCGGGAGTTCGCCGACGTCTTCGACCGGCGGCGCCCGCCGGAGGATCCGACGCTCTACGTCGGCTGCCCGGCCGTCGACGACCCGTCGCAGGCGCCGGACGGGTGCGAGAGCTGGACGGTGCTGGCCAACGTCCCGGCCCGCGACCCCTCCCGGTGGCCGATGTCCCCGCAGGCCTACCGGGACCTGGTCCTGGAGCGGCTGGCGGAGCGGGGGCTCGACCTGTCGGGCCGGCTCCGCTTCGTCGACCTGTTCACCCCCGCCGACCTGCGCGAGCGCTACGGCGCCTGGGGCGGGGCGATCTACGGCGGCGCGCACGGCGGCCCGCTGGCCCCGCTGCGCCGCCCCGGGAACCGGGGGCCGCGCCGCGGCCTGTACCTGGTGGGCGGCTCGGCGCACCCGGGGGGCGGCCTGCCGCTGGTGGCGATGGGCGGCCGCATCGTGGCGGCGCTGGTGGCGCAGGACTTCCCCCGGTGAGCCCGCGCACCGCGGTGCTGACCGCGCTGCAGGCCGCCGCCGCCGTCACCGCCGCCGCGCGGCTGGCCCGCGGCCGGACCCGGCTGCCGCCGCTCGCCCCGGTTCACGCCCCCGCCGCGCGGATCTCGGTGGTGGTCCCGGCCCGGGACGAGGAGGACCGCATCGGCCCGTGCCTGTCGGCGGCGCTCGCCGACCCGGCCGTGGCCGAGGTCGTCGTGGTCGACGACGGCTCCTCGGACGGCACGGCGCGGCTGGCCGCCGCTCTCGGCGCGGATGTCCTCCCCGCCCCGCCCCTGCCGGCCGGCTGGGTGGGCAAGCAGTGGGCGCTCCGGCACGGGGTCGAGGCGGCCCGCGGCGACGTCGTGGTCACCCTCGACGCCGACACACGCCCGGCGCCCGGCCTGTTCGGGGCGCTCGCCGCGGCCCTGGACGCCTACGACCTGGTCACCGTGGGCCCCCGTTTCGTCTGCGACGGGGCCGCCGAGCAGGCGCTGCACGCCGCGTTCCTGGCGACGCTGGTCTACCGGCTCGGCCCCGTCGGCCCGCGCGTGCCGCCGCCCCCGCACCGGATGCCGGCCAACGGCCAGTGCATGGCCTTCCGCCGTACGGCGATGCTGGCCGCGGACGGGTTCGCCCGGGCCCGCAGGCACATGGCCGACGACGTGGCGCTCGCCCGCACCCTGGCCGCCGACGGCTGGAGGGTGGGGTTCCTGGACGCGGGCGGGCTGCTGGAGGTCGACATGCACGAGTCCGCGGCCGGGGTCTGGCGGGAGTGGGGCCGGTCGCTGTCGCTGGCCGACGTCACCTCCCCCGCCCGGCAGGCGGCCGACCTGGCGGTGGTCTGGCTCACCGCCGCCCTGCCGGCGCTCCGGCTGCTCGCGGGCCGCCCCACCCGGCTCGACCTCGGGCTGCTGGCGGTGCGGCTGCTGCTGGCCGGGGCGCTGCGCGGCAGCTACCGGCGGCCGGGGCCGGGCGTGCTGCTGTCGCCGCTGCTGGACCCGGTGGCGGCGGTGCGGCTGACCGCCGCGACGTTCCAGCCGGTGCGCCGCTGGCGGGGCCGTACCTACCCGTCGGTCAGGGCGGGCGCCGGTCCGGCAGGTCCCGTTCCGGAAGGGCCGGGACCGGTCCTGGCCGGTCCCGTTCCGGAAGGGTCCGCTCCGGCGGCCCCGGGCGGTCCCGCACGGGCGCCGGCCGGTCGCGCGCGGCCCGGGCGGTCTGGCCGAAGCGCACGATGACGGCGACGAGCACGGGGACCATCGCTTCGTTCCACCTCGTCCGGTACGCGGATCCGGGGGCCATGCGGTACATGGCGTTCGACCGGCCGGTACTGGCGCGCACCCCCGGGCTGGTGTTCTGGCGGCTGCTGGGCACCGGCCGGGGCGCCTCCACGGGCCTCGGCGCGGACCTGCGCCGCTGGGCGCTGTTCGCGGTCTGGCGGGACGAGCGGGACCTGGACGCCTTCCTGGCCCGCTCCCCGGTGGCGGGGCGCTGGCGGCGCCGGGCCCTGGAGCGGTGGCAGGTACGGCTGGCACCGCTGTCCTCGCGCGGGAGGTGGGGCGGGGCCGACCCGTTCGGCCTGCACCGGACAGGCCCGTCCGGGAGTGCCCCGTGCACCGGCCGGCCGGTGGACCGGAGCCCGGCGGAGGGCGGTCGCCGGAGCGGGGGGCCGGGCCCGGCCGGAGACGGGGCCGGCGGGCCGGTCGCGGTGCTGACCCGGGCGTCGGTCCGGCCGTCCCGGCTCGTCGCGTTCTACCGGTCGGTCCCGGCGGTGGACGGACTGCTGCGGGAGCAGGACGGCTGCCTGGCCTCACTCGGCGTCGGGGAGTGGCCGCTGGCCCGGCAGGCCACGTTCTCGCTCTGGCGTGACGCCGCCGCCGTGCGGGGCTTCGCCTACCGGGACGGGGCGCACCGGCGGGTGATCGGCCGGACCCGGGACGAGGACTGGTACTCCGAGGAGCTGTTCGCCCGGTTCGCCCCGTACGGCAGCGAAGGAACCTGGGACGGCACGGATCCTCTCGGCCCCTCCGGTCCTCCCGGTCCTCCCGGTCCTCCCGGTCCTCCCGGTCCTGCCGCGGGCCCGCCGCCGTAGCCGCCGCGCCGGCCGGCTCACCGCCGCGGTCCCGTCCCGGCGGGCGCCCGGCGCTCCGCCCGGTCCGCCGCGGCCGACGCGACCAGGTGGCGGGCGAAGACGACCAGCCTGCGGCGGCGCGGCACGGTGGTCCTGCCCCGCAGGACGTCGTACCCCGCGGCCTCGATCCGGTCGAGGATTCCGCCGTACAGCTCGCAGGCGGCGCGCACGCACGGCCGGGAGGAGGGGGTGAGCATGTCCACGCCCTCCCGGGCCCGCCGGTAGTGCCCGCGCGCCCGTTCCGCCTCGAAGGCCAGCAGCTCGCGCAGGGCCGCACCCGCGGCGGGCCGCCCCAGGTCGGCGACGGATACGCCGAACCGGTCCAGGTCGGCCAGGGGCAGGTAGACCCGGCCGCGTGCCAGGTCCTCGGCGACGTCGCGCAGGAAGTTCGTGAGCTGGAAGGCCAGCCCGAGCTGGCGGGCCGGTTCGCGGGCCCGTTCCGCCAGGCCCGGCAGCGGCTCGAGGACGGGCAGCATCATCGTGCCGATGGCCGCGGCCGACCCCTCCATGTAGCCGAGCAGGTCGTCGTAGGTGGCGTAGCGGGTGACGGTCAGGTCGGCCCGCATCGACGCCAGGAACGCCCGGATGTCGGCGTGGTCGATGCCGAAGCAGCGCACGGTCTGCGCGAACGCGGGCAGCACGGGATCGCCGGTGGCCTCGCCGGCCAGCGCGGGGGCGAGCCGCCCCGCCAGCCGGTCGAGGGCCGCCGCGCGGTCCCCGGTCACCGTGAAGGAGTCCACGATCTCGTCGGCGTACCGGGCGAAGCCGTACAGGGCGTGCACGTGGGGGCGCTTCCAGGCGGGCAGCAGCAGGGTCGCCAGGTAGTAGGAGCGCCCGTACCGGGCGTTGAGCCTGCGGCAGAGCTCGTAGCTGCGGGTCAGCGAGACCGGCGGCGCCCCGGCCGCCCTCGGGTGCGCGGACGTCACCGGCCGGCCTCCAGGATGCGTTCGGCGGCCAGCCGCCCCGAGATCAGCACCGGGGGCACGCCCACGCCCGGCGCGGTGTACATGCCCGCGAAGTGCAGGCCGGGCACGCGCCGGGCGGCGCCCGCCGGACGGAACCAGGCGGTCTGGCGGAAGCGGTGGTCCAGGGCGAACGGGGTGCCCGCCGAGTGGCCGAGCCGGGCCCAGCCGGGCGGGTCGAACGTGATCCGGGGGGCGCCCGACAGGTCTCCGTAGCCCAGGCCGGCGAGCCTCGCCAGCAGCCGCTCCTCCAGGCGCGGGGTCAGCCCGTCCCAGCGGCCGTGCGCCAGGTTGGGGGCGGGCTCCAGCACGGTGAGCGTGGCGTGGCCCGCGGGCGCGGCCTCGCCGTCGGACTCGGGGTAGGTGACCAGCAGGTTCGGGTCCGGCTGGGGGCGGCCGCGGGCCAGGGCGGCGAAGGAGGAGTGCCAGTCCGCGCCGAAGTGCAGGGTGTGGTGGGCCTGGCCGGGCAGGCGCCGGTCGAGGCCGAAGTGGAGGACCAGGCAGGACGGCGAGTAGCGGGGGCGGCGCAGCCGCCAGTCGCCCGCGCCGCGCGGGAGCAGCCCGGCGTGGGCGTGCGGCAGGTCGCAGGCGACCACGACGCTGTCCGCGGGCAGGCGTTCCCCGGTGTCCAGCCGGACGCCGCTGACGCCCGAGGCGCCGGTCTCGACCCTGACCGCGCGCACGCCGTACCTGAGGCGTGCCCCGGCCTTCTCCGCCACGGCCGCCATCGCCTGGGGGATGGCGTGCATGCCGCCGCCGCGGGGGAAGTAGACGCCGCCGACCGTGTCCATGTGGGCGATCACCGCGTAGACGCCGAGCGCCTGCCGCGGCGACAGGCCGACGTACAGCGCCTGGAAGGTGTGCGCCTTGACCAGCCGGGGGTCGGTGAGGTGGGCGCCCACCAGCCGGTCCAGCCGCCGGAAGCCGCCCAGGGCGGCCAGGCGGGCCATGCGGAGCAGCGCCGCCGGCCCGGCGAGGTCGCGCAGCCGCGTCATGTCCCGGTCGATGAAGGCGGGCCACTCGGCGGCGAACAGCTCGGCGAGCCGGGCCCGGAACCGCCGGTAGCGGTCCGCCTCGGCCGGGCCGCACAGCCGCCGCACCTCCTCGGCCATCGCCTCCTCGCCCGCCACGACGTCCAGGTGGGAGCCGTCGTGGTAGCGGAGCCGGTAGTACGGGTCCAGCCGGCGCAGCGGCAGCCAGTCGTCCATGTCCTCGCCCGCGGCGGCGAAGGCTCCGGCCAGGACGTCCGGCATGGTGAGCACCGACGGCCCGGTGTCGAAGCGGTAGGGCCCCAGCCGGGCGCTGCCGCAGCAGCCGCCCGGCGCGTCCCGCGCCTCCACCACGGTGACGTCCCGCCCCGCGGCGGCCAGCCGCATCGCCGCGGCCAGGCCCCCGAGCCCGGCTCCGATCACCACGGTCCGCCCCATGCGCGCTCCTCCTCGTCACCGGGGGCCGTGGCCCGCGGGTGGTCCCTGCGGTGACTCTCTGCCCTTCCCCGGCCCGTGACTCCCCCGGGAACGGCCCAAGAGACCTTCGGCACGGACAGGCGGGGAAACGGGGAACGACCGGGCCGGCCGCGGACGACCGGCCGTCCGGCGTACGCTCCGCGGCCGGAGGGCCCCGCCCCTCCGTCGCGCAGTCGTCGTCCACCGGCCCGGCCTGCGCCCGGAGCGGCTCAGCCCGGGCGGGCCGGACCTCCGTCATCAGGGCGGCCGAGGCCCTCGCCGCCGGGACGGCCGGGGTCCTCCTCGGCGGGGTCGCGCGGCTCGACGTACGGCTCGGCGGCCGGGGGGTGGCCCTGGGCGATCTTCCGGCCGCGCACCAGCTCGGCGTCGAACTCGGCGCCCAGGAGGATCGCCATGTTGGACAGCCAGAGCCAGATGAGGAAGACCACGACCGTGCCGAGCGCGCCGTAGGTCTTGTTGTAGGACGCGAAGTTGGCCACGTAGACCGCGAATCCCGCGGAGACCGCGATCCACAGCAGCACCGCCAGCAGGCCTCCCGGGCTGATCCAGGGGAAGCCCGGCTGGCGGACGTTGGGGGCGGCCCAGTACAGCAGCATCACCAGGCACGAGACGATCAGCACCAGGACGGGCCACTTGGCGATGCTCCAGATCGTCACCGCGGTGTCGCCGACCCCCAGCGCGTCGCCCGCCAGCCGGGCGAGCTGCCCGGTGAAGGTGACGATCACCGCGCTGACGGCCAGCAGGAGGACCAGGAGCAGGGTGAGGCCGACCCGGAGCGGGGTCAGCTTCCAGAAGGGCCGTCCCTCCTCGATGTCGTAGATGGCGTTCCCCGCCCGGACGAACGCCCCGACGTACCCGGAGGCCGACCAGAGGGCCAGCAGCAGACCGAAGATCGCCACCAGGCCCGTGCCCTGGGTGGTCCGCAGGTTCCGCACCTGCTGCTCGACCAGCTCGGTGGCGTCGGCGGGGGCCACCGCCGAGACCTGCGCCAGGAGCGTGGAGATCACGTCCTGCCCGACGAGGCCGAACAGCGAGACGAGGACGATGAGCGCCGGGAAGATCGACAGGACCCCGTAGTAGGTGAGCGCGGCGGCCCAGTCCATCAGGCTGTCGTCGCGGAACTCCCGGACCGTGCGCTTGAGCACCCCCCACCAGTCCCTCGGCGACAGCTGGGCGGGGGTCTCGGGAGCGGCCCGGTCCGCCTGGTGGCTGGACCGGGCCGCGTGCGGCGTGCTCATCTACCGGCTCTTCCCCCGCAGCCGCGCGAGGGCGCCTCCGGCCGGCTCCTTCTTCCCGAAGCGCAGGATGCCGGTCCCGGCGGGCTTGCTCCGCTGGAAGCGCAGGATCCCGATGTCGACCGGCTTACCCTTGCCGGAGCTCAGGAACCCGGCCCCGAACGGCCTGCTCTGCCGGAACTTCAGCCTCCCCAGCCCGGTGGGGTTGTGCTTGCGCAGGCGCGGCATGCCCGTCCCGGTGGGGCTGCTCGTTATGAGCCGCGGCATGCGCGTCGCGGACGTCCCGCCCTTGGTGATCCTCGGCATGCGCGTCGCCGGCGACTTGCTCCTCATGAGCTTCGACACGCCGGCCGCGACCGCTCCGCCCGTCACGAGCTTCGCCTTGCCCGTCCCGGACGGGCTGCTCCTCCTGTTCCGCAGGACGCGGACCACGACCAGCGCGACGGCGCCGAGCACCGCCAGGGTCGCGGCCGGCCGCCGGCCGGCCTCGGTCGAGACCCTCTCCGCCGCGTGCCTCACCTCGGCGGGCGTGGCCTGCTTGGCCTTGTCCAGCATCTCGGGGGCCGCCCCCTTGACGCGGTCCACCAGCCCGGTGGCGGTACCGGCCGTGGCCGCGCCCATGCGCTTGAGGTCGTCACCCATGTGGGCGGCCTTCTCCTGCACGCGCCCCTTCACGTCGGTCTTGTGCATCAGCGCCTCCACACTGTCTCCCAGTTCGCGGCGGGTCTCCTCGATCTCCCGCCGCACGGCTTCCTCCGGACTCTGCGGTCCTCGGACGGCACCCGCGTCGCTCCCGAACGACTGGGGCGTCCCGCCCTCCCAGGGCGGGAGCCCGAGGTCGCCGGTGGACGCCCCCCGCCCCGAGCCGGCGCCGGGCCTGGTCTCCGGCTCGTTCGGCGGGATGTTCAGCGACCCGCGCTCGTCCGAGGGGATGGGGGTGCCGATCTCCTGTCTGCGGGCGCCGGTCACGCCCGCCTCCGACATGTCCCTGCCGGGACCCGGATCGGTCTCGCTCATCGGTGTGCCCTCTCCTTCACGGCGTCGATGTCGTCCTTGACACTGCGGATGGTCCGTTCGGGGGTCGGCGAACCCATCGCGGACACCTGGCGCTTGCCCCGGAACCCGAGGATCGCGGCCGCGACGAGCAGCACGGCGCCGACGAGCGCCGCGGCGGCCCACGCGGGCATGACCTGGGCGAGCAGCAGAACGACCGCGGCGACCAGCGCGCCGCCGCCGTACAGGGCGACGACCCCGGCCCCGCCGAACAGGCCCGCTCCGCGTCCCGCGTACTTGCCCTTCTCCGCGAGCTCGATCTTGGCCAGCCGGATCTCGTCCCTGACCAGGCGGGAGACCTCTTCGGAGACCTGCCGGATCAGTTCGCCGGTGGACAGGGCTTCTTTCGTAGCGTTCGCCATGACGCGCCTCCTCCCTACAGAGGTAGGCGCTACCCTCCCCACCCACGGCAAACATGCGGGGGTGGCCGCCACGCACCGTGACGTCCGCCGCGGGCGGCCTCTCCGGCCGGTGTGGCCGGGCCCGGTCTCCCCTCCGGCCCCGGCCACCGCCCGGGACATGACACGGCCGTCCCGCCCTCGTCGCCGCGGAGACCGCCCCCGCCCGCGGGTCTCCGGCCAGGGCGGCGGGCCATGACCGGACCCACGGTAGATCGCCGTGCCGCTCCCCGCGTCGTCCTGAGGTCTGATCCGGCCGTGACCTGCGCGGTACGCGCGCTCCCGCCGTACGACTTCCGCGGTATGCCCGATCGATCCGCCGTGCGATGAACCGGCGGGCCGCTCTGGCTAGCATTCGCGGGTGCGGATGCGAGTGACGGCGTGGGCGGGCCTGATCGGCCGGATCGACCCCCTTCTGGCGGACGCGGCGTCCGCCGCCGGGCTCACCGTGATCACGGTGCTGTGGAGCGCGATGGACCACAGCGGCCCGTGGCGGCGGCCCGACGCGGTCGCGGTCCTGCTGATCTGCCTGGCCAATCTGCCGGTCGCGCTGCGCCGGCGGGCCCCCGTCGCCGTGCTCGTCCTCTGCTCGGCCGCCGCCGCCTGCCACCACCTGCTGGGCTACCAGCCGACGGTGAACAACGTCGCGGTGCTGCTGGCCGTCTACACCGTCGCCGTCCACCGGTCTCCCCGGACCGCGCTCGCCGCCGCCGCGGTCGGGACCGCGGCGTGGTGGACGGCCTCGGCGATGGCCGCCGGCGGGCTGGTCGTGCTGAACGGGGTCCAGAGCGTCGCGCTGGTCGCCGTCGCCACGGCGTTCGGCTCCGGGGTCCGCAGGCTCGCCGAGCGGAACCGCCGGCTGGCCGAGCTGACCGAGCGGCTCCGGCAGGAGCAGGAGGACAGGGCCCGGCGGGCGGTCACCGAGGAGCGGGTCCGCATCGCCGGGGAGCTGCATGACATCGTCGCCCACCACATGTCCGTGATCTCCGTGCAGGCGGGGCTGGCCCGCTACGTGTTCGCCAGCGATCCCGGCACCGCCAGGACCGCGCTGGCCACGGTGGCCGACACCAGCCACGAGGCGCTGGAGGAGATGCGGCGGCTGCTCGCAGTGCTCCGCCTCGACCGGGGGCGCGGCGGAGCGGACGGCGACGGTGACGGCGTCTACGACCCCACGCCCGGACTGTCCCAGCTGGGCCCGCTCGTCGAGCGGGTCCGGACCGCCGGGGTGCCGGTGGACGTGAAGGTGACCGGGAGCGTCCGGCCGCTCAGTCCCGGCATGGAGCTGTGCGTCTACCGGGTGGTCCAGGAGGGTCTCACCAATGTGATCAAGCACGCCTTCCCCGCCCGGGCCGGGGTCCGGCTGGACTACGGCGACCAGGCGCTGCGCGTCACGGTCACCGACGACGGCTCTCCCCCGGCCGGACCCCGCGGCCCTCTGGAGCCCGTGCCCCCCGGGCGCCGCGGGACGTCCGGGGGGCACGGCTTGATCGGGATGCGTGAGAGGGTCAGGCTCTACCGGGGAACCGTGATCTCCGGGCCGCGCCCGCAGGGCGGGTTCGAGGTCGCGGTCGTGCTGCCGCTGCCGTCCGCAGGCGGCGGCGAGCCGGCGAGCGCTGAGCGAGGGAGCCAATGATCAAGGTGTTGGTCGTCGACGACCAGGTCCTGGTACGCGCGGGTTTCTCCGCGCTGATCCGGGCGACGCCGGACCTGGAGGTGGCCGGTGAGGCCTCCGGCGGTGAGGAGGCCGTCGCGCTGGCCGCCGCCGTACGGCCCGACGTGATCCTGATGGACGTGCGGATGCCGGGCCTGAACGGCATCGCGGCGACCGAACGCGTCCTGGCCTCCGCGGACGCGCCGCCGAAGGTGCTGATCCTGACCACCTTCGACCTGGACGAGTACGTCTACGACGCGCTGCGGGCCGGGGCCTCGGGGTTCCTGCTCAAGGACACCCCGCCGGAGCGGCTGATCGCCGCGATCCGCACGATCGCCTCCGGCGACATGCTGTTCGCCCCGACCGTGACCCGCCGCCTCGTGGAGGCCTACACCAGCGGCCGCGACTCCGCCCTCGCTCCGGAGGCGGGGCTCGAGGCGCTCACCGCCCGCGAGATGGAGGTGCTGCGCCTGGTCGGCCGCGCGCTGTCCAACGCGGAGATCGCCGACGAGCTGTGCGTGAGCGAGGCGACGGTGAAGACCCACCTCAACCGGGCGATGACCAAGCTCGGCCTGTCCAGCCGCGCCCAGGCCGTCGCGCTGGCCTACGAGACCGGGCTGGTCGCCCCCCGGCGCCGGTCGTGACGGCGCCGGTCCCGCCCGTCCTCGGGGATCAGCGGCCGGAGCTGAAGATGACCACCAGCACGCGCAGGCCCAGGATCGAGCTGACGACCAGCAGGCTGTAGCCGATGAGGTCGAGGAGACCGAGGTCCGGCATGACGGCGGGACCGCCGTCGGTGCCGAGCAGGAGCACGGCCATGATCCCCGTGGTGGCGGCCAGGACGGTGAGCAGCGCCTGGTGGAGCAGGCCGGTCAGGTGCCGCCGGTCGCGCTCGTCGGCGAACAGCCGCACGTTGACGCCGAACCGGCCGTGCTCGGCGGCGCCGGCGATCCGCTCGATCCGGCGGGGCAGGCGGCGCAGCATGGGCAGCAGGGCGATGGCCTCTCGGGTGGCCGCCTCCCGGATGCCCGCGGGCTCGCTCCGCGCGGCGAGGTGGCGGGCGGAGAAGGCGCGCGCCTCGGCGACGACGTCGAATCCGGGCGTGAGGCGGGCCAGGGTGCCCTCGACCGTCCCCAGCGCCCGGAACACCGCCGCCACCTCGGGCGGGACGGACAGCCCGTGCGCGGCGACGATCCGGAACAGGTGGCCGAACATCTGCGCGTCGGGGGCGGCGCCGGGCGCCAGGTAGCGGGCCATGAACCGGCCGAGGGCCCGCTCCAGCTCGCGCTCGTCGATCTCGTCGGGGCGCGCCACGACCTCCAGCAGGGCGTCGGCGACCCCGAGCGGGTCGCCCCGGTCCATCGCGGCCAGCAGGCGCTGCAGGGCCTCCCGCAGCGCCCCGTCGAGCCGCCCCACGGAGCCGAAGTCCAGCAGGGCCGGGCGCCCGTCGGACAGCAGCATGATGTTCCCCGGGTGCGGGTCGGCGTGGAAGACGCCGTGCACCACGATCTGGCGGAGCAGCGTCTCGAACAGGGTCCTGGCGAGCTCCTGGCGGTCCACCCCGTCCGGTACGGCGCCGCCGAGCGGCACCCCGTCCAGCCGCTCCATCACGAGCACCCGCCGGCCGGACAGCTCCGGGCGGGGGGCGGGGATGCGGACCGGCCCGCCGGCGGAGGCGGCGGCCACGGCCGCCATGTTCGCGGCCTCCACCCGGAAGTCGAGCTCCTCGCGGAGCGCCTCGGCGAACCCCCGGGACAGGTCGCCCACGCCGACCGCGCGGCCCCAGCGGGTCCGCCGCTCCAGGGACCGGGCGAGGCGGGCCACGATGTCGAGGTCCTGCTCCACCACGGCGGCGATGCCGGGCCGCTGGACCTTGACCACGACCTCCTCGCCGGTCGTGAGCCGGGCCCGGTGGACCTGCGCGATCGAGGCCGCGGCCAGGGGCTCGCGCTCGAACTCCGCGAACGTCTCCGCCACCGGCCCGCCGGTCTCGGCGACGAGCACCGGCTCGATCTCCGCCCAGGGCGCGGCGGCCACCCGGTCCTGGAGCAGCCGCAGCTCCTCGACGAACTCCGGGGGCAGCAGGTCTCCGCGGGTGGACAGGATCTGGCCGAGCTTGACGAAGGTGACGCCGGCGTCGTCGAGGGCCTCCCGGAGCGAGCGGGCCAGGCGGGCCCGGCTGCCGGGGGCGCCCAGGTCGGGGTCCCTGCCGCGCAGGTAGGGGCCGAGGCCGTGCCGTACCAGGACGCGGGTGATCGCCAGGTAGCGCCGCGAGCGGGCGAGGCGGCCGCGCAGCCCCCGCACGAGCTCCAGCGGCCCGGGCAGCGAGCCCGGCGGCACCAGCGCCTCGGCGACCACCAGGAACACCATCCCGGCCAGCAGCGCGCAGACCGCCCCGAGGAGGAGGAGCCAGAACGGGCCGAGGCCGGGGTCGTCCGGGTCCACGCCGGTGATCATCGACCGCGTCAGCGGCCCGGCGACGGCGAGCACGAGCCCGACGGCCAGGAGCGTGCGGACCGCTCCGAAGCGGAGGTCCAGCAGCCGCCGCACGACCGCCGCGACCCCCGCCACGGCCACGACCACCGTGATCGCGAAGACCGCCGTCACGAGGAAGCCCATCCGTCTCCCGTCCGAGGCCGACAGTGATCCCGGACAGAGTAGATCATCAGCCCGGGTAACGTGATGAAACGCACTCCGGCGGGGCCGCGGCCCGGCGCCCCGGGCGGAGCGGCGGTCCGGGTCGGGTGGCGCGGGTGCGGGCACTCACCTGAGGATGGGAACCTGGGTCCGTCCGGGACACGTGAGAGAGGCGGCACGCGCGACATGGCACAGATCGTCGGTGGCGGGCGCCCGGTCAACGACGCCGAGCGGCGGGTCATCGCCCACCTGCGGGACAACGCCCCCGGCGACTGGCTGCTGCTGCACAACATCGAGGTGCCGCGCGCCGGCGACTCCTTCGAGGTCGACCTGCTCGTGCTGACCGGCCACTCGCTCTGCCTCGTCGACGTCAAGGGCACCCGGGGGCGGATCGAGGTGGCCGGGACGCGGTGGTTCCCGGAGCGGCGCAGCTCGTTCGGCTCCCCGGTGAGCAAGCTGCGGGCCAACGGCCGGGCGCTCAAGGGCCTGCTGACGCGCCGCGGCCGGGAGCTGGAGCGGGTGTACGTCGACAGCGTCGTCGTGCTGACCGGGGCCGGGGCCGAGCTGGTCGACCCGGCCGGCCGCGACGTGCGCAACGTCACCGACCTGGACGGGCTCATCACGGTGCTGGGCGACCCCTCCCGGGTCCGGCGCGGCTACAGCACCGACACCGGACCGTACCGGACGGCGATCATCGAGGCGCTCAACGGCAGCGTGCGGCGCTCCACGGCGCCGCCGAGGTTCGGGAACTGGGAGGTGGAGGAGGAGCTCGGCGGCGACGCCCGGGTCACCGAGTACCGCGCGGTCAACGCGACGGTGCGCGGCGGCGAGACGGTCCTGCTCCGCGTCTACCGGGCCGACCCGCTGGCCGAGGAGGGCCCGCGGGAGGCCGAGCGGCACCTGATCACCAACGCCTACCAGGCGCTGACCAGGATCCCGCCGCACCCCTGCGTCGTCCGCTCCCGCGACTTCTTCGCCGTCGACGACGAGAGCCGCTTCGTGCTGGTCCTCGACGACGTGCACGGCCAGGCGCTCCAGCTGCACCTCGGCGCCCGGCACGCGCTCCCGGCCGCCGCGCGGCTGGACGTGGTGGAGGACATGCTGGCCGGGTTGGCCCACGTGCACGCCAACAACGTGGTCCACCGGGCGCTCAGCCCCGCCTGCGTGCTGGTCGCCGAGGGCGGGCGCGCGATGCTGACCGGTTTCGACTACGCCAAGCCGGGCCCGCGTGCGCACACGGTGGCGAACGAGCTGCCCAACGTGCTGGACACCCACTACGTCGCCCCCGAGTGCCAGGCCAGACCCGACCTGATGACGGCCTCCTCCGACGTCTACGCCGCCGGGGTCATCGCCTTCCGGTTGCTGACCGGTGCGCCGCCCCCGGCCGGTCCGGACGCCGCGCCCGCCTCGCACGCCGCCGATCCCGCGGTCATGGACCTGCTGCGCCGCATGCGCGACCACACGCCGGCCAAGCGCCCCTCCGCCGCCGAGGCCCTGGCGGAGCTGCGCGCGCTCCGCTCCGGGCGGCATCCCGCGGCGCCGGCCCGGCAGGACCCCGCGGCCTCCCCGGCGCCCGCGGCGTCCCCGGCGGTCCCCTCGGCGTTCCCGGCGCCCGTGGCGCCTCCCGCGGTTCCCCCGGCGTTCCCCGCGCCCCCGGCGCCCGCGCGCGGGGCCGCCGCCGAGCCCGCCCGGCCGGGTCTGCTCCGGCGGGTCCTGCGCCGGCTCTCCGGCGGCGGGGAGTAGGGCCACCGCCGAGCGGGCCGGGGTGAGGTGGGCGGCCCTTGCGAGGTGCGGCGGTCCCCGGCGCGGGAGGGCCGGCGGCGAAGATGCCCGAGCCGCGCACCACCCCGTCGGGGTTGACCCCGTTGACCCGGATGCCGTGCGCGCCCAGCTCGGCGGCGCAGAGGCCGGCCAGCGCGTCGGAGCTGAACCGGCGGAAGCCGAGCTGCTGGCCGGGGTCGGTGGGGCTCGGGGTGGCACGGGGCGGCGGGATCTGTGCCCAGTCGCCGTAGCGCGGGGACCAGAACGCCGTACCCCAGGCGTCGTTGAGCGCCTCCAGGAAGTCGTGCACGCCCTCGACGGGCTCCGGCATCGACCAGGAGAAGATCCCGACGCCGACCCGGGTTGCCCGAACGTTGCAGACTCACGGACCACCGGATCCCACCTCGGCGCCCTCCGGGGAAGAACGTTTCAACCACAGCCCGAGCCGAGGAGACGACCCCGCCCCCCGGCGTGCCGCCGGGCCGGCTCCAGGCCTCCGGGCCTCCGGGCCTCCGGGCCTCCGGGCCTCCGGGCACCGAGAGGATCGGCGGACCGGCGTCACCTGCTGACGGAGAGGTCGTTGGCACGTTTTAATCAGGGGCCATGACCACGGTCAGCATCAAGGAGGTCGCCGCCCGCGCGGGCGTCTCCCCCGGCACGGTCTCGCACGTGCTCAACCACCCCGGCAAGGTCGCCGCCGCCACCCGGGAGCGGGTGGAGGAGGCGATCCGCGAACTCGGCTTCGTCCGGCACGGCTCGGCCTCGACGCTGCGCGCCGGCCACAGCAGGACGCTCGGCCTGAGCGTCATCGACATCGGCAACCCGTTCTTCACCGACGTCGCGGCCGGAGCCGAGGGCATGGCCAGCGAGCGCGGCTACGCCGTGATCCTCGGCAACTCCGCGGGCTCGCGCGCCAAGGAGGAGCGCAACCTGCGGGTGCTCGCCGAGCAGCGGGTGCGAGGCCTGCTGATCACCCCGACGGACGAGGACCTCACGCGGCTGGACCGGTTGCGCGAGCGTGGGATCAGCCTGGTCCTGGTGGACCATCCCGCCCACCGCCCCGACCAGTGCTCGGTGGCGGTCGACGACGTGGCGGGCGGCCGGGCCGCCGTGGCGCACCTGCTGGCCGGCGGCGCGCGGCGCGTCGCCTACGTGACCGGGCCGCTGACGATCCGCCAGTGCCGGGAGCGCCGGCAGGGCGCGCTGGCGGCGCTGGAGGCCGCCGGGCTGGGCCCCGACCGGCTCGGGGTGGCCGAGATGACCGCGATGACGGCGCGCTCCGGGGAGAAGTCCGCCGCGGACCTGCTCGCGGAGGGCCTGCCGGACGCGATCTTCTGCGCCAACGACCTGCTCGCGCTGGGCGTGCTGCGCGCGCTGCTCCAGGCCGGGGTGCGGGTGCCCGGCGACGTGGCGCTGATGGGCTACGACGACATCGGCTTCGCCGCCGCCTCGGCCGTCTCGCTCAGCTCGATGCGGCAGCCCACCTACCAGCTCGGGCGCATCGCCACCGAACTGCTGCTCGACGAGTGCGAGAACCCCGGGACCCACGCCCACCAGCACATCATGTTCCAGCCGGAGCTCGTGGCCAGGGAGTCGACCCGCTGACGGGCGAGGCCGCCGAGGAGATCGGCTGGACCTCACGGGTGACCGCCGTCGCCTCGCACGACCGCCCGGCGGCGGGCCCACTGCAGACCCACGGCAGACCCACGGCAGACCCACGGCGGGCCCGCGGCAGGCGGGCCCTCCGGCCGGGCGGTCAGTAGCGGCCGCCGGTCGTGTGGCGGGTCCGGCCGCCGCGGAGGCGGGCCAGCAGGCCGCGGGCCCGCTGCCGGTTGCGCGGGTCGCGCGCCATCCGCTTGGCCTGCTCGATGTTCCTGCGCCCCTGCGGGCTGCTCAGGTAGCCGCGGATGCGGGATATCAGCGATGCCATGTCTCCTGGTCCTCTCCATGCGTGCCGAGGAGGTACGGCTACCCACCGCGGAGGGGTCCAATCGGCTCCGGGCCCGCTCAGGAGTCGACGAAGTCCTCGGGGACCATCACGCGCAGGCCGTTGGGGACGGTCCGGATCGTGATGGGCGTCATCAGCCGGACCTCGCCGTCGACGTCGGCGGCCATCGGCGGGTCGGTCTCCAGGTACATCTCGGTGCCGATGACGAAGGGGCCCCCGGCGAGGCTGCGCCAGCGGCCGGTGCCCGCCCGCACCAGGGTCTCCAGCAGCAGCCGGAGCCGCTTGCCCGAGCCGAGCTGGTAGGCGACCAGCAGGCCGTTGTCGATGCTGATGTCGCGGGCGACCTGCCAGCCGCCGTGGAAGCGGCCGTTGGCGATGTTGAGCTGGTGGGTGAGCAGCTCGTGGCGGCGGCCCTTGACCGTGATGAACGCGCGGAAGGGCCGGTGGCCGGGGAGGATCGTCAGCGCGGTGAGCGGGTAGGCCGCCCGGCCGAGCAGGCGCTTCAGCCACGGCCTGACGGTCCCGGCGACCTCGACCGAGACGCCGAAGCTGGCCAGGTTGGCGAACTCCCGGTCCCCGGCGATGCCCAGGTCGATGTCGGCGACCTTGCCGGTGCGCAGCACCCGGATCGCGCCGGCCAGGTCCAGCGGGAGACCGAGGCTGCGGGCGAAGTTGTTGGTGGTGCCCAGCGGCAGCACGCCGAGCGCGACGTCGCGGTGGGCGACGTGCTTGACGGCGGCGCTGAGCGTGCCGTCGCCGCCGCCGACGACGAGCAGGTCCGGGCCGGCCTCCAGCGCGGCGTCCAGGATCGCGCGCAGGTGCCGGGGGTCCTCCACGGGGAAGAGCCCCAGGATGTCGAAGCCCTGGGCGCGGAGTGTGCGGAGCACCTGCGGGTAGCGGCGGCGGCCGCGGCGGGAGCGGGTGTTGACCACCACGCAGACCCTCCGTCCGGCCCGGATGGCCTCGGTGTGCTCGGCCTTGCTGCGAAGCTCTCCCACGCTGCCCCTCTTCGATTCAGGTGCCCCCGACAAATCGTAGGGCCACGCCGTCGTCGACGGCGTGGCCCCTCACCCGCGGGACGCGGGCCGATCTGTCCGGCCGATCCCTCCGGCCGGCCTACCGGGTGGATTCATCCGGCAGGCCGGTCGGCGTCACTTCTTGGCCGGGGTCACCTCGACGAGCGCGGCCACGTTCCCCGGGAACGCGGACAGCAGCTTGAGCTGGACACCCAGCTGCTTGCCCTCGTCGCCGGGGTTGCCCGTGCCGAGGATGTGGCCGTCACCGATGTCGGTGCCGTACATCTCCGTGGCCGGGGTGCCGTCGGCGTTGACGACCCGGGTGGTGTACGGCTGGCCGTCCTTGGACGGCACGACCGCCGAGGCGTCGCGGTGGCGGTAGTACAGGCTGCCGTCGCGGACCTCCAGGCCCGGGTACCAGGTCTTGGCGTCGGTGAAGGTCTTCACCGCCGGGAGCGCCGGGAACTTGGTGCAGTACTCGGTGAACGGCTCGCCCTCGATGCACTCGGTGAACGGGTACGTCTTGCCGAGGGTGAACGCCGCGTTGGAGGACTGCGGGCGCGACGGGATGTTCTTCAGCAGCGAGGTGTCCTTCTCGGCCGCCTCGCCGGTCCGCCGGAGCGGCTCGTAGTGCGAGTCGACGACGAGGACCTCGCCCTTGGGCCCGACCGACGGGAGGTCGAAGGTGTGGGCGTCGCCGTTGTTGGCCGGGTAGGCCGCGTCGCGGTACCAGACGAGCATGCCGGGCACGTTGTACTTGATCTTCTCCACCTTCCAGGCGTTCTCGTGCGCCCAGGTGGTGTCGTAGGTGTACTCCAGGCCCTTGTCGAAGCCGTCGAGGTTGCGCCACTCGGCCAGGTAGTACTGGGCGCTCTTCAGGCTGCCGCTGTGGGTCTTCCAGCCGGCGCCGGAGGTGTCGGTGAAGGTGCCCTTGACGGCGGTCCAGCCGTTGTCGCCGCCCTCGACGTCGTCGCTCCACACGGTGGCGCCGCCGGCGGTGACGGAGAAGTCGTCGGCGAACCAGCCGGTGTCCTCGAAGGCGGCGTCGGTGGCGTAGCGCAGGCGGAGCTGGATGGTCTTGCCGGCGAACGGCGCCAGGTCCACGTAGTCGTGCCGCCAGCCGGCGGTCGCGCCGGTGAGGCCGTACTTCTTGCCGCCGAAGTCGGACAGGCGGTTGTTCGGGTCGGCGTAGTCGTCACCGGTGGAGACCAGCGTGCCGGCCTCGTCGTAGACCTTCTGCTCGGCCCAGGTGGCGCCGCCGTCGGCGGAGACCTCGACGAAGCCGTAGTCCCAGTCGGACTCGATGGCGTACTGGTTCCACATCCAGAAGCGCGGGCCGCCCTCGGCCGGGACCTGGATGGTCCGGGTCAGCTTGACGTCCGCCCAGCTCTGGTCGTTGCCGGACCACCAGAGGTTGCCGCCGCTGTGCGGGACGGCCATGGTGACGGTCTTGTCGGGCAGGTTGATGCGCACGCCGTCCGCGGTGTGCTGGGGCGTGCGGGAGGTCTGGCCGATCGCCACCCGCTGCTTGCCGGCGCCGGCCTCGAAGACCACCGGGTCCGCCCAGCCGAGCAGCCACTTGTCGTACAGGCCCATGTGGGTCGGCATCGACTGCATGAGCGGGCCGGCGTGGGAGCCGGAGGACATCAGGTCCCAGAAGTCCACGCTGGTCTCGCCGCCGCCGGAGGAGTCGTACAGGTCCGGCAGGCCCAGGTCGTGGCCGTACTCGTGCGCGAAGACGCCGACGCCGGAGTCCTCGGGCTGCACGATGTAGTTGGAGATCTTCTTGTCCGTGCCCGGGATCGTGTAGCCGCCGGGGATCGCGCTGGCGTGCGCCCAGATGGCGTAGGAGCCCTCGGCGCCGCCGCCGCCGGACTTGTCGGCGCCGGCGTGCACGAGCACGAGGTGGTCGATCACGCCGTCCGGCTCGAGGTAGTTGCCGTCGCCGTCGGCGTCGCTGACGTCCTCGACGTCGTAGTCGGCCCAGGGGAAGTCCGGCCGCTGCTGGGCCAGGACGTTGACGGCGTCCTTGCTGAGCGCGGCGGGGCCGTCCGGGTTGTCCGGGTGACCGGCCATGTCCTGCGGGATGGTGCCGCAGCGGCCGGCGCCGTACCAGGCCTCCGAGTGCGGGACCTTGATCCAGCCGACCGCCTCACCGGTGACGGTGTAGGCGCCCTTCGACATCTCCTCGTACATGTTCTTCAACGTGTAGCCGGAGATGTCGATGCCCTTCCTCCCGTCCCGGGGGTCGGTCAGGTCCGTGCGGACCCGCTGGGTGATCCCCTCCTTGGAGTAGAGCATCTTGTTGTAGTGCTCCGGGCTGAAGTCCGGAACCCACATCGTGTTGTTGTCCTTGCCCGCGCCGGAGGTGGCGGGGTTCGGGATCCGGTTGTGCAGCGGGCCGTTGAGCTTGGTGCCCGGCGGCTCGGTCACACAGTCGTTGACGTCGTCGATCGACTTGGGCCGGCTGAAGCCGGAGAAGTCGTCGTTGGCGTTCTCGTTGAACTCGATCAGCAGCGTCAGCAGCTTCGCCTGCTGGGTCTGACCGGCCTTCTTGATGGGCATGAAGTCGAAGGGGTTCTTGCCCGTCTTGACCGCCCGCGTCTCCCGCTCCGCGAGCGTCTTGGCGGCGACCGGGTTGCCCTGGTTGAACTTGCGGTCGACCTCCTGCGCGAAGGCCATCCCCGACTTCTTCGCGGTACCGCGCTCGAAGCGCTCGGCCGTGGTGGTGGTGTCACTCTGCACCAGCGGCGGCGCGTAGTTGATGTAGTAGTCGCTCGGCGACGGGGCGTACCGCGCGACCGAGTCGTCGGCCTGGGCCGACGCGGCGCTGACGGACAGTCCCGCGGCGGCGAGCCCGATGACGGGCACGATCGCGAGAAGACGCTTCCTTGCGCCTCTGCCTCTGCTGGACAACGAATACCCTCCCTGCCCGGGTTCGCCGGGCGCGGACGATCCCGGCACGCCGGTAATTGCGCACCGTGCGGGACGTTAGAGGACGAAATAAAGCAGAGGTAAACCGTCCGACTGATGTTGTCAAAACGTGATCAACTGGTTTGTTGGAGGATATATATGGACATGGGCATACGTCTCACTAGGTAATAAATATGCATAAATAGGACAATTCGGACCGGGAGGATGGAGGTCGCTCGCCGGGCCGGAACGCGCCCCGCGGGGCCGTACAGTCCCGATGTGACCGCTATCGCTGAACTCACCGCCGCACTCGGGCCCGGGCAGGTGCTCACCGACCCCGGCGTCACGGACTCCTACGCCCGGGACCGCACGTTCCTGGAGCCGGGCAGGCCGCTGGCCGTCGCGGTCGCGGAGAGCACCGCCGACGTGGTGGCCGTCATGGCGTGGGCGAGCAGGCACCGGGTGCCCGTGGTCCCCCGGGGCGCCGGGACGGGCCTGGCCGGCGGCGCGACGGCCGTGCCGGGATGCGTCGTGCTGGCGCTGCAGAAGATGACCGCGATCCGGGAGATCTCCCCCGCCGACGAGATCGCCGTGGTGGAGCCCGGCGTCATCACGGCGGACCTGGACCGGGCCGCCCGCGCCTTCGGGCTGATGTACGCCCCCGACCCCTCCTCCTACGAGATCTCCACCATCGGCGGCAACCTCGCCACCAACGCCGGCGGGCTGCGCTGCGTTAAGTACGGCGTTACCCGTGACTCGGCGCTGGGACTGGAGGTCGTGCTGGCCGACGGGCGGGTGCTGAACACCGGCAGGCGGACCGTCAAGGGCGTGACGGGCTACGACCTGACCGGGCTGTTCGTCGGCTCGGAGGGCACCCTGGGCGTGATCACCGCCGCCACCCTGCGGTTGCGCCGCGCCCCCCTGGCCCCTCCGGCGACGATCGCCGCGGAGTTCGGCTCGTTGCGGGACGCCGCGGCGGCCGTGGCCGCGATCATCGCCGCCGGCTGCCAGCCGTCGCTGCTGGAGATGCTCGACCGGGCCACCCTCAAGGCCATCGACGACTGGAAGAACATCGGCCTGGAGCCGTCCGTGCAGGCCATGCTGATCGCGCAGTCCGACGCGGCGGACGGGCAGGCGGCCGCCGAGCGGATGAGCGAGCTGTGCCGGGCCGCCGGGGCCTCGTTCGTCGCGGTCGCCGCGAGCCCTCAGGAGGCCGAGGAGCTGATCGGCGTGCGGCGCCTGGCTTACCACGCCAAGGAGCGGCTCGGCGCCTGCCTGGTGGAGGACGTGTGCGTGCCGCGTTCGGCGCTGCCGGACATGATCTCCGCGATCGAGGGGATCGCCACCCGGCACGACGTGCTGATCTGCACGGTCGCGCACGCCGGGGACGGCAACCTGCACCCGGTGTTCGTCTTCGACCGCGGCCTGCCCGAGCCGCCGCCGCAGGTCTGGGCGGCCGCCGACGAGGTCTTCCGGGAGGCCCTCAGGCTCGGCGGCACGCTCACCGGCGAGCACGGGGTCGGCCTGCTGAAGCGGCGCTGGCTGGCGCTGGAGACCGGTCCGGTCACCGAGGAGATCCACCAGGGCATCAAGCGGGTGTTCGACCCGCTCGGCATCCTCAATCCCGGCAAGGCCATCTGAAGTCCCCGCTCCCCGGCCGCACTCCCCGGCCCCGCTCCCCGCCGGGGCGCGCCACCGGGACGGGTCCCGGTGGATCATCCGCTCCGCCGCCCGCACTGGTAGCGTGCTGCCCCACCTAACCGGATTTGAGGGCTTTGACGGGGGTCATCGTGGTGCAGCCGCTCATGGCGGAGGATCCTCCGCGGCTGGGGCCGTTCGAGCTGACCGGGCGGCTCGGCGAGGGCGGCCAGGGCGTCGTGTACCTGGGGCGGGGGCCCCAGGGCGAGCAGGTCGCGGTCAAGCTCCTCCACCACGGGCTGACGGCCGACCCCGAGGCCCGCGCCCGCTTCCTGCGGGAGGTCTCGGTCGCCCAGCGGGTGGCCCGCTTCTGCACCGCGCCGGTGCTCCACGCCGACCTGGCGGGCAGCCGGCCGTACATCGTCAGCGAGTACGTGCCGGGACCCTCCCTGCGGCAGCTCGTCGACGCCGAGGGCCCGCGCCGCGGCGGCGCGCTGGAGCGCCTGGCCGTCAGCACCGCCACCGCGCTCTCGGCGATCCACCGCGCGGGCGTCCTGCACCGGGACTTCAAGCCCGCCAACGTGCTGATGGGGCCCGAGGGCCCGGTCGTGATCGACTTCGGCATCGCCCGGGCCCTGGACTCCCCCGGCATGACCGCCACCGGGACGGCCATGGGGACGCCCTCCTACCTGGCGCCCGAGCAGCTCGGCGGCGGTGAGGTCACCCCGGCCGCCGACGTGTTCGCCTGGGGCGTGACCATGGTCTTCGCCGCCACCGGCACGCCCGCCTTCGGCCAGGACTCCATCCCGGTGGTGATGAACCGGGTCCTGACCGCCGAGCCCGACCTGGGGCCGATGGACCCCGGTCCGCTGCGCGACCTGGTGGCCGCCTGCCTGTCCAAGGACCCGGCGGCGCGGCCGAGCGCCGAGGAGCTCGTCCGGCACCTGACGGAGGGCACCGCCCCCGCGCCGCGGACCCCCCGGCCCCCGCACGCCGCCCCGGCGCCCCGGATCCCGCACCCCGTCCCCGCCGGGCGAGGCCCGGTCCGCCCGGCGCGGCGCCCGGTCGGCCTGCTGCTGGCCGGGGTCGCGACCGTGGCCGCACTCGGCGTGGCCACCGGGACCGTGGTCGTCCTGCAGGACGGCGAAACGGCCGCATCGACGCGGGCGGCCGGGCCGTCGGCCTCGTCCGCGCAAGGGCAGGAGCCCGCCGCCGGTCCCGGCACGAGGCCCGCCGGCGGCGAGCCGCCCGCCTCCGGTGAGCCGCCCGCCGCCGACGGGCCGGACGCCTCCGGGGGCGCGCAGCCCACCCCGGCGAGGACGCGGCGGGCGTCCTCGTCCGAGCCGCGGGTCCCCTCCGGGAACCCGGCGGACGCCGGGCGGGACACCTCCCGCTCCCGCCCGGCGGAGGACAGGACGCCGCGTCCCACCCGCAAGGCGGCCTCCGCTCCCCGCGACGGGTTCCTGGAGCCCGAAACGGGATCGCCGCGGCCGTCGCCGGGCGCCGGGAGGTCCTCCGCGCCCGCCACCGCCGCACCCCGGTCCGGCTCGGAGCCCACCGTCCGGACGAGCTCGAAGCCGACGCCCAAGCCGACCCCCCGGCCGACGCTGAACCCCTACACCGCGGCCCAGGCGTGCGGCCCGGGCTTCAAGCAGATCGGCTCCCACGCGCTGGGCTCCCGCGCGATGATCCACCTGTTCTACAACGCCACCAGCAAGCAGAACTGCGTCGTCACCCGGTCCCGGTACTACCACCCCGGCAAGGTCAGGATGAACGCGATCCTCCAGGTGAAGGGCGGCGCGTCGGCGAGCGACCCCGGCAGCTTCACCTCCTACGCGGGCCCGGTGAAGCTGTCCGCCGCCAAGAAGTGCGTGATCTGGGGCGGCTCGTACGGTTCGCTCTCCTGGAAGAGCGGCTGGAGCCACTGCGGCTGACCGCGGCCGGACCGGGAGGCGGGTCGCCCGCCTCCCGGGTGGCGCCGGCGCCGCCACGTCCGGGCCGGAGTACGGCTACGGTTGCACCACGCGGGGGATCCACACGGCCGCGGGCGGACTTCCCCGGGCCGGGTGCCGGGACATGCGTGCTTGGAGGAGATCGATGAACAGCGACGGTGGGTGGCCGGTGGAGCGACTGGTGCACAAGGAGGTGTCCGGCGGCGTCGCCACGATCACGCTGGACTCCCCGCGCAACCGCAACGCGCTGTCCGTGCGGCTCCTCGGCGACCTGGAGGACCGGCTCGACTGGGCGCTGGCCGACGAGAGCGTGCGGGTGATCGTGCTGACCGGGACCGGCCCCGTGTTCTGCGCCGGGGCGGACCTGAAGGAGCAGCGGGCCGAGCCGGGGAACGCGCACGAGGCGCCGGTGACGGCCTCCTTCCCGGAGATCATGAGCATGATCTGGGAGAGCCCCAAGCCGGTCATCTGCCGGCTGAACGGCACCGCGCGCGCCGGCGGGCTCGGCCTGGTGGCGGCGTGCGACTTCGCGATCGCGCCCGACTCTGCGTCGTTCGCGTTCACCGAGGTGCGGCTGGGCGTGGTGCCCGCCATGATCGCGGTGACCGTGCTCCGCCGGCTCGACCCGCGGGCCGCGGCCGAGTACCTCCTCACCGGCGAGGTGTTCAGCGCCGCCCGCGCCCAGGAGATCGGACTGCTCACCCGGGCCGTCCCGGAACAGGAGCTGGACGCCACGGTCGCCCACTACGCCGGCATGCTGCTACGCGGCGGCCCCGAGGCGCTGGCGATCACCAAGCAGCTGGTGCGGAGCGTGCCGGACCTGGCGTTCGAGGAGGGCATGCGCCGGATGGCGGAGCTGTCGGCCCAGCGCTTCACCTCCGCCGAGGGACAGGAGGGCATCGCCGCCTTCATGGCCAAGCGCCCGCCGTCCTGGGTGCCGCAGCCGGAGACCGCCGCGGAGGGCTCCGGCGCCCGCCGCTGAGCTCTGCCCCCGGGCACGCTGAGCTTTCTGCCCCGGGCACGCTGAGCTTTCTGCCCCCGCGCACGGCCGGGGGAGCGGAGAAGACCCTGGAACATCACGGATAGCCGGAGTTTGATGGTTTGTACGATCTTCTCCGTTTAGTGCCTCTATGATTGCGCGCAATTGCATCTGAGGCTCGCTCGGGGAAGGACTCGGCCATGCGTTTGCGGTTTCTCGGCTCCACGTCGGAGGCGGGCGCCTGCCCCTCCCTCTACGAGACCGACCGCGGCACCATCGTCGTCCAGGGGCTCCGGGTGACCGACCCCGCGGCCCTCGCCGACCTGCGGCACGTCCTGGACGGGGAGACCGCCGTCGAGGTCCCCCGGGAGCTGCTGGCGGACATCGCCCGCCGGGTCCTCCCGTAGCCCGCCGGCGCCCCGTTCGCCGTTCACGGTCGGGACGGGCGCGGTGGCATGATCCCCTTTCGGGGGTCTACCCTCGTGCGCACCGCGAACGGGAGGACGCATGAGTGGGTTCCAGCAGGCCCGGGCCGAACTGGGCATGCAGCTGAGGCAGCTGCGGGAGGCCTCCCGGCTGTCCGGCAAGGATCTCGCCGAACGGCTGGGCTGGCAGCCTTCCAAGGTCTCCCGGATCGAGAACGCCCGGCAGACCGCCACCGCGGACGACATCGCCGCGTGGGGGCGGTCCGTGGAGGCGGCCCCCGAGGTCGTCGAGGAGCTCGTCGAGCAACTGGAGGGACTGCTGGAACGCCAGGACTCCTGGCGGCAGCGGCACCGCAGCGGCCTGGCCGCGCTCCAGGAGGACATCCGCGACCTGGAGGCGCGGACCACCCTGTTCCGCGCCTTCGAACCGGGGGTGGTCATCGGCCTGCTGCAGACCACCGAGTACGCGCGGAGCATCTTCACCCGCATCAAGCGCCTCTACAACGCGCCCGACGAGGTCGACGCGGCCATCCGGGTGCGCATGCAGCGCCAGGAGATCCTCTACGACCAGCGCAGGCGCTTCCGGTTCGTCCTGCCCGAGTCCGTGCTGCGCTACCGGCTGGCGCCGCTGGACGTGATGCGCGGCCAGCTCGACCGGCTGCTGGCCGTGACGGCGCTGCCCAACGTGGAGTTCGGCATCGTGCCCTTCACCGCACCCCTGCCGTCCGCCCTGCTCAACGGCTTCTGGATCTACGACCGGGACCACGTCGCGGTGCCCACCAGGACCAGGGACCTGATCCTGCGCGACCCCGAGGACATCGCCTTCTACGAGCGGACCTTCGACGAGTTCCACGAGGTCGCGGTCTTCCACGAGGAGGCCCGGGCGTTGATCGTCCAGGTGCTGGAGGATTTCGCCCGGCAATCAGAAGAATAATCCAGCAATTGCTTGATCGGTCGGGCAAGATCGTGCAATCCTCGGTGCACGGAGGTGACGCACGATGCTCGACACGCTGTCCTGTCTGGAGCGGTTCGCCGCGGCGACCCGGTCGCACGCCGACCTCTCCCTGCTCAACGTGTCGCTCGGCGACCCCGCCTACGTCCGCGTCCGCAACCGGTTCAGCGACAACCTCGCCGAGACCGTCACCTGCTCGCCGGACGGCGGTTTCATCACCTCGTGGGGCTACCGGCTCGGCACCGCCGACGACATCGAGGCCGCCGCAGCCCGCCTGGCCTACCTCCTGGCGGCCCTCCCCGCCTGACGGCTCTCCCGCGGGGACGGCCCGGGCCCACGGGCGGCCGGGCGATCCTCCCCGCGACCGCCGGAGGTCAGGAGGCCTCGGCGGCCGGGAAGACCGAGGGGTCGAGACCGACCTCGCGGGCGGCGGCGACGCGCGCGTGGTGGAGCAGCCGGCTCCTGGACATGTTCCCGGCGTCCAGGGTGTAGCGGATGGCCAGCCCGTCGAGCATGCCGTCGAGGCGCTCGGCCGCGCCCTGCGGGTCGTCACATGCGAACTCCCCCAGCGTCACGCCCTGCGTGATCACCTCACGGAGGATCTCGATCCAGGCGCCCTCGAACTCCAGCAGGATGGTCCGCACGTGCTCCTCGCGCACCCCGACCGCCCAGGCGTCGAGCCAGAGGATCCAGCCCTGGTCGTCCCGCGTGGCCGGGATGCACAGGCGCAGGACGCTGTCCAGCCGCTCAACCGCGCTCCCCGGCCCGTCGACGATCTCCCGCAGCCGCTGGATCTCCGACTCGGTGGTGCTGCGGAGCATCTCGGTGATGAGGTCGTCCTTGGTGGCGAAGTGGTAGTGGATCAGCCCGCCGCTCACGTTGGTCGCCTTGGCGATGTCGGCGACGCGGGTGCCGGCCAGGCCCCGCTCCAGCACGACCTTCCGGGCGGCCTCGAGCAGCTCCGCCCGCCGCTGGTCAGCCTGGTCCGCGCGGCTGCCTCGCGCCCCTCCTCCGCTCTGCACGGCGCAAGACTACAGCAGTGCGCCCTCGCGCCCGATCCGGCGGGAACCGTGGGCCCGCCGGGACGGCGGAGACGGGAGAGGCGCGCCACCGGGGCCTCCGGGGGCGGGAGGGCACGTCGCCGCGGCATCCGGGGCGGGAGGGCGCGTCGCCGGGGCGGGGGAGGGGCTCCCTCCCCCGCCCCGGCGCCCGGTCGCCCCGGCTCAGCCGCAGCGGTAGAGGGGGGACCCGCCCGCCGCGGTCCCGCCGTACGCCGAGGCGTCGACGACGGTGCAGTTGGCCTGCACCCACGCGGTCACCTCGGAGGAGCCGCCGCCCGGACCGCCCCGGCCGCCGCCGGGCATCACGTACCTGAGCCGCCCGGTGGAGACGAGCCCGGCGAGCCCGTCCGCGGTCATGGCGGGATCGCTGCCGGTGAAGCCGCCCATCGCGATGGCCGGCAGGCCCGTGGAGAGGATGACCGACGAGGCGCTCTGCGCGCTGCCGACCGCCACCAGCCAGGTCGCGCCGCCCCGGTTCTCCTCCAGGTAGGCGATCATCTCCTCGCTCACCGAGCTTCCGGGGCCTCCGGGGCCTCCGGGGCCGCCCCGCATCCCGCCGTCGCGGCCGGTCGCGGCTCCGGAGTCGCCGGCGCCGGGGGCCGGCGTGGTCCCGGCGGCCCCGGCGGGCGGCTGAGCCTGCGCCCCGCCACCGGGGACCGGCATGCCGTACGGCGCCCCGCCGGGGGCTCCCTCCCCCGTCCCGCCGGGGCCGCGCGTGCCGCGGAAGCCCCCCGGGCCGCCCGCCCCGCCGGACGGGCCCGCGGTCGGGTCGGTGCCGTTGACCGGCGAGCCGAGCGGGGTCAGCGCGTACGCCGCGGGACCGGCCAGACCGGCGAGCAGCCCGGCGGCCAGCGCGACCGCGGCGATCCGCAGCCTGATCCTCCGCCCGAGACGGGCCGCGGCCAGTCCCAGCGCGGCCGCCGCGGCCGCCGCGGCCACCGCCCAGGCCAGCCAGGGCACGAAGTCTGGGGTGCGCCGCAGCACCGTGAAGGCCCACGCCCCGGTGAGCGCGATCCCGGCCGGCAGCGCCCACGCCCAGGCGCGCGACTCCCGCTGGGCCTGCCACATCAGCACCCCGCCGGTGCCGGTGAGGGCGGCGATCGCCGGGGCCATGGCGGTGGTGTAGTAGGGGTGGAAGGTGCCGCCGGCGAAACTGAAGACCAGATAGTGCACGGCCAGCCAGCCGCCCCACAGCAGCAGGCCCGCGCGGGCGCCGGGTGCCGGCCGCCGGGTGGCCAGGACCAGGCCGCAGGCCAGGGCGAGCGCCGCGAAGGGCAGCAACCAGGAGATCTGCCCGGCCATGACGTCGTTGAACAGGCGCGCCGCGCCGGACTCGCCGCCGAAGCCGCCGAAGCCCCCGCCTCCCCCGTCTCCGCGGCCGCTCTGCCCGAAGATCCGGCCGAGGCCGTTGTAGCCGATGACCAGGTCCCACACGGAGTCGTCGGTGCTGCCGCCGACGTACGGCCGGCTCCCGGCGGGCCACAGGTCCACGACGAGCATCCACCAGCCGCTGGAGGCCACCAGGGCGGCTCCCGCCGCGAGCAGCCGGCCGATCCGCCGCGGCGCCGTGCCCGGCGCCAGGACCAGGTAGGTGAGGGCGAACGCGGGGACCACCAGGTAGGCCTGGAGCATCTTGGTGTTGAAGGCCAGCCCGACGAGGAGCGCCGAGGCGACCAGGGTCCGCGTCCGGCCGGTGCGCACGGCCTCCAGGCAGGACCACGCCGCCGCCACCAGGAGCAGGACGAGGACCGTGTCGGGGTTGTTGTCCCGGTTGATGGCCACCGTGATCGGGGTCAGCGTCATGACCAGCGCCGCGACCAGCCCGGCGGCGTGTCCCGCCGTACCCGGCAGGGAGCGGCGCACCGCCGAGTGCGTCAGCGCGACGGCGGCGACACCGCAGACCGCCTGGGGCAGGAGCATGCTCCAGGTCCCGAAGCCGAAGATCCTCGCCGACAGGCCCATCACCCAGAGCGCGAACGGGGGCTTGTCCACCGTGATGAACGACCCGGCGTCCAGCGCGCCGAAGAAGAACGCCTTCCAGCTCTGCGTGCCGGACAGGATCGCGGCGGCGTAGTACTCGTTGGCGTGGCCGTTGCGGCCGAGCGCCCAGGTGTGGAGGACCGCGGCCAGCGTGAGCACCGCCCAGAGCGCGGGCCGCGCCCAGCGCGGCGGGGCGCCCTCGGCCGATGAGGCGTCCTCGACCGGCCGGGCGGACGGCGCCGCGTGCCGGGCGCCGTCACGGGCGGCCGGAGCCGGGACGGCGGGGGCGGCTTCGGAGGCGGGTCCGGGGACGGGGACGGGTGCGGTCATCGCGCGGTCCCTCGGACGCGGCGGGGGTGGAAGACCCAGGAGCGCAGCAGCAGGAAGCGCACCAGGGTGGCCAGGGCGTTGGCGGCGATGACCGCGGCGACCTCGGCGACGGGGGACGCCTCCGGGGCCAGGAGGTCGAGCAGGGCCAGGCCGCCGCTGCTCAGCGTGAGGCCGATCAGGAAGGCCAGGCCCCCCTCGATCTGGTGGCGCAGCGCCCCGGCGCGCCCGGTGACCCCGAAGGTGAAGCGGCGGTTGGCCGCGGTGTTGGCGACGGCGGTGACGAGAAGGGCGAGGCCGTTGGCCGCGACCGCCGGCATCACCGTGCGCAGCAGGACGAACAGGAGCAGGTGCGCCAGGGTGCTGACCACGCCGATGAGGGCGAAGCTCGGCAGCTGGCGGGCCATCCCTGCGGGCAGCCGGGCGTCCCTGACCCGCGGCGGGACGGGGAGCCCGGCCGGGCCGGACAAGGTCCTG
The DNA here is from genome assembly GCF_042650625.1 of Planomonospora corallina. NCBI lineage: Bacteria > Bacillati > Actinomycetota > Actinomycetes > Streptosporangiales > Streptosporangiaceae > Planomonospora > Planomonospora corallina. The sequence goes on from NZ_JBHSBM010000005.1 coordinate 152,824, forward strand.
CGCGCCACGCGGGCCATGCCCCTCAGGTCGTCCCTGATCGTCTTGACGATGTCCACCCGGCTGTCGGGATCGTCCACCCAGTCCACCGGCACCTCGTGGATGCGCAGCCCGTGCCGCTCGGCGAGCAGCAGCAGCTCGGTGTCGAAGAACCACTCCTCGTCCTCGACCGCGGGGAGCAGCGCCTGGGCGACCTCGGTGCGCGCCGCCTTGAACCCGCACTGGGCGTCGGAGAAGCCCGCGCCCATCGCCCCCCGGAGCAGCAGGTTGTAGGTCCGCGAGATGAGCTCCCGCTTCGGTCCGCGCACCACGTTCGCGCCCCTGGACAGGCGGGTGCCGATGGCCAGGTCGCTGTGGCCGGACAGCAGCGGCGCCACCAGCGGCAGGAACGCCTTCAGGTCCGTGGACAGGTCCACGTCCATGTAGGCGACCACGTCGGCGGAGCTTCCGGACCAGACCCGGCGCAGCGCCCGGCCCCGGCCCTTGGCGTCCAGGTGGACGGCGTGCACGTGCGGCAGCTTCCGCCTCAGGTCCTCCGCGATCCGCCAGGTCGCGTCGGTGCTGGCGTTGTCGGCGATCGTGATGCGGAAGCCGTACGGGAAGGTGCCGGTGAGGTAGTCGTGCAGGCTGCGGATGCTCCGGGCGAGCACCCGCTGCTCGTTGTGGACCGGGACCACGACCTCGACCCGCTCCGTGACCCGATCCGTGATCCGCTCCCTGACCCGATTCTTGACCCGATCCGTGCACACCGGCGTCGCCACCGCCGGCCTGCTCTGTGCCGCCCCCGCCGGACAGCTGCTCTGCTCTGTCATGGATCTAGATTCTGCTGGTGATATTGGGGTCAGCTAAGTCCTTTCTTAACAAGAGATAAGAAAAGGTACGGATCACCATTTCCCGGATGTTGCGGCGGCCGGGCGGGAACCCGCGGAGCGGGGCCGCGCCGCAGGAGTCAGGCCCCGCCGGCCGGGTTCCCGGCCCCTCCGGCCGCCACCGGGGATCCGGGAAGCCGCAGCCTGGCGACGGCGCCGCCGCCCTCGGCGTTCTCCAGCGACACCTCGCCCCCGGCGTCCCGCACGGCCTGCGCCACGATCGCCAGCCCCAGGCCGGAGCCCGGCATGCCCCGCGCCGAGGGCGAGCGCCAGAACCGGTCGAACACGTACGGCAGCTCGCCCGGGGCGACGCCCGGGCCGTGGTCCCGGACGGTCAGCTCGCCGTCGCGCAGCCGCACGACCACCGGGCCGCCGCCGGGCGCCGGGGCCCCCGCCCGCCCGGCCGGCGCGCCACCGCCGCCGGGGCGCGCGCCGGAAGTTCCCGCAGCCGGGGCTCCGGAGAACTTCACCGCGTTGTCGAGCAGGTTGACCACCGCGCGCTCCAGCGCCGCCTGGTCGCCCTGGACGTACCAGTGGTCGAGGTGGACCTCGATCGGCAGGTCCCGGGCGCGCAGCCGGACCCGGCCCACCGCCGACCCGACCACCTCGTGCACCGCGACCTCGGCCCGCCGCGCGCGCTCGCTCCCGGAGCGGGAGAGCTGGAGCAGGTCCCCGACCAGCGTCGACAGCTCCTCGAACTGGGCCTTGAGACTCGCCAGCAGCCTGCCCCTGGGAGCCGGGTCCAGCGGGCGCCCGGAGTTCTCGCTGCGCAGCAGCAGGTCGATGTTGGTGCGCAGGCTGGTCAGCGGGGTGCGCAGCTCGTGCCCGGCGTCGGCGATCAGCCGCCGCTGGCGCTCCCGGGACCCGGCCAGCGCGGCCGTCATCGCGTTGAAGGACGCGCCGAGCCGGGCGAGCTCGTCGGTGCCCTCGACCGGGATGCGGGTGTCCAGGTCCTCGGTCCTGGCGATGTGCTCGACGGCGCCGGTCAGCCGCTCCACCGGGCGCAGCGCCGCGACGGCGACGATCCGGCCGGCGCTGGCCGCGCCCAGCACGCCGACCGCGGCGACCCCGGTGAGGATCCAGGCCAGCGTGGCGAGCGTGGACCGGAACTCCTCCAGCGAGCGCGCCTCCATCACCGCGAGACCGTCCCCGGCGCTCTGCACCGCCACCCGGACCTCGTCCCCGCCGGCGGTCGTCCCGTCCCGGACCACCCGCGTCCCGGCGGGCGCCAGCGCCAGCTCCCGGTCGGCGGGGATCACCTCGATCGCGGTGCCGCCGACGACGCACGAGCCGCCGTGGGCGTCGATCACCTGCACCAGGAGCCGGGGCGGGGGCGGCTGCTGCGGGGCGCTCGGCTCGGCGCCGGTGCAGAACCGGTCGATCCACGCCATCTCCTGCGGCCCTCCCCGCGGACTGCGCAGGGAGCGGTCCACCTGGTCGAGGAGCGCGGTGCGGACGATGAGCCAGCAGGCCCCCGCGCACACCGCGATCGCCACCGCCACCGCGGTGGCGACCAGCACGGTGAGCCGGGAGCGCAGCGAGCGCGGGGCCGCCCTCACGGGGAGGTCCGCAGCACGTAGCCGACGCCCCGGACGGTGTGGACCAGCCGGGGCAGGCCGCCCGTCTCCGTCTTGCGCCGCAGGTACATCACGTAGACGTCGAGGGAGTTGGACGACGGCTCGAAGTCGAAGCCCCACACGTCGCCGAGGATCTGCTCGCGGGTGAGCACCTGCCGGGGATGGAGCATGAACAGCTCCAGCAGCAGGTACTCGGTCCGGGTGAGCTCCAGCGGGACGCCCGCCCGGGTAACCTGGCGGCTGGCGGTGTCCATGTTCAGGTCGGCGTAGGCGAGCACGCCCGAGTCCGCCGTCTCCGGCGGCGCGCTCAGCGCGCCGCGCCGCAGCAGCGCCCGGACCCGTGCCAGCAGCTCGTCCAGCTCGAACGGCTTGACCAGGTAGTCGTCGGCCCCCGCGTCCAGCCCCGAGACGCGGTCGCCCACGGCGTCGCGCGCGGTGAGCATGAGCACCGGCACGTGGTTGCCGCCCGCCCGGAGCCTGCGGCAGGCGGTCAGCCCGTCCAGCCGGGGCATCATCACGTCCAGCAGCACCAGTTCGTACGGCTCGCGCTCCAGTTCCTCCAGCGCGGCCTGCCCGTCACCGGCCAGGCCCACGCGGTACCCCTCGTACTCCAGGCTGCTCTGCAGGGCCTCCCTGAGCGCGGGCTCGTCGTCCACGACCAGGACCCGCGCCGCCTCACCGTCACCCATGCCTCCCAAACTAGGAGGCCATCATGAGAGGCCCATGAGGAGGCCGGCCGTCCTCGCCGGATCCGCCGGCGGCGCGTGGCGGTCCTGGAGACCCCGGGAAGCCCGCGGTCCCGGAGACCCCGGAGCCCGGCCGGGCGGCGTTCCCGGGAGGGTGCCTCTCAGGACAGCAGCGCCATGGCGGCGTTGTGCCCGGGGATGCCGCTGACGCCGCCGCCGCGCCGGGCGCCCGCGCCGCAGAGCAGGATCCGCTCGAAACCGGTCTCCACCCCCCACGCGCCGGCCTCGCCGAACGGCCAGGACAGGTCGCGGTGGAAGATGTGCCCGCCCGGCAGGCCCGTCTCGTCCTCCAGGTCCACCGGGGTCCTGGCCTCCAGGCAGGGCCGGCCGTCCGGGCCGCGGAGCAGGCAGTCCTCGAGCGGCTCGGCCAGGACCCGGTTCACCGAGGCGAGGGTCGCGCGCACCGCCCGCTCCCGCGCTCCGTCGGGGTCGGCGCGGAACAGCCGGGCGGGCATGTGCAGGCCGAACAGGGTCATCGTCTGGGCCCCGGCCGCGCGCAGCCCGGGGCCGAGGACGGACGGGTCGGTCAGCGAGTGGCAGTACACCTCGGCCGGCGGCAGGCTCGGGATCTCCCCCCGCGCGGCCTCGGCGTGGGCACGGGCGAGCTGGTCGCGGCCCTCGTTGATGTGGAAGGTGCCGCTGAAGGCCTCCGCCGGACCGACCTCGGGGTCCTTCAGGCGGGGCAGCCGGGAGAGCACCATGTTGATCTTCAACTGGGCGCCCTCGGGCACCGGGTCCTCCTCGGTGCCCAGCAGCCGGGCCAGCACGGCGGGCGGCACGTTGGCCAGGACCCGGTCGCCGGTGACCGTGTGCTCCCCGGCCTCGTCGCGGAAGACGACCTCGCCCGAGGGGCTGACCGCCACGACCTCGGCCCCGGTGCGGATCTCCGCGCCGGCCGCCCGCGCGATGTCCGCCAGGGCCCCGGAGACCGCGCCCATCCCGCCGACCGGGACGTTCCAGTCGCCGGTCCCGTCACCGATCACGTGGTACAGGAAGCACCGGTTGGCCAGCAGTCCCTCGTCCCGGGGGTCGGCGAAGGTGCCGATCAACGCGTCGGTGAGCACCACCCCGCGCACGGTGTCGCTGGTGAAGCGCTGGTCGACGACCTCGCCGATCGGCCGCTCGAACAGGTCCCGCCAGGCCTCGCGCCCCACCAGGTCGCGCATCGCGCCGCGGCCCATGAGGGGTTCCAGCAGGGTCGGCGCGACCCGGGAGGCCACCTCTGCGGTCATCGCGTAGAAGCGGCCCCAGGCGTCGAAGTCGGCGTTCCCGCCGCTGACGCGGGCGAACGACGCGGCGGTGCGCTCGGCGTCGCCGCCGTCCACCAGCAGGCCGGTCTCCCCCACCGGGGTGTACGACGCGTAGCGGCGGCGGCGCAGCTCCACCGCGAGCCCGAGATCCTTGACGATCTTCGCCGGGAGCAGGCTGACGAGGTAGGAGTAGCGCGACAGGCGGGCGTCGACCCCGTCGAACGCCTGCGTCGAGACGGCGAGGCCGCCCACGTGGCCGAGGCGTTCGAGGACGAGCACCCGGCGGCCCGCGCGGGCGAGGTAGGCGGCGGCGACCAGACCGTTGTGGCCGCCTCCGGCGACCACGACGTCGTAGCGGGAACGGAGCATTGGGCATCCAGGAGTCGGGGGTGATCGGTCAGCGGGACCTGGGACCGCGGGGGCGGTCCTCCGGTTGGAGTCCGGTCTGCCGGTGCGGCTCGGGACGGAGCGCACCCGACACCTCGGCCGACATCATGCCGCGCACACTATTCGAAAAAGACAAACAGGTCTATAGCTCTCATGAATCCCGGAAACCCGTCGCCTGCGGGCCGCACGGTCAGCCCCTGGCCCTGCAGATCTCGCGCTCGGCCCCGGGCCCCATGGGCCACGTGGTCAGCCCCTGGCCGCGCCGAGGGCGATCGCCATCAGGACGGCGGCCGGGCCCGTGGGCGGGCGTCCCCGGCGCCAGACCGCCCGGAGCCGGCGCTCCAGGTCGATGCCGCCGGTCGCCACCTCCACCAGGCGGCCGGTGGCGAGCTCCGCCTCGACCGCGTACCCGCTCAGCACCGCCGGGGCCGAGCCCTCGCGGGCGGCGCCCTTGACCGCGGTGTTCGACCCGAGCTCCAGCCGCGGAGCCGCGGCGACGTGACCGGCCAGCGCCCGGTCCAGGGTCTCGCGGGTGCCGGAGCCGCGCTCCCGGACCACCAGCGGGGTCGCCGCCAGCTCTGCGGAGAGCAGCGGGGTACGGCGGCGCGCCCACGGGTGGCCGGGGGCGACCACGACCACCAGCCGGTCGGTGGCCACCACCCGGGCAGCCAGGCCCTGCGGCACCGAGGGCCCCTCCACGAACCCCAGCTCGATCCCGCCCGCGCCGTCGCCGACCAGCCGGGCCACCTCCGCGGAGTTCTGCACCTCGAGCCCGACCTGGACCTGCGGCTGGCGGCTCTGCAGCTCCCCGAGCCAGCGCGGGAGCAGGTACTCGGCCACGGTCATGCTGGCCGCGATGTGCAGGTGCGCGGCCCGCGCGTGCCGTACGGCCTGCGCCCCGCGCATCAGCTCCTCGGCCGCCGCCAGCACCTGGGCCGCCCAGGCCGCGATCATCGTCCCCTGCGAGGTGAGCGTGGAGCCGGTGGGGGTGCGCTCCAGCAGGGTCAGGCCGAGCCGGCGCTCCAGCAGCGCGATCCGCTTGCTCGCCGAGGGCTGGGCGATCCCCGCCGACCGGGCGGCCCGCCCCAGACCGCCCAGCCGCTCGACCTCGACGAGCAGCCGCAGGGACTCCAGGTCGGGCAGGTCGCTCATAGCTCCAGGCTATGGCCTGGGCGGCCCGACCCGCTCACCGGACGGCGGCGCCGGCCTCCGCGTCGTGGCGGGTTCCGGGGGCTCCCTTCCCGCGCCCGCGGGGTTCCGGGTCCGTCGGCGCCCGGGCGGCTTTACAATGTAGATTCATATCAGCCGGAGGTGGGCGGCCCTCCCCGTCCGGCCACCGGGCGGGCCGGGTGGACGCCACCCCACCATGCCCGTAACGTGCTTTTTTGGAGGGAAAAAACCGTGCACCCCGCGCCGGAGGGGCAGAGGACCCGGTCCCGGACCCATCCGCACAGGCCCTAGGAGACAGAACCCGCTCATGCGTACCACCCAGCAGCCGACCGACAGCGCGCTCCGCCCGTCCGAGGAGGTGGCCGAGGCACTGGCGCAGGGCGCTCCCGTCGTGGCGCTCGAGTCCACGATCATCTCGCACGGCCTGCCGCAGCCCCGCAACCTCGAGGTCGCGATCGAGCTGGAGCAGATCGTCCGCGAGGCGGGAGCCGTACCCGCGACCATCGCCGTGCTGGACGGGGTGGCGCGCATCGGCCTGGACTCCGCCGGGCTGGAGCGGATCGCCACCGGGTCCGGCCTGCGCAAGCTGGGCTTCCGCGACCTGCCCGCCGCCGCGGCGCTGGGGGCCAGCGGCGCGACCACGGTCTCGGCCACCTCGTTCCTGGCCGCCCGGGCGGGCATCCGGGTCTTCGCCACCGGCGGCCTCGGCGGCGTGCACCGCGAGTGGACCGCCACCCAGGACGAGTCGGCCGACCTCGACATGCTCAGCCGCACCCGGATCACCGTCGTGTGCGCGGGTGTGAAGTCGATCCTGGACGTGCCCGCCACCCTGCAGCGGCTGGAGACCAAGGGCGTCACCGTGGCCGGGTTCCGCACCGGCGAGTTCCCCGGCTTCTACCTGCACTCCTCCGGCGAGCCGGTCGACTGGCGGCTCGAGACCCCCGAGGAGGCCGCCCGCGTCATGCGCGCCCAGGACGTCCTCGGCGGGCCGGAGACCGCGCTGATCGTGGCCAACCCGGTGCCCCGGAGTGAGCAGCTCGACCCGGACCTGCACGACCGGGTCCTCGCCGAGGCCCTGGCCGCGGCGGATCGGGAGCAGGTGACCGGCCAGGCGATCACCCCCTTCCTCCTCGGCTACCTGGTGCGCGGCACCGGCGGCGCCTCGCTGGAGGCCAACCTCGCCGCCGTGCGCGGGAACGCCGCCCTGGCGGGGCGGATCGCCCTGGCCTGGAGCCGAGGGGACTGAGACGCATGAGGAGACCCGCCAGGAAGCCCGCGGGGGACGACGGCACGGCGGACGCCCCGAGGGCCACAGCGAGGGCCACAGCGAGGGGCACGGCGAGCGGCACGGCGGGCGGCACGGCGGGCGGGAAGGGCCTGCTGGTCGTCGGCGACGTGGTCACCGACGTCGTCGCGCTGCACGACCGCCAGGGGTACGCGGACCTGTCCTCCGGCACGGACACCGCCGCCGAGATCGTGCTGCGCCCTGGCGGGTCCGCGGCCAACACCGCCGCCTGGGCCGCGTACCTCGGCGCCGACGCGCGGCTGCTGGCGCGGGTGGGCTACGACACCGGCGAGTGGCACGATGCCGAGCTGCGGCGCGCGGGGGTCCGCACGCACCTGCGGACCGATCCCGGGCGGCCGACCGCCGTGGTGATCGCCATCGTGGACGCCACCCGGGAACGGACCATGCTCACCAACCGGGGCGCGGGCGGCGAGATCGGCGTCGAGGACTGGGACCCGGCCCTGCTCGACGGGGTGGCGCACATCCATCTGTCCGGCTACATGCTCTTCGCCGAACCGGGCCTGCGGCTGGGCCGGCTGCTCCTGGCCGAGGCCCGCCGGCGCGGCCTGTCCAGCAGCGTGGACCCCTCCTCCACCGGGTTCCTGCGGTCCTTCGGGCCCGAGCGGTTCGTCCAGGAGACGGCCGAGGCCGACCTGGTGATCCCCAACCGGGACGAGGCGCTGCTGCTGACCCGCGAGACCTCCGCCGAGCGGGCGGCCGAGCTGCTCGGCCTCCGGTACGGCGCGGCGGCGGTGAAGCTCGGCTCCGAGGGGGCCGTGCTGACCCGGCAGGGCCGCCCCGTCGCGCGGGTCCCCGGGCTGCCGGCCGAGGCGGTGGACTCCACCGGGGCAGGGGACGCGTTCGCCGCCGGGCTGCTGACCGCGCTGCTGGCCGGGGCGGACGACGGGACCGCGCTGGAAGCGGCGGGCCGGGCCGGAGCCGAAGCTGTTACGGTCATCGGTGGTCGCCCGCGTATCCTACGGTCTGATCTGGGTTCCAACCGGCTTTACCCTCTTAAGACGAATTGATAGCTTGCGGCGTAGGCTGCACCATTAGCCACATGCGTCACTTTGGGGAGGTTGCGGTCAACCGATGGACGCCGAGTCATCGATCTGCCTGAGTGATCTGGTCCCGGCCCTGCGCTGGAGCCGCCAGCAGCAGGTCGCCGAAGCCCTCTCCGACCCCCGCCTGCCCGCGGGCTGGTGGTCCTCCGTCACCCTCCCCAAGGCCCTCGGCACCGCCGGGCTCGACTGGGTCTGCGACCGGCTCGCCCGGCTCTCGGTCTCCCGCTGGGAGCACCTGCCGCTGAGCGACGTGCTCCCCGCCCTGCACGTGCACACGGTCGACCCCACCCTCCCCGGCTGGCCGGAGCCCGCGCGCGCGGCCATCACCGGCCTGGGCGGCTGGTCCAGGCTGCGCCGCCTGACCGCCGGAGACCTCACCGGCCCCTCCGTGCCCGCCTCCCCCGAGGTCGTGGTCACCGCCATGTTCCGCGAGGTGCTCGGCCGGATCCCGGGGGTCACCGAGCAGCTCCCCGCCCCCGCCGCGGCGTCCGCCGTGCAGGCCGCCCCCGCGCAGCCCGCCCCCGCGCGGACCGCCCCGGCCGTGCCCGCGCAGGCCGCCCCGCCCCGGGTCGACCTCACCGAGTACCCGCTGGTGCGACTGGTGGACAACATGTTCCGCGACTGGGGCCCGCTGGAACTCGCCGTCGCCGTGGACCGCCTGTTCGCCGTCGACCCGATCAGCCTGCGCGCGCTGGCGCACAAGCTCAACGCCGACCTCGGCGCCCTGTCGGCCGCCCAGCGCGCCGCCGAGGAGCGTCTCCTGCTCTGGCTGCGCTCCTCGGAGTCCGCCCCGCTGACCGGGCACATGTTCGGGCTCACCGAGTGGCTGGGCTCCGCCGCCACCGAGGACCAGCTCATCGGCGCCGACCCCGCCCACCCCGTCGAGGTCCCCACGCTCCGCACCCCGCTCTGGCGGGTGCTCGTCACCCTCATGCCGGACCGGCGGCTCCAGGACGGCTGGCTCGTCGTCGGCGACCTGGGGAGCCTGCGGGAGCGGACCCGCCGGCTGCTGGCCGGCAAGCCCGCCGACGCCGACGTCCTCGCGCTCATGGAGCACCAGCTCGGCATCCGCACCCACTCGGCGCAGGCCTGGCTGGACGCGCTCGCCGCCTCCGACCGGCAGGAGGAGTCCGCCGCGGCGGCTCCCGGCGGGGGCGCCAAGCAGCTGCCCCGCCGTACTCCGGGCGCCAACGGCCACCACCGCGGCGGTCAGCCCATCCCCCAGGTCAACCCCTCCACGATCGACCCCCGCGCGGCCCTGGCCACGCTCTCGGCGCTGTCCGGAGGCGGCCGTCCGCACCTGATCACCAGCCAGCGCGAGAGCGCCCCGATGCCGCCGCCGACCAACCCCGCGACCGACCCGAGCCGCTGGCAGCGGATCGAGGTGACCAGCGAGCACCTGCGGGGAGCGCCGGTGGCCGTGCCCGAGGGGTACGCCACCCGGCTCGGCATGCGCCCCGGCACGCTGCTGTCGGTGACCGGCCCCGGCGACAACGCGGTGGTCCTCGTCTGGCGGGACCAGCCGGTCTTCGACTCGCTCCAGCCCGTGCTGATGCGCCTGAACGCCCGCCCGGGCGACCAGGTCTACGTGACCGTGGACGGCTACCGCCTGGAGGCCCAGCTCCCCAGCTGACCGCGGCGGCAGTGCGGCGGCCGTGTGGCGGCAGTGCGGCGGCTGGCTAGGGTGAGCCCATGAGCACCTCAGCGAGCACCCCGGCCGCCTTCGGCGGGATCGATCCCGCGACCGTCTCCGCGCGGGCGTCGTCGTTCGGCGGCCAGGCGGCCGCCTACGCCCGGGAACGGCCCGGCTACCCCGCCGCGGCCGTGCGCTGGGCGCTCGAGCCCGTCTCCGGGCGCGCGCCGCTGCGCGTCCTCGACCTGGGCGCGGGGACCGGGAAGCTCACCGAGGCCCTGGTGCCCCTGGTGCGGCAGGCCGGGGACGCCTCCGGGATCGTCGCGGTGGAGCCGGACGCGGCCATGCTCGCCGAGCTCCGGCGCGCCCTGCCCGAGGTCCGGGCGCTGCCCGGCGCGGCCGAGGAGATCCCCCTCCCGGACGCCTCGGTCGACGCGGTCGTGGTGGGGCAGGCGATGCACTGGTTCGACCTCGACCGGGCGCTGCCGGAGATCCGCCGCGTGCTGGCGCCGGGCGGGGTGCTGGCCGGTCTGTGGAACCTCGACGACGACCGCGTGCCCTGGGTGCGCGGGCTGAAGGAGACCGCCGGGAGCACGGTGACGTTCCTGAACTGGCGCTCCCCCTCCGCCGAGCTGGAGAGCCGGGGCGCCGGTGGGGCCGAGGAGGCCGAGTTCCCCCACGGGCAGCGCCGCACCGCGGAGTCGATGGTCGCGACGATCGCCACCCACTCGCTGTTCCTGACCCTGCCCGAGACCGAGCGCGCCGGGACGCTGGCCCGGATCCGGGCCTACCTGGACAGCACGCCCGAGACGGCGGAGGGCGAGTTCGAGCTCCCGATCGTCACCGTCGCCCTCCGCGTCCTGCCCGGATAGCCGGGCGGCTCCCGGCGGGGACGCGCGGATCTGGACCGGGGTCCCCGGCGGGGACGCGCGGGCCCGGACCGGGGTCGTGGTCCCCTGCCGGTCCGGGCCCGCGCGGGCGTGGAACGGTACGGCCCGCGGGGATGCGCGTCGGACACGGGCCGTACCGGGTCGTGCGCCCCGCCCGGATCAGGCGGGCGGGGCGGCTCGTCGTGCTCCGGACCGGCTCAGCCGGCGGAGCAGCTCACCGAGGACGGCGCGGCCCCGCTCCCGGTGCCGGTGAACCCGAAGGAGGCCGAGGAGCCCGGGGCCAGGCCTCCGTTGTGGCTCACGTTCTCCACCGTGACCTGGCTCCCGCTCTGGGTGTGCCGGCCGTTCCAGAGCTGGCCGACGGTCTGGCCGCCGGGGAAGGCCCAGCGCACCGTCCAGCCGGACAGCGCCGCGGTCCCGGTGCTCTTGACGGTCACCTCGGCCTGGAAGCCGCCCTGCCAGGAGTTGACCAGCCGGTAGGCCGCCGTGCAGGCCCGGCCGGCGATGGGCGTGGAGCTGGGGGTCACCGTCGGGGTCACGGTCGGGGTCGCCGTGGGAGTGACCGTGGGGGTGACCGTGGGGGTGGCGGTCGGCGTGTTCGGGGCCGCCATGGCCAGGTCGTAGGCCCGCTGCGGGACGAACTGCCCGGCGCCGGCGATGCAGCCGTCGGCCTCACCCGGCAGCTTGATCCAGAGGAACGCGTCGATCATGGAGTCGCCGGTGTCCGTCGTGCTCGGCGTGCCGATCGCCCGCCCGGCCGGGTCGCACCACTCGCTGCCCGCCGGGCCGTTGCCGTTGCGGCTGGTGTCGATGACCGCACGGAGCCGGGAGACGCCGGTGGCGGACAGCACGCTCTTGGCGTAGGCCACCTCGGTGGAGGTCCAGCGGTAGTTGGAGACGTTGAGCGAGATGCCGTCCCCGCTGTCGGCCACCCCGGCGGCCCGCAGCCGCGCCGCGGCCTCGCCAGCGCCCAGCCAGCCCGAGTGCCCGATGTCGAAGTAGACCTTCGCCCGGCTGGAGGCCGCCTTCAGCTTCTTGCCGGCGTACGCCATCGAGGCGTTGACCTCCTGCTGCTGGGAGGAGCTCATGCAGTTGGTCATGATCGGGAGCACGTCCGGCTCCAGGATGATCGCGGCCGGCCGGCCCTGCAGCCCCGCGGCGAACTCGTCGATCCACTGCCGGTAGGCCGTGTGGCTGGGCGCGCCGCCGGTGCTGGCGCCGCTGCAGTCGCGGTTGGGGATGTTGTAGACGACCAGGATGGGCGTCTTGCCCGCGGCGGCCGCCGCGCCTGTGAACGCCGACACCTGCGAGCGGATGGTCGAGGTGTTCGTCGTGGTGAACCACCGGCCCTGCGGCACGGAGGCGATCCGGTCCCGGATGACAGGCGCCCGCGAGTCGCCGGGGTTGGCGGCGACCCACCTGGCCGCGCCGGTCTCCGGGTCGACGTAGAAGGCGGACTCGGCCGCGGAGGCCCTCGAGACCTCGGCGGCTCCGGCGGCTCCGGCGGTCAGTGACACCGCGGCGCCGGAGGCCACGGCGACCGCCGCGCACATCGCCGCCAGGATGGGCTTTCTCGACATCGAACGGCTCCTTAGAGGGTCTGGTGGGAGCGCTCGCAACGTAGCCGCCCGCCTCCCGCACCACCTAGCCGGAGCCGCTCCCCTGCCCACCGGCCAGGCCGCTGAGCTGCGCGGACACCGGAAGCGGAGGATGAAAGTTTCAGGACCGCACGACCTCGCCCGCTCCGGGCCCCGGTGGGCGGGGAGGGGTCCGCAGGGCGCGGTCCCCGGCCGGGGGGGCGGGTCCCGTCCCCGCGTCGGGGCGGTGACGGCCGGCTCGCACCGCCGGGGTCCCCACCGGAGTCCTCGGAGACCTGAATCGTCAACCTTTGGTTGACGAAATGAGAGCGTCAACCTATGGTTGACGCATGACGGATCCCATTCAGCTGACGACCCCGGTACGGCTCGACGATCTGATCGCGGCCATCAAGAAGGTCCACTCCGACGTGCTTGACCAGCTCTCCGACGCGGTCATCGCCGCGGACCACCTCGGCGAGGTCGCCGACCACCTGATCGGCCACTTCGTGGACCAGGCACGGCGCTCGGGCGCCTCCTGGACCGAGATCGGCAGGAGCATGGGGGTGAGCAAGCAGGCGGCCCAGAAGCGCTTCACCCCGAAGGACCCCGGCGTTCCGGACCTCGACCCCGGCCAGGGCTTCACCCGCTTCACCCCCCGCGCCAGGAACGTCGTCATGGCGGCGACGAACGAGGCCCAGACCGCGCGCAGCGCCGAGATCGGCCCCGAGCACCTGGTGCTGGGGCTGCTCGCCGAGCCGGAGGCGATCGCCGCCCGGGTGATCGTCGCCCAGGGCGTGACCCTGGAGGCCGTACGGCGGGCCGCCACCGCGGCGCTGCCCCCGGCCGCCGAGCGGGCGCCCGACCTCGTCCCCTACGACCAGCAGGCGCGCAAGGCGCTGGAGCTCACCTTCCGCCAGGCCCTGCGGCTGGGCCACAACTACATCGGGACCGAGCACGTCCTGCTCGCCCTGCTGGAGCTCGAGGGCGGCACGGGCGTGCTCTCCGGCCTCGGCGTCACCACGGAGGCCACCGAGGCCGGCGTCTCCGAGGCCCTGGCGGCCACCGTCGCCACCGCCCAGGGCCTGGCGACGGAGGCCGCCCGCGAGCAGGAGTGACACCGGCGGGACGCCACGTGACGGCGCGGCGGCCTAGGATCACCGGGATGCGGATCGACCTGGTCACGATCATCGTGGACGACTACGACCGAGCCATCGCGTTCTTCACCGGCGCCCTGGGCTTCGAACTGGCCGAGGACTCCCCCTCCCTGACGAACGACGGCCGCCCGAAGCGGTGGGTCGTCGTCCGTCCGCCGGGCGGCGGGACCGGCGTCCTGCTCGCCCGGGCGGACGGCGAGCGGCAACGCGCCGCCGTCGGCGACCAGGCCGCCGGGAGGGTGGGCTTCTTCCTGCGGGTGGACGACTTCGAGGCCGCCCGTGCGCGGATGACGACGGCCGGTGTCGAGTTCGTGACCGCGCCGCGCACCGAGCCCTACGGCCGGGTCGCCGTCTTCCTGGACGTGGCCGGCAACCGCTGGGACCTGCTCGGCCCGGCCTGAGGAGGCCTCGCGGTCCGGGGCCGGGCCGCTCCGGACAGGGGGCCGGGCCGCTCCGGAGAAATCGTGCGGAGAGTCATCGCGGGCGACGGGCGGGAACGGGGGATTCTCCCCGCCACCTTCAAGCTACAGCGGGGTGGGGGGCTTGCCGCAAGACCCCGGTGGTCGTCCAGAATCCCAGGTCCGAGCAGGTGACGAGGAACGGGGATGCGCATGCGTGTGCTGTTGTCGACGATCGGGTCGCGGGGTGACGTCCAGCCGGTGGTGGCGCTGGCGTCACGGCTGAGAAGTCTCGGGGAGGAGGTCCGGGTGTGCGCGCCTCCCGACTTCCGGGAGTGGATCGACGGCCTCGGCATACCCGTGGTCCCCCTCGGGCCCGAGCTGCGCGGGACCGCGGCGCCGGAGCCCGCGGCCGGGCGGTCCCTGCCCTCGCCGGAGGACCTGCGCCGGCAGGTGGAGGAGACCGTGGCCGCCCAGTTCGCCACGGTCGGCCGGGCCGCCCGGGGCTGCGACGTGCTGGTGGCGTGCGGGGCCCTGCAGGTCGCCGCCCGCTCGGTGGCCGAGACGCTGGAGATCCCCTACGTCCACGCCTCCTACTGCCCGGTCACCCTGCCCTCCCCGCACCACGCGCCGCCTCCCATGCCGGGCCTGGTCCCGCCGGACGGCGCGGACGACGCCGCGCTCTGGGAGCTGGACGCGCAGCGCTGGAACGCCGTCTTCGGCGCCGCGCTCAACGCCCACCGGGCCTCGGCCGGCCTGGAGCCGGTCACCGACGTGCGCGGCCACGTCTTCACCGACCGGCCCTGGCTGGCCGCCGACCCCGTGCTGGGGCCCTGGCCCGGATCGGCGGACCTGGACGTGGTCCAGACGGGCGCGTGGATCCTGCCGGACCCGCGTCCGCTCCCGGACGACCTGGAGGCGTTCCTCGACGCGGGGGACCCCCCTGTCTACTTCGGCCTCGGCAGCATGCCCGCCCCGGGGGACATCGGCCGGGTGATGGTGCAGACGGCCCGGGAGCTGGGGCGGCGCGCGGTCGTCTCCCGCGGCTGGGCCGGGCTGTCGCCGGTGGACGGCGGACCGGACTGCTTCTCCGTCGGGGAGGTCAACCAGCAGGCGCTCTTCCGCCGGGTCGCCGCCGTCGTGCACCACGGCGGCGCGGGCACCACCACCGCGGCCGCGCGCGCCGGGGCCCCGCAGGTCGTCATCCCGCAGGTCTACGACCAGCCCTACTGGGCGCGCCGGGTCGCCGACCTCGGGATCGGGGCCGCGCACGCGCCCGGCCCGCCCACCGTCGACTCGCTGGCGGCGGTCCTCGCCCGCGCCCTGGAGCCCGGCGCGACGGCGAAGGCCCGGGCCGTCGCCGCGCAGGTCCGCACCGACGGCGCGGACGCCGCCGCGCGGCTCCTGGCGGCCCTGGAACGCGTCCCTGAAGATCACGTGGATCGCATCCGGAGACCCCGCTGAGCCGCGGACGTCCAGCGCCCGGCCCCGAGGAGGCCGCATCCGGCTCAGGGACGGATCTGGACAGGACCACTCGCCGTCGTGGCCTACCGCGGGCGGACTACGACGGCGGGTTGAGGCCCGCAAGGAGATACCACGGTCCGCGGGAGGAGAATACGGCGACGAGACGACGTGAATCCTTCAGATCGTTATTAGGATCCCACTCGTAGAACATCCGCCTTTCACCTGGGAAACCGGAGACCGGGCCGATGCGGGTCCGTTCCGGACCGTTTCCCCGAAGAGAGTGACCCGCGAGGCCTCTCGGCAGCGCCCTGGACCGTCCAGCCCCCGGCGGACCGGCCCTCGGTGTGCAGAGCCTGCGGCCACCCGATTCGAGGAGGACCGCGATCGAGCACAGGCCCGGAGGACGGTGCAGGTCGCTCGCGGTTCCGTCCGGCTTCAAGCGCCACCGGCGCGGACGGGTGCGGCGGGACCGTCATCTGCCGACCACCGCACGAAGCCGTCACCGTCATATCAGGAACGGCAGGACGAACAGGTGGTGGAATTGGAGTTCGTATCTATCACGCTCTGGATACTGTCCGCGATTCTCGCCGTCATGGGGTGCCTCGACCAGAGCAAGCTCTACTGGAAGTTCGACGCGCCGAGATACCGCCATCCGGAAGCCAACGAGCCCTCGGATCGGGCCTACGCGACCGAGCGCGCCGGGATGTTCGCAGCCGCCGCATTCTTCGCGGGCTTCGGCTTCTTCTTCTTCTTCTTCTTCGCGGCGGGCCCCTACAGCGCGTCCGAGGTCCGGGAGGTCGCCGAGCACGTGGCCGCCGAAGCACGCCGGGACCCGGACGATCTGCTCTATTCGCTCAGAAGAGAGGTGAATGCGCTGGACCGCGGAGCATTGAGCGTCACCCACCTGTCCGACCACCGGTACGAACTGACCAACAACGGGGGGGAGTTCCGCGTCTGCCTGTCCGCCCGACCGGCCACCTCGGACAGACCGGCCGACGTGACGGTCACGGACGGGAGATGTCCTTGATCCGGGATCACCGCAACCTCGCGCGGGCGCACCGGACACCGGCCTCGCCGCTCTCGTCGAGGGAGCAGAGGCGGCTCACATCGGTCGGCCTGCCGTTGAGATGCCCGAACCGGCACGGGTGGCGCGCACGGCGGCCCGCCCGGGTCGTCGCGGGGGGNNNCGCCCCCCCCGCCTCGTCTGTCCCCGGGTCAGAGGTCCGACAGGCCCAGCTCGCGGGCGATCAGCATGCGCTGGACCTCGCTGGTGCCCTCGCCGATCTCCAGGATCTTGGCGTCGCGGTAGAAGCGGCCGACGGGGTACTCGTTCATGAAGCCGTACCCGCCGAAGATCTGGGTGGCGTCGCGGGAGTTGTCCATCGCCGCGTTGGAGGAGACGAGTTTGGCGATGGCGGCCTCCTTCTTGAACGGCTCGCCGGCCAGCATCTTCTCCGCCGCGTGGTAGTAGGCCAGGCGGGCGGTGTGCGTGCGGGCCTCCATGTCGGCGATCTTGAACTGGATGGCCTGGTAGTGGCCGATCGGGTGGCCGAAGGCCTGGCGCTCGCGGACGTAGCGCAGGCACTCGTCCACGCAGCCCTGGGCCAGGCCGACGGACAGGGCGGCGATCGCGATGCGGCCCTCGTCGAGCGTCTGCAGGAACTGCGCGTAGCCGCGGCCCCGCTCGCCGAGGAGGTTGGCGGCCGGGACCCGGCAGTCGGTGAAGGCCAGCTCGCGGGTGTCGGAGCAGTTCCAGCCGACCTTGGAGTACTTCTTGGCGACCGTGAAGCCGGGCGTGCCGGCCGGGACGAGGATCGTGGAGATCTCGGGGCGGCCGTCCGCGCGCCGCCCGGTGATCGCGGCCACGCCGACCACGCCGGTGATGTCGGTGCCGGAGTTGGTGATGAACGCCTTCGAGCCGTTGATCACCCACTCGTCGCCGTCGAGCACGGCGGTGGTCCGCATGCCGCCCGGCACGTCGGAGCCGCCGCCCGGCTCGGTCAGGCCGAACGCGCCGAGCATCTCGCCGGCGGCGAGCTTCGGCAGCCAGCGCTCGCGCTGCTCGGCCGTGCCGAAGCGGTAGATCGGCATGGCGCCCAGCGAGACGGCCGCCTCCACGGTGATCGCCACGCTGGAGTCGACCCGGGCCAGCTCCTCCAGGGTGAGGCAGAGCGCGAAGTAGTCGCCGCCCATGCCGCCGTACTCCTCGGGGATGGGCAGGCCGAACAGGCCCATCTGGCCCATCTGGCGGACGATGTCGTAGGGGAACTCCTCGCGCTCGTACAGCTCGCCGATCACGGGGGCGACGGCGTCGCGGGCGAACGCCTCGACGGTCTTGCGGAGGTCTTCGTACTCTTCGGTCAGCTTCATCGCTGTCTCACTCCTTGGGCAGGGCCTTGGACAGGGCCTGGACGACCCGGGACGGGCTGGGGCGGCCGAGCCTTCCGGCCAGCCAGGTGCTGGTCTCCACCAGCGCGCCGAGGTCGAGGCCGGTCTCCACGCCGAGGCCGTGCAGCATCCAGACCAGGTCCTCGGTGGCGAGGTTGCCGGTGGCGGACTCGGCGTACGGGCAGCCGCCGATGCCGCCGGTGGAGGCGTCGACCACGGTCACCCCGGCGCGCAGCGCGGCCAGCGTGTTGGCCAGCGCCTGGCCGTAGGTGTCGTGGAAGTGCACGGCCAGCCGCTCGGGGCCGCCGAACGCCTCGATGAGCGCGCCCACGTGGCCGGGGGTGCCGACGCCGATGGTGTCACCGAGCGAGAGCTCGTAGCAGCCCAGGTCGAGCAGCCTGCGACCGACCTCGGCGACCTGCGCGACCGGGGTCGGTCCCTCCCACGGGTCGCCGAAGCACATCGACACGTACGCCCGCACCCGCAGGCCGTGCTCCAGCGCCCGGCCGACGACCGGCTCGAACATCTCGAACTGGGAGGCCAGCGTCCGGTTGAGGTTCCTGGCCGCGAACGTCTCGGTGGCGCTGGCGAAGACCGCGATCTCGGTGACGCCGTGCTCCAGCGCCCGTTCCAGCCCGCGCTCGTTGGGCACCAGCACCGGGTAGCGCACCCCGGGCACCCGCTCGACGGCGGCGAGCAGCTCGGCGGCGTCGGCGAGCTGCGGCACCCACTTCGGGTGCACGAAGCTGGTGGTCTCGATCACCGTGTGCCCGGCGGCGGCCAGGCGGGCCACGAACTCGGCCTTCACCTCGACCGGCACGACCACCGGCTCGTTCTGCAGCCCGTCACGCGGGCCGACCTCGTAGACCGTGACCCGCTCCGGCAGGCCCTCCGCCCGGTACGGCGCCGGCCCCGCGGCTCCTGCCGTCACGACTCCTCCTCCCGCCGGACGACGGCGAGCACCGCGTCCATGTCGACCGCCTGCCCGGCGCGGACCGGCAGCTCGGCCACCGTCCCGCCGACCGGCGCGGTCACGGTGTGCTCCATCTTCATCGCCTCGACGATCACCAGCGCCTGGCCCTCCTCGACCCGCTCCCCGACGGCCGTCTTCACCACGAGCACGGTGCCGGGCATCGGGCTGCGGACCGCGCCGTCGCCCGAGGCCCCGCCGCGGGCGCGGTCGCCGGGGTCGCCCAGGTGGTGGCGGGTGAGCGCCCAGGCGCTCCCCTGGCGGCCGAGCCAGACGGTGTCGCCGTCGCGGGCGGCGGCGTAGCGGCGGCGGACGCCGTCCAGGGTGACGAGCACGTCGGAGCCGTCGACGGCCAGCTCCGCGCGGAGGATCCGGGCCGCGGCGGCCGTACCGCCATCACCGTCACCGCCGTCGCCGTCGCCGGACGGCCCGCTCGCGGGCAGCCGGACCTCGGCGCCGCGGGGGGGCAGCCCGCGCACCGCGACCTCGCGCACCCCGCCGGGGCCCTCCAGGCGCCAGACGGTCCAGGCGGGCGCGGCGCCGGGCCGCCAGCCGTCGGGCACCTCCCACGGGTCGGCGGCCGCCGCGGCGGGCACCCGCTCGTGCTGGAGCAGCAGGGCGGCGGCGGCCAGCACGTCGTCCGGCGTTCCGGCGGGCGGGACCAGCTCGCCGAGGCGGCGCTCGACCAGACCGGTGTCGAGGTCGCCGGCGGCCACCTCGGGGTGGGTGACGAGCGCCCGCAGGAAGGCGACGTTCGTCGTCACGCCGAGCACGGTCGTCTCCGCCAGCGCCCGGTCGAGGGTGCCCAGCGCGCCCGCCCGGTCGGGACCCCAGGCGATGACCTTGGCCAGCATCGGGTCGTAGTCGCTGCCGACGGTC
Source organism: Planomonospora corallina (assembly GCF_042650625.1). Classification (NCBI taxonomy): domain Bacteria; kingdom Bacillati; phylum Actinomycetota; class Actinomycetes; order Streptosporangiales; family Streptosporangiaceae; genus Planomonospora; species Planomonospora corallina. Next base: position 172,522 of record NZ_JBHSBM010000005.1, read on the forward strand.
ATGCCGGCGGCCATCCCGGAGTCGGTGCGGACCACGCCGGCCGGGGAGGTCTCCGGCGCGCCGGAGAAGCCCTGGACTCCGGGCTCGCGCAAGGCGAGGATCCGGCCGCCGGTCGGCAGGAAGCCGCGGGCGGGGTCCTCGGCGTAGACACGGGCCTCGACGGCGTGGCCGCGCAGCCGCACGTCGTCCTGGGTGAGCGGGAGCGGCTCGCCGGCCGCGACCCGGAGCTGGAGCTCGACCAGGTCGAGGCCGGTGACCAGCTCGGTGACCGGGTGCTCGACCTGGAGCCGGGTGTTCATCTCCATGAAGTAGTAGTCGGCCGTCGCGCCCTGGACGATGAACTCGACCGTCCCGGCGCCGACGTAGCCGACGGAACGGGCGGCCTCGACCGCCGCGGCGCCCATCCGGGCCCGGGTGGCCTCGTCCAGCAGCGGGGAGGGGGCCTCCTCGACGATCTTCTGGTGGCGGCGCTGCAGGCTGCACTCGCGCTCGCCCAGGTGGACGACGTTGCCGTGCGCGTCGGCCAGCACCTGGATCTCGATGTGCCGGGGGTTCTCCACGAACCGCTCGATCAGCAGGGTCGCGTCGCCGAACGCGGCGGCGGCCGTACGGCGGGCGGACTCCAGCGCCTCCGGCAGCTCGGCGGCGGAGCGGACGAGCACCATGCCCTTGCCGCCGCCACCCGCCGACGGCTTGATGAGCGCGGGAAAGCCGACGCCGGCGGTGAGCAGGTCGTCGCGGGGCTCGGCCGCGCCGGGCACGACCGGCACCCCGGCCGCGGCGACGGTCTCCTTGGCGCGGATCTTGTCGCCCATGGCCTCGACGGCCTCGGCGGGCGGGCCGACGAAGACCAGGCCGGCCTCGGCGCAGCGCCGGGCGAAGGCGGTGTTCTCGGCGAGGAAGCCGTAGCCGGGGTGGACGGCCTGGGCGCCGGTGGCCGCGGCGGCCTCGATGATCGACTCGATGTCGAGGTAACCGCCGGGCAGCCGGACCGCGGTGTCGGCCGCGCGGGTGTGCGGGGCGCCGGCGTCGGCGTCGCCGTACACGGCGACGGAGCGCACGCCGAGCCGCCGGAGGGTCCGGATGATCCGCAGGGCGATCTCGCCCCGGTTGGCGATGAGGACGGTGTGGAAGAGCATCAGCGCTGCCCCCGGCGTGGTGAGCGGAGGGACCGGCGCGGCGAGGCGGGCCGGTCCAGGGACGGGCGGGGAACCGGTGGACGGGTCATGGCGGTCACATCCGGAAGACGCCGTAGCCGACGGGGTCGAGGGGCGCGCCCGCGGCGGCGGACAGGGCCAGGCCGAGGACGGTGCGGGTGTCGAGGGGGTCGATGACGCCGTCGTCCCAGAGGCGGGCGGTGGAGTAGTAGGGGTTGCCCTGCTCCTCGTACTGCCGGCGGATCGCGTCGGGGTCGGCGTCGCCGACGGTGGACAGCACGTTGGCGGCCTGCTCCCCGCCCATCACCGAGATGCGGGCGTTCGGCCACATCCACAGGAAGCGGGGCGAGTAGGCCCGGCCGGCCATCGCGTAGTTGCCGGCGCCGAACGAGCCGCCGATGACGACGGTGAACTTCGGCACCCGGGCGCAGGCGACGGCGGTGACCATCTTGGCGCCGTGCTTGGCGATGCCGCCGGCCTCGTAGGCCCTGCCGACCATGAAGCCGCTGATGTTCTGCAGGAAGACCAGCGGGATGTTGCGCCGGTCGCACAGCTCGATGAAGTGCGCGCCCTTGAGGGCGGACTCGGCGAACAGGATGCCGTTGTTGGCGATGATCCCCACCGGGTGGCCGTGCACGTGCGCGAAGCCGGTCACCAGCGTGGTGCCGTACTCGGCCTTGAACTCCAGGAACCTGCTGCCGTCGACGATCCGGGCGATGACCTCCCGCACGTCGTACGGCGTGCGGGTGTCGGCGGGGACGATGCCGTACAGGTCGCGGGGGTCGTGCGCGGGCTCCTCGACGGGCACCCGCTCCCAGGGCGCGTCCGGGCGGGGGGCGAGGGTGGCCACGATGTCGCGGACGATCCGCAGCGCGTGGGCGTCGTCCTCGGCGAGGTGGTCGGTGACGCCGCTGACCCGCGAGTGCAGCTCGCCGCCGCCCAGCTCCTCGGCGGTGACCTCCTCGCCGGTGGCGGCCTTCACCAGCGGCGGGCCGCCCAGGAAGATCGTGCCCTGGTTGCGGACGATCACGGCCTCGTCGCTCATCGCGGGCACGTAGGCGCCGCCGGCGGTGCAGGAGCCGAGGACCGCGGCGATCTGCGGGATGCCGCGCGCCGACATGGTGGCCTGGTTGTAGAAGATCCGGCCGAAGTGCTCGCGGTCGGGGAAGACCTCGTCCTGCTTCGGCAGGAACGCGCCGCCGGAGTCGACGAGGTAGACGCACGGCAGGTTGTTGTGGAGGGCGACCTCCTGGGCCCGCAGGTGCTTCTTGACCGTCATCGGGTAGTAGGTGCCGCCCTTGACGGTCGCGTCGTTGGCGACCACGACGCACTCGCGGCCGGAGATCCGGCCGACGCCGGTGATGATCCCGGCCGCGGGGGCCTGGTCGTCGTAGAGGCCCGACCCGGCGAGCTGGGACAGCTCCAGGAACCGGGAGCCGGGGTCGAGCAGGGTGTCGACGCGGTCGCGGGGCAGGAGCTTGCCGCGGGCGACGTGCCGGGCCCGGGAGCGCTCGGGGCCGCCGAGCGCGGCGGTCGCGACGCGCTCGCGCAGCTCGGCGACGAGCCGCTCGTTGACCTCGGCGTTCGCCTTGAAGCTCTCACCGCCCGGGTCGCAGGTGCTGCGCAGCACCGGCCAGCTGCTCAATGCGGGCCTCCTTCCTGGACCACGGCGGTTCACCGTGGATCACCGCCCGGCTCCGTTGCCGGCGGTTAACGGCCGCTAACTCCACCGGCGATGTTAGTCACCGTTAACGCCACCGTCTACCATTCGATGCGTGACGACCGCCCGTACCCCTACCCGCGAGAGCCGGTCGCGGCGCGTGGAGATCCTGGACGCCGCCGCGGAGCTGTTCGCGGTGCGCGGCTTCCACGGCGTCTCCATCGAGGACATCGGCGGCGCGGTCGGCACCTCCGGCCCGGCGCTGTACCGGCACTTCAGCGGCAAGGAGGCGCTGCTGGCGGAGATGCTGCTGGACATCAGCGAGCGCCTGCACGCCTCGGCCGCCGAGCGCGTCACCGCGGCGCCCGACGCCGATAGCGCCCTGGACGCCCTGCTGGCCGGGCAGATCGAGTTCGCGCTCAGCCATCCGGCGCTGATCACCGTGCACGACCGCGAGCTGGGCAACGTCCCCGAGCCGGCCCGCCGCCGGATCCGGCGGTTGCAGCGGCTGTACGTGGAGGAGTGGGTGACCGTGCTCAGCGAGCTCTACCCGGACTGCCCGCCGGCCCGGCTGCGCGCCGCCACCCACGCGGTCTTCGGCCTGCTCAACTCCACCCCGCACAGCGCGGGCGAGCTGCCACCGGAGACGATGGCCCCGCTGCTGCGCGCCATGGCCCGCGCGGCCCTGGCCGAGGTGCGACGTTAACGGCCGCTAACCTCCGTTGGCGGCCAGGCGCCGGCCGTGGGGCGTGCCCTGAGGGCGTCCCGCTCCCTCTACGCGTGCGCGCCGATGTCGCGGGCGGTCTGGGCCAGTGCGCGGATGTGCGCGCTCTCGCCGGCGGTGCGCCAGGTCAGCGCCCACCGGGTGGCGGGGGCGTCGGCGATGGGCAGGAAGACGACACCCGGGTGACTGTAGTAGCGGGTGACGTGAGCGTTCAGCGGTGAGACGCACCGCCCCTCGGCGACGAGGGACAGCACCTCGTGGAAGGTGCGCGCGCTCGGCCCCCGACCGATGCGGCGGCCGCTCGGAGTACGCCAGGGGACCATGGACTCCACCCAGTAGTCGGGCGCGCCGGCCCCGCCGTCGACGACGAGATGGTCGCCGAGGTCCTCCAGGGACGCCGAGTCCCGGGCGGCCAGGGGGTGGCCGGCGGCGACGGCCAGGACGCGGCCCTCGGTCAGCACGACCGGGCCGACGGTGAGGTCGGGCTCCCTGACGGGCAGCCACAGCAGGTGGAGGTCGGCCTGGCCGGTGCGGAGCGGGGTGAAGGGGTCGCTGAAGTGGAACTCGGTGATCTGGACCTCGCTTCCCGGGTAGCGGTCGCGGAACGCGTCGACGAGGCGGCGCAGTTCGAGCCCCAGGATGCCCATGACGCCCAGCCGCAGTGCCCGGCCCGTGTCCAGGGCGGCGGCTTCGGCACGGGCCAGCCCCGTCTGGATCAGGTCGAGGGCCTGCTGCAGGTCATGGCAGAGGCGCCGGCCGATCGGGGTCGGCTTCACGCGGCGGCTGGTGCGCTCGAAGAGGGGGGCTCCGACACGCCGCTCCAGTTTCCGGATGACCTGGCTGACGCGGGCCTGCGAGAGGTGCAGCCGTTCGGCGGTCCGGCCGAAGTGGAGTTCCTCCGCCAAGGTGAGGAGGATCTCGATGTCCCGTGTCTCCACGTCGATAACTCCCGTTTATTGATGGCGGACGAAGTCTACGTTGATCACTCCGCGGTCCCGGCCGATGCTGGGCGTCGGTGAATCCCCTGACGAAAGGCGAGGTTTCGGCATGCCGTCCGAACGCGTCATCCCCCATGTGCGGCACCGCTCCGTCGAGGTCGACGGCGTACGCGTCTTCTACCGGGAGGCCGGGCCGGCGGATGCGCCCGTGCTGCTGTTGCTGCACGGCTTCCCGTCGGCGTCGCACCAGTTCCGGCGGTTGTTCGACGCGCTCGGTGACCGCTACCGGCTCGTCGCCCCGGACTACCCGGGTTTCGGCCGCACCTCGGCCCCCGAGGGGTTCGCCTACACCTTCGACCGGCTGGCCGGCATCGTGGAGGGTTTCCTGGTCAGGCTGGAACTGTCCAGGTTCGTCATGTACGTCTTCGACTTCGGCGCGCCCGTCGGCTTCCGGCTGGCGGCCCGGCGGCCGGAGTGGATCGCCGGTCTGGTGGTGCAGAACGGCAACGCCTACGCCGAGGGCCTGTCCGAGGGCGCCCGCGAGTTCACCGCGCTGCGCCCCGGCCGCCCGGGGGCCGAGGAACGGATCCGCGACCTGCTGACTCCGGAGGGCACGCGGGGCCAGTACGAGGCCGGTGTGGCCGACCGCGAGCTGGTCGACCCCGACGACTGGACCCTCGACCAGCACTTCCTGGAGCTGCCCGGCCGCAAGGACGCCCAGGTCGCCCTGGCCTTCGACTACCACACCGACGTGGCGTCCTATCCGGCCTGGCAGGCCTGGCTGCGTGCGCACACCCCGCCCGCGCTCGTCGTATGGGGACGCCACGACCCGTTCTTCCCCGAGCCCGGCGCCCGCGCCTACCTGCGCGACCTGCCCGAGGCCGAGGTGCATCTGTTCGACACCGGCCACTTCGCCCTCGAGACCCACCTGCCGCAGATCGCCCCCCTGGTCGCCGGCTTCCTGGACCGGGTCTGGCACGCCCGGTGAGCGGGCCCGCCGGGCGGCGTGTGATCCGGATCACGCGCCGCGACCGTCACAGGAGCCGGCGCCCGCCCGTCCGTATGCGTGAACGACCCGACGACCAGGACAGAGGATGACCATGGTCCACCTTGACGACACGCCCCCGGCCTCCGCCGGGCAGCCGGTGCGCGGGCGGCGCCGGCGCCGCCGGTGGGCGGCCGCGATCACGCTGCCGGTGGCCGCGCTGCTGTTCGGCGCCTACGGCTGGCAGCCGGGCGAGGACGGCCGCGCCTTCCGCTCGCCGTACCTGGCCCAGGTCGGATCCCGCTACGCCGAGACCCCGATCGCCCGCTTCCACTACGTCCAGGCCGGCTCCGGCAGTCCGGTGATCCTGCTCTCGCCCGGCGGCACCTCGGTCATCGGATGGAAGGACCAGCTGCCGGCACTGGCCCGCGACCACACCGTGTACGTGGTCGACCTTCCCGGCCAGGGCTACACCCGGCTGAAGGACCGCGGCTTCGCCTTCGACCTGGACGCCATGACCACCGCCGTCGGGGCGTTCATGGACGCCGTCGGCGTACGGCGGGCGGCCCTGGCGGGCAACTCCTGGAGCGGCGGCTGGGCCCTGGCCTTCGCCCAGCGCCATCCCGACCGCGTCACCAGGCTCGCCCTGCTGGACGCCACCGGACTGGACCTGCCCGGTACCTTGATGTGGGAGTCGCTGAAGATCCCCGTCGTCGGAGAGCTGGCCGTCAAGCTGTCCACCGGCAAGTCCACCGTCCGCGCCCTGGCCGAGGGCATGATGGTCAACAAGCAGCGCGTCACCGACCAGCTGCTGGACGAGTGGTGGGCGCCGATGACCTTCCACGACAACATCCGCGCCACCTACCTGCTGGAGCGCCGCCTGGACTGGGCGCAGACCGAACGCGCCCTGCCCGCCACCAGGACCCCCACCCTGGTGCTGTGGGGCAGGCAGGACACCGTCCAGCCCGTCGAGCGCGCCCACCGCCTCGCCGAGCTGCTGCCCGACGCCCGGCTCCGGATCCTGGACGGCTGCGGCCACGCCCCCCAGCTGGACTGCCCGGAGGCGGTCAACCGGCACCTGGGGGCGTTCTTCGCCGGCCCACGGTGACCGGCGACCTCCCGCGCCGGTCGAAGCCCCGGTGGAGACCTGCCGTGCACCCGCCGGAACCACGGCCCCTCCCGGTGCGCGCGGCGGCGTGACGGCCTGCCGGAGAGCGGCGGCGCCGCGTCCCCGGGTGGCGGGAGCGCACTCGGGGCAGAGCCGGGAGAAGCGTTGTCCCGCCGACCATCTCGATATATCTTCAAAATATCTCGATAGCTGGAACGGAGGAGCCCGATGCACCCGCGCCGTCCCGTCCCGTGGATCCGCCGGTCCGTCTCCCCGGATCCCGGCCGGGGACGGCGCCGGTGACCGATTCGCCGAGCTGGGCGTGCCGATCCGTTCGGTGAGCGTCTCGCGGCCCTCCCTCGACGACGTGTTCATGTCGTACACGGGCTCCACCATCCGCGACGCCGAGGCCGAGGGCACGGCGAACGCCTGGATGCGGGCGATGGCCCGCCGCTGAGAGGAGGGAGGCGGAGATGACCACGGGCGTGGTGGGCGTGCGGGTGCCGGCCCGCTCCCTCGGTCACGAGCTGCGCGCGGTCAAGGTGGTGCTCCACCGGGAGATGCTGCGCTTCGCCAGCGACCGCACCCGCATGCTCTCCACGGTCGTCCAGCCGGTGCTCTGGCTGTTCGTCCTGGGCACCGGGTTCGGCTCGCTGGCGCAGGGGGCGATCCCCGGGGTCGACTACCGCACCTTCATGTTCCCCGGCATGATCGCGATGACGGTGATCATGACGGCGATGTTCTCCGCCGGGTCGATCGTGTGGGACCGCGAGTTCGGCTTCCTGCGCGAGATGCTCGTCGCCCCGGTCGGCCGGGGCGCGATCGTGGCCGGCGAGTGCCTGGGCGGGGCGATCGTCGCGGTGGGCCAGGGCGTCGTCATCCTGGCCCTCGGCGGGCTGGTCGGCGTGCCGTACGACCCGGTGCTGATGCTGACTCTGCTGGCGGAGATGTTCCTCGCCGCGTTCGCCGTCACCGCGTTCGGCGTGACGCTGGCCGCGCGGATGCAGAACATGCAGACGTTCTTCGCGCTCATGCAGATGGCCGTGATGCCGATGGTCTTCCTGTCCGGCGCGATGTTCCCGCTGGGGAACCTGCCGTCGTGGCTGCACGTGCTGACCACGCTGAACCCGCTGACCTACGCCGTCGACCCGCTCCGCCAGGCGGTCTTCTCCCACCTGGACGTGCCCGCGCGGGCCGCGGCGCTGCTCGACCCGGGCGTGAGCTGGGCCGGCTGGCGGGTCCCGGTCCTCGTGGAGCTGGGCCTGGTCGCCGCCGGCGCCGTCCTGCTCGGCGTGGCGGTCGCCCGCTTCCGCCGGACCGGCTGAACCCCGCGGGCACCCGCTCCCGCCGGACCGGCCGGGCCCGGCGCCCGCCGTACGGGCCGGTCCGGTGAGATCCGGCGGACCAAAAGCGGCCAGGGCGGCGACGCGGGCGGCTCCGGGGGACATAATCGGGTCTGTGGCGCGCGACACTGTTGAGACTCATTTCTCCGAAGCGGTGACGGCTCTGATCCCCGGGGTCCCACGCGACCCCGCACTGCCGGTGCGCGAGGGCACGGGCCTGACCGGCGCCCGCTGCCGCGAGCTGTTCGAGTTCCAGCTCGGCAGCCGGCTGCTGGACGTCGCCGCCCGGGTCCTCCGCGAGCGGGGCGACGGCTTCTACACCATCGGCTCCGCCGGTCACGAGGGCAACGCCGCGGTCGCCGACGCGCTGCGCCCGACCGACCCCGCGCTGCTCCACTACCGTTCCGGCGCCTTCTACCTGACCCGCTCGGCGATGGCCGGGCGCCTGCCCGAGCAGGGGCTGCGCGACGTGCTGCTCGGCCTGGTCGCCGCGGCGGAGGAGCCCATCGCCGGCGGGCGGCACAAGGTCTTCGGCCATCCCGACCTCGCGGTGATCCCGCAGACCTCGACGATCGCCAGCCACCTGCCGCGCGCGGTGGGCGTGGGCTTCGCCATCGAGCGCGCCCGCCAGCTCGGCGTGCCCGGCCCGTGGCCGGAGGACGCGATCGCGGTGTGCAGCTTCGGCGACGCCTCGGTCAACCACGCCAGCGCCCTGTCCGGTTTCAACACCGCCGCCTACGTCTCCTACCTGGGCCTGGCGATGCCCCTGCTGTTCGTGTGCGAGGACAACGGCCTGGGCATCAGCGTGCGGACCCCGAGCGGCTGGGTGGAGGCCGCCCGCCACCGGTCGCTGGAGTACTTCGAGGCCGACGGCTGCGACCTGGCCGGCGTGCACGACGCGGCGCGGGCCGCCGCCGACCACGTCCGCACGCGCCGCTCCCCCGCGCTGCTGCGCATCGCCACCGTCCGGCTGATGGGCCACGCCGGCTCGGACGTCGAGCTGGCCTACCGGACCAAGCGGGAGATCGACGCCGACATCGCGCGCGATCCGCTGGTCGGCACCGCCCGGCTGCTCGTCGAGGCCGGGCTGGCCACCCCCGACGAGCTGGTCGCCCGGTACGAGACGCTGCGCGAGCACGTGCTGCGGATGGCCTGCGAGAGCTCCCGGCGCCCGAGGCTGACCTCCGCCGTCGACATCATGGAGCCGCTCGCCCCGCGCCGGCCCGAGGCGGTGGCCGAGGCGGTCACGGCCTGCGCCGCTCCCGCCGTCCGGGAGAAGGCCTTCGGCGGGCGGCTGCCCGAGCACGAGGGGCCGCTCACCCTCTCCCAGGCGGTCAACCGGACCCTGGCCGACGCCCTGGCCGCGAGCCCCGACGTGCTGGTCTTCGGCCAGGACGTGGCGCGCAAGGGCGGCGTGTACGGCGTCACCCGCGGCCTGCAGAAGCGCTTCGGCGCGGGCCGGGTCATCGACACGCTCCTGGACGAGCAGAGCGTGCTCGGCATGGCGCTGGGCGCGGGCGTGTCCGGCCTGCTCCCGGTCCCCGAGGTGCAGTACCTCGCCTACCTGCACAACGCGCTGGACCAGATCCGCGGCGAGGCCGCGACCCTGCAGTTCTTCTCCCGGGGCGCCTTCCGCAACCCGATGGTGCTGCGCCTGCCCTCCTACGCCTACCAGAAGGGCTTCGGCGGCCACTTCCACAACGACAACTCCGTCGCCGCGCTGCGCGACATCCCGGGTCTCGTCATCGCCTCCCCCTCCCGGCCCGACGACGCCGCGGCGATGCTGCGGACCTGCCTGGCCGCCGCCCGGACCGACGGCAGCGTCTGCGTCTTCCTCGAACCGATCGCCCTCTACAACACCCGCGACATGTTCGAGGAGGGCGACAACGGCTGGCTCGCGCCGTACGCGCCGCCGTCCCGGTGGGCGGAGACCCACGTGCCGGTCGGCCGCGCCCGCAGCTACGGCGACGGCCGCGACCTGACCATCGTGACCTTCGGCAACGGCCTGCGGATGAGCCTGCGCGCCGCGGTCAGGCTCACCGCGGAGGGCTACAGCTGCCGGGTGCTCGACCTGCGCTGGCTGGCGCCGCTCCCGGTGGAGGACCTGCTGCGCGCGGCCGAGCTGACCGGCAACGTGCTGATCGCCGACGAGACCCGCCGCGGCGGCGGCGTCTCGGAGGGGGTCGTCGCCGAGCTGCTGGACGCCGGGTTCACCGGGAGGATCGCCCGGGTCACCTCCTGCGACAGCTTCGTCCCGCTGGGCGAGGCGGCCAGGCACGTGCTGCTCTCGGAGAGCGAGATCGAGGAGGCCGCCCGCAAGCTGCTGGGCTGAGCCGGCGGATGCGACCGCCGAAGCCCGCGGATACGACCGCTGAGCCGGCGGATGCGACCGCCGAAGCCCGCGGATACGGCCTCAGACGGCGGCCGCGGTCCGCTCGAGGCCCTGCCTGGCCCGGTCGCGGATCCTCGTCCGGAAGGCCGGGGTCCAGCCGACGACGAGCCCGACCGGCCTGCCGAGGGCCATCTTCGACCAGCGTTTGAAGTCGAACTCGTCGTGGTGCCGGATGATCAGCCCGCCCTCGAAGCGGAACAGCGAGTCCACCTGGTGGACGACCCTCCGGCCGGTCGCGGTGAAGGTGTAGCCGGCGTTCCAGCTCGCGGTGACCGCGTGGGGCAGCGCGGTCACCGCGCGGAGGGTGAGGTCCAGGTCGGCGCCGTGACCCAGCTGCACGCGCCACATGGCCATGATCCGGTCCCGGCCCTCGACCTCCGGGAAGATCGGGTCTCCGAAGGTCACCTCGGGGTGGTAGCAGCCTTCCATGGCCGCGAGATCCCGGCGCGCGAGCGCGTCGTAGAAGGTCCTGATGAGTGCGGCGTCCGCGTCGTTCACGGGCCTCTCCCGTTCCTTGACAATCTGCACATCAAGGCATCCTGTGCACACCAAGCTTAATATCACCCGATAGCTCTCAGACCTTGAGCGCTCCCGCGCCGTCTACGCCAGACTTCCTAGCGTGGGACGCTTTGATCCGGCGTTCCCCGGCGTCAGCGAGGAGAAGTGAAGTGACCGAGGTCTGGGTGGCCCTGACCACAGCCCAGCCGGAGCCGCCCGCGTGGGTCGTGCTGCTGTCCGCCCTGACCGCCCTGACGGTGGTGACGTGGTCGACGTCGTGGCAGATCTCACGCGGCCTGGTCACCATCGCCCACGAGGGCGGGCACGCGCTGGTGGCGCTGCTCACCCGGCGCAAGCTGCAGGGCATCCGGCTGCACTCCGACACCTCGGGCGTGACGCTCACCCGCGGCCGGCCCACCGGCCCCGGCATGATCCTGACCGCCGCCGCCGGCTACGTCGCCCCGTCCCTGCTGGGGCTGGGCGGCGCGCTGCTGACCTCCTCCGGGCGCGTCGCCGTGCTCATCGCCGTCGTGATCGCGCTGCTCGTCTGCATGCTGGTGGTGATCCGCAACCTGTTCGGGGCGGTGAGCCTGCTGGCCGTCGGCGGGGCGCTCGCGGCGCTCACCTGGTACGCCCCGGCGGAGGTGGACGCGGTCATCGCCTATCTGGCCGTCTGGTTCCTGCTGTTCGGCGGCGTCCGGCCGATCCTGGAGCTGGGCCGCAAGCGCCGCCACGGCCGCGTCCCGGACTCCGACGCCGACCAGCTCGCCCGGCTGACCTTCCTGCCCGCGGGATTCTGGGTGGTGTTCTTCCTGCTGGTCGCCGGGGCCGCGCTGCTGACCGGCGCCTACCTGCTGGTTCCGCTCCCGGCCGGCTGACGGCCCACCGGCCCGCCCACCCGGAGAGGGCCGCCATGAAACTTACATATCCGGCCAATCGGGATATTTCCGATGAATTGACTTTATCTAGTTTAGTTATGTATTGTTGACAGTTAGTCTAGTTGGTGGTCTTATAGCGAAGATCATCCCCTCCGGCGAGAGTCGGTCGATGCCGCCCCACGTAAAAACCGCAGTGGCGATCGCGCTTCTGCTTTTCCTGTCCTCCCTGGGCGCCGCAGTCTTTCTCTGGGTGCGGCTCAGGCGGCTCAGAGCCCAGCAGGCGGCCGAGAGGGAGCGAGCCATCGCCCGGGCGCGCGAGGAGTTCTCCCGGGACGTGCACGACCTCGTGGGCCACTGGCTCTGGCTCGCGTCGGTCAAGAGCGAGCTGGCCTACCGGCAGGCCCGTGGCGACGACCGGCTCCGCGGCGAGCTCGCCGAGGCGCTCCGGGCGGTACGGCACGCCGCCCATGCCGTACGGCACGCCTCCAGGCCCGACCGGAACCTCTCCCTCCGGGGCGAGGTCGTCCGGGCCGAGGCCCTGCTCTGGAGCCTGGGGGCCGACTGCTTGATCCAGGTGGACGCCGGCGGGCTGCCCTCCGACCTGAACGCGGCGCTGGCCGCGGTGGTCCGGGAGGGCGTCACCAACATGCTGCGGCACAGCGCGGTCGACAAGTGCGTGATCGAACTCCACCGGGACGAAGACCGCGTCTCACTGACCGTCGCCAACGACGGCCTCGCCGCCCCGCCGCGCTTCCCCGCCGGCGGCCCCAGGCCCGGCGCCGCTCCGCACCCGGCGGGCAGCGGCCTGGTCAACCTCAGGGAGCGGATGGCCGGGGTGGGGGGCACCGTGGAGGCGGCGCCCGGTCCGGACGGCTGGTTCCGGCTCATCGCCGAAGCGCCCCTGAGGGCGTACGAGTAAATCACACCGCACCGGGTTTCGCCAGGTGGATCACTTCTTCACCATCTGGACTGTGAATTACGCATATAAGAGCAGTTGAACTTGTAACTGGAAACCGTCCCGGCCATCCGCGATTCTCTCTGGGGAAGCAACCGAGGGGATCGCCGTGAATGACCACTATGAGCTTTACTGCCTCGCGGATCCGTTGTTCTACGACGTTCTCGACGGTCGCCGCGGCGACCGCCCGGACTTCCCTCTCGCCTCCCGCGAGGTCCCGGAGGGCTGGACGCACCAGGCGACCGACACCTGGATGCACTACGCGCCGGCCGGCGGGACGATGCCGTCGCAGGGATGGAAGATCCACGTGTCGGCCCGGCCGGAGGACGCCGAGCGCGCCATGGAGACGGTGTGGGACTACTGCGTGCCGCGGGGCATCGCGTTCAAGTTCCTGCGCAGCCCGTCGGTCATGACGATGATGAGCTCCAAGGCCGCCCCCCGCGGGTCGAGCGGCAAGCTGGTGACGATCTACCCCGCGGACGAGGACCTGCTGGAGCTCGCCCTCAAGGAGCTCGACGTCCTGCTCCGCGGCGTCGAGGGCCCCTACGTCCTCAGCGACCTGCGCTACGGCGAGGGCCCGCTCTTCGTCCGGTACGGCGGCTTCCTGGCGCGCGACTGCCTGAACGGGAGCGGCGAGCTGGTGCCGGCCATCGAGGACGGCGAGGGGAGGCTGGTCCCCGACGTCCGCGGTCCCGCCTTCAGCGTGCCCCCGTGGGTGACGCTCCCGGCCTTCCTGGAGCCCCACCTGGCCGCCCGCAACGCGGTCACCACCACCGGCCTGCCGTACGCGATCGAGAGCGTCATGCACTTCTCCAACGGCGGCGGGGTGTACCTGGGGCGGGACACGCGCACCGGCCGGCAGGTGGTGCTGAAGGAGGCCCGGCCGTACGCGGGGCTCGACGCCGCCCGGCGGGACGCGGTCGCCCGGCTGGCGCACGAGCGGGAGATGCTGGAACGGCTGGCCGGGCTCGATGCGGTGCCCGAGCTGATCGACTACTTCACGCTGGGCGGGCACCACTTCCTGGTCCAGGAGTTCGTCGACGGCAATCCGCTGCAGCGGCTGCTCGTGCAGAGGTACCCGCTGAGCCGGGCGAGCGGGGACCGGCGGGCCCTCGACGACTACACCGCGTGGGTCGTCGCCGACGTCCTGCCCAAGGTCCGGCAGGCGGTCGCGTCCCTCCACGGGCGCGGGGTGGTCTTCGGCGACCTGCACCCGAGCAACGTCCTCGTCACCGCCGAGGGCCGGGTCGTCCTGATCGACTACGAGGTGGCGACCCTCGCCACGAGCGGCGAGCGCGCCGCCCTCGCCCATCCCGCGTTCACGGCGCCGCCCGACCGGCGGGGCACCGAGGTGGACGTCTACGCCCTGGCCTGCCTCTGCCTCGGGATGTTCGCCCCCCAGCTGACGATCATGCTGCCGCTCGGCCGCTCCAAGGTGGTCCAGCTCGCCGACCTCATCACGGAGACCTTCCCGGTCCCGCCGGAGCTGATCGGCGAGGCGGTGCGCACCGTCCTCGGCGCGGAGGCGGTGACGGCGCCCGAGATCCCCCGGCCCGACCGCGACGGCTGGCCCCGGGTGCGGGACGCGCTGGTCCGGGCGGTCCTGGCCAGCGCGACCCCCGAGCGGGACGACCGCCTCTTTCCCGGGGACCCCGCGCAGTTCGAGGCGGGCGGCGGCCTCTGCTTCGCGTACGGCGCGGCGGGGGTGCTCTACGCGCTGGACGCGGCCGGAGCCGGGCGCTTCCCCGAGCACGAGGAATGGCTGCGCCGCCGGGTCTCCGCCTCCGGGCGGCGGATGCGCCCCGGGTTCTACGACGGCCTGCACGGCGTCGCCCACGTCCTGGACCGGTTCGGTCACCGCCAGGACGCGCTGGACCTCGTGGAGGCGTCCCTCCGCGGCGCCTGGGACGACCTGGAACTCGGCCTGTTCGGCGGTCTGGCCGGGATCGGCCTGAACCTGCTCCACCTGGCCCGGACCACCGGTGAGTCAGCCCTCGAGGAGACGGCGCTGCGGATCGCCGCCGCCTGCTCCGACCGGCTCGGCGGCCCCGGCGACGTGCCGGAGATCAGCGGCGGGGACAACCCCCGCGCGGGCCTGATGTACGGCTCGTCCGGGCCCGCCCTGCTCTTCCTGCACGCCTACGAGCGCACAGGTGAGGCGGCGCTGCTCGACCGGGCGGCCACGGCGCTCCGGCAGGACCTCCGCCGCTGCACGACGACCGAGGACGGCTCGCTCCAGGTCGACCAGGGATGGCGGACGCTGCCCTACCTCGCCGAGGGCTCGGCGGGCGTCGGGCTGGTCCTGGCCCGCTATCTGGCCCATCGCGACGACGAGGCCTTCGCGGCGGCGCTCGACGCCTGCCGGCGCGTCACCCGGGCGCGCTACTTCGTGCAGCCCGGCATGTTCGCCGGCCGGAGCGGCATCATCGCGGCGCTGCACGGAGGCATGGGACCCGCCCCCGAGGATCCCGGCGCCGGAGCGGGCGGGCTGCTCCACGGGCTGGCCTGGCACGCGCTGCCGTACGCCGGCGGGCTCGCCTTCCCCGGCGACCAGCTGCTCAGACTCTCGATGGACTTCGCGACCGGCACGGCCGGAGTCCTGTTCGCGATGAGCACCGCGCTGCACGAGCGCCCGGTGTTCCTCCCCTTTGTCCAGCCGCCCGGCGGGGCAGGCGCCGCTGCCACGGAACCGCCTGCCCGTGAAACCGCCGAGCGGCCTCTCACCCCCACGAGTCACTGAAGGAGGTGCAACGACATGGTACTTCTCGATCTCCAGTCCCTGGAAGCCCCCGGCGGGGGCGGCCACGGCGGTGGCGGCGGCAGCACGCTGACCGTCCTGGGCTGCGAATCCGCCGCCCCGAGCAACCTGAGCCTCGTGCTCTGCCACTGATAGTCCCCCCCTTCGACGGCTTCGACAGAACTGGAGCAATCCCATGGTCCTTCTCGACCTGCAGTCCCTGGAGACCCCCGGCGGCGGCCACGGCGGTGGCGGCGGCAGCACGCTGACCGTCCTGGGCTGCGAATCCGCCGCCCCGAGCAACCTGAGCCTCGTGCTCTGCCACTAGCCGATGCTCCCGTGCCCGGGGCGGCCACCGCGGCCGCCCCGGGCACGGCCGTCAGTGAACCCCGGACGCAGGGAGGAGGGACCGGTGCGGCCCGCGGATCGGCTCATCGTCCGGACCGTACGGCGGAGCGGCCCGTGGCCGGCCGTCCTGGCGGTCGCCTCCGTGGCCGGCGCGTGCGCCGAGCTGGCCCTCCCCCTCGTCCTGGGGCGCACGGTCGACGGCCTCGTCGCGGGCGGGCCGGCGTGGGGCACGTGGCCGGTCGTCTGCGCCGCCGTCGTGGCCGCCATCGTGGTCTGCGACGCCCTCGGCATGTGGGCGGCCGGGACCGGGAGCGCCGAGGCCGCGCGCCGGCTGCGCCTGCGGATCGTGCGGCACGTGCTGGGCGCCGGTCCCGCGCTGGGCCGCCGCTTCCCGGAAGGGGACCTGGCGGCCAGGGCGGGCGTCAACGCCGAGGAGGCGGGCCGCGCCCCGGAGACCCTCGTCACCGGGGCGGCACTGGTCATCCCCTCGGCGGGAGGGCTGGTCGCGCTCACCTTCATCGACCCCTGGCTGACGGTGACGCTCGCCGCCGGCCTCGTCGTCATCGTCCTCGTGCTGCGGGCCTTCCTCCGTCTGAGCACCACCCTCGCCGGCGGCTACCAGGATGCGCAGGGCGACATCGCGGCACGCCTGCTCGACGCCCTGGCCGGGGCGCGCACGATCGGCGCCGCCGGCACCCTGGCCGAGGAGAGGGCCCGGGTGCTGGCCGTGCTCCCCCGGTTGCGCGCCCACGCCATGGACATGTGGCGGGCCGGCGCCCGCGCCGGCGTGCAGGCCGGTGTCGTGGTGCCGCTGCTGGAGGTGGCCGTGCTCGGCGTGGGCGGACTCCTGCTCACCGCCGGCGAGCTGTCCCCCGGAGAGCTGTACTCGGCCGCCCGGTACGCGGCGCTCGGCGCCGGCATCGGCTCGGCCCTGGGCCACCTGGGCAGGCTGGCCCGGGCGCGGGCCGCCGCCGGCCGGATCACCGAGCTGACGGAGGAGCCGCGCAGGGCCTGCGGTGACCGCTCCCTGCCTCCGGGTCCCGGCACCCTGGAGTTCCGGGACGTCGCCGCCGACGGCCTGGCCGGCGTCGGGCTGGTCGTGCCCGGCGGATCCGCGGTGGCGGTGGTCGGCCGCTCCGGCGCGGGCAAGTCGGTGCTCGCCGCCCTCGCCGGCCGCCTGGCGGACCCGTCCCGCGGCACGGTGCTCCTCGACGGCGTCCCGCTGCCGGAGCTGTCCCGGCAGGCCCTGGGCGCGTCCGTCGGCTACGCGTTCGAACGCCCCGTCCTGATCGGCGGGACCGTGGCCGACGCCATCGGCCTCGGCCTGCCGTACCGCGCCGGGGACGGTGCCGGGACCGGGTGGAGCCCACAGGAGATGGAGCGGCTGCGCGCGGCGGCCCGCGCCGCGTGCGCCGACGACTTCGTCCGGCGGCTCCCCCTCGGCTACGACACCCCGCTGCGGGACGCGCCGATGTCCGGCGGGGAGCGGCAGCGGCTCGGCCTCGCCCGCGCCTTCGCGCACGGCCGGAGGCTGCTCGTCCTGGACGACGCCACCTCCAGCCTGGACAGCATCACCGAGCGCCGGGTGAGCCAGGCGCTCGCCGGCGAGCTGGGCGAGCGTACACGACTGATCGTGACGCACCGGGCGGCGACCGCGGCGGCGGCCGACCGGGTGATCTGGCTGGAGGGCGGCCGGGTCCGCGGCTACGACCGGCACCGGGTGCTCTGGGAGGACCCCGCCTACCGCGCCGTCTTCGGCGTGCGGCGGGCCGGCGCGGACGGGCGGGCGGAGCAGGCGGGCGCACCGGAGCAGGTGGGAACGGCGGAGCAGGTGGGAACGGCGGAGCGGGCGGGCGCACCGGAACGCACGGCGGCGGAGCCGTCGACGGCGTCGGCGGGGCGGGTGGTCGCGCCGTGAACCGGCCGGTCCGCCGGGCGCTCCTGCGCGATCCGCGCCTGCTGGCCCGGCTCGGCCTGTGGTCGGTCGCCGAGACCGCGCCCGCGCTCGTGGTCGGCCTGGCCGTCGCCGGGGCGATCGACGACGGCTTCGCCGCCGGGCGGCCGGGCACGGGCCTGGCCTGGCTGGCGGTCCTCGGCACCGCCTGGCTGGTCGCCGCGGCCGGTGCGCGGCAGGCCGTACTGGCCGTCGCCGCGATCGTGGAGCCGTTCCGCGAGGACCTGCTCGGCCATGTCGTCGACAGCGCCCTGACCGCCTCGGCCGCGCTGGGGCACCGGCCGGACACCGCCGCGGTGGCCCGGATGAACCTCCAGGTGGAGCTGGCCCGCGACGCCCTCGCCTCGGTCGTCACGGTCGTGCGGTCGTTCGTGTTCACCGCGGTGAGCGTGCTGCTCGGGCTGACGGCGCTGATGCCGCAGGTGCTGGTGCTCGTGCTCCCCCCGTTCGCGGCCGGGCTCGGCCTCTTCCTGCTCTCGCTCCCGGTGCTGGCCCGGCGGCAGCGGGAGTTCCTGCTGGCCGACGAGCGCACCGCCGAGTCGGTCACGGCCGTGGCCGGCGGGCTGCGGGACATCGCGGCCTGCGCGGCGGAGGAGAGGGTGGCCGCCGCGGTGGAGGATCGGGTGGCCGGGCAGGCCGCCGCCGGGCGCGCGCTCGCCCGGGTGACCGCGGTCCGCACGCTCTCACTGGCGGTGGGCGGCCTGCTGCCGGTGCTGCTGATCCTCGCCGGCGCTCCCTGGCTGCTGGCCCAGGGGGCGGGCGCCGGAGCCGTCCTGGGCGCCCTGGCCTACGTGACGCAGTCGCTGGCGCCCGCGCTGGGCAACCTCGTGCAGGGCCTGGGGGTGAGCGCGGTGCGGCTGCACGTGTCTCTCCGCCGCATCACGGCTCCGGGGCCGGCCGGCGGGCACCGGCCCGGCGCCGCGGAGGCCCGGTCGCCGGCCGCGGACGGGGGGATCGAGCTGCGCGGGGTGACGTTCGCCTACGGGCCGCACGCCGAGCCGGTGATCGACCGCCTCGACCTGACCGTCCCCGACGGGGAGCACGTGGCCGTGGCCGGGCCCAGCGGCATCGGCAAGTCCACGCTGGCCGCGCTCGTCGCCGGCGTGCTCCGCCCGGACGCCGGAGAGGTCCTCGTCGGCGGCGTGCCCGCCCACCGGGTCGACCCGGCCGACCGGGTGCTCATCCCCCAGGAGGCCTACGTCTTCCGGGGCACGCTGCTGGAGAACCTGACCTACCTCGCCCGCGGCGCCACCCGGGAGGAGGTGGACGGGGCGGTGGCGGCGCTCGGCCTGACCGCGCTGGTGGAGCGGCTCGGCGGCTGCTCCGCCGAGATCTCCGCGGGCCTGCTGTCGCCGGGTGAGCGCCAGCTCGTCGCACTGGCCCGCGCCTACCTGACCTCGGCGCGGCTGGTCGTCCTGGACGAGGCGACCTGCCACCTCGACCCGGTGGCCGAGTCCCGCGTCGAGGAGGCGTTCGCCCGCCGCGGCGGCACGCTCCTCGTCATCGCCCACCGCCCGGCCTCCGCCCTGCGCGCGCGGCGCGTCCTCGTCATGGACGGCACGCGCGTGCGGCTCGGGCGGCACGAGGAGCTGCTCGCCTCCTCCCCGCTCTACGCCGACCTGGCCGGCCGGTGGAGCCCCCGGCACGACTCCCCGCAGCCCGCTCCCCCCGGCCACGCGGCCTGACACCATCGAACGCCAGGAGCCGTCCCGTGATCTATCCCCCCGCCGAACGGCAGCCGATCGTCGACCGCCTGCACGGCCGCGCCGTGCCGGACCCGTACCGGTGGCTGGAGGATCCCGGCGACCCGCGGACCCGGGAGTGGCTGGCGGCCCAGGACGCCCTGTGGCGGGCCTGCGCCGCCGCGCTGCCCGGCCGCGACCACTGGCACGCCCGGGTGGCCGAGCTGGGCGCGGCCGGCACGGTCACCGCGCCGCTGTGGCGCGGAGGGCGCCGGTTCTTCCTGCGGAGCACGGCCGGGCGGCAGCACCCGGTGCTGTACGCCGCCGGCCCCGGCGGCGGCGAGGAGGCCCTGGTCGATCCCGGCGCCCTCGACCCCTCCGGCCTGACCGTCCTCGACCACTGGCAGCCCGACCTGTCCGGCCGGCTGCTGGCCTACCAGCTGTCCCGGGGCGGGGACGAGCGCTCGCAGTTGCACGTCATGGACGTCGCCACCCGGCGGATCGTGGACGGCCCGATCGACCGCTGCCGCTACGCCCCGGTGGTGTGGCTGCCGGACGGCGAGGCGTTCTTCTACGTCCGGGACCGGCGGGTGTGCCTGCACCGGCTCGGCACGGCCGCCGACGACGACGTCGTGATCCTCGCCGAGGAGCGCTCCTACGGCCTGGGCTCCGGCCCCGGCGGCCGCTGGCTGGTGGTCTCGGCGGCGGCGGAGGGCGGCAACGACGTCTGGCTGGCCGACCTGTCGGCCTCCCCTCCCGAGCGGCCCCGCCTGCGGGTGGTCCAGAAGGGGATCGGCGCGGTCACGGTGCCCGCCGTCGGCCGGGACGGCCGCCTGTACCTGCTGACCACGCTGGACGCGCCCCGCGGGCGGTTGTGCGTCGCCGACCCGGCCGACCCGGGCCCCGAGGGGTGGCGGGAGCTGGTGGGCGAGGACCCCGAGGCGGTGACCGGCGACTTCGCCCTCCTCGACGGCCCCGGGCTCCCCGGCGGCCCGGTGCTCCTCGTCGGGCGGACCCGGCACGCGATCAGCGAGATCGGGGTCCACGACCCGGCCACCGGCGAGCGGACCGGCCGGGTGCCGCTGCCCGGGCTCGGCGCGGTGGGCCGGATCTCCACGCGCCCCGAGGGCGGCCACGAGGCCTGGTTCTCCTACACCGACAGCGTCACTCCGCCCGGCGTGCACCGCTACGACGCGCGCACCGGGCGGACCACGCCGTGGGCCGCCGCGCCCGGCGCCGTGGACGTGCCCGAGCTGACGGCCCGCCAGGTCGTCTACGCCTCGGCCGACGGCACACCGGTGCGCATGGTCGTGCTCGCCCGGCCGGGGAGCGGGCCCCGCCCGGCGATCCTGTACGGCTACGGCGGGTTCGGGCGCGCGCTGAGCCCGTCCTACTCCGGTTACGTCCTGCCCTGGGTGGAGGCCGGAGGCGTCTTCGTGCTCGCCCAGGTGCGCGGCGGCGGCGAGGAGGGCGCCCGGTGGCACCGCGACGGCATGCTGGAGCGCAAGCAGAACGCCGTCGACGACTTCGTCGCGGCCGCGGAGCGGCTGATCGCCGACGGCTGGACCGCGCCCGACCGGCTCGCCGCCTGCGGGGAGTCGGGAGGCGGGCTGCTGGTCGGGGCCGCGGTCACGCAGCGGCCCGAGCTGTTCGCCGCCGCGGTGTGCTCGGCCCCGCTGCTCGACATGGTCCGCTACGAGCGCTCCGGCCTGGGCCCGGCCTGGCGCGGGGAGTACGGCTCGGCGGAGGATCCGGAGCAGCTGGGGTGGCTGCTGGGCTACTCGCCGTACCACCGGGTCCGCGAGGGCGTGGACTATCCGGCGACGCTGCTGACCTCGTTCGGCGGCGACACCCGGGTGGACCCCCTGCACGCGCGGAAGATGTGCGCGGCGCTGCAGCACGCCACGTCGGGCCCGCGGCCGGTCCTGCTGCGCCACGAGGGCGGCGTCGGGCACGGCGCCAGGGCCGCCGGCCGGGCGACCGCCCTGGCCGCGGACATGCTGGCGTTCCTCGCCGCGCACACCGGGCTGGCGGCGCCGCCGCGGGGACGGTAGCGCCACCGGGCGGGCCGGGTCCGCCGGCGGCCCGCCCTCACGGGGTCTGCGGAGGATCCCGCCCTCACGGGGACCGGCGGAGGGCCCGCCTCAGGTGCGCGGGCGGTGGCGGACTCAGGTGCGCGGGCGGTGGCGGACCAGCCCGATCTCGCTCAGGTCGTCCGGCCAGAGCCAGCCGTCCTGCTTCGCGATCCTGATCGCCTCCACCCGGGTCCGGGCTCCGATCTTGGACAGGATCCGCGACAGGTAGTTGCGGACGGTCCCTCCGGACAGGTAGAGCCGGTCGGCGATCTCGTCGACCGGCGCCCCCTCGGCGGCGACCTTGAGGACGTCCATCTCCCGGCCGGTGAGCGGGTTCTCCCTGGCGTTGAGCGCGGCGACGGCCAGGTCGGGGTCGACGACCTGCTCCCCGGCCGCGACCCGCCGCACGCACTCGGCCAGCTGCCCGGCCGGGCTGTCCTTGACGACGAAGCCCCGCGCGCCGGCGTCCAGTGCCCGGCGCAGCGCCACCGGTGTCGCGAGGCCGGTCAGGATCACCGTCCGGCAGCCGGGCAGCCTGCGGCTCAGGTCCGCCGCCGCCGAGATGCCGTCCGTGCCCGGGAGCCCGATGTCCACGAGCGCGACGTCGGGCCGGTGGCGCAGGCACGCCTCGACCACCTCGTCCCCGTGCCCCACGTCCTCGACGACCTGTATGTCCTCCTCCAGCGAGAGCAGGGCGACCATCGCCCCCCGAACAAGATGCATGTCCTCGGCGATCAGGACATCTATCACGCGTCGTCTCCCTCGAACGGCGGCGCATGGGCCGTCGGCCGGTTCCGTACTACTCAGAGGAACCGGCCGACTACCGCGTTACCCAAATTTGACCCGATCGAACGGTGAACGTCGAGCGTTTCCCCGAACAATCCGTCTCATCCGGTGCGATGCCCCGTTCCGCGCCGCCCGGGACACCGAGGGCGTGATTGTCCGCCGCAGGCCTTACGGTAGGGCGCGTGCCAGAGACGGACCACGAGATCACCCTGGACTCGGCCCTCAGCGAGGAGGCCGTGCTCGCGACCTACCGCCGGATGTTCGCCGCGCTCGCCCGCGACAGCGGCGCGGTGGTGGACGACCCGGTGCTGGTCGACATCGCCGAGACCCTGCTGGCGGCGTTCGCCGAGGCCGGGGAGGAGTGGCTGACCCACGAGCAGATGCGGCACGCCTGCCGCGCCTACCCGCAGGAGATGTTCGACAACCGCCTGCGGGTGCTCAAGGGGCTCGGCGCGATCCGCGAGGTCTTCCCCAAGCCCCACCAGCTCCGCTACCGGGCCTCGTTCACCAGCATGGTGGGCCTGATGTTCATCCGGCGGATGCTCCACGACGGCGGCCAGAGCGAGGTCCACCGGCTGCTCGCCCTGGAGGACCTCAACGTCGCCGACCCGCGCACGACCATGGAGGAGGCCCGCGCCAGCGCGCAGAACCTGGCGCGGGCGTTCCGGCTCTGGGCGCTGGAGCTGATCACGCTGACCGCCGGCACCATCGAGGAGCTGCGCGAGCAGGCGCCCAAGCTCTGGGGCACCGAGGAGATCGCCCAGCGGGCGCAGAGCCTGCACGCCACGATCCTGACCCGCTGGCCCGACCTCGACCGCACCTGCACCGAGCTGCGCGCCGCGATCTACGCCTACAGCGACGCCTCCCGCCGCGCCGCCGGGCGGCTGGCCGACTCCGCGGGCACGACGCGCAACCTCACGCTGCTGCCCGCCGAGACCTGGCGGACGTTCGCGCAGACCGCCGGGAAGGAGCGCCTGGCCGCGGTGCTCGACGGCTTCGTCTTCGACGCCCCGGCCCCGTGGCACGACCCGGCGGCGATCGTCCGGGCGGTCGACGAGAGCCCGCGCCCCGCCCCAGTCCAGCCCGCTCCCCCGCGCCCGGACCTGCCCGACCCCGGCCCGGCCGGCTCCTACGAGCCGGAGTCCGGCGACCTCGACCGCCTGGCCGCCGTCGCCGAGACCGCGCTCGGCGGGCGTTCCGCGGCCCGGCTGGAGGAGCTGCTCACCGCCGACGGCGAGTGGGTCTCCGCCCGCCGCCTGCTCGCCGATCTGGTCTCGATCGACCTGCGTCCCGGCTCGCCCTACCGGCTGCGCTGGTCCGACGGCCTGTCCGCGGCGCCCGGCGCCGAGCCCTCCTGGCTCTCCCACGGCGTGCTGGAGAGGACCGGCCATGACGACGGCTGAGACCGCGCCGCCCGGGGCCGCCGGAGCCGCCGCACACACGGCGCCCGGGAGCGCCGGAAGCGCCGGAGCCGCCGCGGGCCCGGCGTCCTGGAGCGCCGAGGCCGCGCACGTGCGGGCCAGGTCCACCGGCCCGCTCCCGCTGGGCCCCGGCGAGCCCGCGCCGCCGGGCATGGCGCGGCTGGGCCGCGGCGACGGCGGCGCCGTGGCGCTGCCCGTCTGGCCGGACGGGGTCACCCCCTCGCTCCTGGCCGAGTACCAGGTCGCACCGGTGCCCGTGGAACGCTCCGGGGAGACCCGCCGGGTGCTGGCCGCGGCGCTGAAGTGCTGCTGGAGCGACCTGACCGCCGATCCGTGGCCGGGCGTGCCCGCGCCGGTGGACGACGTGCTGGCGGCCTACCGGGCGCTGATCGGGCGCTCCGACGACCTCATGCGCAACTGGGCCGTGGGCGCCCTGCGCCGCCTGCACGACTCGGCCTGGCTGGTGGTGGCCGACGGCACCGTGCGGCTCGGCCCCCGGTGCGCCTCCTGGCCCGCCGCCTCCCACGCGCAGCTGCGGGAGCTGGTGCGCCGCCTGCCCGGTCCGGGTGAGGAGGCGGCCGTCCCCGGCGTGCTGCCCGTGGCGGAGGCGGACGGCCCCGGGCGGCACGGCGAGGGCACGGGCGCCGAGTTCCCCGAGGAGGTGGACGAGGACCTGCTCGGACCGTTCGACGAGCGCCGCCGTGCGGAGCTCGTCGCCGCGTTCATGGCGGTGGAGCACGCGGCCGAGCCGGTGCACGAGGCGCGGCTGGCCGCGCTGCGCGACCCGGTGCTCCGCCGGGTGCTGGCGGAGATGCTCCGGCGCAGGGGCCGGGTGCTGGTCTCCGCCGGTCAGGCATGGACCTCCGGCTACGCGGACGAACTCGGCGGCGCCGACGGCCCTGCGGCCGGGTCAGGGGCCGAGTCCGGGGCCGGGTCAGAGTCCGGGTCAGGGTCCGGATCAGGGGCCGGGGCCCTGGACGAGTCCGAGCGGGCGGTCCTGGTGCTGGTGCTGGTCCACTCCGTGGCGATCCCCCGGGCCGAGGGCCTGCTGCCCGCCGACAGCTGGCTGTCGCCGTTCCCCGCCCAGACGGAGGAGCTGCGCCGGCACACCAGGCTGCCGATCGGCGAGCTGGAGGCCGCGCTGCGCACCCTGCGCCACGCGGGGCTGGTCACCCAGGTGAAGTCCGGGGAGGAGGCGGGCGGCTACGTGCCGGGCCCGCAGTTCCACCGGCTGACCCCGGCGGCCCGGCGGCGCCTGCAGGAGGAGCTGATCCTCGCCGCCGGGCCGCACACCCCGCTGGCGGCGGCCGTACGGGCCAGGCGGCGGTAGCGGCCGGACGGCGATGACGGCCGTACGGGTCAGATGACGGCAGCGGCCGCGCGGCACCCCGCCGCGCGGGCCGTCCGGGACCGGCGGAGCGCCGGTCCCGGCTGAAGCACACGACAGCAGGAAAGGAACGACGAGGTTGGCCGAGCAGCCGAGCCTGATGCCGGTGGAGATCCGGACGGCGGGACCGGACACCGACGTGGTCGGCGACCGCGTGCTGATCGCCGTGCAGGCGGTCAACATCTCCCGCCTGTCGACCCACCCGGTCCCCATCGTGCCGGGCACGCTCGTCGTGGTCGCCGGGGCGGGCCCGAAGGACTCCAACGGAGCGGGCAAGTCCTCGTTCATCGCGATGATCACCGCCCTGCTCGGCGACGAGCAGTGGCGCTTCGCCTCCGGCGCCCGGTCGGTCACGGAGCTGCTGTTCAACGCCGAGCTGGCGGCCGGGGGCGGCGGCAGGACGTGGGCCAGCGCCGGCCACGGCTACATCGTGGGGGTCTTCGACCACCCCGGGGTCTGGGAGGAGGGCCTGCCCGACGCGGTGACGGTGTGGCTGCGGGTCAACCAGGAGGCGCCGCACCTGGAGGTCCGCTGGACGCGGGGGGTGCGGATGGCCGGCGGCGTCTCGGAGGCGGAGCGGGTCGCCCGCGCCGACGAGGTGTGGGCGGGCCTGCCGCGCTCGGCGGGCCGGCGGGACGTGGTCGCGCGCGACCTGACCAGGTTCCTCTACGGCGACCGGGTGCGATGCGTGTCGTTCCTGTCCACCTCGGTGCGGAGCAAGGTCGCCACGAACCTGCTCTCCCAGCCGCTCAACGAGATCTCCCCCGAGCGGGTCTTCGAGGCGATCGCCGCGCTGACCGGGCTGGACGCCGAGCTCGACCAGGAGCGGGAGGCCCGGCGCGACGAGCACGCCAAGCGGGTGCGCGCCCAGCGGGCCGTGGAGATGCTCCGGGAGTTCGAGGAGGAGTCCCGGACGCTGCTGGACACCTTCGACCGGCGCGACCGGGCCCGGGTGCGGCTGGCGGACGCGCTGCGCTGCTGGCGAGGAAGGCTCGCCCGCAGGCTCACCGACGCGGCGGACCGGGACGCGGAGTTCGCCGCCGCCCTGGAGCTGCTCCGGCAGGGGGGCGAGCGGGCGGCGGAGGCGGCCGAGACGGTCCGGGCGGAGATCGCCACGCTGAAGGACGACACGCTGGACCGCGGCCTGGCCGAGGCCCGCGCCGAGCTGGCCGCGCTGCAGGCCCGCGCGGCGCGGCTGGACGCCGACCGGGCGGTGGCGGAGAACTCCGCCGACGAGCTGCGCGGCCGGATCCCCGGCCTGGAGGAGCGGCGCCGGCTGGCCGACGGCCGGGACGTGCCCGCCGCCGAGCGGGAGCTGGCGCAGGCCAGGACCCGGCTGAGCGCGGTGCTCAAGGCGCTGGGCGTGGCCGACCGCGAGGTGGCGGACGCCCGGGCCGCGCTGGACGACGCCGAGGGCGGCCCGGCCGCCGCCCAGCTGAGGGCGCTGGCCGAGGCGGGGGTGGGCGCGACCGGCCTGCTCGACGCGGTCGACGTGGCCGAGCACGCCCGGGACGGCGGGGCCACCGGGGCCGCCGGGGCTGCAGCCGGGGCCGCGGCGGACCGGAGCGGGACGGAGGCCGCGGAGAGCGGGAAGGGCACCGGGACCGGGGCCGGGACAGGGAGCGGGACCGGGAGCGGGACCGGGAGCGGGACCGGGAGCGGGACCGGGAGCGGGACCGGGAGCGGGACCGGGAGCGGGACCGGGAGCGGGACCGGGAGCGGGACCGGGAGCGGGAGCGGGGCGGTGGTGCCCGCGGCCGTGACGGGGCTGCGGGGCTGGCCGCAGGAGCACGCGGTCGTCGTGGACGCCGCCGACCTTCCGGCGGCCGCGCGGGCCCTGGCCGCGCTGCCCGGTTCGGTGCTGGTCAGCGCGGCGGGCGTCACCGTGGTGGGGGCCTTCGAGGCGGTCGCCACCGGCCGGGAGGCCCGGATCAAGGCCGCCGAGCTCCGCCTGCACCGGGCGCGCGACCTGCAGGAGACGGCGGCCGAGGCGGTGCGGGCCGCCGAGGACGCCGTCGCCGAGGCCGGGCGGCGGCTGGAGGGCGCCCGGGCGGCCGTGCAGCTGGCCGACGTCGAGCGGCGGCTGGCCGAGCGGCGGGCCCGCCTGACCGAGCTGACCGAGGCGCTGGCCCGGCTCGCCCCGGCCGTCACCGAGGCCGAACGGCGGGCGAGCGCCCTGGACTTCCGCTCCCGGACCAGGAACATGGAGATCGAACGGCTGGAGGGCCTGCGCGCCCGGCACGAGGCCGAGCGGGACCAGGCCGCCGGGCGGGCCGCCGCGGTCGAGGCGGAGCGCGAGGCGCTCGGCCTCGCGGAGCTGGCCCGCGAGTGGGGCGGCACCGCCGAGCAGGGGCGCGAGTGGCTGCGGGCGCTGCCCGAGGCCGAGCGCCCGCTGACCGCCGAGGAGTGGTGGCGGACGGCCGAGCGCCGCCTGGACGAGGCGCTGCGCGACACCTTCCCCGCCGGGTCCTCCGGCGAGTCCCCTGCCGGGTCCTCCGGCGAGGACGGCGAGATGCCGGAGGAGCTGCTGTTCCTGATCCGGCGGCGGACCGAGCCCGGCGCGGGCCGGACCGCGCGGGAGCAGGCGACGTTCCCCGGCGTGTGCGCGGCGCTCGCCTCCTACCTGCGCGGCCAGGAGGAGTACGAGCGCCACCAGCGCCGCCAGATCGAGGCCCAGCTCGCCACCCGGCAGCGCGACCTGACGGCCGCCGCCAAGGGCGCCGAGGAGGCCGCCCAGTCCACCGCCGTGCACCGGGCGGCGCTGACCGCGGCGATCAAAGCACGGCTGGCCCGGGTGGCCGAGGAGTTCGACAAGCTGGACACCGCCTACGGCGGGTACGGCGCGACGCTGGAGTTCCCGGTGCCGGCCGCCCCCGCCGACCCGGAGCAGCGCTGGGCGTGGCGGGTGACGCCCAAGTGGCGCCGGGGCGAGGGGCAGCCCTTCGTGCCCTACAACCGGCGGGCCAACACCGCGCTGATGGACGAGAAGGCCGTGAAGCTCGTCTGCGCCGCGGCGATCGCCTCCTCCGGCGGCGGGCACCTCTGCCTGGTCCTGGACGAGCTGGGCCGCAACCTCGGCAAGGAGCACCGGCGCGAGGCCGTGGCGCTGTTCCGGCGGATCGGCGAGACCTACGGGATCACGGTGATCGGCGCCCTCCAGGACGACATGGAGCCCTACGCGGTGGACGCCTGCGGGCAGTACGTCAAGCTGCGCCGTTCCTCCGACGCCCTGCCGTACAACGAGCCGCCGGTGGTGGTCGGCCACGACCGGCACGCCGGGCGGGTGCGCGCGCTGGCGGCGGCGGTGAGCCGTTAGCCTCGTGGAGGAGTCCGTCTCTGGGAGGGATCAGCGGGTGCCGGCCTCGCCACCGGGCCGGGAGGCCGACACGTCCGACGTCCACCGCGCCATGGCCCTGGCGCTGCGGGTCGGCGAGCTCCTGCTCGGCAGCGGGGAGGCCACCGAGATCGTCTCCGCGACGATGCGCGGGGTCACCGACGCCTACGGGGTGCCGCACTGCGAGGCCGACGTCAACCTGTCGGCCATCACGCTGTCGCACGTGCCCGCCGACGGCGGCGCCCCGACCACGGCCGAGCGGCGGGTCCGGCGCCGCCTGCCCGACTACGACCGGCTGATCGCGGTCCACGACCTGGTGAGGGAGATCTCCGCCGGGTCGGTGCCGATCGGTGAGGCGCGGGCGCGGCTGCGGCGGATCACCCGGCGGGTGCCGGTCTACCCGAACTGGCTCCTGGTGGTCGCGCTCGCGCTGATCGCCGCCTCGGCGAGCATCCTGGTCGGCGGCGGTCCGCAGGTGGCGCTGGCCGCGTTCTTCGCGACCGTGCTGGGCGACCGGGCCAGCGCGTGGCTGGCCCGGCGGGGCGTGGCGGAGTTCTTCCAGCTCGCGGTGGCGGCGATGCTCGGCTCACTGGTCGCGGTCCTGCTGATCTGGGCCGACGCGCCGGTCACGGCCTCGGCGGTGGTGGTCGGGGCGGTGGTCGCGCTGCTGCCCGGCCGCCTGATGGTGGCCTGCGTGCAGGACGGCATCGCCGGGGAGTACGTGACGGCGACCGGGCGGCTCTTCGAGGTCTTCTTCACCATCACCGCGGTGATCTGCGGGATCGGCCTCACGCTGTACGTCGCGGTGCGGCTCGGCGTGCCGCTGAGCGTGGAGAACGTGCCCGTCGCCCCGCTCTCGCTGCGGGCCGAGCAGCTCCTCGGGGCCGTCGGGGTGACACTGGCGTTCGCCGTCGCGCTGCTCGTGCCGCCCCGCCACCTGCTGCAGACGGCGGTCGGCGGTGCGCTGATCTGGGCGGTCTTCGTGCAGCTGACCACCTACTGGCAGGTCCCGGTCGTGCTGGCCACGGCCGTCTCGGCGGCGGCGGTCGGCCTGCTGGGCACCGCCTACGCCACGCGCGCCCGGATCCCCTCGCTGGTCCTCACCGTCCCCGCCATCTGCCCGCTGCTGCCCGGCACCGCCCTGTACCGCGCCATGCTGGAGATCAGCCTCGACCACACCTCGGCGGGCCTGACGAGCCTGCTGCAGGCCCTGTCGACCGCGCTGGCCCTGGGCGCCGGCGTCATGCTGGGCGCGGAGATCCTGCGCGCCCTCGGCGGCGTGGAGGTGGCCAGGCGGATCCGGCGCCCGGCCGCCCGCCGTACCAGGGGCTACTGAGGGCGGGCCCCGGATCCGCCGGCCCCGGTACGGCGGGGCGTCATCCCTGGTACGGCGGGCCGGCGGGGACGGCGCGCACCCACTCGCGCTCGTCGTCGAGGAACCCGGCGAGCGCCAGGCCCGTCCGGTCGAGCTCGCGGCCGAGGCGGTCGTCGTCGAGACGGCGGCTGACGAAGGTGTGGGTCCAGCGCCGCTCGCCGATCGTGTACTCCATGGTGGCCTCCAGCAGACCGGGGCCGGGGCGGCTGACGGCCGTCATGCGGACGATGCGGCCGTCATCGGTCCGGCGCTCGAACGGCCGGACGGTGTCGTACCACTCGGGCGGCTTGCGCTGCAGGATGACGCAGCCGTCGTCGGCGACGTGGCGGCGGCAGGTGCGCAGGAACGCGGCGCGCAGGGCGTCGTCGGCGGTCTCGACGACGAACGACATCAGCAGCACCAGGTCGAAGGCGCGGGGCAGGGCCAGGGTCTGGATCGGGGAGCAGACGGTCTCGGCGCCGGTGATGTGGGCGAGCATCTCGGGGGACTCGTCGACGGCGACGACCTCGTGCCCGAGTCGGAGCAGGGGGCGGGTGACGCGCCCGGTTCCGGCGCCGAGCTCGAGGATGCTCGCCCCGGGCGGGACGGCGGCGTGGACGAGCTCCGGTTCGCCGCCCGCGGTGAGCGTGGCGTAGTAGTCGACCGCGCACCCGTCCGGGGTGATCGGTCCCGGGCCCGTGCCGTGGTAGATCCGCTCTGGGGTCATGCCCGCCATTCTGGGACGTCGCGGGCGGCCGTGCGCGATTCTCCGGGGCGCGACGCTTCTCCGGGGCGCGGAGCACCCGCCGTCCCGGGCGGCGCCGGGACGCGACCCGGGCGCGGCACCCGCCCTCCGGATGCCCGGCCCCCGCGGCCGTCCACGGCGGGGGCCGGGCATCCGGAGGTCTCCTACAGCAGGCGCGTCCCGCACCCCAACCGCTGCCCCATCCGGGCGAGGTTCTCGGCGAACCTCCGCCGCGTGCTGCCGGCGAAGCCGATGAAGAAGCGGTTGGCCGCCGGCACGCCCCACCGCATCCTCTGTGCGATGTTGAAGACCCGGTGCACGAGCAGCGCGCCCTCGGGGTGCGGTTCGACGCTCCACTCGCCCCGGTACCACCAGCCGCCCTGGAAGGAGATGGTGTGGCCGGCGACCTCCACGGTGGAGGTGTGCCCGGGCAGGTCCTCGACGGTGAAGCGGCCGGTGCGCCTGCCCTCGGGCAGCAGCGCGCCGGCCAGGTCGTCGAAGACCGCGGCGACCGGCGCCTCGACGATCCCGGCGACCTCGGTGATCAGTTTCTTCGCGCTCACCGCGCCACCCGGGTGTTCTGGAAGGAGGCGAACCGCCAGCCTCCGGGTGTGCTGACGGCGGTGAAGGAGACGATCGACTCGCGGTGCTCGCCCGCCAGGTCGGTGCCGCCTCTCGCGACCACCAGGACCGCCTCGTCGGCCAGCGGCTTGACCTTGGTCCGGCCGTCCGGGGCGGACATGGTCGAGCCCCTGAGCGGGCCGTCGAAGAGCCGGCGGTGCGAGGACTCGATGGCCACCCGCCCCTCGCTGTGCATGCCGTTGAAGGTGATGTAGTCGGCGTCCTCGGTGAAGAGGCCGGCGTAGGCGGTGGCGTCGCCCGCGTTCCACGCCTCGGCGAGGCGGGTGAGCAGGCCGATGATCTCCGTGTGCACGGACATGGCGCGATTCCTTCCGGTCGTGGCGCCTATCCTGGGGATCGCGAGTCCAGACAGGGCGGGCGCCTTGTTCGGATCTCCGGCTGCCAGGGTGTTGGCGCACCCTGGCAGCCGCTTTCTCATGGTTCGTCGAGCACCTGTGACAACAGGTCATGCCGGGTGGTGTCCGACCAGCCGAGCTCCCCCGAGTCCAGGCGGGCGATGACGGCCCGCACCCAGGACAGCTCGGCCTCGTTCAGCATGCGCTCGTAGTCGACCTCGATCATCAGGACGTCGGGCAGGCCGCTGTCCTTCATGACGCGCAGATGGGCGTTCATTCCGGCCAGCAGTCCCTCGATCGCCGCCGCCCTGGTGCGCAGGGCGCGCAGCGCGTCGGGCACCGGCAGGGTGCCGACGAGGGAGACGGCCGCGGCGAACGCTCGGCGGTCGGGGGTGGGGTTCTCGAGGAGGGCGCGGAGCCTGGTCGACAGTTCCCTGCGGCCCTCGTCGGTGATCTCGTAGACCGTGCGCTCCGGGCGGCGCCCCTCCCTGCTGGTCGCGACCGGGATGATCAGCTCCTCGCCCGCGAGCCTCTCGACCGCGTGGTAGAGGCTTCTGGGCAACCCCGTCACATAGTCCTTGTGCGTGTCGACGATGAGGCGGTGGAGCTCGTAGGGGTGGCAGGCGCGCACCGAGAGCATGGCCAGCACGGTCAATCCGACTAGATCAGGACGCCTGGCCACGGTGATGCCTCCTTCTATATTGCATTACGCACTATAGCAATCTTCAAGGAAATTCCGGTAGATCCGCCGTGCGGTCATTCCTACCGTTCCGGTGCGGCGGGAGCGGCCGGGCGCGGTGCGCCGCCGTGGCGGGCGACGAGCTCGGCGCCGATGCGGGCGAGCTCGTCCCGCACGGAGCGCGGCTCGACGACCTCGATCAGCGCGCCCCAGCCGGCGAGGTGGCGGGCGATGTCGAGGGGGGTGGGGGCGGCGAGGCGGACCCGGACGCGCCCCCGGCCGGTCCCGCCGCCCGGTCCGTCCCCGGGGCGGCCGCCCGGTCCCTCCTCGGGGTGGCAGTGCCGGCCGAACTGGTCGCGCAGGACCGGTACGAACCGCTCCTCGACGAGCACGGTCGCCCAGGTGCGGGAGCGGCGCAGCTCGATCTCGCCGGCGATCTCCTGCCAGGCGGCGGCGAGGTCGAAGTCGCCGGGACGCTCGGCGGGCTCGTCCGTCACCTCGGCGCCGGTGATCCGGTCGACGCGGAAGGTCCGCCGCCCCCGGCCGGTCCCGGCGACGAGGTACCAGACGTCGTCCTTGTCGACCAGGCCCCACGGGTCGACCAGCCGCCGCGACGGCTCCCCGGTACGGCCGGCGTAGGCCAGGCGGACCCTGCGACGGCGGACCACGGCGGTCTGCAGCAGGGTGACCATCGCGGGCCGGGGGCGGTCGCGCCCGCCCCACCGGGCGGGGTCGACCATCGTGGCGTCGGCGGCGGCCTCCGCGTCGGCCCGGAAGGTGCGGGGAACGGCCCGCACGAGCTTGCGGAGCGCCGCCCGGGCCTCGGCGGAGACGGCCGCGGCGGGGCCGAGGAGCAGGAACAGGGCCTGCGCCTCGGCCGCGGTCAGGCCGGACAGGTCGGTGCGGGCGCCGCCGACGAGGGACCAGCCGCCGCCGCGGCCGGGCTGCGGGTAGACCGGCACCCCCGCCGCCGACAGCGCCTCCAGGTCCCGGCGGGCGGTGGCGACGGACACCTCCAGCTCCGCGGCCAGCTCGGCCGCGGTCACCCTGCCGCGGACCTGCATCAGCAGCAGGGCGGCCACGAGACGGTCAGCGCGCATGGTCCCGGATTCTCCCGCAAAGTGCTCAGAAGATGAGCACTTTACGGCGGAGCATGGGAGACGTCACCCACCGAGAGGGGAACCCCCGATGCTGCGAGGCCTCACCACCGTCAGCCTCTTCGCCGACGACGTCACCGCCGCCGCCCGCTGGTACGCCGGCCTGCTGGGCGTCGAGCCGTACTTCACGCGCCCGGTGGACGGGCCGCCCGCCTACGTCGAGTTCCGCGCCGGCGACCACCTGCACGAGCTCGGCATCGTCGACAGCCGCTTCGCGCCCCACCCCCGTTCCGGGACGGCCGGCGGCGTGGTGGTCTACTGGCACGTGGACGACGTCGAGGCCGCCTTCGAGCGGCTGCTGTCCCTGGGCGCCACGGTCCACGACAAGCCGGTCGAGCGCGGCCCCGGTTTCGTCACCGCCTCCGTGGTCGATCCCTTCGGCAACGTCCTCGGCGTCATGTACAACCGGCACTATCTCGAGATGCTGGACCGGTGACGCGCTTCCCGGACGGCGCCGGCCGGGACACGTGACC
>NZ_JBHSBM010000005.1:206305-242701 GCF_042650625.1 Planomonospora corallina
CAGGGGCGCCGGGGGACCGGCCCCGTGGCCGCCGGCGCCGGTCCCACGGTGCCCCTGCCGGCTCCTTCGAGGAGGCTCAGGCGTAGTAGGTGTAGAGCGGCTTCCAGGTCCCGGCGTACAGGCAGCCGACCGACGGCTTGGAGGCCCTGGCCTCGGCGCAGACCTTGAGCTCGACCTCGTAGACGCCCGCGTGGGTGAAGGAGAACTTCACCGGCTTGCCGTAGGAGCAGGTGCGGTAGCTGCGGTGCTTGAGGGACACGTCGCCGCCGGTCTCCTTGACGGAGACGCGGAAGACGGCCCAGCCGCAGGCCGGGCCGCGGGTCAGGTCGGTGACGCTGCCGGTGACCGTGACGCGGGGGGCGGGCGCGCCGGGGTCGTCCTTCGGTGTGGCGGTCAGCGAGCCGGACGCTCTGGCCCTGCGGCCGGGGGCGTGGTGGGGGCCCCACTTGGCGGGGGCGGCGGCCTGCGCGGAACGCGTCTCCTGGGCGTCCGGGCCGGTTGCGGCGTGGGCGGTGGCCGGGGCGAGGACGGTGATGCCGACGATGCCGGCGAGGGAGATCCCGGCCAGGGTGCGAGCGGTGTTCATCGGGGGTCCTTTCCGTCTGTCTGCGGTTGGGCACACTGTGCGACGGACCGCTTTCAGGCGGCTTGAGGGCCCACTGCAGCCGGGTGTCCGGCGGGGCTCCCGCCGGGCACCCGGCCGCTACTGGTGGATCGTCGAGCCGTGGCGCTCCTTGCGGATGTGCAGGCGGGCGGGGACGCGGGTGCGCAGCTCGCCGACGTGGCTGACGATGCCGACGGCCCGGCCGCCGTCCCGCAGGCCGTCCAGGATGTCGAGCACGCCGTCGAGGGTGTCCTCGTCGAGGGTGCCGAAGCCCTCGTCGACGAAGAGCGTGCCGAGCTCCACGCCCCCGGCCTCGGCGGTGACCACGTCGGCCAGGCCGAGGGCCAGGGCGAGCGAGGTGATGAAGCTCTCGCCGCCGGACAGGGTCGCGGGGTCGCGGTCCACCCCGGTCCAGCCGTCGAGGATCCGCAGGCCGAGCCCGCCGCCCGACCGGCTCCGGTCACCCGCCGCCCGTCGCAGGTCGTACTGGAGCAGGTAGCGCCCGCCCGACATGTGGTCCAGGCGCTCGTTGGCCGAGGCGACCACCTGGCGGAGCCGCTCGCCCAGCACGTACGCGGACAGGCGCATGCTCCACCGGTTGTCGGCGGAGTTCCCGCCGGCCAGCGCGGCGAGCCGGTCGGCGAGGCGGTGACGCTCGGCGGCGGGCAGCCACTCCTCCAGGCGCCCGGCCAGCTCGGTGCGGAGCGCCTCCAGCCGGTCACGGCGGCTCCCGGCCCGGTCCCGGGCGGACAGCAGCGCGGCGTACGCGGCGTCGGCCGCGTCCCGCGCCGCCTCCAGGGCGGCCAGGTCGGGGTCGGGCTCCGCCGCGGCGGCGACCAGCTCCGGGTCGGCCAGCTGGGCGTCGACCGCGGCGCGCTCCCGGTCGAGCGCGCGGAGCCGTCCGGACCTCTCGTCCTGCTCGGCGGCGGTCAGGACCGCCGCCCGGGCGTCCTCGATCCCGCGGAAGCCCTCCTCGGCGGCCGCGGCGGAGGCCCGTGCCCGGGCCGTCTCCAGCTCGGCCTGGGCCGTCCGCTCGCGCTGCACGGCCTCGGCGGCCTCCCGGAGCAGCCCGGCCTCGTCGGCCAGCCGGTCCAGCCGGTCGGTCAGCGTGGGGTCGGCGCCCCTCGCCTCGTCCAGGCGCGCGGCCAGCCGGTCGATCTCGGCGGTGAGCGCGTCGGCCTCCGTACGGCAGGCCGCCAGCTCCACCGCGATCTCCCCGGAGCGCTCCCGCAGCCGCTCCAGCTCCGCGGTGAGGTTCCCGGCCTCGGCCTCCAGGCCGGGCACGGCGTCGGCGGAGGCGCGCAGTCTCCGCAGCGCCTGCTCCGCCAGGCGCAGCTCCCGCGCCGCCCGGCTCTCGCCGTCGTACTGCCGCCCGGCGGCGGCTCCGGCGGCGATCCCGGCGGCGGTCTCGGCGGCGGGATCCCGCCCGGCGGCCCCGTCGGCGGCCATGTCCCCGGCGGCGGCCCCGGCGTCCTCACCGGCGTCCTCACCAGTGCCGGGACGGGGGATCAGCCGGGCCTGCTCGGCCCGGGCGGACTCCTGCCGGGCGCGGCAGCCGGCCAGCCGGCCGGCGACCTCCCCGGCGTCGGTGCGGGCGCGCTCCACCTCGGCCGCGACCCGGGCGGCGTCGGAGGCGAGGGCCGGTTCCCGCGCCGCCGCCTCCGCCAGGGCCGCCTGCTCCCGCTCGGCCCCGGCGAGCGCGGCCACGGCCTGCTCGGCGGTCAGCTCCCCGGCGTCGGCGAGGGCGGCCTCCAGCCGGGAGGCGAGTTCGGTGACGGTGTTCTCCGCCTCCTGGCGCCGCCCCTGGGCCGCCTCGTAGGCGCTCTGGGCCGCCTGCTCGTCGTCGGAGGTGGCGGCCGTGCCGGCGGGGGCGGCCGGGGCGGGATGGTCGCAGGAGCCGCAGACGACGCAGGGAGTGCCGGGTGAGAGACCGGCGGCGAGCTCGGCGGCCATGCCGTCGATCCGGGCCTGGCGGATCCCGAGGAGCCGGTCGAGGAGCCGCTGGGCGTGGTCTACGGCCCCGGTCGCGGCGGTGCGGGCCGTCTCCAGCCGTCCCGTCAGGTCGTCGCGGCGCCGGACGGCGTCCAGCCCGGCGCCGGCCCGGTCCGCCGCCGCACGCGCGACCGGGATCCGGGCCGCGTCGGCCCGGGCGGCGTCCCGCCGGGCGGTGGCCTCCTCGAGCCGGACCGGCAGCTCGCGCTGGACCTCCGCGAGGGCGGCCTCCTGCTCCGTCAGGTCGCGGAGCCGGTCGTCGAGCCCGGCCAGCTCGGTCTCCAGCTCCACGAACCGGGCGGCGGCGGCGCGGGCCGCGTCCGCGGCGGGGACCCGGGCGGCGTCGAGGCGGGCGGCGGTGAGGCGGGCCTCCGTCTCGTCCCGGAGGCCGGGCAGGACCTGCAGCCGCGCGTCGATCCGGGCCTGCTCGGCGGTGAGCCCGGCGATCTTCTCCTGCGTCCGCGCGCGCTCCCGGCGGCGCGCCTCGAGCCGGGGCTCCTCGGCGCGCAGCCCGTCCAGCCGGGTGATCTCCTCGCGCCGTTCGCGCTCCAGGCCGGACAGGAGGCCGGGGTCGGCGGGCAGGAGGCCGTCCGGGGCGCCGGACTCGCCGTACGGCGGGCCGCCCGCGACGCCGGGACCACCGGGGAGACCGGGCACGGCGCCGGGACCGCCGGGCACGCCCCCGCGGAGCAGGGGGCGGGCGCGGCCGATCGCGTCGGCGGCCAGGCTGCGGGCCTTGGCCGCGGTCTCGGCGCGCTGCTCGGCCTCCCGGATCAGGGGGAGCACCCGGTCCGCCCGGGCCGCCTCGGCGAGCACGGCCTCCAGGTCGGCGCGTTCCTCCGCGCGCTCCTCCAGGGCCAGGCTCCGGGTCAGGGCATCGGCGTGGCGCCTGCGCCGGTCGGCCAGGGCGACGGCGTCCTCCAGCCGGCGGCGGGCCAGCAGCGCGGCCGTCTCGCCCTCGGCGCACGCGCGGAGCGCCCGTTCCGCCGTCTCGCCCGCCAGGGCGGCCAGCGCCCCGGCCCAGTCCAGGGGGTCCTCCTCGATCCAGACCGCCACGTCCCGCGCCGGCGCGGCCTGCCCCGCCCCCGTGGAGGGCGCCGGCCCCGCAAGCACGAGCGCCTCCGTCTCCGCGGGCGTCCCCGTCTCCGGGAGCGCGGCCGTCCCCGCGGGCGTCCCCGCCCCCGGCAGGGCGGCCGTCGCCGCCTCCGCTCCGGGCAGGGGTGCGGTCCCCGCGTCCGGAGCCGCGGCGAGCGCGGCGAGGAGCTCGGGACCCGCGGCCTCCTGGACGCGGTCGACGACGGAGTCGACGTCCCTGCGCAGCGCCTGCTGCTCGCGGAAGGCCTCGGTGCGGCGGTCGGCGAGCCACGACTCGGCGGCGGCGTAGACCTTGACCGAGAAGAGCCGTTCCAGCACCTTGCGGCGCTCGTCGCCGTCGGCGCGCAGGAAGCGGGCGAAGTCGCCCTGCGGCAACATCGCGACCTGGCAGAACTGGTCGAGGTTCATGCCGAGCAGGCCGCCGACCAGGTCGCCGGCCTCGTCCATGCGGGTCGTCAGGCCCCGCCACTCCCCGTCGGGGAGGAGCTCCTCCAGCACGACCTTGGCCTGCTCCAGGGTGGTGCCGGCGCCCTTCTTCTTGGGCCGCTGCCAGGCCGGTGAGCGGGTGAGCCGGAGCCGGCGGCCCCGGATGGTGACCTCCAGCCGGACGCGCGGGCCCCGGTCCGGCGGGGCGTGGTCGCAGCGCAGGCTCCGGGCGCTGTCGCGCTGGCCGGGCACGCGGCCGTACAGGGCGAAGCAGAGCGCGTCGAGCACGGTGGTCTTGCCCGCTCCGGTGGAGCCGTGGATCAGGAACAGCCCGGCCTCGGTGAGGGCGTCGAAGTCGACGGTCTCCTCCCCCGGGAACGAGCCGAAGGCGGTGATCTCCAGACGGTGGGGGCGCATCTACGCCATCGCCTCCTTGGCGCGGGACTCCTCGACGGCCTGCCGGAGCAGCCGGGTCTCGTCGGCGTCGGCGGGCTCGCCGCGCACCTCGCGGACGAAGTCGAGCACGACCTCGATCTCCGGGCGGCCGGCCAGCCGGGGCCGGGCCGTGCTCTCCTGCGGCCCGCCCTCGGGCTCGAAGGAGAGGGTGAGCGCGTGCGGGAAGCGGGTCCGCAGCCGCTCCATGGCGCTCTTCGGCCGGACGGGATCGGTCAGGACCACCTGCAGCCAGCGGTCCTCGTGGTCGGCGTGCTCCGGCGAGGCGAGCAGGTCGTCCAGGCGGCCCACCAGGCGGCCCAGCCGCCGGGGCACCGGCGCCTCGGCGAACTCGGCGCCGGCGAACCCGTCCGGGCCGATCTCCACCAGCCAGGAGCCCTTCACCTGGCCGAGCTCGGAGAAGGAGTAGGCGATCGGGGAGCCGGAGTAGCGCACGGTCTCGCTCATGCGCTGGCGGCCGTGCAGGTGGCCGAGGGCCGTGTAGTCGACGCCGTCGAAGACCGGGACGGGGACGTGCGCGACGCCGCCGACGCTGATGTCGCGCTCGCTGTCGCTGGCCTGCCCGCCGGTCACGAACGCGTGGGCCAGCACCACCGAGCGGGTGCCCCGGCGCTCCAGGTCGGACCGGATCAGCGACATGGCGTGGCCGACCGCGGCGGTGTGGGTGCGCTCGGGCAGCTCCCACGGCTCGCGGACCAGCTCCGGCTCCAGGTAGGGGATGCCGTAGAAGGCCACGTCGCCGACGACCACGGGCGTGCCGACCCGGGCCGGGTCCGTGCGCAGGTGCACGCCCGCGGCGTCGATCAGGTCGGCGCCGAAGCCGAGGCGGCGCGCGGAGTCGTGGTTGCCGCTGATCAGCACGGTGCGCACGCCCTCGGCGACCAGCCTGCGCAGCGCCTCGTTGCACAGGTCGACGGCGTCGACCGGCGGCAGCGCCCGGTCGTAGACGTCGCCGGAGACGACGACCACCTCGACCCGTTCGCTCCTGACGGTCTCGATCAGGTGGTCGACGAAGACTCCCTGGGCCGCCAGGAGGCTCTCCCGGTGGAACGAGCGACCCAGGTGCCAGTCCGATGTGTGCAGCACCCGCATGACGCCTGAAGCTAACAGGCCACGGAGGCATCCGCCGCCACAGTGACCTCTTCGGCACCCTTCCGGATGCCTTCCGGCAGCCTTCCGGAAGGCATCCGGAAGCCTTCGGCGGCCGCTGCGGCGCCCTCCGGCGGCCCCTCCGGTGTCCCGGCCGTCCGCGGGGCGCCCGCCGTTCCGCCGCTCTGGGTAGGGTTGATGATCGAAGCGGACGACTCGGATGGACGGGCCATCGGGGAGCTGAGCGGCATGCGCGTGGGCCGGGGCGTGGTGGGCGTGGCCGCGGGTCTGGTCATGGTGGTCCTGGCCGCGCTGGGCTACGTCCTGCCCCCGCCGTTCGACCCGTCCCCGCTCGTCCCCGACCCGGCCTTCCGGACCCTGCCCGCCCAGCCCGCCGACGAGCTGCGGCCCGTCCCGGCGGCCGCTTCCATCACCGTCGAGGAGGTCACCGTCCCGGCCCGCGGCACCGACCTGCGGGCGACGGTCCGCGCGCCGCGCGCCCCCGGCCGGCATCCGGCCATGGTCTTCGTGCAGGGGGCCGGCCCGGGGCTGCGGGAGGAGTTCACCGAGCAGGCCGAGTGGCTGGCCCGGGCCGGGATCGTCACGCTCGTCTACGACAAGCGGACCGTGGGGTACGACTTCCGCCACCGCGACTTCGGGCTGCTCGCCGACGACGCGCTGCGCATGCTGGCCGTGCTGCGCGGGCGCCCCGACGTCGACCCGGGGCGCGCCGGGCTGTGGGGGGTCAGCGAGGGCAGCTGGGTGGTGCCGATCGCCGCCTCGCGCAGCGCCGACGTGGGCTTCGCCGTGCTGGTCTCCGCGCCGAACGTCTCACCGCTGCGGCAGGTCAGCTGGGCGCTGGGCGAGCAGCTGGACCGGCTGCGCGCGCCGAGCGGGGTGCGCGAGCTGCTCATCCGGGCGATGTCCGCGGTGGACATGAACTTCCTGCGCCACGACGGCGTGCCGGCGCTGCGCGGGGTGCGGCGGCCGGTGCTGGCGCTGTACGGCACGCGCGACCCGTCGATCCCGTTCGTGGAGAGCAGCCAGACGCTCACCCGGGCGCTCGCCGAGGGCGGCGACCCCGCGTACACCATCCGCTACCTGGCCGGGGCCGACCACGGCATGCGGGTCGACGGCGGGCCGTTCGCCGCCGGCTACCTGGAGACGCTGGCGAACTGGGTCACCGGCCTGCCGGGGACCGCGGAGCCCGAGGTGCCCGTCGCCGGGGCCACCCCGGTCCAGCGCTACGAGGCCAGCGACGTGCCCACCGCGCCGTGGTACGCCAGCGGCACGGTGCTGGGGTTCACGCTCTTCCTGGCCGCGGTCGGCTACGTCGCCGGCCCGGTGGCCGCGCTGGCGATCCGGCTGCGCGGCGGCGACGGGGCCGCGGCCGGCGCCCGGCTCTGGCCGCCGATCCGGCGCAGGTTCCGCCGGATGGCGCAGACCGGGGTGGGGCTGCTCGTCTCGGTGGCGGCGTTCATCACGCTGCTGGTGCTGTTCTCGGTCAACCAGGCGGGGGCCTGGCCCGCGGTCCTCGCCGGCTGGCTGGTCGTGCGGGCGCTGGCCCTGCTGATGCTGCTGCAGGAGGTGACGGCCACCGCCGCCGTCGTCTCGGCGCTGCGGGAGGGCTGGCAGCCCAGCCGCCCGCAGTACGTCGCGGTCGCCGGGGTGCTCGGCAGCACCGGCCTGCTGCTGGTGGCGGCGGCCTACTACGGCCTGTTCGCGTTCCCCTGGTGAGGGTCCCCGCGGGGCCCGCTCCCCGTCCCGGCGGCGGGCCGCCCGCCGCCGGGACGGGCCCGGCCCCTCCCGCGGAGAGGGGCCGGGCCGCGGGCCCGTCAGCCGTAGCAGGCGAGCCAGCGGTCCATCTCGGCGAAGACCTGCTTGCGCGCGGGCTCCGGCGAGAGCACCAGGTCGTGCATGCCGCCGGGCACCCGGACGCAGGTGACGTGCCCGCCGACCCTGGTCGACCAGCGGGCGATCTGCTCGGGGTCGAGCACGGTGTCGGCGCTGCGCGCCTCTGGGGCGAAGTCGCGCAGCCGCAGGCCCTTGTCGGAGCAGAGCACCAGGACCGGCACGTCGACGCGGAGCCCGGCGTGCAGGCGCCGCTGGGCGCGCCGGATCGCGGCCAGCCAGGCGGCGTGCACGGGGAACCCGCCGACGGGCTTCCACGCCAGGTCGAAGTCCCACTCCCCGTGGTGGTCGCGGTGCAGGCTCGTGGCGTACGCGGTGGACAGGCCGAGGGGCAGCACGGTCCTGATGGGCAGCCGGGACAGCGGCAGGTGCAGCACGTCGGCGGCCAGCCTCAGGTGGCCGGGGACGTTCAGGTCGAAGAAGGGGCTGTTGAGCACCAGGTTCTGGACCAGTCCCCTGCCCCGGACCCGGTCGGCCCAGAGCGCGGCGACGAGCCCGCCGGTGGAGTGGGCGTTGAGGATCACCCTCTCGTGGCCGTGCTCGGCGCGGATGATCCGGATCGCCTCGTCGATCTCCGGGAAGTACTCGGTGACGCTGCGCACGAACCCGCGGGTCTGGTGCGGCAGCAGCGAGCGGCCGTACTTGCGCAGGTCCAGGCCGTAGAAGTCGACGCCCTGGGCGGCGAAGTGCTCGGCCAGGTGGGTCTGGAAGAAGTAGTCGGTGAAGCCGTGCAGGTAGAGCACGGCCCTGCCGGTGGGCTCGGCGGCGCGGCGCCGTACGAGGGAGGCGACGACCTCGCCCTCGTAGTCGTCCGGCATCGGCAGGACCGTGAGCTCGTAGTCGGGGCCGAGGACGTCGTGCATGGGTCTCACGATATTCCGTAGGGGTTGGCGGGCCAGTCGGGGACGGCGTCCGGGAGGTCCGTGCTGACCTTCATCGGGAACTTCGCCGGGCGCTTCTCCAGGAAGGACGTGACCCCCTCGGCGGCGTCCGGGGCGGCGCCGAGGGCGTGCATGAGCTTGGAGTCGGCGCGGTGCGCCTCCCACGGTGAGTCGGCCGACAGGCCCGCCCACATGAGGCGGCGGATGGCGGCGACCGAGACGGCGGAGGTGTTGCCGGCGATCTCGCGGGCGAGCGCGTAGGCGGCCGGGAGCAGCTCGTCCGGAGCGAGGACCTTCGAGACCAGGCGCCCCTCGAGCGCCTCGGAGGCGGGGAAGACCCGGCCGGTCGCGGCCCACTCCATCGCCTGGGAGATGCCGACGACGCGGGGCAGGAACCAGCTCGAGGCGGCCTCGGTCACGATGCCGCGCCGGGCGAAGACGAAGCCGAACCTCGCCGTGTCGGAGGCGAGCCGGACGTCCATCGGGAGCGTCATGGTCACACCGACGCCGACCGCCGGGCCGTTGATCGCGCCGATGACCGGCTTGAGCGAGCGGGCGATGCGGAGCACGACCGTGCCGCCGCCGTCGCGCGGCGAGCCGTCGACGGTGTCGGCGCCGCCGAACATCTCCTCGGACCTGCGGTGGTTGAAGGTGTCACCGCCGCCGCCGAGGTCGGCGCCGGCGCAGAAGGCCCGGCCCTTGCCGGTG
The DNA here is from genome assembly GCF_042650625.1 of Planomonospora corallina. NCBI lineage: Bacteria > Bacillati > Actinomycetota > Actinomycetes > Streptosporangiales > Streptosporangiaceae > Planomonospora > Planomonospora corallina. The sequence continues at coordinate 215,465 of NZ_JBHSBM010000005.1, forward strand.
ACCACCACGGCGCGGACCCCGTCGTCGGCGTCCGCGCGGTCGAAGGCCTCGATCAGCTCGCCGCGCATCACGTAGGTGAAGGCGTTGAGGCGTTCCGGACGGTTGAGCGTGATGGTGGCCACGCCGTCGGCCACGTCGTACTCGATCTCCGTGAAAGACATGACCGAATCTTATTCCAGATCAAATGTCCGGATTAATCAGGATGTTTTTCTGATGTGTTCACTCACTCTTCGCCTGCTCAGCCGTTCTTTCTGCCTACCATCTCCCTGCGGCACACGAGTGCGCGGGCACGGGAGTGCGGGAACGGGGAGCAGTGCGGGACAGATCAACGCCGCCCGGAATCGGCGCGGTCATCGGATGGACGGCTCTGTCGGTCATCGCGCCGGGAGCCGCCCACCTGCGCGCCGGATGGCGCCGGACCGGCCTGGTCCTGCTGTCCGTCCACGCCGTGGCCCTGCTCGCCCTGCTCTGGGTGGGCCTCACCTCCGATCTCGGCGTCCTGGCCGGTCAGCTGGTGGCCTCCTCCTGGCTGACCGTGCTCACCGCGGGCGCCCTCGCCCTGGGCGTCGCCTGGTTCGCGCTGGTCGTGCACTCCTTCATGGTGCTGGAGCCCGGCAGGCTGCCCGCCGCCGGGCAGGCCGCGGCCGGCACGGTCGCGGGTGTGCTCGCGGTGGCAGTGCTGCTCCCGTTCGGCCTCGCCGGGCAGTACGCCGCGGTCTCCCAGGCCGCGCTGGACGACGTCTTCGCCCCCGCCCTGCCGCCGCCCGGCGGATCCGGCGACTCCGGCGGCGAGCAGGATCCGTGGGCGGACCGGACCCGGGTGAACATCCTGCTGCTCGGCGGCGACGCCGACGACCACCGGCCGGGCGTGCGGACCGACAGCATCAACGTGGCCAGCATCGACGTCAAGACCGGCAACACCGTCCTGTTCAGCCTCCCGCGCAACCTCGAGAACGTGCGCTTCGTGCCGGGCAGCCCGATGGCCAGGAGGTTCCCCAACGGCTTCCGCCTCCCGGCCGGTCCCGGAGGCGGGCGGGAGGACCTGCTCTTCGCGGTCTGGGAGTACGCCGACGCCCATCCGGAGATCTTCGGCGGCAGGCAGGGCCAGGGCGCCCGGGTCCTGATCGACACCGTCGGCTACACGCTCGGACTGAAGATCGACTGGTACGCCCTGGTGAACATGTGGGGCTTCGCCCGCCTCATCGACGCCATCGGGGGCGTGACGGTCACCGTCCCGCACGACGTCGTCTTCGGCAAGTACAACGAGGGCGTGGTCAAGGCAGGCACCCGCAGGCTCGGCGGCGCCGACGCGATGTGGTTCGCCCGCTCGCGCACCTACAGCGACGACTTCAGCCGGATGGGCCGCCAGCGCTGCGTGCTCGGCGCGCTCCTGCGGCAGGCCGACCCGGCGACGGTCCTCGCCCGGTTCAACCGGATCGCCCTGGCCACCAAGGAACTGATCAGGACGGACATCCCCCGCCCGATGCTGGAGCACCTGGTCCCGCTGGCGCTGAAGGTCAAGAGTGCCGAGGTGACCAGCGTGCAGTTCGTCCCGCCGCTGATCAACACCGGCTACCCCGACTGGGCCAAGATCCGCACCGTCACCGCCAGGGCCATCCAGAAGTCGGTCTCCGCCCCGGCCGCCGCGGTGTCCTCCCCGGACGGCGCACCGGGCGCCACGCCGTCCGCCGCCCCGGCCGCCGGGGCCGGCGCGAAGCAGGCGGGCGGGCCGGCGGCCGAGCCGCCGACCGGGGCCGGCGCGAGGCGGGCGGCCGGGCCGGTGGACCCCGCCGCGCCCAAGGACATCACCGACGGCTGCGGCTGATCCCTTCCACGGCGCCGGCGCCGCTCTCCCCGTACGGCTCCGGTCCCGGCGGCGCCGCACCGGCGGGCCCGGTCACCGGACCGGGGCGCGCCGGGTCGCCGCCTCCGCGGTGGCGGGATCCGGGAGGACCAGGCGGATCCGGGTGCCGGCGCCGGGGCGGCTGTCGACCTGTACGTCCCCGCCGTGCATGCGGACGATCTTCCGGACCAGGGCCAGGCCCACGCCGGTGCCGCCGATCGACTGCCGCTCGGCGCCGGCGCCGCGGTAGAAGTCGTCGAAGACGTGCGGGAGGTCATGCGGGTCGATGCCGACGCCGGTGTCGGCGACCTCGATCGACGGGACCGGATCGGCGGTCACGGTGACGTCGATACGGCCGCCGGGCGGAGTGAACTTGACCGCGTTGTCCAGCAGTTGCGCCAGCGCGTGGCGCAGGCGGCCGGCATCGGCCCAGGCCGTCACCGCACCGGGGGCGTGCACCGTCACGGTCAGGTGGCCGGTGTCCCCTCGCGCGGTGACCGCCTGCACGGCCTGGCGGGCCAGGGCGCTCAGCTCGGTCTCGGCCGGGGTGAAGGCGGCGTCGCCGGCGTTCAGGCTGGCCATCAGCAGCAGCTCGTTCAGCAGGTGCTCCAGCCGGACGCTGTTGCGGTCGAGCACCTGCAGGAAGCGCTCCTGGGTGGCGGCGTCCATGCCGCCCTCGTGCAGCAGCTGCACCGAGGAGCGGACCGAGGCCAGCGGGGTGCGCAGCTCGTGGTTGACCGTACGCAGGAACTGGTTCTTCAGCTCGTCGACCTGGCGCAGCCGCTCCATCTGCTGCCGTTGCTGGAGCAGGAGTCGTTCGCGCTGCTCGGCCAGCTCGTGGCGGTCGGTGACGTCGGTGGAGATGCCGTCGATGAACATCCGCGGCCCTTCGCGGCGGGGCGCGGCACGCATCCACAACCACCGCGTGACGCCGTCCAGGCCCTGGACGCGGAACTCGACGTCGACCGGCTCCCCGGCGCGCAGGGTGTCGAGGAAGGAGGCGTACGCCGCCCGGTCGTCGGGGTGGGTCCGGCGCTCGATCAGGCCGGGCACGTCGGCGTCCTCCGGGAGCGGGCGGCCGAACAGGGCGGCGGTCCTGCTCTGGTACATCGAGCGGAGCGAGCCGTCGGCCGCCACCTCGACGCTCCACACGTTGTCGCTGACGCGGGAGACGACCTGCTCGAACCGGCGGCGGCTCTCCGCCAGGGCGAGGGTGAGCTCCTCGGCGCGGCGGCGCTCCATGTACCGCCCGATGTGGGCGCAGACGCCGTCCAGCAGGTCGACCAGGTCGTCGTCGGGTTCCTGGGAGTGGTCGGCGGCGAAGACGAGCACCCCCAGCACCTGGTCGCCGCTGCGCACCGGCAGGGCCATGGCCGAGCGCAGCCCGGCCCGCAGGGCGTCCCGCGCCCGGGGGAAGTCGCGCGCGGCGGCGTTGTCGTCGATCCAGACCGGCGCACCGCGCTCCCAGGCCGTCCCGGGCAGCTCCTGCCCCCGGCCGAAGACGTCCGGGTGCCCGGCGGTGAAGACCGACAGGTCCCGTCCGGGCCTGCTCCAGGCGCCGACGCGGGTGATGGACGCCTCGTCCTCGCCGACCTGCCAGTACTCGCCGTAGGTCCACCCCAGCGCGTCGGTGACCGCGGCGACCGCTCCCACGGCCGCCTCCCTGCTGGAGGCGGCCTCGGCCAGCACCCGGGTGACGGCCTGCTGGGCCCTGTGCAGCACGCCGATGCGGTGGGAGTCGGTGATGTCGTGACCGGCGATCACCGCGCCCAGGCGGTGCCCGCCGGGGGCGTCGATGGGCCGGCCGTTGACCAGGAAGCGGCGGGGACCGGCGTCGGTGGTGGCGACCACCTGCTGGCCGGTGAAGCGCTCGCCGGACCAGGCCCGGAACAGGGGCATCTCCTCGAGCTCCAGCGGGGTCCGCCCGTCCGGCCCGTACAGCCGGTAAGCCTGCAGCCAGGAGCCCACGTCGGCCGGCGGGGTGTCGGTGTGCAGGCTCTCACGCAGCGGCCGGTTGATCACCAGGTGACCCTGCTCGTCGCAGGCCATCACCGACACCTCCAGGCTGTCGAGCAGGGCGCGCAGGAAGACGGGCTCCTGCTCCCCGGACGCCGGCGTCCCGGTGCCGGCGCGGGCCGTCCGCAACGCGATCTCCGGCTCGGCCACGGCGGCCAGGTCCTCCAGCGCCCGCACCTGTTCGGGGCTCCAGTCCCGGGCCGTGACGTCGAGCGCGCACAACGCGCCGATCACCTGCGCGCCGGGCGCGTTCAGCGGCACCGCGGCGCAGGCCGCCGGCTGCCCGGCGGCGTTCTCCGCCAGCGCGCGCCAGCGCTCGTCCGCGCGGGTGTCGCCGATCACCAGCGGCGCGCCGTCGGTCACGACGTGCCGGTACAGCGACCTCGTCAGGGGACTCTCCCGGGTGATCCGCGGTCCGGCCGTCCCCGCCGCGCTGACCACGACCTGCCGGTCCGCGGTGATCAGCGACACCGTCGAGGCCGGCGCCTCCAGCAGCCGGACCGCCAGCCGGGTGACCCGGTCCAGCACCGGCGCCGCCGGGGCGGCCAGCAGGCCGGTGGCGTGCAGCGCCTGCAATCGCGCCGGGTCGTCGATGCGGTTCCGGCCACTCGCTCCCATGACACACCCCCCTGCCCGGTTTGTACCCATATATAGGCATTTACCTGGGTGGGGGTGGGTGGGAAGGCCGGGTCCGGGGTCGCACCGCCCGCGGCCTCTCCGCGCGGCGGCACGCGCCCGGCCGATCGGGCCGTCCGCCGGTCAGGCGCGGTGGGACTGCTTGGCCAGCCGGCGGACGCGTTCCTCGTCGATCGTGTGCCCCAGGCCGGGCTGGGTGAGCGGGACGGCGACGACCCCGCCGGAGGCGCCGACCGGCGGGGTGACGATCTGGGCGCTGCGCGGCGGCTCGGCCACGTCGCACGGGAGGGTGCAGCCGGGCAGGCTGGCGGCGGCGACGGTGGCTGCCCGCGCCAGGCCCGTGCCCTGCCCTCCGGCGCAGGCGAGCTGCCATCCGGCGGCCACCGCGCCGTCGTGCACCCGCCGCACCTCGCGCAGGGAGCCCAGCACGGCCGGGCGGATCAGCAGCGCGCGGCCCGCGCCCGCCGCGATCGCCTCGTCCAGCTCCCGCTCCGACGACACCTCCAGCAGGACCGGGGCGGCGACCCGCTCCTGCAGGTCGGCGTGGTCGGCGAGACCCCCGGGGGTCGCGAACGGGCGCTCGATGACGGACGGAGCGTAGGCGTCCAGCGCCTCGAGGGCCTCGATGTCGGTGTAGGCGGAGCGGGCGTCCAGGCCGATGCCGAGCGCCGGGTAGGCCTGCCGTACGGCACGCAGCGGCTCGATGTCCCAGCCGGGGTGGACGTCCATGGTGATGTGCGCGTATCCGGCGCAGACGTGCCGGTTGACCCGGGCGACCAGGCTCTCCAGGTTGCGGTCGGCGCCGATCCGCACGGTGGCCATCAGCGAGGTGCGGCTGCCGCCGAGGGCGTGCGCGAGCGGGACGCCGCGCATGCGGCCCCACAGGTCCCAGCAGGCCATGTCGGCGGCCGGCCCGCCGGGGATCTCCCCCAGCTCGTCCGGGTGCTCCCAGTCGACGCCGATGAGCTCCTTGCCGAGCCGCTCCACCAGGGCGGGCCAGGTCTCGGGGCCGGAGTCGACGACCTCGCCCCAGCCGGTCATGCCCCCGTAGTCGGTGAGCCGGACGAGGATGCTCTCCGGCCGCCTGCCGTACGGCAGGACCAGCCGGTACACCTCCAGCTCGCACACCCGTGGCATGAACTCCCCTTGGCTGTCCGCACGGCCTCCCCGTGCCCTCCGAACGCGCCCCGCCCGCGGGCGGAACCCACCCTTCAACGTGAGGAAGCGGCACGTTCTTCCCAATGGTGCCACGACCTCGTCAGGCTCCGGTCCGGCCCGCGACGAGCGTACCGGTGGCCGCGACCAGCGCGGTCAGCGCGAAGCACGCCAGGTACACGGGGCCGGCGGCGCCGAAGGCGGCGACGACCGCGCCGACGGCGGCGACCGCCGCGACGGTGAAGGCCGACTCGCCGATGCCCATGGAGGCGCTGTTCTCGCCCTCCCGCCCCGGCGCGGACAGCTCCAGGACGAGCACCGAGAGCGTCGGGTAGACGCTCCCGATCCCGAGGCCGAGGACGATCTCCCCGAGGAAGGCGACGGCCACCGGGACGGCCGGGAAGACGGCCAGGGCCGCCAGCAGCAGTCCCGCGGTGATCAGCAGCGGGCCGGTCCGCAGGATCAGGACCCGGTCGTACCGCCTGCGCCCGACGATCCACGAGGCGAGCGACCAGGCCAGCGCGCCGCCGGTGAGCACGCTGCCGGCCAGGGCGGGCGACAGGCCCCGCTCCGCGGTGAGCATCAGCGGGAGGTACACCTCGCCGCCGAAGACGGCGCCGGCCGCGATCCCGCGCAGGACGATCACCGAGGGCAGGCCGCGCCCGGCGCGCAGGGTGCCGGGCGGCAGCAACCGGGCCAGCGCCGTCACCAGCACCGCGAGCCCGGCGGCCATCAGGACCAGGCCGGCGCCGCGCGCGGACCCGCCGTACTGGGTGAGCGCCGCGCCCACGGCCGCCAGCACCGCCCAGCCGAGCCTGCGGGCGATCGGCGTGCGCCCGCCGGCCCCGTCCGGCCCGTCCGCCCCGGCCCTTCCGCCCGCCGGGGCGGTGGCCAGGCCGCGCCAGAGCAGCAGCGCGGCGGGGGCGACGAGCAGCGGCACGCCGAGGAAGACCCAGCGCCAGCCGAGCTGGCCGACCACGAGGCCGGTGACCGCGGGCCCGACCATGGACGGCACCACCCAGCCGGCCGCGAACAGGGAGAAGACCTTCGGATGCGTCCCGGCGGGGTAGACGCGGGAGACCAGCACGTAGAGGGAGACCTGGAAGAGCCCGCCGCCGAGGCCCTGCACGAACCGGCCGAGCACGAACACGTCCATGGTGGGCGCCGTCCCGGAGAGCACGAGTCCCGCCACGAAGGCCGCCAGGCCCGTCCAGAGCGGCACGACCGGCCCGCGCAGGTCGCCCCAGCGCCCGCCCGCCACGGTGGCGATCATGCCCGCGGCGAGGGACCCGCTGAAGGCCAGGGCGTACAGGCCGATCCCGTCGAGCTCGCGCCCCACCACCGGCATCGCGGTCGACACGGCCAGCGACTCGAAGGCCACCAGCACGATCAGGGAGACCATGCCGACCGTCAGCGCGCGGTGGCGCGGGGCGAGCACCCCCTCGGCAGGGGGATCGATCATCGTCGTCGTCATGACCGGACCGTACGGCCGCCGCGCAGGCCGCCGCATCGGCCCGCCGGCTCAGCCCTTGGACGTAGGACCTCCGGGACCCTGGGGGCGTCCGGGGCTTCGGAGTCTTCCGGGACCTCCGGGCCTTCCGGGGGCCCCAGGCCTTCCGGGACCTCAGAGGCCTCAGGGTCTCCGGGCCTCAGCGGCGTCCGGGATCCCGGGGACGGGCGGGCTCTCCGCCGCTCCCGGGAGCCGAGGGGCCCGCGGGCTCCCCGGCTCCGCCGTCCCGCGCGTAGGAGGCCAGGCCGCGCAGCATCAGGTCGAGACCGAACTCGAACCGCTCGTCCCCGTCCGGCCCGGTCAGCTCGTCGACGTGGGCGGTCATACGGGGGAAGCGGTCGGCGGGCAGCTGCCGGTAGAACTCCTTGATCTGCCCGAACGTCTCCTCCAGGAAGGCGCCGAGGTCCTTGCCGCTGCCGCGCTGCCGGTTGAGGTAGAGCGCGTTCTCGTAGGCGTCGGCGCAGATGTAGATGCCGAAGCGGTCGAGCATCAGGGCGGCGACCGCCGGCGGCACGCCGCCGGCGAGCATGATGGCCAGCTGCCCCTCGGCGATGCGCAGCGCGTTGGGGCTGGTCGGGATGTTGGCCAGGCCCACCCGGGCGATGTCCGCGTGCGAGGTGAAGACCCGGAACGCGTCCATGAGCATCTCCCTCAGCTGCTCCAGCCAGCGCTCCGGATCCGGCTCGGGGACGTGGATCTCGGCCATGACCCGGTCGTAGATCAGGTCGAGCAGCTCCTCCTTGTTCGCCACGTGGGCGTAGAGGGAGGCGGGGCCGGTGCCGAGCTCCTGGGCGACCCGGCGCATGCTCAGCGCCTCCAGCCCCTCCGCGTCGACGATCCGCAGGCCGGTGGAGACGATGAGCTCCCTGCTCAGCACGGTCCGGGGAGCGCTGGGCCTGCGGGTCTTGCGCCAGGGCGGAGTCGGGATGTCGGTCACGCGGCGATGCTATACCGCCGTGTTCGCACCGCCGAACACCGTACTGGGAGCGAACACCGTACCGACGACGAACGATGTACCGAGAACGAACGCCGTACTTGACACGAACATCGTTCGTCCGTACAACGGTGTTCGTTATCAACGAACACTGTTCGTCAACTGGCACGCTCCCCGCGAGAAGGGAACCCTCATGACCCACGCCGCCACCACCGGCCCTCCGGTCGTCGCCGCCGCGCCGTACCGGTGGCGCTGGCCCGCCCTCTTCGTGATCCTCGCCGCCGAGGTCATGGACCTGCTCGACGCGATGATCACCAACATCGCCGCCCCGTCCGTCCACGCCGACCTGGGCGGATCGACCAGCCTGATCCAGTGGCTCGGCGCCGGATACACCATGGCGATGGCCGTCGGCCTGATCGTCGGCGGGCGCCTCGGCGACCTCTACGGCCGCCGGCGCGTGTTCGTCATCGGCGCGGCGGGCTTCACCCTCGCCTCGCTCCTGTGCGGCCTGGCGCTCTCCCCCGGCATGCTGGTCGGCGCGCGGGTGCTCCAGGGCGTGTTCGGGGCCGTGATGATCCCGCAGGGACTCGGCATGATCAAGGAGATGTTCCCGCCGAAGGAGCAGGCCGCCGCGTTCGGCGCGTTCGGCCCGGTCATGGCGCTGTCCACGGTGGGCGGCCCGGTGCTCGCCGGCTGGCTGGTCGACGCCGACCTGTTCGGCACCGGCTGGCGCATGATCTTCCTGATCAACCTCCCGGTCGGCCTGCTCGCCGTCGCCGGAGCGATCCGCTTCCTGCCCCGCTCCCGGCCCGGGAGCGCCTCCCGCCTGGACCTCACCGGCACGGGCCTGGTCGCGGCCGCCTCCTTCCTGCTGGTCTTCCCCCTGGTCCAGGGCCGCGACCTGGACTGGCCCATCTGGACCTTCGCATCGATGGCCGCCTCGGCGGCACTCTTCGTGCTCTTCGCCCGGCACCAGGTCCACAGGCAGCGCACGGGGGGCGACCCGCTGCTGGTGCCGGGCCTGTTCCGCAAGCGCGCCTTCACCGGCGGCCTGGTCGTGGGTCTGGTCTTCTTCACCGCGCTGATCGGGTTCTCGATGGTGCTCGGCCTGTACTTCCAGCTGGGGCTGGGCTACGACCCGCTGAAGGCGGGCCTGGCGAACCTGCCGCACGCCGTGGGATCGCTGCTCGGCTTCGTCGGCGTGCACGCCGCAGGCCTGGCGCAGAAGGTCGGGCGCAGGCTGATCCACCTGGGCGCCGTCGTGATGGTGGCCGGTCTGGCGGGGGTCGCCGTCACCCTGGAGCTCGCCGGCACGGACGTCACACCGTGGCAGCTGGCCCCGGCCCTGTTCCTGGCGGGCGCCGGCATGAGCATGATCATGGCGCCGTTCTTCGACATCGTGCTGGCCGGGGTGGACCCGCACGAGTCGGGCTCCGCCAGCGGCACGCTCACCGCCGTCCAGCAGCTCGGCGGCGCGCTCGGCTCCGCCGCGGTGGGCACCCTCTTCTTCGGCCTGCTGGAGGGCGGGCTGGCCTTCCCCGAGGCGATGCGGGTCACGATCTGGGCCACCGGCGGCATGGTCGCCGTCGCCTTCGCCGCGGCCTTCCTGCTCCCGCTCCGGGCCCGCCCCGAGGAGGAGGCCGGGCACTGAGCGGGACCCGGGGTGCACGGGCGGCCGGGGCCCGTGCCGCACGGCCGGGGCGTGGGCAAGCGGGCGGCCGGGGCCCGTGCCGCACGGCCGGGATGTGGGGCACGCGGACGGCCCTGTGCCGGGCGGCCGGGACTCCGGTGCGCGGCAGCCGGCACGAGGCGTCCCGGCGGAAGACGGGCCCCCGTGCCGTCTCCCGCCGGGACGGGTCCTGTCAGCCGGCCGGGCGCTCCAGGCTGCGCTCGGCCCACTGCCCGATGTCGCGCCGCTCGATCGCGGCGGCCATCAGGTCGGGGAAGACGTCGGGGGTGCAGGCGAAGGCCGGGACCCCCAGCGCGGCCAGGGCCGCGGCGTTCTCCCGGTCGTAGAAGGGCGCGCCCTCGTCCGAGAGCGCCAGCAGCACGATCACCTGCACTCCCGCCGCGGTCATCTGGGCGACCCGGCGGAGCATCTCCTGGCGGATCCCGCCCTCGTACAGGTCGCTGATCAGGATGAAGATCGAGTCGGTCGGCCGGGTGATGAGGCCCTGGCTGTAGGCGATGGCCCGGTTGATGTCGGTGCCGCCGCCGAGCTGCGTGCCGAACAGCAGCTCCACCGGGTCGTGGAGCTGGTCGGTGAGGTCGACGACCGCGGTGTCGAAGACCACCAGCGAGGTCTTCAGCGACCGCATCGAGGCGAGCACCGCGCCGAAGACGCTGGAGTAGACGACCGAGGCGGCCATCGAGCCGCTCTGGTCGATGCAGAGCACCACCTCGCGCTGGACGGCCCGCTGCCGCCTGCCGTACCCGACCAGCCGGGACGGGACCACCACGCCCCGCTCCGGCAGGTAGTTCCTCAGGTTGGCGCGGATCGTCCGGTCCCAGTCGATGTCGGTGACCCGCCGGGGCCGGTGGGTGCGCGCCGAGCGGTCCAGCGCCCCGGTCACCGCGGCCTTGGTCCGCTGCGCGAGCTTGCTCTCCAGCTCGGAGACGACCTTGCGGACCAGCGCGCGGGCCGACTCCCGCGCCTTGTCGGGCATCACCCGGTTGAGCGAGAGCAGCGTGCCGACCAGGTGGACGTCCGGCTCGACCGCCTCCAGCATCTCCGGCTCCACCAGCAGCCGGGTGAGGTTGAGCCGCTCCACGGCGTCCTTCTGCATCACCTGCACCACGGACGAGGGGAAGTAGGAGCGGATGTCGCCCAGCCAGCGCGCCACCCTGGGCGCGGACGCGCCGAGCCCGGCGCTCCGCTCCCTCCCCTCGCCGCCGCCGGCGGAGCCGCCGTCGTAGAGGGCGGCCAGGGCGCCGTCCATCGCCGCGTCGGTCCCGCCGAGCGCGCACCCGGTGCCGTCGGCGTCCCCGCCGAGCACCAGCCGCCAGCGGCGCAGCCTCTCGTCGTCCATCACGCCCTCCCGAGAATCGTCAGCACGGTCCGCACGGCCGCCGCCGCGCGCTCGTCGTCCACGGCCTCCACGTCCTCTCCCGCACTCCCGGCGTCCCCGGCCCGCCCTGCGGCGCCCGCGGCGTCCAGGGACCGGACCCGCTCGCCGATCGCGCGGCGCTCGGGCGCGGCGAAGGCGGCGAAGGCCCGCCGGAGCAGCGGGAGCACGTCGACGAACGCCTCCGGCGCCAGGGAGGTGAGCCAGCCGTCGACCAGGCCGAGGAGCCGGGCGTCGTGGACGAGCAGCAGCCCGCCGCCCGAGGTGAACCCCTCGATCCAGGCCGCCGCCCGGGCGGGCGGGTGGCCGGCGGACATCGCGCGGAACATGCGCCGCTCCGCCCGGCCGGTGTCGAGCTCCCCGGAGTCCAGCAGGATCCTGACGAGCCGCCCCTCGATCAGCCCGTGCAGGTCGGAGCGGCCGGAGACCGCGCGCAGGGCGCCGAGCCAGCGGGCCCTCGGCCGGTCGTCCGGCGCCGGATCCGCTCCCGGGCCAGTGGCCGGACCGGCTCCCGGATCCGCCGTCCGCTCCCCCGGGGTCCCCGTCTCCGCGGTGGACCCGGACGGCGCTCCGGACGGCGGCGCGGACGGTGCCGCCTCCGGCTCGTCCCCGGCGTCGAGCAGGCCGACCGCCGTGTGCACTCCGTCGACGTGGCCGACCAGGTCGCGGGCGGCGTCGTCGTCCAGGCCGCCGGCGGCGGCGGCGAGCCCGACGCAGACGCGGGTCAGCAGGGCGTCGGAGATCGCGGCCAGCCCCTCGGCGGGCGTGCCGCGCACGTCCCCGTAGCGCTGGGCGCGGACCAGGGCGGGCAGCGCCGCCATCAGGTGCGTCACGTCGCCGTCCAGCGCCGCCCGCGCCGAGAGCTCCTCCAGCACGGCGGGCAGCGCCTCCGGCAGGTCGGCCGGGAGGCAGCGCTCCAGCAGGCCCGTCAGGCCGGGCAGCGCGGGCGCGGCGGCGGCCAGGTCGCGGACGCGGGCGGTGGCGGCGGCCGGGACGGTGGTGCCCCAGGAGCTCGCCTCGATCAGGTCGACGTCGAACTCGGGGCGCCAGGCCAGCGTCCACGACTCGCGGAAGGTGCCCTTGCCCCTGCTGGGCCGCAACGTCCCCCAGCCGACCCCGATGAGCAGCAGCCGGTGCAGCAGCCGGCTGCGCTCCAGGTCGAGCGGTCTGCGCAGGTCGAGGTCGAGTTCGCGCTCCAGCGCCTCGGGCTTGAGCCGCAGGCGCCGCTGCTCGGCGCGCAGGTGCCGCTGGAGCGGGACCATCGGGGTGGCGTCGGGGACGTGGCCGAGCCGCTCCCCCACGACCATGCGCCGCTGGATCAGCTCCACCGGCGTCTCGGCACCCTCGCAGAGCACGGCCCGGACCGCCTCGGTGGCCTCCGCCAGCCCGGCCAGCGGCCGCCCCCGGAGCACGGCCAGCGAGTGCGCCAGCCGTACGGCCTCGATGACGTGGGCGGAGGAGACGGGCAGGTCCTCGGCGCGCAGCACCCCGGCGGCCTCGGTCAGCCACCGCTCCACCGGCCGGTCGGGCGAGGCGAACAGGTGGTGGTACCAGCCGGGGGAGGTGACGCCCGCGCCGTACCCGCTCCGGGCGGCCAGCCGCCCGTAGGTCCACGGCACCCAGGTCGTCTCCACCTTGGCCTTGGGCAGGCCGCGCAGCAGCGCGTCGTCGGCCTTCGCGGACGGCAGGCCCGCGCCCCATGCCTTCCCGGGCGTGCCGGTCAGGGCGGGCACGTGCCAGGCGCCGCAGACCACGGCGATCCGCTCGTACCCGTCCCGGACCGCGCCGCGGACGGTGCGGCGCATGTAGGCCTCGCGCCGCGCCTCGTGCTCGTCCGGGACATGTCCGTCGCGGACCGCGGCCATCGCCTCGGCGATCACCTCGAACGGCGTGTCCCCGCGGTGCTCGACCGCGTCCTCCCACCACCGCTCGGGGTCGTCGTAACCGGCGGCGCGGGCGAGCGCGCCGATCGGGTCGGTCCGTACGGCCCGCGCCCCGCCGTCCGTGTCACCGTCCGGTTCTCCGTCCGTGTCGCCGTCCGCCGCGCCGGGGCCGTCCGGCTCCTGCGGCCGGGCGGCGAGGGAGTGCGCGGCGGGCAGGTCGCAGAAGCGCACCGGCACGCCCGCCTCCACCGCGTGGCGGATCGCCTGCCACTCGGGGGAGAAGACGGCGAACGGCCAGAACGCGGCCCGGGCCGCCTCACCGGGCACGTGCGCCAGCAGCGCCACCGGCGGCCGGAGGTCCGGGTCCTTCGCCAGGTCCACGAGCCCGTCGGCCTCGGGCGGGCCCTCGATGAGCACGACGTCCGGCCGCAGGCGCTCCAGCTCCGCGCGCAGGGAGCGCGCCGAGCCGGGCCCGTGGTGCCGCACGCCGAGCACGTGCACGGTCATCGCTCGCCTCCTCCTGTCACGCCGCGGCCTCCGGCACCGCCGCGGAGCCCTGTCCCACCGCGGCCGGCCCGGCCGCGGAGCCCTGTCCCCGCGCGGCCCGGGGACCGCCCGCCGCCCGGCACGCCGGAGGCGGCCGGGCGGGTCCGCGCCTCAGCCCGTGCCTCAGCCCGTGCCTCAGCCCGTGCCTCAGCCAGCGCCTCAGCCCGCGTCACGGCAGGCCCGGTAGAAGTCGCGCCAGTCCTGGCGCTCCCGGACGACGGTCTCGAGGTACTCCCGCCAGACGACACGGTCGGAGACCGGGTCCTGGACCACCGCGCCGACGATCCCGGCGGCCACGTCGGAGGGGCGGAGCACGCCGTCGCCGAAGTGGGCGGCCAGCGCGATGCCGTTGGTGATCACGGAGATCGCCTCGGCGGTGCTGAGCGTGCCGCTGGGCGACTTGACCTTGGTCCGGCCGTCCTCGGTGACGCCGGTCCGCAGCTCCCGGAAGACCGTGACGACGCGGCGGATCTCCTCCAGGCCGGTCAGGGTCTCCGGCAGCTCCAGGGAGCGGCCGAGCTGCTCCACCCGGCGGGAGACGATGTCGACCTCCTCCTCGGGAGTGGCCGGGACCGGGAGCACCACGGTGTTGAACCGGCGGCGCAGCGCGCTGGACAGGTCGTTGACGCCGCGGTCGCGGTCGTTGGCGGTGGCGATGATGTTGAACCCGCGCGCCGCCTGGACCTCCTCGTTCAGCTCCGGGACCGGCAGGGTCTTCTCCGACAGCACGGTGATCAGCGCGTCCTGCACGTCGGAGGGCATGCGGGTCAGCTCCTCGACGCGGGCGATGCGGCCCTCGGCCATGGCGCGCATCACCGGGCTGGGCACCAGCGCCTCCCGCGACGGCCCCTCGGCCAGCAGCCGCGCGTAGTTCCAGCCGTAGCGGATCGCCTCCTCGGCGGTGCCCGCCGTGCCCTGGACGAGCAGCGTGGAGTCGCCGCTGATCGCGGCGGCCAGGTGCTCCGAGAGCCAGGTCTTGGCGGTGCCGGGCACACCGAGCAGGAGCAGCGCCCGGTCGGTGGCCAGCGTCGCCACGGCCACCTCGACGATGCGGCGGGGCCCGATGTACTTGGGGGTGATCCGGTCGCCGTCGCCCAGGATGTAGGCGGTCACCGCCCAGGGCGAGAGCTTCCAGCCCGGCGGCCGGGTCCGGTCGTCGTCCTTGGCCAGCAGGGCCAGCTCCTCGGCGTACTGGTCCTCGGCGTGTGCGCGCAGCACCGGCTGCACCGGCTGCACCGTGGTCATGAGAGCTCCTTCAGCATGTCGTCACGGAAACGCAGGAGGGCGGCGACCTCCTGGATGGGCGGTTCGAGCGAGAGCCGCTCCGCCAGGCCGTGCAGGGCGGGGTCGGCGCGTTCACCGGCGAGCCTGACCAGCTCGCCGAGGTTCCAGGGCTGGCTGCCGGCCAGCTCGAGGATCTTGCCCAGCACGGCCCGCGTCAGGTCCGGGCCCCAGGGTCCCTGGGCGCCGCCGAGGACCATGATGAGCTGGCCGTCCAGTCCTCTGCTCCGCCGGCCTGCCGGGCCCCCGCCCCGGACGAACGCCGCGGCCACGGCCTCCCGCTCGTCGCGGGGCAGTACGGCCAGCAGGTCGGCGAGCGGGTCCCGGGCGAACAGCTCCCGCGCCCAGACGGGGTCGCGCTGGAGCACGGCCGCCCTGACCCAGCCGGCGGTGACCTCCCGGGTCCAGTCGCCGAGCCGGGCCCCGACCAGCTCGGCGGGCGGCCGGCCGAGCAGCCGGGGCCAGACCTCGAGCGGGGTGCGGGCCACCAGCTGCTGCAGCCACCATCCCCTGTCCCCGGTGCCGTGCGGCGGCCGGGCGCGGATGCCGTCGCGCTCCATCACGGCGTCGCACTCGTCCGGCGGGGTGACCTCGATCCGGCGCCGCGTCACGGTGAAGCAGCGCTCGGCCCGCTCGGCCATGCGCCGGGCCAGCCGGGAGTCCGGCAGGCGGGTGAGCAGGTCGGCGGCCTGGTGCCTGACCTCGCGGCGGCGGTCGTCGAGCGCGGCCTCCAGGAACGGCTCGTCGCCGCCGGACAGGCCGTCGGCGAGGACCTCCAGGAAGGCGGCCCGGTCGTCGGGCGTCTCCTGCTCCCAGGTGGCGGCGAGCAGCTCGCGGGCGGCGGCGGGGTCGGCGGAGCGGAGCGCGGCCAGGTGGGCGCGGCGGTCGCCCGCCGTGCCCAGCTCCCACACCTCGCCCTCCGGCCCGGCCGCCGGGACCCGCGGGGCCCCCGTGGCCTCCTGCTCCAGGAAGCCCCAGGCGGGGTTGAGGGCGGCCAGCCAGCGGCCCCGGCGCCCGGCGAGCACGCCGAGGAAGGGCCGGATCGAGCGGTCGCGGGCGGCGTGGTCGAGAAGCTCGGGCAGCAGGCGGGACGGGACCCGGTGGCCGCGGCCGGCGGCGGCAGCCAGCCACTCGGGGAGCAGCCTGCCCTGCTCGCCGGCGAGGATGCGGGCCAGCCGGTCGGCCGCGGCGCGCGGGACGAGGGGCCGTTCCTCGGCCGGGGCGGGCTCCAGGGGCTCGCCCCGGCGCGGCAGCCGCCCGGCGCGGGCGCGGACGGTCCGCACGGCGGCCTGCTCGAGCAGCTCGGCCGCCGGGTCCGCGGAGCCCGCCGCCCGGCCCGCCGGGCCGGGCAGCGGCCTGCGGTCGGTGCCGACCAGGGCGGTGGAGACCAGCTCCTCCCAGGGGACCGGAGTGCTCACAGGACGACCAGCCCTTCGTCGTTCCAGGCGGCCAGCGGCAGCAGGCCGTTCGGGGTCCACTCGGCGGCGACGGTCCGCGGGTGCCCGCCCGAGACTGCCAGCAGCCGCCAGGGCACGCCGGCCGACGGGTGGAGCGGGAGCGCGCCGTCCGGGCCGCCGAGCAACCACGCGTCTCCGTCGCGCACCGGGACCGTCCGGTCGAGGACGAGCGGCCAGGCCTCCAGCCACGGATCGCCCGCCAGGGCGGCGGCCACCTCGGCCAGGGCCTCCTGGAGGGAGGAGCCGGGCGGGCCGTCCGCGGGGACGCTGCCGTGGCGGGCGGCCACCAGGGCGCGCGGCTGCGCCGAGCCGGGGTAGAACGCCAGGTCGGCGTCGAGCGTGGTGCCGGTGACGAGCGAGGCGTCCAGGGCCTGACCGGCGGGGGCGAAGGAGAGCACGAGCGCGGCCCTGCCGGTCGCCCGGCCGCGCAGCCACACCCGCCGGGTGATGAGCCGGTCCTGCTCCTCGTCGCGCCGGCCGAGCACGTCCCACCGGTCGCGGACCGTCTCCCCGGCGAGCACGTCCTGCTGGGCGACGGGGAAGCCGATGCGTGTGCGCACGGTCTGCCGCAGTTCCGCGCCGAGCGCGCTCCCGCCCGTGTCCCCCGCCGGATCTCCTGCCGTGCCCGCCGCGGTGCCTCCTGCCGTGTCCCCCGCAGTGCTCTCCGCAGTGTCCGCACCGGCGTCCCCGGACGCCGACGTGCGGCGGTGCGCGGTGATCAGGAGGTGGAGCAGGGAGTACTCGCCGAGGAGGCGGGCGGGCCAGTCGTCGGCCCCGAGCACGGCGCCGAGGCGGGAGACGGTCCCGGCGACGCCGGGGGCCTGCGCGTCGACCAGGCGCTTGACCAGACCGTCCCACTGGTCGTGGCGGCGCGCTCCGGCCAGTCCCTGACGGATCTGGTCGGTCAGCCAGCGCTCCAGCTCCTCCAGTCCGGCCGTCACCCGCTGCTCGCGCTGCCCGGCCCGCTTCGGGTCGGCTGCCGCGCCGCTCCGCTCCGCGCGGGGGGAGGCGGCGGGCTTCGCGGCGCGGGCGCGGCGCTGCTCGAGCCACTCGGCGACCCAGTCGGCGGGCTCGCCGGCCTCGGGCACGCCCCCGGCCGACCAGAGCAGCAGCAGGCCGAGGGCGTGCTTGCAGGGGAACTTCCGGCTGGGGCAGGTGCACCGGTAGGCGGGCTCGGTCAGGTCGACGCAGGCCCGGTACGGCTTGGAGCCGCTGCCCTTGCACTCGCCCCAGACCGCGTCCGCGGTGACGCCGCTGCCCGACCACTTGCCGGGGGAGGAGACCCCCTGGGCCGCTTTCTGGGACGAGGCGTCGGGCGCGAGCGCGAGCACCTGGTCCCGGTTCCACCGTTCGATCACGCGCCGAACGCTATCCACCCCGTCCGACAAAACCACAATCATGGTGATGACCTGGTATTTCCCTTAATATCCGGGCAGTGGGCGGCACCTCCCGGCCGCCGGGCCGCACGACCTCACCGGCCCGCTCCCGCCCGCGGACCCGGCGGCGCCGTACGGCCCGGCGGGGCCGGGCATGTGACGCGCCGCCGGCCGGCGGGGAGAATGCGGGCACACACCCTGAGAAGGAGGTCAACGGTGACCCTCGACGTGTTCTCCGTCATCGGCGGCAAGGAAGCCACGGACGGCGCGGTCTACGACTCGATCAACCCCTCCCGTCTCGACGAGGTCGTCGCCCGGGTACGGCTGGCCGACGCCGGCACGTTCGCCGCGGCCTGCCGCGCCGCCGCCGTCGCGCAGCGGGAGTGGGAGCGGGTGCCCGCCCCGGTGCGCGGCCGGGTGATCGCCTCGATCGGCCGGCTGGTGGAGGCCAACGCCGAGGCGCTGGCCCGCCTGGTCACCCGGGAGATCGGCAAGCCGTACGCCGAGGCGCTGGGCGAGGTCCGCGAGATCGTCGACACCTGCGACTTCTTCCTCGGCGAGGGACGGCGGCTCTACGGGCAGACCGTCCCCTCCGAGATGCCCGACAAGAACCTGTTCACCTTCCGGGTGCCGGTGGGCGTGGCGGCGGTGATCACCGCGGGGAACTTCCCGGTCGCGGTGCCGTCGTGGTACCTGGTCCCGGCGCTGCTCTGCGGCAACGCCGTGGTCTGGAAGCCCGCCGAGTACGCCGCGGCCTCCGCGCAGGCGCTCTACCGGCTCTTCGCCGCGGCGGGGCTCCCGGACGGCGTGCTCGGCCTCGTCCTGGCCGACGGCGCGCAGACCTACGCGGGCCTGGAGACGGCCCTGACCGAGGGCACGGTGCACAAGGTCGGCTTCACCGGCTCCAGCGAGGTCGGCAGGAGGATCGGCGAGCTGTGCGGGCGGCACCTGCAGTCGCCCTGCCTGGAGCTGGGCGGCAAGAACCCGATGGTGGTCATGCCGGACGCCGACCTGGACCTGGCGGTGGAGGGCGCGCTGTTCGCCGGGTTCGGCACGGCCGGGCAGCGCTGCACCTCGCTGGGGACGGTGATCGTGCACGAGAGCGTGCACGAGGACTTCCTCGCCCGCTACACGCGCGCCGTGGCCACGGCGCCGATCGGCGACCCGGGCGGGGACGTGCTCTGCGGGCCGCTGCTGGACCACAAGTTCGCCGAGCGCTACGAGGAGTACCTCGGCTGGATCGAGCCGCACCACACGGTCGTCTCCGGCCCGACCGGCCGGATCACGCCGGACAACCCCCGGGGGGACTTCACCGGGGAGGGCGGGCTCTACTACCACCCGGTGGTCGTGGACGGCGTGCGCGCCGGCGACCGGCTCTTCCTGGAGGAGACGTTCGGCCCGATCGTGGGCGTGACGGCCTTCGGCACCCTGGAGGAGGCGATCGGGCTGGCCAACCGGCCCGGCTACGGGCTCTCGTCGTCGATCTACACCACCGACCCGAAGGCGGCCTTCCGGTTCCGCGCGGGCATCGGCGCGGGCATGGTCAGCGTCAACAACTCCACCTCCGGCGCCGAGGCGCACCTGCCCTTCGGCGGGAACGGCAGGTCCGGCAACGGCAGCCGCCAGTCGGGCATGTGGGTGCTCGACCAGTTCACCCGCTGGCAGGCGATGAACTGGGACTACTCCGGCCGCCTGCAGAAGGCCCAGATGGACGTCGCCGAGATCGTGCCCGACCTGGGCTTCCGCCTGTAGGTCCCGGTTCCGCCCTCCGGCGCGGCCCCGGCCCGCACGGTAGATCTTTGCCGTTCCGCGGGGTTCCCCACATCATGATCGCGGCATGCCAACACGGGGGGTGACCCCCGACCGCGGGGACCGTGTGCTGCGGCACGGTCCCCGCGGATCCACGGGGCCCGGTCCCGCGGGGCCCCGGTACGAGGGCTCAGTAGAGGCCGCTGCTCAGCAGGGCCGGCGCGGTGGACCTGTGCGGGACGGGCGAGTACAGCCTCTCCACGGGCGGGCGGTCCGCCTCCTCG
Organism: Planomonospora corallina; assembly: GCF_042650625.1. Classification (NCBI taxonomy): domain Bacteria; kingdom Bacillati; phylum Actinomycetota; class Actinomycetes; order Streptosporangiales; family Streptosporangiaceae; genus Planomonospora; species Planomonospora corallina. The sequence goes on from NZ_JBHSBM010000005.1 coordinate 235,200, forward strand.
CCGGCCGGCGCGGCCCGGAGCGCGGCCCGGCCCAGCCACGCCTCCCCCTGCGGGAAGGCGCTCAGCCGGGAGGATCCGCACCGGGCGCACTCCACCCCCGACCACGGGGGCTGGACCGGCTCTCCCCCCTGCTCCCAGACGACGGCCTCATGGCCGTGCCCGTCGGTCAGCCGGCGGACGTCGTACGCCTCCTGCCAGACGCCCTCGCAGCACCGGCACTCCAGTGACCACGTCTCGCGCGAACGGCACTCCTCCTGCACGGAAACCACCCCCGTGGGTTGTTGCGACGACCCACTCCCAGTCTTGCCCTGTTTTTCCCATAACAGCAAGTAGATGGGGATATGAGTTCATCGTCTCTCATATATCGAGACAATTTCTCTCATTTTGTGAGATGGCTGCTACGGTGATCTCCACCCGACCGAAGGAGTGGTTTCCATGGCCGCCGAGGACGCCGTCTACACCCACGGGCATCACGAGTCCGTCCTGCGCTCCCACCGCTGGCGCACCGCGGCGAACTCCGCGGCGCACCTGCTGCCGCACCTGCGGCCCGGCATGTCGCTGCTGGACGTCGGGTGCGGTCCCGGCACCATCACCGCGGACCTGGCCGAACTGGTCGCACCGGGCGCCGTCACCGCGTCCGAGGTCACCGCCGAGGCGCTCGCCCTGGCCCGCGCCGAGGCGGAGCGCCGGGGCACGGCCGGTGTCGCGTTCGCCGTGGCCGACGTGCACGCCCTGGACTTTCCCGACGACACCTTCGACGTCGTCCACGCCCACCAGGTGCTGCAGCACGTCGGCGACCCGGTCCTGGCACTGCGGGAGATGCGGCGGGTCTGCCGGCCGGGCGGGATCGTCGCGGTCCGCGACAGCGACTACGCCGCCTTCACCTGGTTCCCGCTCCTGCCCGAGCTGGACGAGTGGATGGCTCTCTACCAGCGGGTGGCCCGGAGCAACGGGGGCGAGCCGGACGCGGGCCGGCGGCTGCTCTCCTGGGCGCGTGCGGCCGGCTTCACCGACATCACCGCCACCTCCTCCACCTGGTGCTTCGCGACGCCCGAGGACCGGCAGTGGTGGGGCGGCATGTGGGCCGAGCGCATCCTGAAGTCCGACATGGCCGGTCAGGCCCTCGCCTCGGGCGCCGCGGCCGAGGACGACCTGCGCCGGATCTCGGCGGGCTGGCGGGCCTGGGCCGCCGATCCGGACGGCTGGCTCTCCCTGCTCCACGGCGAGCTGATCTGCCGGGCCTGACCCGCCGCCCGTCCGGCCGCCCCGAGACCCGGCGCGCCGGCCGTACGGCGAACCCGGCCGGGCGGGTCACGGCGAACCCCGCCGGGCTGGTACGGCCCGGCGGAGGCGGCCGGGTCACGGCGCGCGGACACCGGACGGGCGGCCGCGCGCCGTACCGGGTCAGGACGTCCGGGTGATCCTGACGTCGTCGATCCCGGCCTCCACCAGGGAGGCGCCCGAGGCGTCGGCGGCCTCGACCAGGATCCGCACGCTCTGCCCGGCGAAGGCCGAGACGTCCGCCGTCGCCGTCGCCCACGCGCCGTCGCGGTCACCGGCCGCGCCGAGCTGCTGGAAGACCTGGGTCGTGCCGGAAGAGCCGACGACCTTGACCCGCAGGTAGTCGGCGCTGGAGGAGTTCGACCCGTGCGCCAGGTACCACGAGAACGACAGGTTCAGCGTGCCGTCGGCCGGCAGGGTGATCGCCGGTGACCGGATGCTGGTCACACCGCCGTCGATGTCGTAGGACCCGGCCGACGAGCCCGCCAGGCGCCCGGTGACCAGGTCGTTGACGCCGCTGACCGTGGTGCCCAGCTGCTTGGTCCCGCTGGAGGATGTGGCGGCCGGGTCACCGCGCTCCCACTGGCCGGAGGTGGCGGTGTCGGTGCCGGACGGGTCGGCGGTCCAGCCGGTCGCCGTCTCGAAGTCGTCGGAGTGGACCGTGGTCGCCGGCGGGCCGCCCGCCGAGCAGTACTGGTCCTGCTTGCCGGTGATCCGGTAGACGCAGTCGGAGTACTCCAGGAAGCGCAGGACCGCCTCCCTGTTCCGGCCGGTGTACGTGCCGATCTGCTCGTCGGGCGGGTAGAAGCCCGGGGAGGCGCTCCTCGGGGACATCTCGAAGGTGTAGCTGAAGATCTTGTGGACGCCCCACATCCAGTCGTCGACCGAGCCGTCGGTGACGTAGAGGTCGCTCGCCTGCTGCGGGGTGTAGCCGTTGGTGGAGGCCATGTTCCGGCCCAGCGCCTCGAAGGCGTCGTGGTCGTCCTGGGTGAGTCCGGGCGCGGTGTCGTCGTAGGTGTAGCCGTACGGCCACAGCACCAGCTCGCCGTAGGTGTGCCAGTCGATGTGCGACTTGATCTGCTGCTCGCCGCCGACGACGCGGCTGTTCACCCAGTCGGCGACCGCCCTGACCTCGGGGGCCGAGGCGGCCGAGGGGCCGCGGTAGGTCTCGCTGGAGGTCGAGCCGGACGAGCCGCCGCAGCAGCCCCACCGGTAGGCCCAGTTCCGGTTCAAGTCGGTGCCGACGTAGGACGAGCCGGAGTTGGGCTGCCGGTTCTTCCGCCAGGAGCGGTAGGAGCCGGTCGCGACGTCGTATTCGCCGCCGTCGGGGTTGAGGTCCGGCATGATCCAGATCTCGCGGCCGTTCACCAGGCCGGTGATCCGGCTGTCGCTCCCGTGACCGTCGGTGAGCATGTTCATGATGTACAGCGCCATCTCGACGGTCAGGTGCTCCCGGGCGTGCTGGTGGTGGGTGAACAGCACCTCGGGCTCGTCCTCGTCGGCGGCGACGTTGTCACTGATCTTCACGGCGATCAGGTCGCGCCCCTCGTACGAGGTGCCGTAGCTGATCTTCCTGGCGATGGCCGGGTGGTCCGCGACGATCCGGTCCACCGCGGCGACCATCTCGGCGTAGTTGTGGTAGGCGGAGTCGGCCGGCGGGAAGTCCCCCAGCGACTGCGGCGGTGACGAGGGCTCCTCGAGCTCGGTGACCTTGTGGCCGAGCTTCTCGATCGCGGCGATCTCGGCCTCCGTGGCGGTGACCACGACCGAGGTCCGGTCCACCTGGTCGATCGCGGCTCCGGTGGCCGCGACCGCGCTGCGCTGCCGGGCGTCAGCGGGTCCCTCGACCTTGTACCGCCCCGAGGGCGGCGGCTCCGCCGAGGCTCCCACCCCGGTCGCGCCGGTGCACAGCAGCACCAGGGCGGCGATTGCGACGAACAGACGGCGTCTCACCCGTGTCCTCCTCAGACGCGCCGTCGGGGGGTTGGTGGCGCGTCTGCACAGAGGGTGAGGCAACCGGGTCGATCGGCAAAGAGCCCAAATAGCCCATCACCGAGGAGGTATGGCCCGCCAGGGCCCTCAGCCGCGGACCGGACCTCGGGCTGGGACTCCCCGCCCGCTCAGGCGCGGGCGGCCGGGCCGCTCGGGCCCGGTCTCCCGGCCCCTCAGACGCGGGCGGCCGGGAGGGGGACCTCGAACCAGAGCGTCCGGGAGCCCGGAGGGCCGTCCTCCCGCACACCCCAGCGGCCGGCGAGCAGGTCCACCAGGAACATGCCGCGGCCGTTCTCGGCGTCGGGCTCGTGGCGCACGTGCGGCCCCGAGCGCCCCGACCCCGCGTCGGTCACCTCCACCCGCACGGCGCCGTCACCCACCGCCACGGTCATCTCCACCCGGCCGCCGCCGCCGGACCCGGAGTGCACCACGGAGTTGGTGACGACCTCGCTGACCAGAAGGGTCACGTCGTCACAGGCGGGGTGGGCCTCACCCAGCAGCTCCCGGACGTGGCACCGGGCGGCCGCCACGGACTCCGGCACTCCGGGGAAGGTGACCGTCGAGCGGGGTGGGACGGTCTGCTGCCCGGTCGTCATGATCGCCTCGTTCCCCCGTGAATGCATTCCCATGCGGATGGCGCTCCGAGATGGCACACTCACTCACGGTGAACCTTTCTACCAAGGACTGCAATAGCTCATATTGAAATTCCACAGTTTCCTTTGCCTGACGATCGGAGGTACCGGTGTGACGTCCCGGCGCAGTCCCACCGCCCGGCATCGCCGTCTGATGGCCGAGCTGAACCGTCTGAGGGAGAGCAGCGGGCTGTCACGGGTGGAGGTCGCGGACCGGATCGGCTCCACCGACACCACCATCTGGAGGTACGAGACGGGTCTGAGCCGTCCCAAGCCCTCCGACGTGGCGGCCCTCACCGAGGTGTACGGCGTGACCGGGCGGGAGCGCGACTCCCTGGTCGAGATGGCCAGGGAGGCCCGGAAACGGGGGTGGTGGCACCGCCACCGCCAGGCTCTCAAACCCGGGTTCGACTCCTACATCGGCCTGGAGGCCGAGGCCTCCGTCGTGCGGTGCTACGAGCCGCTCGTCGTGCCCGGCCTGATGCAGACCGAGCCGTACGCCCGTGCCGTCATCGAGGCGACCTCCGTCACCCACACCCCCTCCGAAGTGGATGAGAAGGTCGCCGTGCGCATCTCGCGTCAGAAGCGGTTGCTGCACCGCTCCGGTGACGACGATCCGATCCACCTCGTCGCGGTGCTCGACGAGGCGGTCCTCCGGCGGCAGGTGGGCGGCCGTGAGGTGATGCGCGAGCAGCTGGAGTACCTCGTCGACCTGGCCTCGCTGCCCAACGTGGAGATCCGGGTGATCCCGTTCTCCGCGGGCGCGCACGCCGCGGTCGACGGCAAGTTCTGCCTGCTCAGCTTCCCCGAGCCCGCCGATCCGGACCTGGTCTACCTGGAGCAGGCCGCCAGCGGGCTCGTCCCGGAGGACCCCGAGGAGGTGCGCCGGTACACGCTGATGTTCGGGAGCCTGACGGCACTCGCCTTCGGCACCGAGGCGTCGGCCGCCTTCGTCGCCCAGGTGGCGAAAGAGTTGTGACAACCGATACGAAGAGGAGAAATGCGGGTGTCCATCGTGGATCCGTCCCGCGTCATGTGGCGCAAGAGCAGTCTCAGCACCGGAGGCGACTGCGTGGAGGTGGCCGTCGTGCCCGGTGACCGGACAGTGGCCAGGCACAAGGCAGACGCCGACGAGCTCTACCTCGTGCGCGATTCCAAGGACCCGAACGGCCCGGCTCTGGCGTTCACCCGGAGCGAGTGGGACGCCTTCGTCGGAGGCGTGAAGGCAGGCGAGTTCGGCTGACATGCCCTGTCCCCGGGGGAGCGCTCACCGGCTCCCCCGGGGCCTCGGGCCCGGTCCCCGGCACGCACGGCCGCCGCGACCGGGACCCGCCCCACCGCGCGGTCCCACTCCGCCCCGCACCGGACGGCACAACCGTGCCAGACCCGCCGCACCCGGGCCCATCCCACCCGGCCCCGCCGCCCTCAAGCCTGCCGCACCCTGGCCCGCCGGCCCCCAGGGCGGGGGTGAGCACCCTCTACGGCGCGGCGGCCCGTGCCCCCTCCGGGGCGTCCCCCCGATCCTCGCGCCAGAGCCCGCCTGCGCCCCACGGCCCGGCACGGGGCTCGCGCCCGTTCCTCGCGCCCGTTCTCCAAGCGGCCCTCCCGCTCCTCCGGACGGCCGTCCCGATCCCGGCCGTGCGCCGCCGGCGGGCCGGTCCCGGGCCGGTTCCGCTCCCCGCGGACGGATGAACGCGCCGGAGCCGCGCGAGCACCCGCCACACGGACATCCCGCCGGCGAGTTCACGGAATGGACAGGCAACGTCGACGCAACCCCGATCATGCGATCTTTGCCGTGACCGGACGTCCACCGGCCTGTACGGCACGGCGGCTGGGATCGGAGCCCGCACCGTGAGACGATCTTGTTTGCAGAGTGCTCGTCACCGTCATGACTACTCGCGGGAAGGCCCTACCGCTCGTGCCTCGACCGGCCAAGGATGGAGACAGGCGGTCCCGGCCGTCGTGTCCGCCCTTGACCCGTCGACCCGGAGCCGCCATGAACGAGCACGCTGACGAGACCATATCCGACCGCCGGAGCCGCGGACTGGAGATCATGAAGCAGGTCAACGGTGAAGGGGACGCCGGGGGGCCCGGCGACTTCTTCGGCATGACGGTCGAGCACCTGTTCGCCGACATCTGGTCCCGCGACGGGCTGAGCCTGCGCGACCGGCGGCTGCTCCTGCTCGGCCTGCTCGTCGGACAGGGCCTGGGCGACGAGATCGAGCTCCAGCTCGACGCGGCGCTGCGGACCGGAGAGCTGACCCCTGACGAGCTCCGCGAGATCGTCATCTTCCTGACCCACTACGCCGGCTGGCCGCGCGGAGCCCGCCTCAACACGCAGGTCGAAGAACTGATCACCCGGTTCATGAAGGACTAGCCCCGCCCGGATCCGGGCGGGGCCGCCCGCCGCGGACACGGCCGGGTGTGGCCGCGGGCCTGGCGCGGTGTCACGTGCCGCGCCCGCGGAGCCGGTCCAGCAGGCCGGCCGCCTCACGGCGGCCGGTCCGGATCCGCGTCACCAGCTCGTGCCGCGCGGCGTCGGCCACCGACCAGGGCAACGCGACGAGGCGCGGTGGATCCAGTGCGGAGGCGAACGCGGAGGTGAGCGCCGAGGCGAGCACTGTGGCCCCCACCGCCGCGGCCCGGCCCGCGGTCTGCAGGAACAGCGGCGTCCCGATCTCGTCGGCGAGACGCTCCTCGCCGATCCTCGCCCGGGCGAAGGCGGCGAAGAGGTACTCCACCGACGGCCGCTCCGGACGCTCCCGCCAGATGCCCAGGAAGCGCGGTCCGGCTCCGTCGCGCCGGGCTCCCGCCTCCAGGTCCCGGCGTACGGCCTCGGCCAGGCCGTCCAGTTCCTCGTGGAGGATCTCCGCGTGCAGCCGGCGCGCGACCGCCAGGACCGTGGCCGTCAGTTCCCGGGGGGCCTCGGTCTCCTCTACCCCCCCGGCGGCGAGGAACGCCAGCTCCCGGGCGATCCGCTCGCGGTCGCCGTCGAAGCGCTCCCCCAGCTCGGCTGCGAACCGGCCGCCCACCGCGGCGCGGCGCAGCCGCCGGAAGACCTCCTGTGAGGAGAGGCCGAGCTGGAGCAGGCGCGCCGGGTCCAGCACCGCCTGGACCATGCGGGTCGCTCCGTCCAGACGGCCCCAGATCCAGTCGCTGACCCGCCATGACTCCTTGTAGAAGGCGCCGAACCGGCCGAGCTGGACTCCGGCGAGCTTGCCCGGCTCCGCGGAGCCGCCGAAAGGGCTGGGGGTGCGGGCGCTGATCTGCTGCAGGACGACCTCCTGCTCCACCTCCGGCGGCTCGCCTCCGGCGGCGATCCGGCAGACGTCGGCGGCGAGCATCCGGCGGAGCACCTCGGCGGGTGGCCGTTCGGCCTGCCGGGGCACCAGCGCGTGCAGCAGCTCGCGCAGGCGTCCCGCCTCACGGGCGGCGTCCGGGACCGTGGCCCGCGGCGACCCGCCCCGGCGGGCCGCATCACCCGTGCCGGCCGTGGAACCCGCGTCCTCCGCGGGGCCCGTTTCCTCCGGGAAGGCCGCACCGTCCGTGGAACCCGCGTCCTGCGGCACGGTCGCGCCGTCCGGGAGGCCCGCGTCG
>NZ_JBHSBM010000005.1:242727-274092 GCF_042650625.1 Planomonospora corallina
GCCCCCCCCCCGCCTCCGCCGCCTCCGACGGCCCGCCGTCCGGCGCCGTCCGGGCCAGCGCGCCGGCCAGCCAGTCGCGCAGCACCCGCCTGCGCAGGGACGGGCCGGTCGGCGGCGCGGGGAGCAGCCCGGCCCGGCCGGCCCAGAACGCCTCCTCCGCCCGCCGGGCCCGCTCCAGCTCCGCGAGCGCCGCGTGGAGCTCGCGCCTGTGCCCCCGGAGCCGGGCGCGCAGCCCCCTGCCGGACGGAGGCGCCAGCCAGATGGCACGTTTGAGGACGTCGACGGCCACCCGGCCGAGATGCTCGACCGGCTCGAGACCCCAGTCCCAGTCCCAGTCCCAGTCCGCGGCGGCCCGCCCGCGCCCGGATCCGCCCGGCAGCCCGGCGGGCACGAGGCGGACCACGTCCTGCCCGGTCAGGCCGGCGAGCGCCTCGGCGAACTCCTCCACCCGCCAGGCAACCCCTCCGCGCCAGGCCGTCCCCTCACGCCGGGCCTCCGCCTCCCCCCGCCGGGCCGTACGGCGCGTCACGGCGGCGTGGATCCGGGCGGCCTCGCGACGAGTCCGGACCCGCGCGCAGGCGGGCATCAACCGGGCGGCGAGCCCGGTGTCCAGCGCTCCCAGCAGGTCCGGCCGCCGCGCCCGCTCCGCGCGCACGCGCGCGTTGGCCTCCTGGATCCGCCGGAGCTCGTCGGCGACCGACTGCTCGAAGGGGAGCCGGACCAGTGTCTCCAGGACGGCCCGGAGCGACGGCGGATCGCCGGGGTCCGCGGCCCGCTCGGGGACGGCGGCGGCGGGGTCGGGGTTGACGTACATCAGCAGCCGCCGCACCTGGCGGTCGGCGGGCTGCCGGTAGACCGCCTCCAGCGCCGGTTCCACGGGCCGGTTCCGCAGGATGGCGCCGTCCAGCACGTGGCGGCTCGGAGCGAAGGAGGCGACGGCGGGCCGGCGCCCGCTCCCGCCCAGGTCGGGGTGGAGATCGTCCGGCCCTTCGGCGCCGACCGGGGCGAAGCCGGGTTCGAAGGCGACGGGGAACGAGGCCGTGCACCGGGCGGCGAGCGCCAGGCGGCGGGCGGCGTCGTGGGCGAAGTGGAACGGGTCCTCCTCCGGGGGCGTGCCGGCGTCCCGGGTGAAACGGAACACCGCCGCGGAGTCGGTCTCCGTGATGCCGTTGCCGAAGTCGTCGCAGAACGTCTCCTGCTCGCCCTCCATCAGGGTCGCTGTGATCATCAGGTCGAGCGGCCGGTCCGCGGGCGGGACGTACCGGTCCGGCCGCAGGGAGGCGGGGACCAGCCGATCGAACGCGCCGGCCAGCTCGGGCAGGAGGTGGCCGTCCCCGCGGAGCAGGGAGGGCGCGGGCGGGGCGAACGGGACGCGCAATAGCTCGGCCAGTGACCCGGTCCCGGCCCACAACCGGCCCAGCCGCCGCAGGTCGGCCCGGTACACCTGGGCGTAGGCCAGCGCGGCGCCGTTGACGCCCCCGGCCGAGCTGCCCGCGATCACGTCCACCCGGACGGTCGCTTCCACGGCCTCCAGCAGCTCCCGGTAGACCTCCGGCCGCCCGCCGGGATCCGCAGAGCCGCCCGGATCCGCGGGCCCGCCGGGGTCCGGGCCGCCGGGGTCCGCGGGGCCGCCGGGCGAGCTCGCGGCCAGCCGGTTGATCTCGGCCGTCACCCCGCCCATCCACACCGCGAGGCTGACGCCCCCGTTCAGCACGACGGCGAGCCGGATGTCCTCCCGGTCGTCGCCGGGAACGGCGGCGGGCGTGTCCCGTTCCTGCATCGCGCCCCCTGGGGATCGAGTCCGCCCTGCCGGGCGGCCGCTCCCAATGACAGCCGACCCGCGCGCGGCTCCCGTGGCGATCGCGGCGCCCCATCCGGAAAGCAGGCCCTTCCCGGGGGCGGATTTCACCACCTCTTTGCCCGCCCCTCCCGCGTGGGCGGACCCGGCACGGTCGCGGCCGGGCCGTTCAATAGACTCCGGACATGCCTTCCGCACTGATCACGGGCACGACCGCCGGCCTCGGCGCCGCGTTCGCCCGCCGCCTGGCCGCCGACGGGTTCTCCCTCGTCCTGGTGGCCCGCGACGAGAAGCGCCTCGCCGAGCGCGCCGAGGAACTGCGTCTGCGCTACGGCGTGGAGTCCGAGGTGCTCCCAGCCGACCTGGCCGACCCCGAGGGCCTGGCCGCCGTCGAACGCCGGCTCCACGAGGGCGTCGACCTGCTGGTCAACAACGCCGGGTTCGGCCTGGCCGGCTCCTTCCCCGACGTCCCGGTCTCCGACGAGGTCCGCATGCTCCGGGTGCACTGCGAGGCGGTGCTCCGGCTGACCCTGGCCGCGCTGCCGGGGATGCGGGAGCGCGGCCGGGGCGCGGTGGTCAACGTGGCCTCGGTGGCCGCGTTCTTCACCCGGGGCACCTACAGCGCCTCCAAGGCGTGGGTGGTCAACTTCAGCGAGTCCGCGGCGATGGAGACGGCCGGGAGCGGGGTGCGGGTGATGGCGCTCTGCCCGGGGTTCGTCCGCACCGAGTTCCACCAGCGCGCCTCGATGAACATGTCCAACATCCCCGGCTTCCTGTGGCTCTCGGCGGACGACGTCGTCGACGAGGCCATGCGCGACCTGGCCCGCGGCGTGCGGGTGAGCGTGCCCGACCTGCGCTACAAGGCGATCGTCGCGGTCGGGAGGCGCCTGCCGCTCAACCTGACCTCCCGCATCTCTCAGCGCATCGGCCGCAGGTAGCGGCTCCCGGGAACGGCGCGGCGGACCCGGGAACGGCGCGGCGGACCCGGGAACGGCGGGAGCGGCATCCGGCCGGCGGCGCCCCCGCGCCCGCCGTACCGGTCCCACGCCCGCCGTACCGGTCCCACGCCCGCCGTACCGGTCCCACGCCCGCCGTACCGTCCCACGCCCGCCGTACCGGTCCCACGCCCCTCGTGCGGGTCCCACGCCCGCCGTACGGCCGGCACGCGAAAGGGCCCGTGCCGCGGGAGGGGGTCGCGGCACGGGCCCGGTCGGTCTTACCGGGATGGTCAGACGCGCACGTTGGCGGGGTGGCCGATCGCCAGGCCGGAGGCCGGGTCGAAGAAGTGCAGGTTGTGGGTGTCCACGACCAGCTCGATGTTCTGGCCGGGGCGGACGTGGCTGCGGGCGTTCACGCGGGCGGTCCACAGCGACTTGTCGCCGACCAGCGGGAGGGTGGCGTCCTCGTCGTCACCGGCGTCGGCGGCGGCGACGGTGTCCTGGTGCTGGACCGGCGGGGCGTCGATCAGGAACAGCACGTTGATCTCGGAGCCCAGCTCCTCGGTGACCTCGGCGCGGACCGGCAGGCGGACCCAGCCGCCCGCGTGGCCGTTGGCGGCCACGGAGTCCTCGAAGTCGGAGGGGCGGATGCCCAGGATGATCTTCTTGCCGAGGTACTGGTCGAGGCCGGGCTTCTCGGTGAAGGTCATGTCCGGGACGGGCAGCTTGTAGCCGGCGAAGGCCACCGCGGCGCCGCCCTCGGTGCGGACCAGCTCGGCGTTGACGAAGTTCATGGACGGGGAGCCCATGAAGCCCGCGACGAAGAGGTTGACCGGGTTGTCGAAGAGGTTCTGCGGGGTGTCGACCTGCTGGAGCAGGCCGTCGCGCAGGACGCAGACCCGGTCGCCGAGGGTCATGGCCTCGACCTGGTCGTGGGTGACGTAGACGGTGGTCACCCCCAGGCGCTCGTGCATCGTGTTGAGCGAGGCGCGCATGGACACGCGGAGCTTGGCGTCCAGGTTGGACAGCGGCTCGTCCATGAGGAAGGCCTGCGGCTCGCGCACGATGGCGCGGCCCATGGCGACACGCTGGCGCTGACCACCGGAGAGGGCGGCCGGCTTGCGCTTGAGGTACTGCTCCAGGCCGAGCATCTTGGCGGCCTCGTTGACGCGCTTGGCGATCTCCGCCTTCGGCATCTTGCGGAGCTTCAGACCGAAGGCGAGGTTCTCCTCGACGGTCATGTGCGGGTAGAGCGCGTAGTTCTGGAAGACCATGGCGATGTCGCGGTCCTTCGGCGGAAGGTCGTTGACCACCCGGTCACCGATGATGATCTCGCCCCCGCTGATGTCCTCGAGGCCGGCGATCATGCGCAGCGCGGTGGACTTGCCGCACCCGGACGGGCCGACCAGCACCATGAACTCGCCGTCCTTGATCTCAAGGTTGAGGCCGTTCACGGCTTTCACGCCGCCTGCGTAGATCTTGTCGACCTGGTTGAGAACGATGGATGCCATGGATCGTCCTTAGCGCCTCGGGCCAACCCCGCGTTCGCCCGACAGTGGATACGTTTTCATGAATCTCACCTGAAACCAGGGTCCTATGTCAAGTAAAAGGACCATATCCGCCACCAATCAGGACTTCCGTTACCGCTCCGCGCTGTACCGCGAGCGGAAAGCATGATGGAATCGTTTCCATGAACGTGCGCAGGGCGACCATCAAGGATGTGGCGGAGGCGGCGGGCGTCGGGGTGGCCACGGTCTCGAGGGTCCTGTCCGGCGGCTCGGCCAGCCCGGAGACCAGGGAGCGGGTGCTGGCCGTCGCCACGCAGCTCGACTACCGGCCCAGCGCGCTCGGGCGCAACCTGCGCCAGCAGCGCGCGGGCGGGATCGGGCTGCTCCTGCCGGACATCACCGACAGCTTCTACGGCCGGCTGGCCGACGGCGTGCTCTCCTGCGCCCGCGCCGCCGGAGAGCCGGTGGTCCTGGGCACCACCGGTGACGACCCCGAGCGCGAGGCCGACCAGATCGGCATGCTGCTGGAGCAGGGCGTGGAACGGGTGGTCGCGGTGCCCACCGGGGACGCGGAGGTCTGGGCGCCGACGCTGCGGGCCGGGCTCACCACGGTGTTCGCCCACCGCTCCGCTCCCGGGCACGGCGGCGTGCCGACCGTGCTCGCCGACGACCGGGGCGGAGTGCGGACCGCGGTGGACTATCTGACCGGACTGGGCCACCGGCACATCGCCTATCTCGGCGGACCCGGCCAGGAGCAGCGCGTGTCGGCGTTCCTGGAGGCGCTGGGCGCGCTCGCGGACCCGGACCTCGTCGTCTCCGCCCGCGGCAGCCGCGACTCCGCCTACGCGGCGGCGGCCGGGCTCTTCCAGCGCCGCCCCGACCTGACCGCCGTGCTGGCCGGCGGCAACCTGCTGGGCGAGGTCGCCGTGCTCGCCGCCCGGGAGCTGGACCTGCGGGTGCCCAAGGACCTCTCACTGGTCATGTTCGACGACGTGCCCTGGGCCGAGCTGTGCGCTCCCCCGCTGACCGTGATCGCCCAGCCCGCCGAGGACATCGGCTACCGCGCGGCCGAGCTGGTGCTGCGCGCGGGCGGGCGGCGGCCGCGCGGCGTGCTGCTGCCCACCGAGCTGATCGTCAGGGGCAGCTGCGGACCCCGGCGCGCCCCCTGACCCGGCCCGCCCCCGGCTCGTCCGCGCCCCACCGGGCGGGCCCCGCACCCACAGGCGGCCGGACGGCGGGCCGACGGCGCCGGAGCCGGAGCCGGAGCCGGAGCCGGAGCCGCCGGGATCGTCAGATGGACTTCTCGATGGCGGTCAGCACCGCCTCGTCCTCGGGCTCGGTCTGCGGGCGGAAACGCGCCAGCACCTCCCCCTCACGGGAGACCAGGAACTTCTCGAAGTTCCACTGCACGTCGCCCGCCTTCCCCTCCGCGTCGGCGGCCTGCGTCAGCTCCGTGTAGAGCGGGTGGCGCTGCGCGCCGTTGACCTCGCTCTTGGCCAGCAGCGGGAAGTCCACCCCGTAGTTGGCCGCGCAGAACTCCTGGATCTCCTCGGCCGTGCCCGGCTCCTGGCCCAGGAACTGGTTGCAGGGCACGCCGACGACGGTGAACCCGCGCCCGCCGTAGGTCTGCTGGAGGCGGACCAATCCCGCGTACTGTGGGGTCAGGCCGCACCTGGAGGCCACGTTCACGACGAGGACGGACTTGTCGCCCGCCAGTTCGGCCAGCGTGGTGGGAGCGCCGCCGAGGGTCTGCACGGGGATGTCACGAATGCTCATGAAGTGCAGCCTAACGGGCCTGTCCCCGCGGAGGCACGGACGCCGGCACGGGGCCCGGCGCGAGGTTCGGCACAGGTCTCGGCGGGGGAACCGGCGGGGCGACGCGCCGGGGCGGACGCGCTGAGAGGGCCGCGCTCCCACGGAGGGAGGCGATCCAAACCCCATACCGGGGCGATCTTTACGCCACTTCGCCTCCTCGGTGTCCGTCCGCCGGTCAGCAGGACCTCCCCGAACCGCCCCGGGACAGAGAAGATCACGCAAACAGCCTTCCTGCCCGTGTCGCAGCGGCCGTCCGGCCTTCCCCCCGCGTATTAGAAACCGCCTAGAGAGACCGCCGCGGCGTCCTGCCGGAACCATGCCGGTGAGGAGCAGCGGGCATCCCTCGTGCGAACCACGGACGCGGGATCGACAAGCACACCGGGGGTGTCACGGCGCCCCCTCGTGCCTCCCGCACGCGGCCCTACGAAAGGACGGTTCTTGGACAGTCACCGCGCTTTACGCACCGCAGCCGTGACCGTGGTCGCCGCCTCCGCCGTGGTCGGTTCCACGGCCACCGGCACGAGCGAGGCGACCCCCACGACGGCCGTGGAGGACACGACCGTGGAGGGGACGGCGGAGAGGGTCCATCTGGCGACCTGGTCCACCGAGGCCAGGCCCAGGCCGAGGTCCCTGGCCAGGACCACGAAGGGCAGGAACAAGGCGATCGCGTTCCGCCTGCTCTCCCGCCGCGCGTGGTCCCACGACCAGTTCCGCTGCCTGGACAGCCTCTGGACGAAGGAGAGCAACTGGAACCACCGGGCGCGCAACCGCTACACGGGCGCCTACGGCATCCCCCAGGCACTGCCGGGCTCGAAGATGAGCGACAGCGGCAGGGACTGGCGGTCGAGCCCGGTCACGCAGATCCGCTGGGGTCTGCGGTACATCAAGCAGCGCTACGGCTCGCCGTGCGGTGCCTGGGGTCATTTCCGGTCGACGAACTGGTACTGACCCCGAGTCCGGAAGTGTCCAGGGGAAGGGCACACTTCCGGTGGACGCCCGGGGCGGCCGGTCCCGGGCGTCGCCCCCGCCGCCCGCCGCCCCGTCCCGGCGGCGCCGTCACCACGCCGCAGCACCACACCGTCACCACGCCCACACCGCAGCACCACACCGTCACCACACCGTCACCACACCGTCACCACACCGTCACCACACCGGAGCCCGCCGCGGCGCCGTCCTATCGCCCGCGCGGCCCGCGCGCCGAGGCGATGGCCCCGATGAGCAGCTCCAGCCCGAACTCGAACTCGGCGTCGTGGTCGCACACGCCCAGCTCGGGGAGGAGGGAGCTGGTCTCGGGGAAAAGCACGGGGTCCACCTTCCCGGCGTCCACCTGCAGGTGGTGGACCGGGGCGAAGGTCGGGGTGACGCCGACCTCGCGCAGCAGCGAGCCCACGATGTAGGCGATGAACATGCGCAGGATGCGCACCGCCTCCGCGCCGTCGAACCCGGCGCTGCGGAGCGTGGCGAGCGCCCGCTCCACCGGGAGCAGCCCGGCGGTCGACTTGAGCTGGCGGCTGACCACCACCATCGTGCAGCGGGGGTAGTGGTGGGCGATCTGCCGGAACGCCCGCGCCTGCATGCGGACGCGGTCGGCCCAGTCGGCGCCGGGGTCGTCGGTGAACTCGATCTCCGACAGCACGGTCTCGGCCACCGCGTCGAGGAGGGCGGCCTTGCTGGGCACGTGGTTGTAGAGCGACATGACGCCCACCCCCAGGTCCGCCGCGATCCTGCGCATGGAGACCGCGTCGGCGCCCTCGCGCTCGATCAGGTCGATGGCGGCGGCGACGATGCGGGGACGGGACAGCGGCTCGGCGGACATGGTCCCATTCTCCTTCAGGCCATTGACGGACGTACACCGTACGTGCGACGCTCCGAGCATATACGTACGGTGTACGTCCCCTTGGAGGCCGCATGTCGACGCACGATCTCTACACGATCCCGGCCGAGCTCTCCACGTGGGACGTGGAGGCCACCGGCGCCGCCCGCTTCACCTGGGAGTACGACGACGGCCGAGACCGCATGCTGGCCCTCTACCAGAAGGGCAAGGACAAGCAGTGGGACTCGGCCAAGCGCATCGACTGGGACCTCGAGGTGGACCCGCACAACGTGCTCGGCCTGCCCGACACCACCATCGCCATCCACGGCACCCGGCTCTGGGAGCGGATGGGCGACCGGCAGCGCAAGGAGGTCCGCCGGCACACCGCGGCCTGGCAGTTCTCCCAGTTCCTCCACGGTGAGCAGGGCGCGATGATCTGCTCGGCCCGGATCGTCGAGTCGGTCCCCGACCTGGACTCCAAGTTCTACGCGGCCACGCAGACCATGGACGAGGCCCGGCACGCCGAGACCTACGCCCGCTTCCTGCAGGAGAAGGTCGGCCTCGTCTACCCCATCAACGAGCACCTCAAGGCGCTGCTGGACAGCACGCTGAGCGACTCCCGCTGGGACATGCCCTACCTCGGCATGCAGGTGCTCATCGAGGGCCTGGCCCTGGCCGCCTTCGGCGTGCTGCGCGACGTCACGACCATGCCGCTGCCCAAGCAGATCCTCGCCTACGTGATGCAGGACGAGGCCCGGCACGTCGCTTTCGGCCGCATGGCGCTGCGCGACTACTACCGCGGTCTCGGCGAGAGCGAGCTGCGCGAGCGCGAGGACTTCGTCATCGAGGGCTGCTACCTGATGCGCGACCGCCTGCGCGGCAGGGAGACCTGGGAGAACCTCGGCCTGAGCAGGGCGGAGGTCGCCGAGGCCATGGAGGCCGTCGAGCACTCCGAGTACCTGCGCCTCTTCCGCTCCCTGCTGTTCAGCCGCATCGTCCCCTGCGTCAAGGACATCGGGCTGTGGAGCCCCCGCCTGCAGCAGGCGTACGCCGACATGGGCGTGCTGGAGATGGCCGGGCAGAGCCTGGACGCGCTGATGCGGCAGGACGAGGAGATCGCCGACAAGATCGACGCCGAGCGCTTCGCCGCCGAGGAGGCCGAGCGCCACGCCGAGGTCGCCGACACCATCGCCCTCGGCGCCGCCGACTCCTGACCCCGCCTCGGCGGACGGCCTCCGGGACCGGGTCGCGCCCGCGCTCCCGGGCGTGGGCTCCGGACCGGAGGGAACGGACCTGCGCGCCCTCCCTCCGGCGGGGACCGCCAGGGCCGCGGCGGGGTGCACGGCACCGCGACACCGCGGCCCCGGCGGACGGGAACGACGGAGCCCGCCCGGCCTACTGGCCGCTCTGGTCGTCGACCGGCGCCCCGGCGTTGGCCTTGACCGCCTCGATGCCCTTCAGCG
This sequence comes from Planomonospora corallina, assembly GCF_042650625.1. Taxonomy (NCBI): domain Bacteria; kingdom Bacillati; phylum Actinomycetota; class Actinomycetes; order Streptosporangiales; family Streptosporangiaceae; genus Planomonospora; species Planomonospora corallina. The sequence continues at coordinate 252,063 of NZ_JBHSBM010000005.1, forward strand.
CCCGACTTGGTGGCGTACGACTCACTGGTCGCGATGATCTCACCGTTCCCCGCCACCAGGTTGAAGCGGAACCCGGCCGAGGTCTTCTTCAGAACGTACCGCGCAGCCATCCCATGACCTTTCTTCCAGACGATCCACCGGATGAATGCACTGCCTTTTCCCGGGACGACGCGCTCTATACGCCCCCGGCCGCGACATGACAGCCGAAGACCCGGGCGGTCCCCCTCCTTGACATGCAAGTGGCGGCTTGCCCATAGTGGTGTCCATGGACGCCGACCCCGATCTGTTCAAGGCCATCGGCGACGCGACACGGCGCATCATCCTGGACGAGCTGACCGACAAGGACGGCCAGACGCTGTTCGAGATCTGCGGCCGACTGACCATGAAGCACGGCCTGGCCTCCTCCCGCCAGGCCATCTCGCAGCACCTCGCAGTGCTCGAGCAGGCCGGCCTGGTGCACACCCGGCGGCAGGGCCGGTACAAGTTCCACCACATCGACACGGGCCCGCTGCGCTCGATCGTCGAGCGGTGGCCCATCTACCGAGAGGGAACGGACCCGTGATCCGCATCAACATCACCAGCGTGCTCGTCGACGACCAGGCCAAGGCGCTGGCCTTTTACACCGAGAAGCTGGGGTTCGTCAAGAAGACCGACGTGCCCGCCGGTGGAGCCCGATGGCTCACCGTGGTCTCCCCCGCCGATCCGGACGGCGTCGAGCTGCTCCTGGAGCCGGACGGCCACCCGGCGGCGGGTCCGTTCAAGGAGGCCCTGGTCACCGACGGCATCCCGTTCACCCAGTTCGCCGTCGACGACGTGTACGCCGAGGTCGAGCGGCTCAAAGGGCTGGGCGTCGAGTTCACCCAGGACGCGACCGACCTCGGCCCGGTGGTCACCGCCGTCTTCGACGACACCTGCGGCAACCTGATCCAGATCGCCACCATGAAGTAGTCGCCCGCCCCCGCCGGCGGGCATCGGGGCCGGCCGGTTCGCCGTCGGTCGGATCCGGTGGGTCGCCGGTCGCGGCCGGCGCGGACGGCGCGGACGGCGCGGACGGCGCGGCCCGCGCAGACGCCACCGGACGGCGGGGAGGTCATGAGGCGGCGGGCCCATAAGATGCCGGAATGATCATCAGACGTCTGGCCATGCCCCTTCTGACCGTTGCACTCGTCACGATCTCCTCCGGCTGCGGAACCACCACGCACCCCGTGGCGGGCGACGGCCCCCTCCCCTCCCCGGTCGAGGAGGTCCAGGGGCGCTGGTGGACCTGGGCGTCGTCCGAGCCGGAGAAGACCAACCCGGTGGCGGATCCGACCGGGCGGTTCTGCGACCGGAACCAGCCGGACGACGTCTGGTTCCTGGCCGGGACCTTCGGCGGCACGGTCACGCGGACGTGCGCCGTCCCCGCGGGCCGCCCCATCGTCGTCCCGCTGGTGAACCTGGTGGGCGACCGGGTGTCCTGCGCGTCGTTCATGGCCTCGGCCGAGGGTTCGGCGGTCCTCGACGGGAACGCGGTCACGCCCGAGCGCCTCGAGAGCGACGGCGTCTCCGTGACCGGGGTCGAGGGGAACCCCCTGACCGGGACCTCCGGGAGCCAGGACTACCACGCCTGCGGCCTGTGGGTACGGCTGCCGCCGCTGGCGCCCGGCGAGCACACGCTGGTCCTCCGGGGTGCCTCGGAGGACTTCACGACAGGCGTCGACTACACGCTCGCCGTGACCGCCGCACCGCGGGCGTGACCGGCCCGCGGCGCGGCGGGCACGGGCCGGCGAGCACAGGCCGGCGGGCACGGGGAATCCAGCCGTACGGCCTTGCCGGAGGGCCGGGCCGGGCGTACCGTCCGGCCATGGGTGTCATCCACCGGCCCCGCACGGCCTGGGACAGTGCGCGCGTGTTCGTCGCCGCGGCGGAGTGCGACGTCTACTGGTGGCTCACCGACGAGGTCGGGCGCCGCCTCGGAGCCGCGTACCAGGAGAGCCTGGCCCGGACGCGCCTGCGCCTCCAGCGGAGGGCGGACGCGGTGTCCGCCGAGGCGGGCACCTGGCGGGCACGGCTGGAGGAGCTGCTCCAGGAACGCCCGGACCTCATCCCGGTCCTGCTCCGGCTGACCGAGGAGACCGCCGCCCGCCTGCCCCGCTGAGCGTCCCCGTCCCGGCAGCCTTCCGCGGATCCGGGGGTGTCATCCCGGGTACCCGGGCCCCAGGAAGGCGCGTAGTTCGGCCGCGAGCCGTTCCGGGACCTCCTCGGCCATGTGGTGCCCGCTCTCGATCGGACCGCCCCGCACGTCGACGGCCCAGTCGCGCCAGACCGCGAGCACGTCACCGTAGAGCTCCTCCATGTCGTCGCGGGTCGCCCAGAGCACGAGGAGAGGACAGCGGATCCGGCGTCCCGCCGCGCGGTCGGCGTCGTCGGCGGCCCGGTCGACGCCGAGCCCCGCCCGGTAGTCCTCGCACATCGCGTGCACGGTCTCCGGGTCGTGGAGCGCCCGGCGGAGATCCTCGTAGGCCTCCTCCCCCATCGCCTCGGGATCGACGCGGTACCAGGCGTCGGGGTCGGCGCTGATCACGCGCTCGGCGGACTTGTCCGTCTGGCCGAGGAAGAACCAGTGCCACCACCTCCTCGCGAACGTCACGTCGCAGCGCGCGAGCGCCTCGCCGATCGGCACGGCGTCGAGCACCACCGCGCGGGTCACGGCCTGCGGATGGTCCGACGCCAGGCGCTGGGCCACGTAGGCGCCCCGGTCGTGGCCGACGACCGCGAAGCGCTCGTGCCCGAGGGCGCGCATCAGCGCCACGCAGTCGCGGGCCATGGCCCGCTTGGAGTAGGGCTCGTGGCCGGGCGTGCTCGGCGGTTTGCCCGAGCGGCCGTAGCCGCGCAGGTCGGGGCAGACGACGGTGAAGCCGCCGGCGAGCAGCGGGGCGACGCGGTGCCAGGTGGCGTGAGTGCGGGGATGACCGTGCAGGAGCAGCACCGGCGGCCCGGATCCGCCGTGCCGTACCCGCAGTTCCACTCCTTCCGCGTCGACGCGCTCGTCGGCGAAGTCCTCGAACATTCCGTCTGTGCTTCCCGGGATCCGGCCGTTCAGTACGGCGGGCGTCCGCCCGTGTCGAAGGGCCTGCGTGCGGAGCTACCGGGACAGGACGAAGACGAGGGCGCCCGTGACGGCGGCGAGGGTGCCGAGCCAGGCGAGGAGCGCGTCGGTGCGCTCGTCCAGGGGGCGGCCCGCGTGCAGGGCCTCCTGGACGCGGCGGTAGCGCACGTCCGTGCGGGCCAGCAGGACGGCCCCGCCCAGGGCCGCCAGCACGAACAGGGCGGCGACGGCCGGGCCGGCCCCGGCGCGCAGGGCCATCCCGCCCAGCCCCAGGCCACCGGCGGCCAGCACGGTGGCGGTGCGGACCCAGGCCAGCCGGGTCCGCTCGCTCTGCAGGCCCTCGTCCCAGAGCTCGGTCGCCGCCCGCCCCGCCGCGCCCGGCTCCCGTGCCGCCCGCCCTGCCGCGCCCGGTCTCCCGGCGCTCCGGCGCTCCGGCCGTCCGCCCCCGCCGGCCCCTCGGTTCGGGCCGGGGTTCGGGCCGGATCCGGCGGAACGCCTCCGGGGAGCCGTCATCGGGCCGTCAGGATGAGCACGAGCGCCAGCACGGCCACGGCCGCCACGCCGTACCCGAACAGGGCGGCGAGGGCGGGCGGCGGGAGGGGCGTGCCGGTGCGCAGGGCCCGCTGGACCTTGCGCCAGCGCGGATAGGCCAGCGCGGCGGCCAGCGCGGACAGGGAGACCAGGACGACGGCGAGCAGGGTGCGCATCCAGGGCACGAACACGTCGGGTGAGACGGCCGCCATGGCGACGCCGCCCGCCGTCAGCGCGAGCGAGGTGCTGAGCCAGGTCAGGAAGGTGCGTTCGTTCGCCAGCGTGAACCGGGGATCCGGCTCCTTCTCGGGGGCGTCCATGGAAGCGACGCTAGTTCAGCGACATTTCCCCTTGAGAAACCGGGATTGCGGGACGCCCCCGGGCTCCGGGGGCGGAGACGGCGTCAGCCGCAGGCGTTGGTGAGCTGCTCGACCCACTTCACCCCGTCGGCGGCGACCTTCTGCGCCGCGTCGACGGCGTCGTTGGCGTTCTGCACGTTGAAGCCCTCCAGGGTGCCCGCCACGCCGTCGGCGGCCTCCTTCAGGGAGGTGTTGGCGGCCTTGTCCGCCAGGTCGCCGAGCTTGGCGGCCCCGTCGTTCAGCGCCTGCTCCATCGCGGCGGGGTCCTGGATCGTGCTCGCGACCTTCGACATGGTCTCGGTGACGACACCGGCGGCCTCGATGCACTGCTGGGCCTTGTCGATGCCGTCGCTCACCTCCTGGAGCTCGGAGCAGCCGGTGGTGAGGATGGCCGCGGCCAGGGCGGCGGCGAGGGGAAGGGTCCGTCGCGGAAGAGGTCGCATGCCCCGACTCTACCCAACGCTCCGGCTGCGTGGCCGGTACCGTACTGGGGACGGGTAGGGATGCGGGGAACGCGGCGGAGCGGGATCCGGCCCCGCCCACGGGGACCGGCGGAGCGGGATCCGGCCCCGCCCACGGGGACCGGCGGAGCGGGATCCGGCCCCGCCCACGGGGACCGGCGTCCCCGGACGTGCCCCGTGAGGACCGGTGTCCCGGACGCCGGCGGAGGGAGGACCATGACGACCTGCCTGCATCTCGGTGAGGCCCAGGACCCGCCGGCGCGCACGCCCGAAGGCTGCGAGGAGTGCCTGGCGGAGGGCCGCGGCTGGGTGCACCTGCGCCGCTGCCTGGCCTGCGGGCACATCGGCTGCTGCGACTCCTCGCCGGGCAGGCACGCCACCGCCCACTACGAGCGGGAGGGCCACCCGGTCATCTCCTCGTTCCAGCCGGGCGAGACCTGGCGCTGGTGCTACGTGGACCGGATCCTCGGCTGAGGCCGGGACCTCGGTCCCCGTCCGCCCGGCCCGTCGTGCCTCCCGCCCGCCCGGCTCGCCGCACCGCCCCCGGCCCGGCCGTGTCCCCGCCCGCGCGGACGGTCAGGCGCGCCCCAGGGTGGCCTCCTCGAAGTCGATCTCGATCATGGCCCGGCGGAGCACCTCGTCGTCGATGCGCCGCTCGTCGCGGAACCGGACGAGCACTTCGCGCTCGGCGGCCAGCATCTCCCTGCGGAGCCGGCGGTAGACCGTGGCGGGCGTCTCCTCGCCTCCGGGGCCGGTGCCCCCGCCGAGCCGCTCCCAGGCGGTGAGGGCCCGGCGCTCGGTCCGCAGCCGCAACTGCTCCACGACCTCCCGGTGCACGTCGGGGACCCCCTCTTCCAGCAACTCCTCCAGCCGGGCGAGCGCGGCCGAGGCCGCCGCCTGCTGCGCCGCCGCCTCCGCCAGGTCGTCGGCGAAGGCCTCCTGCTCGTTGGAGACCCTCAGCCACCGGATCAGCGCGGGGAACGACAGCCCCTGGACCAGGAGCGTGCCGATCACCACCGTGAAGGTGAGGAAGAGCAGCGTCGGCCGCTCGGGGAAGTCCTCCGGGATGGCGAAGGCCGCGGCCAGGGAGACCACACCGCGCATCCCCGCCCAGGAGATGACGGCGGCGTTCCGCCAGGAGGGAGGTCCGGCCTCGCGGCCGCGGACGCTCCGGGAGAGGAGACGCGGCAAGTAGAGGGAGGGCACCACCCAGACGGCCCGGGCCAGGACCGCGGCGGCGAAGACGGCCAGCGCCATGCCGACCGGCTCCAGCGGGTGCGACCAGTCGATCGCGTCGACGATCGGCCACATCTGCAGTCCGATCAGCGCGAAGACGATCGACTCCAGGAAGAAGTCCATGATCTTCCAGACGGTGCCGGACATCAGCCGGGTGCCGAAGCCGCTGCGCGGCAGGCGGTGGCCGACGTAGAGGCCGACGACCACCACGGAGACCACTCCGGAGGCGTGCGCGAGCTCGGCGGCGAGGTAGGCCCCGAACGGGGTCAGCAGCAGGACGGTGTTCTCGACCAGCGCGTCCCGCAGCGCCCGCAACGCCTTCGACAGCAGCCACGCGAGCACCAGGCCGACCACCGCGCCGCCCGCGGCCGCGTAGGCGAACCGGCCCAGCGCGCCCAGCCAGGTGATCCCCTCTCCCATCACCGCGGCGACCGCGACCCGGTAGGCGGTGAGCGCGGTGGCGTCGTTGAACAGGCTCTCCCCCACCAGGATGGTGATCACTCTGCGGGGCAGCCCCAGCCTGCGGGCCACCGCCACCGCGGCGACCGCGTCGGGCGGCGCCACGACCGCGCCCAGCACGAAGGCCGCTGCCATCGGCAGATCCGGCAGGAGCAGGTGGGTCACCCAGCCGATCACCAGCGTGCTGAACAGCACCAGCCCGACCGAGAGCAGCAGGACGGGCCTGCGGACGGACTTGAGTCCCAGGTAGGAGCTGTCGATCGCGGCGGAGTACAGCAGCGGCGGCAGGAGCACCAGCAGGACGATCTCGGGATCCAGCGCGTACCCCGGCACGAACGGGGAGAGCGCCAGCCCGGCCAGGACGAGGATCAGCGGCGCCGGCCACCCCCGGCGCCTGGACACGGCGGCCACCGTGACCGCCACCGCCGGAACGACCAGCAGGTGCAGCGCCGTCGACTGGTCCATCCGCTCCGCCTGTCAGGAGAGCCCGGGGAGGCGGCCCCGGCCGCCGGTCCCGAGGGTCACCCGGAGGTCACCACTCGCGGCGTTCGCCCCGCTCGTCGTAGCCCTGCTCGGGGCGGAGCCGCTCCCCGGTGGAGTGGGGCTGGTCCTGGACGTAGGGGCGGGACATGCGCTGCTCGGGATGCTGCTGCCCGCGGAGGTTGAGCGGGTCGTGGGGGTCCACGCCCTGCTGGTCGTAGGCGGGCGGCATGCCGTACGGGTCGGCCGCGTGGCCGGGCGCCGGGGCCTGCCGGTCGCCGAACGCGTAGGGGTCGGGCTGGGCCGGGGGCGGGTAGCCGTAGGGGTCGCGGTCGACCGGCGGGATGCCGTAGGGATCGGTGGACTGCGCCTGGGCGGGGAAGCCGTCGGAGTGCGGCGGACCGAACCGGTCGCCCTGCTGGGTCTGCGCGTAGGGGTCGGCCTGCGCGTAGGCGTCAGGCTGCGCGTAAGGGTCGGGCTGCCCGTAGGCGTCGGGCTGCCGGTGCGCCGCCGGCGCGAACGGGTCCGCGCCCGGCGGACCCGCCGGAGTGAACAGGTCGGACTGCCCGGCCTGCCTGCCCTCGTAGGGGTCGGGCTGCGACGCGGCGGGTGTGAAGAGGTCGGCCTGCTGGGTCTGCGCGTAGGGGTCGGCCTGCGCGTAGGCGTCAGGCTGCGCGTAAGGGTCGGGCTGCCCGTAGGCGTCGGGCTGCCGGTGCGCCGCCGGCGCGAACGGGTCCGCGCCCGGCGGACCCGCCGGAGTGAACAGGTCGGACTGCCCCGCCTGCCTGCCGCCGTAGGGCTCCTCGGGCACCTGGTACGGCTGCTCGCCCGGCTGCGGCCAGGACGCGGGCCCCGCGGAGGGCAGGGAATCCCCGACGATCATGTTCTCGGGCGGGACCACGTCGGCCGGGCCGTACCCCGGAGAGCGGCCCGGCGCGGCGTCCGCCGGAGGCACGCTGCCCCGCGCCACGAGGACGTCGTTGGGGCCGAGCGCGGCGGCCGGGCGCGGCTCCTCCACCGGCGCGGAGACCTGGGTGGCCGCCGGGTCGGTGTAGTGCTGCGGCTGGGCGGGCTGGGCGTAGTCCTCGGGCCGGGGCCGGGCGTACTGCCCGGTGCCCGGGAGCGACGCGGGGTCCGGGTACTCGGCGTGCCCCGCGGGAGCGGGAGCGGGAGCGGGCGCGGCGCCGCCGCCCTCCTCGTCCACCTCGTCCGGGTAGCGTCCGCCGGCCTCGACGAAGCCCTCGTCGAGGGTGTCCACCAGGCGGGCGACGTCGTCCAGGGGCATGCGGAAACTCGCGGTGCACATCTCACCGCGCCACAGGCTCAGCACCAGCGTGCCGTCGTGCCAGGTGACCCGGAGCACCCGCTCCTGGCCACGCTCGTCAAAGAACACTTCGCCGAACGACGGCAGCGGGACAACTTCCGACATGGAAGACATCGTGCTTTAACCAGCCTTTATTCGTCCACTCGACCTCAGGAAACCCTACCGAACCCGTCTTCCCATCCCCATCCTCAACCCCGCGGACACCCGCGGAAGGACCGTGTGTGCTCTCTCACGTGCGCAGCGGGTGGTCCCGCCAGTTTGCCATGGGACGCGAACCCGGCGTCCCCGAATCCGGGGACGAGTTCGCGCCGTGACTCTCCGGAGCGGAGCACGGCTGTCGGACCGAGCGGGTACGGTTGGCTGTCGTGCCGACCGACTCCCTCACCCCCGCCGAGACCCCTTCCGAGGCTCCGTCCGAGCACCGGGCCGAGTCCCCGGCCCCCTCGGCTCACCCGTCGTCCCAGGCGGTCCAGGCGGCCTCCGAGCGCTCCTCCCGGGCCCGCGCCGGCACCCGTTCCCGGGGCCGCTCCGGCTCCGGCGGCGGAGACCTCCCCCCGGTCGAGGAGCTGCTCGCCCTGGCGGTCAAGGCCGTCGGCGGGGTCGAGCGCCCCGGCCAGCTCGCGATGGCCCGCGCCGTCCAGCACGCGATCGACTCCGGCGACCACCTGGCCGTCCAGGCCGGCACCGGGACCGGCAAGTCCCTGGCCTACCTGATCCCCTCGATCCGGCACGCGATGACCTCCGAGGGCGCGGTCGTCGTCTCCACCGCGACGATCGCCCTGCAGCGCCAGCTCGTGGACCGCGACCTGCCCCGCCTGGCCGAGGCGCTCGCCCCGCTGCTGCCCGCCGAGCCCACGTTCGCGATCCTCAAGGGCCGCCGCAACTACCTGTGCCGTTACAAGGCCAGCGCGGGCTGGCCCGACGACGAGCAGGACCAGCTCTTCGACCCCGGGGAGGTGAGCCTGACCGGGCGGATGGTCCAGCGCATCCAGGAGTGGGCGGACGAGACCGAGACCGGCGACCGCGACGAGCTGGTCCCCGGCGTCAACGAGCAGGCCTGGCGGCAGTTCTCGGTGAGCTCCCGGGAGTGCCTGGGCGCGCAGCGCTGCCCCAGCGGCACGGAGTGCTTCGCCGAGCTGGCCCGCGCCCGCGCCGCCGAGTCGAACGTCGTGGTGACCAACCACGCGCTGCTGGCCATCGACGCCATGGAGGACATCCCGCTCCTGCCCGAGCACGACGTCGTCGTGGTCGACGAGGCCCACGAGCTGGTCGACCGGGTCACCTCCGTGGTCACCGGCGAGCTGTCGGAGAACACCGTCTCACTGGCCGTGCGCCGGGTCGGGCGCCTGGTCGAGCAGGGCATCGCCGACCGGCTCCTGCAGGCGGGCGAGGACCTGAAGGCCCTGCTCGCGGTCGCGCCGCCCGGACGGCTCGACGAGCTGCCCCAGGTGCTCGGGCTGACGCTCGCCCTGATCCGCGACGCGGCGGCGGCCTGCGTCACCGCGCTGGGCCCGCGCAACGGGGGCGACAAGGACGACCCGGAGGGAGCCGGGCTGCGCAAGGCGGCCTTCACCGCGCTGGACGAGATCCACGACACCGCCCAGCGCATGCTGGACGCCTTCGGCCACGCCGAGGAGGTCGACCGGGCCGAGGTGGTCTGGCTGGACGGGGCCACCGACCGCCGTCCCCCGACCCTGCGGATCGCCCCGCTGACCGTCGCCGGGATGCTCCGCGACAAGCTGTTCGGCGACCGCACGGTGGTGCTGACCTCCGCGACCCTCGCCCTGGGCGGAGCCTTCGACGGCCTGGCCCGCCAGTGGGGGCTGAGCGCCGCCGACGGCGACCGGTCCGGCTGGTCCGGCCTGGACGTCGGCTCCCCCTTCGACCACCCCCGCAGCGGCATCCTCTACGTCGCCAGGCACCTGCCCCAGCCGGGCCGCGACGGCCTGCCCGAGGCCTACCTGGAGGAGATCACCGAGCTGATCGAGGCGGCCGGGGGCCGGACCCTCGGCCTGTTCTCCTCGATGCGCGCGGCCAAGGCCGCCACCGAGGCCCTGCGCGAACGGCTGAGCGTTCCGCTGCTCTGCCAGGGCGACGACTCCACGATGCAGCTGGTCAAGCGCTTCGCCGAGGACGAGCCGACCTGCCTGTTCGGCACGCTCTCGCTCTGGCAGGGCGTGGACGTGCCGGGCCCGTCGCTCCGGCTGGTCATCATCGACCGCATCCCCTTCCCCCGCCCGGACGACCCTTTGAGCTCCGCCCGCCAGCGCCACGTCGCCGCCAGGGGCGGCAACGGCTTCATGGCGGTCGCCGCCACGCACGCCGCCCTGCTGCTCGCCCAGGGCGCGGGCCGGCTGCTGCGCAGCCAGCACGACAAGGGCGTGGTCGCGGTCCTCGATCCCCGGCTGGCCACGGCCCGGTACGCGGGGTTCCTGCGCGCCTCGCTGCCGCCCTTCTGGCCGACCAACGACCCTGACAAGGTGCGCAGTGCGCTCAGGCGCCTCAGCGGGTCGTGAGGCGCCTGCGCGCCGCCGCCCGGGGCCCCTCCGGATCAGGACCCCGGCGGAGGACGCCGCCGCGCCGTCAGGAGAAGGTCTTCAGCTCGGGGCGCTTGGGGTCGAGATCGTCACCGGAGGACCGGCCGCGCAGGCGGCGCATCACCCAGGGGCCGAGGTGCGTGCGAGCCCACTGGAGGTCCTCGCGGCGCTTGGCCCGCGGGTCGGCCTGGTCCCGGGGCGGCCACGTCACCCGCCACTCGTCGTCGCACGGGACCCCGAGCACCTCGCACACCTTGGCGGCCACCATCCGGTGCCCGGCCTCGTTCATGTGCAGGCGGTCGTCACTCCATGCCCGCCAGTCGCGCAGTCCCTGCATCGACCACTGGTCCACCAGGTGGCAGCCGTGCAGCTCGGCGATGGAGCGCACGTGCATGTAGAAGATCGCGAAGGTGCCGCGGGCGTGCCGCATGATCGGGGTGTCGCGCGGGTCCACGCCGGTGAACAGCAGCACCTGGGCCCCGGCCGCCCGCAGCTCCCGTACGGCTCCCGCGAGCTTCTTGGCCATGCGGTCCGGGTCGCTGCCGGGGCGGAGCAGGTCGTTGCCCCCGGCGCAGAGACTCACCAGGTCGGGCCGCATCGCCACGGCCAGCGGCACCTGGTCGGCGACGACCTGGTCGATGAGCTTGCCCCGCACGGCGAGGTTGGCGTAGCGGAACTCCTCGTCGAGCGCGGCCAGGCGCTCGGCCACCCGGTCGGCCCAGCCGCGGAAGCGCCCGCCCGGGACGGGGAGCCCGTCGGCGCCGACGGCGGGGTCGTTCAGGCCCTCGGTGAAGCTGTCGCCGAGCGCGACGAAGGAGCGGTAGCGGCTCACTGTCCCTCCTCGCCGAGCAGGTCGGCCAGGGCGCGCAGCGCCAGCGCGTAGGAGCCGAGGCCGAAGCCGGCGATGGTGCCGGTGGCGACCGCGGCGACCACCGAGGTGTGCCGGAACTCCTCGCGGGCGGCGGGGTTGGAGATGTGCACCTCGATCAGGGGCGCGGTGCGCTGGGCGATGGCGTCGCGCAGCGCGTAGGAGTAGTGGGTGAAGGCCGCGGGGTTCAGCACCACCGGGATCCTGCCGTCGGCCGCCTCGTGCAGCCAGCCCACCAGCTCGGCCTCGTCGTCGGTCTGCCTCACCTCCACCGACAGGCCCAGCTCCCGGCCGGTCTGCCGGCAGAGGGCGGCCAGGTCGGCGAAGGTCTCGGCGCCGTAGACGTCCGGCTCCCGGGTGCCGAGCCTGGACAGGTTGGGGCCGTTGAGAACGTGGACGGTCCTCATCTGGTCGTGTCGCTCCTCACTCACCGCGCCGGCGGACGTCCCGCCGCCGTGCCGGGCCCGTCTCCGGGCCCGTCCGTTCCTGATCCCGCCGCGTCCCGGTCCGCGTCCCGGTCACCTGGCGATCTCGCCGTAGGCGGCCTCCAGCAGGGCCTCCGGCGGATCCTCCAGTGTGGACACCTGCGCCACGCCGTCCAGGACGATGAAGCGCAGGGTGGCGCCCCGGCTCTTCTTGTCCAGGCGCATGTGGTCGCGGAGGGCGGGCCAGGCGTCCCTGCGGTAGGCCGTGGGCAGGCCGACCGAGGTCAGGATGGCGCGGGTCCGGTCCACCAGGTCGATGCCGATCCGCCCGTCCAGGCGGGACAGCTCCGCGGCGTAGACCATGCCGATGGCGACGGCCTCGCCGTGGCGCATCCGGTAGTCCTCGACCCGCTCGATGGCGTGCGCCAGCGTGTGCCCGTAGTTGAGGATCTCCCGCAGGCCGCTCTCGCGCAGGTCGGCGCCGACGACCCCGGCCTTGACACTGATCTTGCGCTCGATCAGCTCACGGGTGTGCCGTCCCTCCGGGTGGCGGGCGCCCTGCGGGTCCTCCTCGATGAGCCGCAGGATCTCCGGGTCGGCGATGAAGCCGCCCTTGATGATCTCCGCGAGCCCGCCGACGTAGTCGTCGCGGGGCACCGACATCAGCGTGGCCAGGTCGCACAGGACCCCGGCGGGCGGGTGGAAGGAACCGACGAGGTTCTTGCCCTCGGGGGTGTTGATGCCGGTCTTGCCGCCGACCGCGGCGTCCACCATGCCGAGCAGGGTGGTGGGGACCTGCACGACCTTGACGCCGCGCAGCCAGGTGGCGGCGGCGAACCCGGCCAGGTCGGTGGTGGCGCCGCCGCCGACGCCGACCACCGCGTCGGAGCGGGTCATGCCGTGGCGGCCGAAGGCCGACCAGAGCCCGGCGGCGACCTCCGCCGTCTTGGCCTGCTCGGCGTCGGGCACCGGGAGCCGGACGACCTCGTAACCGGCCGCCTCGATCGCGCCGCAGACCGGCCGGGCGATCTCCGGCAGGGTCTCCGGGTGCACGACCGCGACGGTGCGCACCCGGGGCCCGAGCAGGCCGGGCAGCTCACCCAGGACACCGGTGCCGACCACGACCTCGTAGGGCGACTCCCCGCCGACGTCGATCCTGGTGACGGTCACGGAACCTCCTTCGCCGGCCCGGTGACCGACGGCACTGCGCTCATGGTCCGCTCGCTCCGCCCGCTCACGCTCCCAGTCCCTTCATGATCTCGTCGGCGACCTGCTCGGCGTCGCGCTCGTCGGTCTTCACCGTCAGCACGGCCAGCGCCTCGTAGATGGGACGGCGGGCGTCCATGAGCTTCTTCAGCTGGCTGCGCGGGTTGAGCACCAGCAGCGGGCGGGCCGAGGCCAGGCCCACCCGGGAGACCGCCTGCGTCAGGCCGACCTCCAGGTAGACGACCGTGTGGCCGGCCAGCAGCCGCTGCGTCTCCTCGCTGAGGATCGCGCCGCCGCCCAGCGAGAGCACGCCGTCGTGCTCGGCGAGCGCCCGCCGTACGGCGCCGGCCTCCAGCTCGCGGAAGCGCGCCTCGCCGTCCTCGATGAAGATGTCGCTGACGGCCTTGCCCGCCACGGTCTCCACGTCGGCGTCGGTGTCGCGGAAGCCGACCCCGAGCCGCTCCGCCAGGAGCCTGCCCACGGTCGACTTGCCCGACCCGGGAGCACCGATCAGTACGGCGCGTGGTCTCATCACAGTCCCCGATCCGCTCATCTGCTCGATCGATCCGGTCGCCTACTTGATCACCAGTGAGGAGAGGTATCCCGACAGGTTGCGGGCGACCTCCTCGACGGAGTCACCGCCGAACTTCTCCACCGCGGCGTCGGCCAGGACGAGCGCGACCATCGCCTCGGCGACGATGGCGGCGGCCGGGACGGCGCAGACGTCGGAGCGCTCGTGGTGGGCCTTGGCCGGCTCGCCGGTCAGCACGTCGACGGTGGCCAGCGCCCGGGGGACGGTGGAGATCGGCTTCATCGCGGCGCTGACGCGCAGCGCCTCGCCGTTGGTCATGCCGCCCTCGACGCCGCCGGCGCGGTTGGTGATGCGGCGCACGCCCTCGGGGGTGTTCTCGATCTCGTCGTGGGCGCGGGAGCCGGGGCGGCGCGCGGTCTCGAAACCGTCACCGACGGCGACGCCCTTGATCGCCTGGATGCCCATCAGGGCGGCGGCGAGGCGGGCGTCGAGGCGGCGGTCCCAGTGGGTGTAGCTGCCCAGGCCTGGCGGGAGGCCGTAGGCGACGACCTCGACGACGCCGCCGAGGGTGTCGCCGTCCTTGTGGGCCCTGTCGATCTCGGCGACCATCGCGGCGCTGCCGGCCGGGTCGGCGCAGCGGACCGGGTCGGCGTCGACGGCGTCCATGTCGCCGGGGCCGGGGAGGACGCCGGCCGTCGCCTGGGCCGAGCCGATGGACAGCACGTGGCTGACGATGTCGACGCCGAGGGCCTGCTTGAGGAAGTTCTTGGCGACCTGGCCGAGGGCGACGCGGGCGGCGGTCTCGCGGGCGCTGGCCCGGTCGAGCACGGGGCGGGCGTCGTCGAAGCCGTACTTCTGCATGCCGGCGAGGTCGGCGTGGCCGGGGCGGGGGCGCGAGCGCGGCGCGTTGCGGGCCTGGCCCTCCAGCACCGCCGGGTCGACCGGGTCGGCCGCCATGACGGTCTCCCACTTGGGCCACTCGGTGTTGCCCACCCGGATGGCCACGGGGCTGCCGAGCGTGCGGCCGTGCCGCACGCCGCCGGCGATCGTGACGACGTCCTGCTCGAACTTCATCCGGGCGCCGCGGCCGTACCCCAGACGGCGCCTGGCCAGCGCCCTGTCGATGTCTGCCGTGGTCACCTCCACCCCGGCGGGCAGTCCTTCGAGGATCGCGACGAGTTCGGGGCCGTGGGACTCTCCGGCGGTCAACCAGCGCAACATGGGGACCAGTCTTCCATGTGTCGCCCACTGGAATGGCCGCAGCTCACCAGGTGAGACACCGGGCACATCACCGCACTTCCGGAAAACCGGCGGCTCGGAACGGGGCCCATCCGTGCTCTCACCGCTGCTCGCACCGCTGTCGAGCCGACCGGCGGTGAGGGAGGAGCCCTCCACGTCGGAACGCCGGTCCCCGGCGTCGGTCAGGACGCGTCGGCGACCCAGCGGCCGCTGGACCTCACCGTCACGGCGAAGATCTGGCGTTCGCCGTCCGCGAAGCCGACGATGCACCGGTAGACGCCGACGCCGACGCCGTCCCCGTCGACGTCCCTCTCCTTGCAACCGGCGTTCACGACCGTCACCGGCGCGCCCAGCCCGTCGGTGAACCCGCCCTCCTGGACGATGCCGTCCTCCAGCCGCTCCCCGGTCATGACAGGGCCGCTGACGGCGCCGGTCCCCGGAGCGGGCCGGGCCGTCACCCGGCCGGCTCGTTCCAGTCGTCCCGCGCCGCCTCCGCACGCGGGAGCCGGACGGCCGGGCCGTACCGTGCGACCCTCCCGCGTGCGGGTCCGTCGCGCTCCGGCAGGGCCGGGACACCCGTCACGATGGGCCGGTATCGGGTGATATCCGGTTGCCCCGCACCTGTGGGACGTCTGTAGGGTGCGCGCATGACAGCGTCGCTCCGGCTGGAGAAGCTCACCCCCGAGAACGTCCGCGCCGCCTGCGACATGCGGCTCCGACCCGGCCAGGAGCGGTTCGTGGCCCCGGTCGCGCAGTCGCTGGCCGAGGCCTACGTGCACCCCGACATCGCCTGGCCGCGGCTGATCGTCGACGGCGACGAGCTCGTGGGCTTCCTGATGCTCTTCCTCGACGTCCGGCTCCTCCCCACCGACCCGGAGGACCACCTGCGCTCCGGACTCTGGCGGCTGGCCATCGCCGCCGACCGGCAGGGCAGGGGCTACGGAGGCTTCGCGGTCCGGGCCGCCTGCGAGGAGCTCCGCGGGCGCGGCCAGAAGCGGATCACGGTGACCTGGAAGCCCGACGACGACGGTCCGGAGCCGTTCTACCTGAAGCTCGGTTTCCGGCGGACCGGGGAGATGAGCGACGACGAGGTCGTCGGCGAGATGGACCTGTGATCCTCACCTGAGCCCACCGGCTCCGTCAGCTAGGACGGATCGCCGGATGCTCGAGACCGAATCAGGAGAGGCCGGGCTCGCCCGCCGCCACGCCGTCGTCGACGGCTCTCCGCCGCGGCACCAACCGCGGCGGCATGTCCTGGGCGGGCTTCGCGTAGTGGGCGTGTGCCTGCTCCACCTCGCGCCGGCACACCAGGGAGAGCACCCGGTCGGTCTGCGGAGCCTCGAACCCCAGCCCTTCGAGGACCAAGCGGAGAGTCGGGTCCGCTCCGTCGTCCGTGAGGGTGACCAGGGCGGAGAGCGTGGGGGTGGTGTCGATGTCCGGCACGTCCATCGTGACGAGTGTTCGGACCCATCCGTCGGCGGACATGGAAGCCACCCGGGGCACCTGGGCCGCCGTCTCCGACCGAGTGATGGTGGTCTGACTCCGCGCCACGGCGAACAGCAGACGCCTCAGGCCGATCGCCGTCTCATCCCGGGGACCGGCGGTCAACCGGACACGCCCCTGCAGGACGGCGTGGGGCGGCGCCGCCTCGGCGGACGACGGATCGGACGAGTGGACGCCGCCCTCCTCCGGTCCGTCCTGTGGCGGACTTGCCTGGTACCGCCTGCGATGCCCCGTCCTCCTGCGAGGGACGGGCCTGCCTGCGGCCAAGCCACGTCGCGTACTCCTTCAGCCGGTGCCGTTCATTGCTGAAACCCTGCGGGGACGGTGCGGTCGAAATCTCGTCGAGCACGGAGACCAACCCGGCCATCCGGCCGGCGTCGCCCTCCTGCCTGAGGCCGTGGCCAGCGTCTGTTCGCGCTGCTCCTCACGGTCGGCGGCGGTCAGGTAGAAGTCCGGGGCGTCGGGGTGATGCGCACCCGGCCGAGACGGGCGGCGCGTTCGGCGACGGCTCGGGGGTTCCGCGACAGGTCCGAGAAGGTGACGGCGCCGGCGTTCCCGGCGCTCACAGCACCACCGTAATTCGGAATGCGTTCTGATAAGCAACGGACGGGGAAAGAGAGCGCCTCACCGTCGCATCCCGATGCACAACGCGGGGGCCGGCTGCCCGGCCGGGCTCCTCGGCACGGCGGGCATGCCGTGGTCGTACCGACGGCATCGGGTAGTGCGCGCTGAATCCGGTTCCGCGCCAGCACTCAGCGGGCCGCGATCCGGTGAGGCCGTCCGGCGCCCAGAACGACCCGGAGGGGCCTCAGGTGCTCTGCTCACCGCCGAGGAGTCGCTGGACCCACTCCAGGGAGCCGGTGCGGAGCACCTCGCCGGCCAGGCGCTTGGCGGAGGGCGTGGTGAGCGCGGCCAGGGAGCTGTCGATCCACGGCTGGACGTTCCGGTTGCCCTGCTCGCGGTACTCGACCGCCTGGACGAGGCACTCCAGCTTGTCGGCGTCGCGCGCGCAGACCGCCTCGAGGCTTGCCCTCTCCTCGTACTCGCCGACCGCGCCGGTGATCATCTCTGCCACCGGCCGGGGCACGTCCCGCACCTGGTCGGCGGTGACCTCCTCGTTCGGGGTGACCTCCAGATAGCGCTTGCCGAGGTAATGGACGTCGGTGGTGCGGGCCTCCTGGGTGTCGTGGAACAGGCTCATGAACGCCGCCCGCTCGGGGTTCCCGCCCTCCATCGCGGTGATCACGGCGGCGATGACCGCCGTCCGGAAGGAGTGGTCGGCGATGCTCTCCGGATCGCGCACCCCCGCGACCAGCCAGCCCGTGCGCCGGTAGCGCTTGAGCAGGCCGAGCTCGTACAGCAGGCCGGTCACCCCCGCCAGTTCCTCCGCCATGGGCGATCCCCTCTCCTCGTCCTCCGCGATCACGGTGCCCTCCGGGTCCTACCCAGGGAGCGGGTCTCGGCGACACCACGGCGGGCGAGCGCGTTCCCGGGATGGTCGTCGCCGAAGCAGCGCACGGTCTCGGCCAGATGCGGCTCGCACCGGGAGATGTCCGCCGCCCTGTCTTGTTCCTTCCTCGTGGGGGACGGCATGTCCGGCCCCGGCCCCGTCAGCCGGGCGGGCGGAGCCCGGCGAGCATGAGGGCGACGGTCCGCCCGCGCAGGTCCCGATCCCAGCCGCCCTGCAGGGCGCCCTGGCAGGCGCCGGTCAGCAGGGCCATCACCTCGTCGGCCCGGATCCCGGCGCGGATCGCGCCGGCGTCCTGCCCGCGCCTCAGCAGTTCCTCCACGACGCCGGAGAGCGAGCCGAGCGGGCCGGTGACCGGCACGTCCACCCCCTCGGCGGCGAGCAGGCTCACGACGGTCCGGTTCGCCGCGGTCCGCTCCACGAGCCGGGCGAAGAACTCGAACAGCGCGGTCGCGGGGTCCCCGTGCGCGAGGAGATCCGCCGCGTCGTCCGTGAGCTGCTGCAGCAGCTGCTTCATCAGCGCCCGCAGGAGGTCTGCCTTGGTCGGGAAGTGCCGGAACACGGTGCCGATCGCCACCCCCGCGCGCCGCGCGACCTCCTCGGTCGAGGCCTGCGGCCCGCCCTCGGCGAAGACGGCCTCCGCCGCCGCCAGGATCCGTGCGCGGTTGCGCTGGGCGTCGGCGCGCATCGGCCGGGGCTTCTCTATAGACAAGATGAGTCACCACTCACTATGTTCGTTCATGAGTAACCACTCATCTTATGACTCGCCCGAGGAGGCGGATGCCGTGCACGCCACACCACGCGAGATGTTCCAGCGCATGCAGCGGGAGTGGTTCGGCCGCCCCGCCGAACTGACCGGTGACGACCTCGCCGAGGACGTGGTCGTCGAGATCCCCTTCGCCCCGCCCGGCCTCCCGGCCAGGATCGAGGGCAGGCAGCGGTTCCTGGAGTTCGTCAACCCGCAGCGGGCGGGGTTCCCGGTCCGTTTCGACGACTGCCGGGTCACCGCCGTCCACGACACGGCGGATCCGGGCACGATCGTCGTGGAGTACGAACTGACCGGCACGTCCGTGAAGACGGACCGGCGGTCCACCGCCGCCTTCGTCGGCGTGCTGACGGTGCGCGACGGCAAGATCTCCCTCTGGCGGGAGTACCAGAACACCTTGGCCGTCCTGCAGGCCCTCGGGAGCGAGGCCTGAGGACCGCGGACCGGCCGGGGGCGAACCCTCCCGGCGGACCCGCGGACTCCCGGCCGGAGGGCGAACCCGCGGGCTCCCGGCCGGAGGACGGACCGGCGGACCCGCGGGTCAGCCGCCCAGGCCGGTCAGGAGGACGGCGAAGGTCGCGATGATCATGAAGGGGCCGAAGGGGATCTCGCTGTCGCGGCGGGCGCGGCGCGAGGCGATGAGCGCGGCCGCGTACAGGCCCGCCAGCAGGTGGGTCAGGAGCAGCCCGGCCGCCACCTGGCCCCAGCCGAGCCAGCCGAGGGCGCTGCCCAGCGACAGACCTAGCTTGGCGTCACCCAGGCCGATCCCGGCCGGATGCACGAGGAAGAGCACCAGGT
Source organism: Planomonospora corallina (assembly GCF_042650625.1). Taxonomy (NCBI): domain Bacteria; kingdom Bacillati; phylum Actinomycetota; class Actinomycetes; order Streptosporangiales; family Streptosporangiaceae; genus Planomonospora; species Planomonospora corallina. Next base: position 271,343 of record NZ_JBHSBM010000005.1, read on the forward strand.
AGAAGGCGGCCATCGCGCACCCCCCGAGCATCGCCCGCAGCAGGTCGTCGGGGCGGTGCAGGACGGCGGCGGTGACCGCCAGGAGCGCCAGGGTGCCGGCCCAGGCGGGCAGGGTCAGCCGGTCGGGGAGCCGGTGGACGGCGAGGTCGACGAAGGCGAGCGGGACGGCGAGCACGGCCAGCCAGGAGAAGGCCGCCAGCTCCCCGAGGGAGCCGCCCGGCGCTCCGGCCGGGGCGGCCGCTCCACCACCCTCCCCGAGCCCACCACCCTCCCCGAGCCCACCGGCCGCACCGGCGGAGACGGCCTGGACCGCCAGCGCCGCCAGGAGCAGCACACTGATCAGTTCGGTGGAGAAGGGGGGCGGGCCGAGCGCGGCGGCGCAGGACGGGCAGCGGCCCGTGGGCGGCGGCACGGCGAGACCGGCGGCGCAGGAGGGGCAGTGCGTGCGCGGCGGCTGGTCGTGGCCGACCGAGTGGCGCAGGACGGCGGCACGCTGAGGCCCGCCGGCGAGCGCGCCGAGCACCGCCAGGGCGAGGATCCACCAGGGGGAGGCCACCGGCCGACCATAGCCCGGCCGGTCCCGCCGTGTCCGGATATCGGCGGCCATGACCTCGGAGGTCATTGACGGCGCTACCCCCGATCATGGACGCTGGAGGCCCCTCTATACCCCCGGGAGGAATGGATCGCGTGGACACGGACCGCTTCGCACGGCTGCCGGCCGTCATCGCGACGCTGGTCCTGCTCCCCGTCCTGCTGGAGTTCCTCGCCTGGTACATCGAGGGCGAGGACTACGACGGCGCCCGCGCCGCCACGGTCGTCGGGGTGATCGTCTCCCTCGCCGGCATCGCCACGGTGATCGGCCGGCTCCGGGCCCGGCTGCCGGTGCTGATGGTGACCGCGCTGACGGTCCTCGCGGCCGGTGAGGCGGTGCTCGGCTTCGCCGCCGCGTTCGGCCCGGTGCTCTGGCGCGGCAGGGTCCCCGGCGAGCTGCACGGCCTGGTCACCACGGGGGTGAGCCTCTTCGCCGTCGTCACCGGCGTCTATCTGCTCACCCACTACGGCAGGGGCCTCTACCTGCCCTATCTGGACGCCGGGATGGGCCCGGTGCCCACCGCGACCAAGCGGAAGGTGCTCGGCGAGTCGGAGATCCTGATCCGGACCGTGCCCGGCGCCGGCCCGCCGGTGGAGAAGGCGCTCGACAGCTGCGTCGCCATGCTCGACCAGGACGACCTGCACTTCGTCGCCTACTACGCGGGCGGGCGCTGCTGCTTCTACGCCGACGTGCTCGACGACGTCGACCTGGCGCACTTCTTCCACGACACCACCCAGGAGGAGCGCCGCGCGCTCTACCTGAAGGCCGGCAACCAGCTGATCTGGCTCACCGAGCGGCTCGACCGGCAGTTCCGGCGGCTGGAGGGCGGCGCCCTCATCCGCACCGTGCTCGACGTCGAGCGCGGCGGCATGTACCTGTACCGGGTCGACCGGGCGCGCTATCTGGTCGGGGTGACGCTCGACGAGCGCAAGACGGACGTCACCGACGACAAGATGGCCGCCCTCGTGGACATGATCCGCGGCCACTTCACTCTGCCGCCCTTCAGCCGGCTGGCGCACCGCCCCCAGCCGGACGGAGATCGCCTGCGCCCCGTGCCGGGGAGCGAACGCGGGCCCGCGCCGGGACCCTGACCGCCCGCCTCGCCCGCCTGCGGCGCGGGCGCGGCACCCGCGCTCCGGCGGTCCCGCCGGTCAGCCGCGCCGGCGCAGCGGCCAGCCGAACCGGCGGCGCCGGGAGGCCGGGCCGGGCCCGGGGACCTGCTCCGCCATCCGCGCCACGGTGACGCCGCTGTCCGGGCCGAGCCGGTCGAGGGTGCCCGACTGCACGGCGGCGAACGCCGCCAGCACCCCGCCCTCGATCACGAACGGCACGGGCCCGGCGACGTCGACCACCACGGCCGCGACGCCCTCCGCGGCGGCGGCCTGGCAGACCTGCGGCGTGGTGGCCTGGATGGGCCGGGCGTCCGGGCGCCAGAGTTTCAGCGACTCGGCCCCGGTGAAGGCGAGCACCGCCTCCCGGCCGTCGTTGCCGACGAGCTTCGGCAGTGCCATCTCGCTCTCCTTCTCCTGCCGCAGGCCGTGCTCGCCGACCTCGGAGGAGGTCAGCAGCGCCACGACCGGGACCAGGAGGCGGGCCCCGCTCAGCGCGGCGATCACCTCGGTCGCCTCCGCCGTACCGGCGGAGAAGGCGGCGAGCGCGGAGGTCACGGCGGCGTCGCCGGTGCCGTCGTCGCCGGGGACCAGGGGTTGCGGAATGGTCAGCACGAACATTCACCCTACTCGCGGCGTCAGATGGGACAGGACGCGCGGCCGGGATGTCCCGGACACACCGGGACCACCGGCCCATGCGGCCGGGACCGGGGGCGGGCGAGGATGCCCGTACCGGAGAGAGGGAGAGGAAAGGCGATGCTGGACACGGTTGGAAACGGCACCCGGCTCGGTGAGCCGTGGATCGTCCGGGCGGTCGGCTACGCGGTCGAGGCCCTGGCCTTCGCCGGGACCCTCGCCGTCGTCTACGCGGTCTGGGGCTGAGCGACCGCCCGGGTACGGCCGCGCGGGGGCGGGCCGTCCGGGACCGGCGAGGCCGGGGGGAGGAGGAGACGGCCCGGCCCGGGGACCGGGCCGGGCGCGGCGGGACGGGCCGGGGCGCCGGGATCCGTCGGGGCGGCGGGATCAGCCGAGGTCGGCGATGGCGGCCA
>NZ_JBHSBM010000005.1:274113-283569 GCF_042650625.1 Planomonospora corallina
GGGGCCCTGGTGGACCGCGGCGACGCTGACGAAGACGGCGGGATCCCCGGTGACACTGGCCGCGACACCGCCGACGGTGGCCTTGATCTGGCGGTGCCAGTGCACGTCGGAGTCGTCGAGCATGATGTTGCGGCGGCCCCGGACCCGGCCCGACGGGTCGGCCTCGCACTTCATGAAGACGTTGACCAGCCGGCCTCCCAGGTCGGACGGGTGCGGGCGCTCCGGCAGGTCGATGCCGCTGGAGCGGATCGCCTCCCAGATGCCGTCGGCGTCCAGCGCGTCCTTCATCACCGAGTGGCCGATGCGGTAGCGGCCGCCGATGCCGCGGACGTTGCCGACGACCACGATCTGCGCCCGGTCGAGCTCGACGCCGCTGGAGCAGGACGCCACCGACGAGTACAGCGACAGGTCCCGGTGGATCTGGTCGGCGCGGGGCATCTCGATCTCCCCCAGTGCGACGGCGACGCCGAGCGCGGTGGTGGAGTTGGAGATGTCCATCGAGGGGCCGGTGTCCTCGGTCACCACGTCCCTGCCGCGGGACTTGGCGTCGTTGATGGTGGCCAGGGTCAGCAGCGGCGTCTTGGTCTGCACGTAGTGCACGTCGGCGGGGTCGTCGATCCCCGCGGCCTTCATGGCCTCGCGCACCCCGGCGGCGACCTTCTCCACCATGGCGGGCCGGCCGATGTCCTCGGGCAGGATGACGTCGCTCATCGCGATGCCGACGCTGAGCCGCGGCTCGTCGCCCGGCTCGTCGCCCGGGGGCGGGGACGTGGTCGCGAAGATCGTGGCGTGCGGGCTGAGCACGCCGTCGGTGCCGCCCGACCACACCAGCGGGACGCTCTCCGGCGACGGGTGGCCCTTGGCGGCGAGCACCTCGCGGAAGGCACGGTCGGCGAGGATGCGGGTGTAGTCGTTGACGCCGCCGTTCCCCTCGGTCTTGCCGATCACCGCGAGCACCCGGTGCGCCTCGATCACCCCGTCGTCGATCAGCCTCTCCAGCCCGGAGGCGTCGGTCACGCTCTCGATGGGCACCTTGCGCACTTCGATGGGTTCCGGCATTCCGGCCGCCTTTCCGTCGGGTCGTTTCCATTCGCGCGTCGGGGTCCGCCGGGGACCGCCGCTCACCTGCTCACCACGGTCCCGGTCTCCCCCGCGACCGCCGCCCCGATGCCCTCCAGGGAGGTGATCACCGCCCGGTCGCCGCCGTGCTCGACGAAGCGCAGCGCGGCCTCGACCTTCGGGCCCATGCTGCCGCCGGCGAAGTGCCCGGCGGCCTGGAGGTCGCGGAGCCCGCCGGCGCTGATCGCGCCGATCGGCCGGGCGCCGGGCGTGCCGAAGCCGGTCCAGGCGCAGGGCACGTCGGTGGCGATGACCAGCGTGCCGGCCCGGACGGTCCGGGCCAGCAGGGCCGCGGCGAGGTCCTTGTCGATGACGGCCTCGACGCCGGCCAGCCTCCCTGAGGGGGCCCGGATCACGGGCACTCCCCCGCCGCCGGCCGCCACGACGACGAACCCGGCGGCCATCAGCGTGGCGACCGCCGGCGCGTCGAGGATCTGCAGCGGCTCCGGGGAGGGGACCACTCTGCGCCAGCCGCGCTCGAACCGGCGCCAGGTCTGGCCTCTTCCTTCGAACCGGCGCGCCTCCTCCTCGGTGAAGTAGCGGCCGATCGGCTTGACCGGGTCGGTGAACGCCGGGTCGGCGGGATCGACGAGCGTGCGGGTCACCACGACGACGGCCCGGCCCTCGAGGGCGTTGAGGATGAGCGTGCCGATCGTGGCCTGGGTCTGCGCGCCGCACCAGTCGAGCGGGACCGGGGGGACCACGTCCGCGGCGAGCTGGTTCTTCACGATCAGGTTGCCGACCTGCGGGCCGTTGCCGTGGGTGAGGGCCACCTGGTGGCCGGCCGCGAGCAGCGCGGCGACGTGGCCCATCGCCTCCTCGACCGCACGGCGCTGGTCGTCGGGCGAGGCGCTCCCGTCGGAGGCCGTCATGGCGTTGCCGCCGAGCGCGATCAGCACACGTTCACCCACAGGGGCGACGGTAACCGCCCGTCTCGTCCCGGCTCATGGGCACTCATTGCCCAAGGAGGGGCCCTTCTTCGACAGAACTCACCCGGCCGGGTGCGGTCCGGCCCGCCGTACGGCGTGCGCCCCGGCTCCGGATGGCGGGCCGGACGGCTCCGGCCGACGAGCCGCACGGTCCCGGGCGCGGCGGGCCGTACGGCGGGCGGAGTTGTGCGGCGGTGCCAAAACGCGTGAGGAAGCGGTGCGGCCCGGCCCTAGCGGCCGGCGGGCCGGCGGAGGAGGTTTGGTCCGACCACCCGTCCGGAGGGAGGGATCGCGTGGGCCGCCTCCAGCCCGGCCGCGTCGCCGTGGTCGCCGTGGCCGCCCTGTGCGCCGTGGCCGCGCTCGCGGCCCTCGTCCTGCTGGCCGACACCCTGGTGCGGCAGGTGGCCCGGACGCCCGGCGCGTCCGGCGCCCCGGAGATCGACTACGTGGCCGAGGCCCGGGGGATGGCCTCCGAGGGGCTGCCGGAGGCCAACGACTTCGGGTGCCGCCCTGCGGAGGCGACGCCGTACCCGGTGGTCCTGGTGCACGGGGCCAGGAGCACCGGGGCGGTGACCTGGCCGGTGGCGGCGGCCTACCTGGACAAGCAGGGCTACTGCGTCTTCGCGCTCGACTACGGGTGGAGCCGGTCGATCAGGGAGTCGGCGCGGACGCTGGAGATCTTCGTGGAAGGGGTGCTCCAGGCGACCGGCGCGGAGAAGGCGGCGATCGTCGGGCACAGCCTCGGCGGGATCGTCCCCCGGGCGTACATGCGGTTCGAGGGCGGGGCGGCGAAGGTGTCCGAGCTGGTCACGCTGGGCTCACCGCACCACAGCCTGACGGAGGAGCTGGGTGAGGGCTGCGGGCGGGAGACCGTCTGCGAGGAGCTGGCACCGGGCTCGGCACTGTTCGAGGAGCTGAACTCCCCGACCATGGTCGAGCCCGGCGTCGACTACACCGCCCTCGGGCTGAAGGCCGAGCAGATGGCCGCCTCGACGTTCGTCGACGGCCCGGCCGGTCAGGTGAGCAACCGCATGCTCCAGGACGACTGCCCCCTCAAGGGCCTCGTCGAGGGAGCGGTCGGGCACAACCTGGAGACGATGGACCCGGTGATGCTCTCCTACGTCAACAAGGCGCTGGAGGAGACCGGACCCCTGCCCGAGGACTACCGGCCGGACTGCTTCGCGCTCATCCTCTGAGGGTGCCCGCCAGGGGCGCCCGCGCTCACCGCCCGTCCCCGTCGGCCGGTCCATCCACCGGAGTGCCTCGCTCCCGGCCGCTCCCGGTGCCCGTCGGCGGCGGGCCGGACCCCTTGCTCGGTGTTCCCCGCCCTCGTATTCTACGAATCGTAGTACTACGAATCGTAGAGGAGTGGGATGCGTGTTCTCATCGCGGGAGCCGGGATCGCGGGACTGGCGGCGGCCAGAGGGCTGCTCGCCGCCGGGCACACGGTGACCGTGCTCGAACGGGCGCCCGCCCCGCGTGACAGCGGCTGCGCACTGACGCTCTGGAGCAACGGCACGGCGGTCCTGGACGATCTCGGCGTACGGCTCGACGGGGCGGGGCAGCGTCTGGACGCCCTCGACGTCCGCAGCGCCCGCGGGCGCCCGGTGATGACGGTGGACACCGCGCGGCTGGAGGCCGGCTCCGGCTTCCCGGTGGTGGTGATCCCCCGGCGGACGCTGCTCGCCAGGCTCGCCGAAGGGCTGCCGGCGGGCACCGTCCGGTTCGGCGCCCGCCTCACCCGCCTCCACGACGACGGCCGCTCCGTACGGGCCGGGACCGAGGACGGCGCGGAGCACTCAGGCGACCTGCTCATCGGCGCCGACGGCGTGAACTCCCAGGTACGCGCGGCGCTCTTCGGCTCCGGTCCCGGCACGGACGCACCCCCGACGGGTACGGCGACCTGGCAGGGCCTGGTCGCGGCGCCCTTCGAACTCGGCTCCCGCGGCCTGATGTTCCTCGGGCGCCGGGGCGCCGTCGGGATGAGCCCCGCGGGCGGCGGCCTGCTGCAGTGGCTCATCGACCTCCGGTTGCGGCCGGGCGACGGCTTCGACCGCCCGGACCGGGCACTCGCCGCCCTCCGGGACCGGTACGGGACATGGGCCCCTCCCGTCACCGGACTCCTGGCGTCGCTGTCGGACGAGGACCTCGAGCTCTTCCCCCACCGCAGGCACCGGGCCCCGTTCCGGTGGTGGCGCGGCCGGTGCGCCCTGATCGGCGACGCGGTGCACACGATGCCCCCCATGCTGGCGCAGGGCGCCGGCCAGGCACTGGAGGACGTCGCGGCGCTGCTGCGCGCCCTCGCGGCCGCCGATCGCACGCCGGGTTCCGGCCCCGCCTCAGGCCCGGATCCGGCCGCGGCTCTGCGCGTGTACGGCAGGAGCCGCCGGCGGCAGGCCGCGCTGGCCTCCGCGGCCGCCGCCCGGGGCATCGCGACCTCCGGGCCGCGGACGGTGTTCCAGAGCGAGACCGTGCTGCGCGCGGCCTCCGCCATGCCGGGCCACCTGGCTACCTGGTCGTTCGGGAGATTGATCCGGGCGTTCAGCGGCCGGCTCTGAGCCCTGGCCCATGGCCGGCTCCGCGCGTCGGCACCGGGCGCACTGCCCGGCAGGCCGCGGGAGCCCTGCCGAAGCCGTCGCGCGGGCCTCCGTCCACGCGGAGCCGTCCTGTGGATCCGCGGCCTCCGGTCCGGTCGAGGACCCGAGGCCCGTGCGGGCCTAGACGCGCCGGGCGACCTCGGCGACGACCCGCTCCCGGAGCGGTTGCAGGTAGAAGTGGTCGCCGGGGAAGACGGTCAGCGAGAACTCCGAGGCCGTGAGCGACTCCCAGGATTTGGCCTGGGCCGGGGTGACGACCGGGTCGGCGTCGCCGACGAGGGCGGAGACCGGGGTGCGCAGCGGCGGTCCGGGCCGGTGGCGGTAGGCGTCGACCAGCCGGAAGTCACCGCGGACGTACGGCAGGACCAGCTCCCGCAGGTCCCTGTGGGCGAAGACCGCCGCCTCGGTGCCGCCGAGCCGGGTGAGCTCGGCGACCAGCCCGTCGTCGTCGTAGCGGGAGTAGCCGTACTCCGGGCGCTCGTGCGGCGCCGCGCAGCCCGACACGAACAGCCGCGCCGGGCCGGGGCCGCGCTCCTCCAGCAGCCGGGTCACCTCGTAGGCCACCAGTGCGCCCATGCTGTGCCCGAACAGCGCGAAGCGCCGGTCCAGCAGCGGGACCAGCTCCCCGGCGACGGCGGCGGCCACGGCCTCCAGGCTCTCCGGGAGCGGCTCGCCGTACCGGTCGGCCCGGCCGGGGAGCTGCACGCCGTACAGCTCGACGGTCTCCGGCAGCAGCGCGGGCCACTCCCGGTAGGCGGTGGCCGACCCGCCCGCGTGCGCGAAGCAGATCAGCCGGGTGGTCGCCGCCGGTCGGGGGCGGGGGCGGCGCAGCCAGGTCATCAGGTTCCCTCCAATGCTCCTGGCCCCGATGCCGGCGCGGGGCCCTGGCGCGGTCTCTCCCCACGCGGGCGGAACGCTCGCCGGGGCGGTCCCTCCCCGCGGAGGAGGACGTTCACCGGCGCGGTCCCTCCCCGCGCGGGGCCGGCGGTCATTCTCCCATCGCCTCGATCAGGCTCCGCGGGCGCATGTCGGTCCAGTTCGCCTCGATGTGCTCCAGGCATGCCTGCCGGGTGTCCTCGCCGAAGGCGACGGTCCAGCCGGGCGGGACCTCGGCCCACGCGGGCCAGAGGGAGTACTGGCCCTCGTCGTTGACGAGGGCCAGGTAGGTGCCGTCGGGGTCCTCGAAGGGGTTGACGGTCATGGCAGTTCCTTTCTGAGCAGCGCGGCGATCTCCGCGACCGGTCCGGGGTTCAGCATGCTCTCGTGGTCGCAGTCGACGGCGTGGTCGGTGATGCTCCCGGTCACGTACGGCTTCCAGTCGGCGGCGGTGGGGGCGTCCGCCCCGCGGTCGCGGGCGGCGGTGAAGAAGAGCACGTCCCCGTCGAAGAGACGGGGCGTGTGCTCCCGGGAGATCTTCACACCGTTGCGGTAGTGGCGGTAGACCGCGCGCAGGGTCGGCTCGTCGAGGGTGGCGTACCGGCCGCCGTGGGCGCGCACGAACGCCATGATGTCGCCGGCCTCTCCCGTCCCCTGGTAGCCGACCGCGGACAGCAGGCCGGACAGGACCTCGTCCCGGTCCGGGTGGACGGGGTCGTCCGGTCCGCCGGGCTCCGCGTTCTCCGGGACGGCGCCGCCGGGTCCCCCGTCCCCGGGCACGCCTGCTCCGGCGTCGCTGCCGGGGACGCTTACTCCGGCGCCGCTCCCGGGGACGCCCGCGCCGGCGCCGGGGTAGGCGTCGAGCAGCGCCAGCAGCGCGACCTCCTCGCCGCGCCCGCGCAGTTCGACGGCCATGGCGTGGGCGATCAGCCCGCCCATCGACCAGCCCGCCAGCCGGTACGGCCCGCGCGGCTGGACCTCGCGGATCCGCTCCAGGTAGTCCAGGGCGGCGGCCTCGATCGACGGGGAGGTGTGACCGGGCTCGGTCAGCGCCCGCGCCTGGAAGGCGTAGACGGGCTGGTCGGGACCGAGGTGGCGGAGCAGGCCGGAGTACGGCCAGCCGAGTCCGGCGCCGGGGTGCACGCAGAACAGCGGGGGCTTGGCGCCGGTGGCGCGGAGCGGGAGCAGCACCTCCCGTCCGGTGGAGCCCGCGTGACCGCCCGCCGCCAGGGCCTCGGGCGTCTGGCGGGCGAACACCTCGCGGGGGCTGATCTCCAGTCCCTCGCTCCGGGCACGGGAGACGAGCCGGATGACCGCGATGCTGTCGCCGCCCAGGTCGAAGAAGCCGTCGTCGGCGCCGACCCGGTCCAGGCCGAGGACCTCGGCGAACAGACGGCAGAGCCGTTCCTCGGCGGGGGTCCGGGGATCCCGTCCGGACGCCGACACCTCCGGCCTGGGGAGGGCCGCCCGGTCGACCTTGCCGTTGGGGGTGAGCGGGAGGGCGTCCAGGACCATGACGGTCTGCGGGACCATGTACTCGGGCAGGGTCCGAGCCAGGTGCGCCCGCAGCTCCCCGGGGCCGACGCCGGCGCTCTCCGCCGGACCGGTGACGGGGGCGACGCCGCTGCTCTCCGCCGGACCGGTGACGGGGGCGTCCGCGGTGCGGTCCGCAGGGCCGGTGACGTAGGCGACGAGGCGGTCGTCCCGGGCGACCACCACCGCCTGCCCGACCTCCGGGTGCCGGGCCAGCGCCGCCTCGATCTCCCCCGGCTCGATCCGGAATCCCCGGATCTTCACCTGCGCGTCGGCCCGGCCGACGTACTCCAGCTCGCCGCCGGCCGTCCACCTGGCCAGGTCCCCGGTCCGGTACATCCGCTCGCCCGTGCCGTACGGGCAGGCGACGAACCGCTCGGCGGTCAGACCCGGACGGCCCAGGTAACCGCGGGCCAGCCCCGCGCCCGACAGGTACAGCTCGCCGACCGCGCCGGGCGGCACCGGCCGGAGCAGCCCGTCCAGCAGGTGGGCGCGCATGCCGTCCAGGGCCCGGCCGATGGGCGGCGCGGCACCGCCCTCGGGGACGGCCCCGACGGCGTGGTAGGTGGCGTAGGTGGTGGTCTCGGTGGGCCCGTAGACGTGTCCGAGCACGGTGTCCGGGCAGGCCCGCGACACGCGGCGCATCGCCTCGGGCGAGGCGGCCTCACCGCCGGTGAGCACCTCCGCCAAGGCGCCGAACGCGCCCGGGTCCTCCTCGGCGACCAGGTTGAACAGCGCCGTCGTGATGAACAGGGCGGTCAGCCGGTGCCGTGCCACGAGGTCGCGGAGACGGGCGGGGTCCAGCTCGCCGGGCGGCGCGACGACGACCGTGCCGCCGGTCAGCAGCGGCACCCAGAGCTCGTAGGTGGAGGCGTCGAAGGCGTGCGGGGAGTGCATCAGCAGCCGCCGGTGCCGCCCGGCCCACCGATGGTCGGCCGCGAGGGCGAGGACGTCGCGGTGCCGTACGGCCACGCCCTTGGGGGTGCCGGTCGAGCCCGAGGTGTACATCACGTAGGCGAGCGAGTCCGGGTGGATCCGGGCGTGCCGGAGGTCGTGGCCCGGCCCGGCGCCCGTCTCCCCCGGAAGGACCGCCTCGCCCGCGGGGGCCGCGTCCCCTGGAGAGGCCGTCTCCGCCGGGAGCGTCGCGGCCTCCGGAGAGGCCGCGGCCGCCGGGAGGTCGAGGCGGAGCACGGCGACGTCCCGGCCGGGGTCGAAGCCGGGATCGCGGTCGGCGACCAGGACGGGCGCTCCGGTGTCGGCCATGACCCAGCTCATCCGGCCGGGCGGATGGCCGTGGTGGAGCGGCACGTACACTCCGCCCGCCTTGGTGATCGCCAGGGTCGCCACGACGACCTCCGCCGACCGTTCCAGCAGGACCGCGACCGGTGTCTCCGCGCGCACGCCCAGCGCGGCCAGCCGGCGGGCGAGCCGGTCGGCCCGCCGGTCGAGCTCGGCGTAGGTCAGGACGGTCCCGTCCGCCACGACCGCCTCGGCGTCCGGGGTCCGTGCCGCCTGCGCGGCGAAGGCGTCCGCCACGGTCCCGTCCGGCACGGGCGCCGCCCGCTCCGGTCCCGCCAGGACGAGGGCGCGCTCGTCGTCGGTCAGCAGGTCGAGCCGGGCCAGCGGCAGGCCGGGATCCGTGGCCACGGTCTCGAGCACGCGGACGAGCCGGTCCAGGAGCCGCCGGGCCTCGGCGGAGGAGAAGGCGTCGGGCCGGTGGTCCAGGCGCAGCGAGACGGTCCGCCCGCCGGTCGCGGCCAGCGCGAGCGGGTAGTGCGTGGCGTCGCTCCCCCCGGCTCCGGCGAGCCGCAGCCCGTCGGCGATCTCGGTCGCCGTGGCGCCCGCCGGGTAGTTCTCCAGCACCGTCATGGTGTCGAACAGCCCGCCCCCGCCGTGCAGGCCCTGGATCTCGGCCAGGCCGAGGTGGTGGTGGGGCAGCAGCTCGGCCTGCTCGGCCTGCAGGCGCGTCAGCAGCCCGGCGAGGGTCTCGCCGGGGCCGCCGGGGCGCAGCCGTACCCGGACGGGAAGCGTGTTGATGAACAGGCCGACCATGCGCTCGACGCCGGGCAGCTCGGCCGGGCGGCCGGAGACCGTGCCGCCGAAGACGACGTCGTCACGCCCGGTCAGCTGGGCCAGCAGCAGCGCCCACGCCCCCTGGACCGCGGTGTTGAGGGTCAGCGAGCGGGCGCGCAGGGCGGCGGTGAGACGGGCCGTCCGCTCCTCGTCGAGGTGGGCGCGGACCCGGCCGGGTTCCACCGGCGGCCTGCCGTCGAGCCCGGGGGCGACCAGGGTGGGCCCGTCGAGCCCGGCCAGGCGGGAGCGCCATGCCTGACGGGCGGCCGCGCGGTCCTGCCGGGCCAGCCACGCCAGATGGTCCTTGTACGGCGGTGCGGGCGCGGGCT
>NZ_JBHSBM010000006.1:0-6686 GCF_042650625.1 Planomonospora corallina
CGGCCGCTGCCGCGCCGCGGTGCAGCCCGCCTTCACCGCCGCCGGGGTCGAGCTGGCGGCGGCCCTGGCGCCGGACCTGCCGCCGCTGCAAGGCGACGCGGCCCAGCTGGAGCGCGTGCTGCTCAACCTGCTGTCCAACGCCGTCAAGTTCACCCCGCGGGGAGGGACGGTCACCGTCAGCGCCGGCCGTGACGGCGGCGTCCGGGGGGACACGGTCACCCTCGCCGTCGCCGACACCGGGGTCGGCATCCCGGAGGAGGAGCAGGGCAGGTTGTTCACCCGGTTCTTCCGCTCCTCCACCGCCAGCGACAACCAGGTGCCGGGCACCGGCCTGGGCCTGGCCATCAGCAAGGCCATCGTCGACGCCCACGGCGGGACCATCGGCGTCCGGTCCGTCCCGGGCAGGGGCACCACCGTCACCGTCACCCTGCCCCTCGCAGCCCCCGCGCCGCAGTCCGCCGCATCCGTCGTGCCGCAGGTCGCCGGACAACCCGGCGCACCCGAACCTCCGATCCCGTCCACTCCATCACCGACCACCCGGCCGACCACCGCTAGGAGAACACCATGAACCCTGTCGAGTCCCCCGCCGCCCCGGCCCGGCCGTTCCCGGCGCAGGCCACCGTCCTGGTCGTCGACGACGCACCCCATGTCCGCGCCCTGCTGACCGACGTGCTGACCAGCGTGGGGCTGGACGTCATCGCCGCCGCCGACGGCGTCGAGGGGCTGCACCACGCCCGCATCGACCGGCCCGACCTGGTCATCCTGGACGTCATGATGCCCGGCATGTCCGGCATGCGGGTCGGCCAGGCCCTGCGCGAGGACCCCGCCACCGCCCACCTGCCGATCATCATGCTCACCGCCCGCGGCAGTGAGCTGTCCCGGTCGCTGGGCTTCATCTCCGGCGTCGACCGCTACATGACCAAGCCCTTCGAGGTCCGTGACCTGCTGTCCGAGGTCCGCGCACTACTGGCCGGGTCGCCACCCGCCGACCGGCCTGCCGAAGCGCCCGAAGCCGGCCACTACTACTGATCCCACCCGCACGGTGAGAGGAGTGGACGGGCACCGGTTCCGCCGGTGAGGAACCGTTCCCCCTCCACCGCGCGGCCGCTCACCGCAGAACCGACCGGGACCGATCTGTAGAAGCGCTTTCACACCGATGCGGCGGGGCCGCTGATGAACCCTCCCCGCAGAGCGGTTCCCGGCCGGGACACGGTCTCGCAAGGCGGTAGAGCTCAGGGAGGCGGGTGTGTCAACGGTCAAGTGCGTGTCGCCGCTGGTGGTCAGATAGAAGTCCCCGCCCTTCCGTAGTTGACTACTTCTTGGTCGATCGTCCGGAGCCTCGCGTGCGGGCCTGGCGCATGCGGAAGGACTCGCCCTCGGCGACCACCACGATGCTGTGATGCAGCAGCCGGTCCAGCAGGCTGACGGCGGTGGTGTGCTCGGGCAGGAAACGCCTCCACTGATCGAACGGCCAGTGCGAGCCGATCCCGAGCGCGCGCCGCTCGTAGGCGGCGATGATCAGCCAGGTCCAGCGGTCGGCCGCCTGCGGGCTGCGGATCTTCGGTGCGGTCCAGCCCAAGGTCTGCTTCCACAACCGGAACGTATGCTCCAGGTCGAATCTGCGCAGGAACGCCTGCCACAGCAAGTCGACCCGGACGGCCGGCAGGTCCAGGGCCGAGGACCACAGTCACACCGGCCGGGGATGGGCATCGCCGGGCAGCCGTTCCACGGTCAGCCGGATCAGCGTGCCGGCGATCACCGGCCTCGAGGACTCAGCCAGAACGCCACCGTTTTCAGTACAAGCCGATCAATCTTCCTTCTTCAGACCGAGCCACGGCCCCGCACGGAAGAGCCGTCGGCACTAGAAGATCAATCCGTCCCGCTTCCATTGAACGTTCACCTACCGTAACGACTCCTATGCTGGTAGAAATCATGACGCGAGTGGGGTTGTCTGGAGGGGGGACCGCGCTCGCCGCGCGGACACGGACGCCATCGGCCGGTCATGGCGGTTGCTCCAGGGCCCATGGATCCGTGTCCGCGCACCGGCCGGCCCCGCATGGCGCGAGACGCGCCGAAGATCGCCGCAGTGGTCCGCGCCATAGGCGCCCAGGGCCACAGCTGACGTGGGGACGCGGGTGAAGGAGATCAGCCGGCGACCGGCAGGTTCATGACGAGCCGGTTGCGTCCGGACCGTTTGGCCGCGTACAGGGCCTTGTCTGCTGTGTCGATGAGGCCGGCGATGCCCTGGCCGGGCTGCCGGACGGCCGCGCCGATCGAGACGGTGACCGCCACCGGCGTCTCTGCGGTGGGCACCGGGACGCTGCTGATGCCGCGGCGGATGCGCTCGCCCAGCTCGTGAAGGTGCGCCGGGTCGCAGTCCTGTAGCAGGACGAGGAACTCCTCTCCGCCGTAGCGGACGGCGATGTCGTCGCTGCGCAGGCCGGCCCGCAGCCGGCCGGAGACCTCCCGCAGCACCGCGTCGCCGACGGAGTGGCCGTAGGTGTCGTTGATCCACTTGAAGTGGTCGATGTCGACTACCAGGAGGCCTCCTATCGCGCGGGAGGCGGCGGTGGCTCGGCGGCCGAGGAAGTCCTCGAGGAAGCGCCGGGTGTACAGGCCGGTCAGCGAGTCGGTGAGGGCGACGCGCCGCTGCGCCTGCAGCAGGAGGGTCATGCGGGTCAGCATCAGCGCGAACGCGATCAAACAGCCGGCGGCCAGGGTGGGGGTGTGCACCGGCGTGCCGCGCACATGCTGGAGGTATAGGAAGCACGGCGGGGCGAGGGAGGTGGCCGCGACGATGACCAGCCTGCCGGTTCCGGTCGCCGGCGCGGCGGCGGCGTGCCGGTCCAGTCGTGTCATGGACGGGTGCAGGGCTGCCGCGGCCAGGACCAGGGGGGCCGACGACCACAGCATGTCGGTGAGGTGGCTGTGGCCGTGTCCGAGCATGCGCTGGATGGCGTAGGTCGTGTTGGCCAGGAAGATCAATGTGCCGTGGGCGTACAGCAGCCAGTGGGCGGTGGTGCGGGCGGCGTTGCCCAGGATCAGCCGTACCGCCATGAGCAGCAGGACCAGGTCCATCGCCGGGTAGAGCGCCGCCCAGGCCGCCGCCGTGGGCTGGTGCGGATCGGCCATGACCGGTGAGACCACCATCGTCCACAGCGGCAGGCCGGCGCCCACGACGATGATCGCAGCGTCGATCCCGTCGGTCAGCGTCCACATCAGGCCGCGCCTGCGCAGGAACATCAGCACCGCGGCGGCCGTCAGCGGGTAGGCCAGCAGGAACAAGACGCTCGCCAGGCCGGGGCCGACGTCAGGAGTCCACTCGTCGCGGCGCAGGTGGAGGGCGAAAGCGCCCAGGGCGGCGCTGAGCTGCCCGGCGGCCAGCAGCAGCCAGGGCAGACCGTAGGCAGGGCGGTGACGGCCGATGCCGGCGACGACGGTGAGGGCCGCAGCGGTACCCGGCACCAGTGCGGCAATCATCGCCGCAGTACCGGTGGCATCGATGTGCCGCAGCAGGTGCAGGACACCGGTGCCGGCCAGCCCGGACAGCAGGTAGACCAGCCATGGCCGGGCAGACGGGGGCAGATCGGGGTCGGATCGCATCGAGGCAATCTCCTTCGCGCACCGGCACCGGCACCGGGCAGAGGCAAGGCGTAGGTGGATGCGAGGGTTGCCGGTGGATGCGCAAGCTGAGGGGGAGGGGGACGTGACGGACCGGTATCACCGGCCGGATAAGACAGGCACGGCCAGGCCGCTGATGCGAACCGTAACCGGGCGCCTACATAATGCCATTGATCTACCTTGAGTAGGCAAGCGTTTCCCGTGAGTGATGATGCGATCAGGCTCTCCAAGAGGCGAGGCGCAAACCCGTCGGTGGCCACGACCACCGGATCGAACCCGGAGGCAGGGCCGGGTCGCACATGGATCACGGTATGCGGGCGCGTCCCCGCTCACACCACAACACTGCGGCATACTGGCTGGTCAACACCGGCTGCCCGAGGCTCGGCCGGCTCCAGCCCGTCCGCGGCGACAGCCGCGACAGCGGTGGGGCGGAGGATTGGTCACGCTCGATGAGGGCAGGCGGGTGCGGCGCCGCTGGTCATCGTATCCGGGTGACCAGCGGCGCCTTCCCCGGCGCAAGGAGGGGATAGGACGATGCCGCCCTACTGCGCTCCCGGCCATGTCTACCACCCGCCGCCGCCCCGGACAGAACAGATCGGCGACGGCGGCGCGGCACGGCGGAGGGATCTTGCACCCGGGGCAGAGGATTCCTTTCCCCGGTAGAAAGCACCTCATCCGGCGAGCGACTGCGTTTCCCTGTGCGCGCATACGGCACGCACCATTTCCCGGGACTACGGCATGCCGAAAATGCCCAGACGACCGGCAGACCTCCAGCCTTTCCAACATTCCCCCTGGTAGGAGCCCTGCCTGTGAGCCGCCGACCACCGTTCGATCATGGGGCGCCGACAGGCGGACCCACCATTTCCCGCTTCACGAGCACACAGGAAACGGGCAGCAACAGCGGTTGACGAATTTCCACTTCGGGGGAAGATCTCCCACCTCAAGAGGAAGAATCACTACTCTTCGCCATCAATCGGTTACCCAGAGCGCGGAGAGATCGTGTTAGCTGTGTGCCGCCCGCGGACGGCGCCCCGGCCCCACCCAGCCCCGGCACCGCGCCGTCCGCGAAAAGATCCCCCGCTCGTCCCGCCCAGGGACCGAGTGGGAGGTGATGCCCACCCGGCACCGTTGCGGTCTAGCGTGCCGGGCGGGCATCACCTCCGCCCCCGGGGTGCCTGAGGGCGGGAGTACCCCAGGGCGGGATATTCCGCCTGATGTCACCGGCAGCTTCCAGGCAGCAGGAAGGAGCCCTTCATGGCGCCGTCGACGACTTCTTTCCCGGCCGGAGCCGGCTGATGAGCGACCTGCCCGAGCCGGTGACGGACGTTCAACGCGCGATCCCACCACTACCCGCCAGGTACGTACGCCGAGGTGTCTGTCCCGAGGTGCCGTACCG
Organism: Planomonospora corallina; assembly: GCF_042650625.1. Taxonomy (NCBI): domain Bacteria; kingdom Bacillati; phylum Actinomycetota; class Actinomycetes; order Streptosporangiales; family Streptosporangiaceae; genus Planomonospora; species Planomonospora corallina. The sequence goes on from NZ_JBHSBM010000006.1 coordinate 5,018, forward strand.
GCTCCGGACCGCTCTTTTATCCCCGAGAGGACGATTCCGTCCCCGGTCCGGCCTCGCCTCCGGCGCGCGCCCGGCTCCCCCGTCCCGAGGACTCTCATGATCGAACCGAACATCGTGGCCGAACTGCTGCTGGGGGGCGGTCTCGCCGTCGCGTGCGGAGCGCTGGCCGCGCAGACCCGCACCGCCCGGGCCGCCGTCCGGGCCCGGCGCGCCGCCGAGAACGACACCGCGCAGGCCAGGATCGACGCCGCGCGCCAGGTCGAGGAGGCGCGGCTGGCCTTCGCGCGGGAGGCCGACGAGCTGCGCCGGCAAACCGCCGTGAACGTGGAGTGGTACCAGGCCGCCCTGGAGGAGACCCGGCACCTGGCCGAGCAGCGGCTGCCGGCCCTGCTGGACGCCGAGGTACGGCGCCGGCCCGGCGTCGTCGCGGCCGGCCTGCACAACCCGATGCTCAAGGGCACGCCGCTGGAGGACCTCCACCAGGCGGTCGAGGACCTGGTGCGCGAGGCGCTGGAGACGACCCGGGCCGGCGTCGGCCGGGCGGCCCGCGCCGGGGTGCGCGGCATGGCCGACGAGGCGCAGGCGTTCCTGACCCGGCTCCAGATGAAGATCGACGAGGAGCTGGACAAGCATCCGCAGGCCAGCGCCTACCACCAGAGCCTCATCGACATCGACCACTTCGCGACCCGGAGCCTGCACATGGTGCAGCGCCTGCGCATCCTGACCGGCTCGTGGCCGGGCACGCAGCGGGCCGACTGCACCTTCCGCGAGATCGTGGAGAGCGCCCGCGGCCGCATCGGTCCCTACGACCGCGTGCACTACACCTATCTGCCGGAGGTCGGCGAGCTGTTCGTCGAGGGCCGGGTGGTGGAGCCGGTCGTGGTCGCCCTGACCGAGCTGCTGTCCAACGCCGCCGATTATTCCGGCGACCCGGTGAGCGTCTACGTCCAGCGGGTGCAGGCCGGCTACCGCATCGTGGTGGAGGACAGCGGCCTGGGCATGAACCACTTCCAGCGGGAGGCCGCCGAGCGGCTGCTGTCGCTGCGGACCGCCGTGGACGTCACCACCGTGGAGGACGAGCGCAAGCTGGGCTTCGCCATCGTCGGCCGGCTCGCCCGCGACTACGGGTTCCGCGTCGACGTGAGCGCTCCCTCGGCGAGCGGCGGTGTCAAGGCCGTGCTCATGGTGCCCGACGACCTCATGAGCCGCTCCCCGGCCGAGGAGATCGGTCTGCGGCGCACCGCACCCGAACTCTCCCCTGTGCCACCCGTCCAAGCTCTCCTCCCTGCTGACGCTCCTGCGGATCCTTCCGCAGAGGCTCTCGTCGTCCTCGACATCCACGAATCGACCGCGACCGCTCTCGGCCTGCCCAAACGGCAACCCAAGGATCCCCTCACCGCGCCCCGCCCCTCGGTGCCCAGCCAGGAGGCCATCACCGACGCCGGCGACCCCGACACCCTCGCCGAGGGCTTCGAGCGGATGCGCCGCGCGCTCAGCGCGGGATACGGCACCAGCGACACCGACCACGGAGGACACCCCGAGTCATGATCGACCGTCCCACCGCCGACTCAACGGACATGACCTGGGCCCTGAACAAGCTGACCGAAGAACCCGGTGTCGTCAACGCCCTGCTGTTCAGCACCGACGGGCTGGTCCTGGCCGCCTCCGA
>NZ_JBHSBM010000007.1:0-11678 GCF_042650625.1 Planomonospora corallina
CGGCCGCTGCCGCGCCGCGGTGCAGCCCGCCTTCACCGCCGCCGGGGTCGAGCTGGTGTCGGCCCTGGCGCCGGACCTGCCGCCGTTGCAGGGCGACGCGGCCCAGCTGGAGCGCGTGCTGCTCAACCTGCTGTCCAACGCCGTCAAGTTCACCCCGCGGGGAGGGACGGTCACCGTCGGCGCCGGCCGTGACGGCGGCGTCCGGGGGGGCACGGTCACCCTCGCCGTCGCCGACACCGGGGTCGGCATCCCGGAGGAGGAGCAGGGCAGGTTGTTCACCCGGTTCTTCCGCTCCTCCACCGCCAGTGACAACCAGGTGCCGGGCACCGGTCTGGGCCTGGCCATCAGCAAGGCCATCGTCGACGCGCACGGCGGGACCATCGGCGTCCGGTCCGTCCCGGGCAGGGGCACCACCGTCACCGTCACCCTGCCGATCACGCCGACCACGCCGACCACGCCGACCACGCCGACCACGCCGACCACGCCGACCACGCCGGCCACATCGGCCCCAGTGGCCACACCGACCGCACCGACCGCACCGGTCACATCGGCCCCAGTGGCCACGCCGACCGCACCGACCGCACCGACCACCGTTAGGAGAACACCATGAACCCTGTCGAGTCCCCCGCCGCCCCGGCCCGGCCGTTCCCGGCGCAGGCCACCGTCCTGGTCGTCGACGACGAACCCCATGTCCGCGCCTTGCTGACCGACGTGCTGACCAGCGTGGGGCTGGACGTCATCGCCGCGGCCGACGGCGTCGAGGGGCTGCACCACGCCCGCATCGACCGGCCCGACCTGGTCATCCTGGACGTCATGATGCCCGGCATGTCCGGGATGCAGGTCGGCCAGGCCCTGCGCGAGGACCCCGCCACCGCCCACCTGCCGATCATCATGCTCACCGCCCGCGGCAGTGAGCTGTCCCGGTCGCTGGGCTTCATCTCCGGCGTCGACCGCTACATGACCAAGCCCTTCGAGGTCCGCGGCCTGCTGTCCGAGGTCCACGCGCTGCTGGCCGGCCGCCCCGCCGGGACGCCCGGGGCGGGCCGCCACCGCTGATCCCGCCCGCGGTGGCCGGAGCCCCGGGCCCTCACGGCCGCCACTCCTCCAGCGGACGCACGGCGAACCCGCCGTGGCCGTCGAAGCGGACGGTGAACAGCTCGTCGAACCCGTCGGCCGGGCGCGGGCGGCGCAGGCGCTTGAGCGTGGCGTACAGGCCCACCTCCGGGACGCGGGCCCGTCCCGGCCGGGCGGCGTTGCGCTCCAAGGAGCCGGCCAGATCGGGCGGGAACCAGTAGCCGATGACCCGCGCCCCGTGCTCCCGGGCCACCTCGATGAGGGGCAGCCACTCCTCGGGGGAGGGATTGGTGTTGTCCACGGCGACGTCGCGCCCCTGCTCCAGCGCCTCGCGGATCAGCCGGAGCTGCCGCTCCTGGCGCCGCCGGGCGCGGGGGAAGAGGTCCTTGCTCACGTGGGCGTGGGTCGCGGCGAGCGCCTGGCCGTAGAAGGTCGTCTTGCCCGACCCCTGCAGGCCGATCAGGATGACCACCTCGCGGCCGCTCACGGCGTCGAAGAACCCTCCTCCTGCTCCGGTACCGCTCCCCAGTGTGCCCCGTGGGCCCCGCGCCGGCGGGCCGGTGCTCTCGCCAAATTCGTGCAAAGGGCGCAAGACCGGTATGAATGTCGGTGACCAGGGCACTTTCCTAACCGGGGACGTGAGCTGTTGGGGGTGAGACATGGCCAGGGTTCTGACGGTGGAGGATGACACCGACATCCAGTTCGTGATCAGTTTCGCGCTGAAGAAGGCCGGGCACGAGGTGCGGATGGCCAATGACGGGCTGGCGGCGATGGATGCCCTGGCCGAGAGGTTGCCCGACGTGGTGATCCTGGACTGGATGATGCCGGGGCTGTCCGGCCCCGAGGTGTGCCGCAGGTTGAGAGAGATGCCGGGCGGGCAGAACGTCGCGGTGCTCATGCTCTCGGCCAAGTCGGAGCAGGCGGATGTGACGCAGGCGTTCGAGGCGGGTGTCGACGACTACATGACCAAGCCGTTCAGTCCCAAGGACCTGGCGGCCCGTGTGCAGGACCTGCTGGCCCGGGTGGCGGGGACCCATCTCTAGGAGAGTCCTCTCCGGGACGTGACGCCGGCGTGACACGGCGGCCGTCCTGCGGACCGCGGTCGGTCAGTCCGCCGCGGCCCGCAGGGCGGCCCGGGAGAGCCTGTCGGCGGCCCGGGTCGTCTCCGGGAGCCGGTAGCGGGGGCTGAGCCCCAGGACGTGCCGGCAGGCCGTGTCCAGGTCGACGCGGTGGCCCGGGGAGACGAAGACCGGCTTGACGCCGTCCTGCGTGCGGAGCACCCGCCCCACGACCTCGCCGTCCAGCATCAGTTCGCTCCAGGAGCCGCGCCGTGGGCCGGGTTCCCGGTAGGAGCCGACGAAGGCGGTCTTGCCCACGCCCACGGTGGGCAGCCCGGTGAGCACCCCCAGGTGGCATGCGAGGCCGAAGCGGCGCGGGTGGGCCAGGCCGTACCCGTCGCAGACGATCAGGTCGGGGACCGAGGTGAGCCGCTCCAGCGCCTCGACGAGCGAGGGCAGCTCCCGGAAGGCCAGCAGCCCCGGCACGTACTCGAACGCGGTCCGGCCGGCCACGGCGACCTGTTCGACCACCCGGTGGGTCGCCGTGTCGAGGACGACGACGGCGGCCGCGAGCCGCTCCCCGGCGTAGGCGACGTCCACCCCCGCCACGGTCGCCGGGTCCGAGGGGCCCGGGCCCGCCAGGTCGAGCCCGGCGCGGAGCGCGTCCTGCACGGCCTCGGCCTCGGCGGCCGTCTCCGGCCAGGGGTGGGACAACTCGATCTTCACGGAACGTGACGATATCCCCCGGCCGTGTCCCGCGTGAGGACGGGGCCCGCCGGGTGGAAGACGCGGAGACGACGGCATCGGCGCGTCACGGGGTGCCGGTTTCCCCTGCCCTGGGTCGTGTGCGGAGCGTTACCGCTGATTTTGTCTCAGTAACCGTCCGCGGTCGCCGAACTGTAGGGCGACAACAGGGTGTGCGCGGACCGCTCTCTGCCCGCAGGTGCGCGCCGGTCCCGGTGGTCGGCCCTCCGCGCCGCCGGGAGCCCTCCCCGGCCCGTCGCCGCCCCGGTGGCGCGCGGCCCCCTCCCGGCGGGCAGCAGAAAGGGAAACGCGTCTTTGTCCGCCCTGTCGCGTGTCTTCCGCGGGAGCCTCACCGCGGGCCTGGCCCTCACCGCCGTCACCGGGTTCTCCGTCCTGTCCGCCGCGCCCGCCGCCGCGGACACCCTGTCCGACTCGTCCCCGTTCGCGGATCTGCAGGCCCGGATCGCCGAGATCGAGTCCAATATCGCGACCCTCCGGCAGGGGACCGTACGGATCCCCGCGGCCACCGAGCTCCCGGCGCGGACCGCGCCGGGCGGCCTGACGGAGCAGACCGGGACCGGCGGGCTCCAGGCAGGCGCAGGCACGCGGTCCGCGGACGTCCAGGACCGGCTCGACCAGGCGCGGGCGCAGCTGGAGAGCGCCGGAATCCAGCTCCCCGGGCGGCTCGGCGCGACCGGGTCCCAGGCGCAGGCCGCGCCGCTCTCGGCCGCGGCCAAGGCGCAGCAGGTCGTCGCCACCGCGCTCAGCAAGGTCGGGGAGGGCGAGAGCGGGGACGGCACGACCGCCTACGGCATCTGGTACGACGAGCACACCAAGCAGAAGGGCTTCGCCGCGGCGGCCTGGTGCGACATGTTCCTGGCCTGGGTGGGGGTGCAGAACGGGGTGGACGAGCAGATGGGCGTCTTCGCCTACACCCCCTGGCACGCCGAGTGGTTCGACAAGCAGAGGCGGTTCGACCGCACCCCGCGCGTCGGCGACCTGGTCTTCTTCGACTGGGCCGGCTCCCGCAGCATCGCGGCCATCGACCACGTCGGCCTGGTGACCGGCGTCAACCCCGACGGCTCGGTCACCACCGTCGAGGGCAACATCAGCGACAAGGTCGTCACCCGCACGCGCACCATGCAGAACATCGTCGGTTTCGGGCACCCCGCCTACGGCGGCTGACCTCCGCACCTGTCCGGCCGTCCCAGGCCCGTGCCGTCCCGCGCGGTCCGCTTCCCGCGGATCGCGCGGGGGAGCGACGCCGGGCCGTGCCGGGATTTCTGGTGTGAGCGTTAACAGACATCCGGGCCCATTCAAGGGCTCCGCGGTCCCGCCGTCAAGGCCTTCCGGCGCCGCACTCCGCGATCGTGCGGCGTAATCCGACCGTAACCGGAGAGGTCCTTGACGCAACCCGTTGTTAACGTTCACAGTCTGACCCAGACCGGTACGGCCGGTACGGCGACGAGGGAGCGGCCCGTGACATCGAGCAAGGAGCGTCTGCCCGTGATGGCGGACGTGGCCCGGCTGGCGGGCGTCTCGCACCAGACGGTCTCGCGGGTGCTCAACGACCACCCCAACGTCCGCGCCGAGACCCGCACCCGGGTCATGGAGGCGATCGACCGGCTGGGCTACCGGCGCAACCTCGTGGCCCGCGCCCTCGTCACCCGGCACTCGCGCACGCTCGGCGTCGTCAGCTTCGACACCACGCTGTACGGCCCGGCGAGCACGGTCTACGGCATCGAGCAGGCGGCCCGGGCGGCCGGCTACTTCGTCAGCATCGTCAGCCTCACCTCCATCGACCGGGCGGGGGTGCGGGACGCGCTCGGCTATCTGACGGAGCAGGCCGTGGACGGCATCGTCGTGGTCGCCCCGCAGCGTTCGGCGGCCCGCGCGCTGACGGACCTGCCCGCCGGCGCCCCCGTGGTCGCCGTCGAGGGAGGGGCGGCCGGCGACGTCTCCACGGTCAGCGTCGACCAGGTCGCCGGGGCCCGCCTGGCCACGGAGCACCTGCTCGGTCTCGGCCACGAGACGGTCTGGCACGTCAGCGGCCCGTCCGACTGGCTGGAGGCGGAGGGGCGGGTCGAGGGGTGGCGGGCCGCGCTGGCCGCCGCCGGTCGCCGGGAGCCCGAGATGCTCGTGGGCGACTGGAGTCCGCGTTCGGGATACGAGGCCGGGCGCCGCCTGGCCGGGATGGAGGATGTCACCGCGGTGTTCGTGGCCAACGACCAGATGGCGCTCGGGGTGCTGCGGGCGTTCGCCGAGGAGGGGGTGCGGGTCCCCGAGCGGATCAGCGTCGTCGGGTTCGACGACATCCCCGAGTCGGAGTTCTTCTCGCCCCCGCTCACCACGGTCAGGCAGGATTTCGCCGCGGTCGGCCGGCGCAGCATCGAGATGCTGCTGCGCCGGATAGAGACGGGAGAGCGGAGGGGCCGCGAGACGTCCGTGGTCCCGCCCAGGTTCGTGGAAAGGGCCAGCACCGCGCCGGCCTCACGATAGTCGCGAAGGGATCGGGGGTGAACGTCGCGACGCATGTTAACGCTAACAAAAACATGCTCACAGGAGCATGAGCGGGAAAGGAAGACGACCGTGTTCAAGAGGATGTCAGCGCTGCTGCTCGCCGGTGTCACCGTCCTGGCGGCGGCCGGCTGCGCGAGCGGCGGCTCGGGCGGGTCCGGCGGGGCCGACGACGGCAAGATCACCATGGGCTTCTCCCAGGTGGGTGCGGAGAGCGGCTGGCGCACCGCCAACACCAAGTCCATCCAGGACTCGGCCAAGACGGCCGGGATCGAGTTGAAGTTCTCCGACGCCCAGCAGAAGCAGGAGAACCAGATCAAGGCGATCCGCTCCTTCATCCAGCAGAAGGTCGACGTCATCGCCTTCTCGCCGGTCGTGGAGTCCGGCTGGGACACCGTGCTCAAGGAGGCGCAGAACGCCAAGATCCCGGTGATCCTCACCGACCGGGCCGTCGACTCGGCCGACACCAGCCTCTACAAGACCTTCCTCGGCTCCGACTTCGTCGAGGAGGGCCGCAAGGCCGGCAAGTGGCTGGTGGAGGAGTACAAGGACTCCACCGAGACGGTGAACATCGTCCAGCTGGAGGGCACCACCGGCTCCGCGCCCGCCAACGACCGCAGGGACGGCTTCGCCGAGATCATCAAGGCCGATCCCAAGTTCAAGGTGATCGCCTCGCAGACCGGCGACTTCACCCGGGCCAAGGGCAAGGAGGTCATGGAGGCGTTCCTGAAGTCCAACCCCGACATCGACGTGCTCTACGCGCACAACGACGACATGGGCCTGGGCGCCATCGAGGCGATCGAGGGCGCGGGCAAGGTCCCGGGCAAGGACATCAAGATCATCACGGTCGACGCGGTCAAGGACGGCATGCAGGCGCTCGCCGACGGGAAGATCAACTTCATCGTCGAGTGCAGCCCCATCCTCGGCCCGCAGCTGATGGACCTGGCCAAGAAGGTCGTCGCCGGCGAGCAGGTGCCCCAGCGGGTGCTGACCGAGGAGACCACCTTCACCCCGGAGCAGGCCAAGGCCGCTCTGCCCACCCGCCCGTACTAGTCCGGACGGGGCCGCTCGCGGATCCTGAGCCCCGCGAGCGGCCCCGCCCTCCCGAGGAAAGGGCCGCCCCATGGCCGCACCCGCCCCGATCCTGAGGATGAGCGGGATCAGCAAACAGTTCCCCGGCGTGCAGGCGCTGGACGGCGTCGACTTCCGGCTGCTGCCGGGAGAGGTGCACGCCCTGATGGGAGAGAACGGCGCCGGCAAGTCGACCCTCATCAAGGTGCTCACCGGCGTGCACGGCATCGACGCCGGCCGCATCGAACTGGACGGGGCGCCGGTCTCCTTCGCCAGCCCCCTCCACGCGCAGCAGGCCGGGATCAGCACGGTCTACCAGGAGGTCAACCTCTGCGCGAACCTCTCGGTCGCGGAGAACATCTTCATCGGCCGGGAGCCGCGCCGCCTGGGCCGGATCCGGTGGAAGCAGATGCGGCGGCGCGCCGCCGAACTGCTCGCCCGGCTCGACCTGCGCATCGACGTGTCGGCCCCGCTGTCCTCCTACTCCCTGGCCATCCAGCAGATGGTCGCCATCGCCCGCGCGGTCGACATCTCCGCGCGGGTGCTCATCCTCGACGAGCCGACCTCCAGCCTCGACGCCGGAGAGGTCTCCCGGCTCTTCGCGGTGATGCGCCGCCTCAAGGAGCAGGGCATCGCGATCCTGTTCGTCTCGCACTTCCTCGACCAGATCTACGAGATCTCCGACCGCATGACGATCCTGCGCAACGGCACGCTGGTCGGGGAGTACCTCACCAGCGAGCTCGGCCAGGTCGAGCTCGTCGGCAAGATGATCGGCCGCGAGCTGGCCGACCTGGAGAAGCTCGAGGGCAAGCCGCCCGCGCGGGTGAGCGGCCCGCTGGTGGAGGCCGAGGGGCTGGGCCGCGCCAAGGCGATCGAGCCGTTCACGCTCACCATCCGCCAGGGCGAGGTCGTCGGCCTGGCCGGGCTGCTCGGCTCCGGCCGCACCGAGATCGCCCGGCTGCTGTTCGGCGCCGACCACGCGACCACCGGCTCGCTGAGGATCGACGGTGAGCCCGTCACGCTGCGCACGCCGCGCGCGGCCATGAACCGCGGCGTCGCGTTCTGCTCGGAGAACCGGCGGACGGAGGGCCTGGTCGGCGACCTCACCGTGCGGGAGAACATCGTCCTGGCGCTGCAGGCCAAGCGAGGCTGGCACCGGCCGATCCCCCGGCGCACGCAGGACGAGCTGGTCGCCAAGTACATCGCCGCGCTGAACATCCGCCCGGGCGACCCCGACCAGCTCGTCAAGAATCTCAGCGGTGGCAACCAGCAGAAGGTGCTGCTGGCCCGCTGGCTCATCCTCGAACCCCGCCTGCTCGTCCTCGACGAGCCCACCCGCGGCATCGACGTCGGCGCGAAGGCGGAGATCCAGCGCCTGGTCGCCGAGCTGTCCGACGGCGGCATGGCCGTGCTGTTCGTCTCCGCCGAGCTCGAAGAGGTGCTGCGGCTCAGCCACAAGGTCGGCGTCCTGCGGGACCGGCGCCTGGTGGCCGAACTGCCCAACGACGACGGCCTGACCACCGGAGTCCTCATGGAGACCATCGCGAGCGGAGGACGCGCATGACCGCCCTCGCCAGGCACCGCCTGCTGTGGCCCGGTGCCGTCCTGGCCCTGCTGCTGCTGGCGAACGTGGCGTTCACACCGGGCTTCCTGTCGGTCGAGATGAAGGACGGCCACCTCTACGGCAGCCTCATCGACATCTTCCGCTTCGGCGCGCCGCTGATCCTCGTGTCGATCGGCATGACGCTCGTCATCGCCACCGGCGGCATCGACCTGTCGGTCGGCTCGGTGGTGGCCATCTCCGGCGCCCTGGCCTGCCTGCAGATCAGCGAGCTGCCCGACCAGAACGGCGTGGGCGGCGTGCTCGCCGCCGTCGGGCTGGCGCTGGCGCTGGCGGTGGTGCTGGGAGCGTGGAACGGCTTCCTCGTCGCCGGCGTCGGCATCCAGCCGATCATCGCGACGCTGATCATCATGGTCGCCGGGCGCGGCCTCGCCCAGCTGATCACCGACGGGCAGATCATCACGGTCAACAGCGACCCCTACAAGCTCATCGGCGGCGGCTACTGGCTGACCCTGCCGTTCGGCATCCTCATCGTGCTGGCCGTCCTGGCCGCCACCGCCTTCCTCACCCGGCGGCTGGCCCTGGGCCTGCTCATCGAGTCGATCGGAGGCAACGCGACGGCCAGCAGGCTGGCGGGCATCCGCTCGCGGGGGCTGACCGTGGCGGTCTACGCGTTCTGCGCCCTCTGCGCGGGCATCGCCGGACTGATGATCAGCTCCAACGTCTCCAGTGCCGACGGCAACAACGCGGGCCTGTGGATCGAGCTCGACGCCATCCTCGCCGTCGTGATCGGCGGCACCTCCCTCATGGGCGGCCGCTTCTCGCTCGGCGGCACCGTGCTCGGCGCGCTCATCATCCAGACGCTCACCACCACGATCTACTCCGTCGGCGTCCCGCCGGAGACCACGCTGCTGTTCAAGGCTCTCGTGGTGACCGTGGTCTGCCTGGTGCAGTCCCCGTCCTTCCGCGAGAAGGCGTTCCGGCGCCGCGGACGCCGCCGTCCGGCCGCGCCCGCGGCCACCGACGAGAAGGTGGAGGTCACGGCATGAGCACGGGCGTCCTGACCCGCGGCCGGTCGGCCCTTTCCGGCCACCGGAGCACCTACATCCCCGTCCTGGTGACGGCCGGCCTGCTGACGGCGATGTTCGTCGCCGGAGGCGTGCGCTACGAGGGCTTCGCCACCGGGCAGGTGGTGCTCAACGTCTTCGTCGACAACGCGTTCCTGCTCGTGGTCGCCGTCGGCATGACCTTCGTGATCCTCACCGGAGGCATCGACCTGTCGGTCGGCGCGGTGGTCGCGCTCTCCACGATGGTCTCGGCGAGCCTCATGGCGGGCCCCGGCTGGCCACCGCTCCTGGTGGTCCCGCTGGTGCTGCTCATCGGCGCGGCGCTCGGCCTCGCGATGGGCTGCATGATCCACTACTTCGACATCCAGCCGTTCATCGTCACGCTGGCCGGCATGTTCCTGGCCCGCGGCCTGTGCTACGTGATCGGCACCGACTCGATCCCGATCACCGACCCGGCCTACACGGCCGTCGCGCAGACCCAGATCGCGCTGCCCGGCGGCATGTTCGTCTCGGTGAGCGTCGTCATCGCCCTGGCGGTGGTGCTCGCGGCGGCGTACGTGCTGCACTACACCCGGCTCGGCCGCAACGTCTACGCCGTCGGCGGCAGCGAGCAGTCGGCGCTGCTCATGGGCCTGCCGGTGGCCCGGACGAAGATCATGGTCTACACGATCAGCGGTTTCTGCTCCGCGCTCGGCGGCGTGCTGCTCTCGCTCTACATGCTCTCCGGGTACGGCCTGCACGCGGTCGGCATGGAGCTGGACGCGATCGCCGCCGTCGTCATCGGAGGCACCCTGCTGACCGGCGGGTCCGGCTATCTGGCGGGCACCGTGCTCGGCGTGCTGGTCCTCGGCCTGATCCAGACGATCATCAGTTTCGAGGGCACCCTCAGCTCCTGGTGGACCAAGATCTTCATCGGCCTGCTGCTGTTCGCCTTCATCCTGCTCCAGCGCCTGATCTCCGCACGCCGGACCTGACCGGCGCCGGAGACCGGGCCCGAGCGGCCCGGCCGCGGCCCCCGTCCTTCGATCAACCCCCGACCCGGGAGAGAGTGTGAACGCTAACAGCGACCGGTACGTGATCGGTGTCGACTTCGGCACGCTGTCGGGCCGCGCCGTGGTGGTGCGGGTCCGTGACGGCGCCGAGCTGGGCGCCGCCGTGCACGAGTACGCCCACCGGGTGATCGACGACCGGCTGCCCGGCACGGACGTGCGCCTGGGGCCGGACTGGGCGCTGCAGTCGCCCGAGGACTGGCGGCAGGTGCTGCGCACCGCCGTGCCCGAGGCCGTCGCCGCCGCCGGGGTCCCCCCGGAGCACGTGATCGGCATCGGCACCGACTTCACCGCCTGCACGGTGCTGCCCGCCACCGCCGGCGGCACCCCCCTGTGCGAGACCGCGCGCTTCGCCACCCGGCCGCACGCCTGGCCGAAGCTCTGGAAGCACCACGCCGCTCAGCCGCACGCCGACCGGATCAACGCGGTCGCCGCGAAACGGGGGGAGAGCTGGCTGCCCCGCTACGGAGGGAAGATCTCCTCCGAGTGGCAGTTCGCCAAGGGCCTGCAGGTGCTGGAGGAAGACCCCGAGGTGTACGGGGCGGCCGAGCGGTGGATCGAGGCCGCCGACTGGATCGTCTGGCAGCTGACCGGCGTGGAGACCCGCAACGTCTGCACGGCCGGCTACAAGGCGATCCGCCAGGACGGGACCTACCCGTCGCAGGAGTTCCTGGCCGAGCTCAACCCCGCCTTCGCCGGCTTCACCGGCAAGTTCGGCCCGGAGCCGGTCCCGCTCGGCGGTCTGGCGGGCACCCTGTCCGCGACGGCCGCCGGCTGGACCGGCCTGCCCGAGGGCATCGCGGTCGCCGTCGGCAACGTGGACGCGCACGTCACCGCCGCCGCGGCGGACGCCGTACGGCCCGGCCAGATGGTCGCGATCATGGGCACCTCGACCTGCCACATCATGCCCTCCGACGTCCTCGCCGAGGTACCGGGCATGTGCGGCGTGGTCGGCGACGGGATCGTGCCGGGGCTGTGGGGCTACGAGGCGGGCCAGTCCGCCGTCGGCGACATCCTCGGCTGGTTCGTCGAGACCTGCGTGCCCGGTTCCTACGAACGGGAGGCCGAGCGGCGGGGCGTGAGCGTGCACGAGCACCTGGCGGCGCTCGCCGCCGGGCAGGAGGTCGGGCAGCACGGCCTCGTCGCGCTGGACTGGCACAACGGCAACCGGTCGGTGCTCGTCGACCACGACCTGTCCGCGGTGGTCGTCGGCCAGACGCTCGCCACCCGCCCCGAGGACACCTACCGGGCGTTGATCGAGGCGACGGCCTTCGGCGCCCGCACGATCGTGGAGACCTTCGAGACCGCCGGCGTGCCGGTGCGGGAGTTCGTCGTCGCCGGCGGCCTGCTGAAGAACCGCTTCCTCATGCAGGTCTACGCCGACGTGCTCCGCCGCCCGCTCTCGGTGATCGGCTCCGAGCAGGGCTGCGCCCTCGGCTCGGCGATCCACGCGGCCGTGGCGGCCGGGGCCCACCCCGACATCACCGCCGCCGCGGCGGCGATGGGCAAGCGCACCGAGGCGGCCTACCTGCCCGAC
>NZ_JBHSBM010000008.1:0-51737 GCF_042650625.1 Planomonospora corallina
GCCAAGCCGAACCCGTACGGCCACCGGCGAAGATCGGCTCCGCACGGAAGAGCAGGAGCGACGAATGAGGCGTGCTCCGTGCGAGCCATGTTTCACGTGAAACCTGGCGAGGGGCGATGGGCGAGATGTTTCACGTGAAACACGGACCGGGAGGAGGCGTCCGTGTTTCACGTGAAACAGCCGCTCGGCTCCCGGCGGGAGCGTCAGGAGCACGCCTTGACGGCGGTGCGGATGTCGGCGACGAAGGTGTCGACGTGGTCGGGGGTGGTGTCGAAGGAGGTCACCCAGCGGACCACGTTCTCTGTCTCGTCCCACATGTGGAAGAGGTAGCGCTGCTGGAGGTCGGCGATGGCCTTCTCCGGGAGGGCGGGGAAGACGGCGTTGGACTGCACCGGGTAGCGCAGGGAGACCCCCGGGAGGTCGGTGACGCCGTCGGCGAGACGGTGGGCCATGGCGTTGGCGTGGGCGGCGTTGGCATGCCAGAGCTCGTCGGTGAGCAGCGCGGTCAGCTGGGCGGAGACGAAGCGCATCTTGGAGGCGAGCTGCATCCCCTGCTTGCGCAGGAACAGGGCGGGGCCGTCCAGCTCGGGGCGGAGGACGACGAGGGCCTCCGCGCCCATGGCTCCGTTCTTGGTGCCGCCGAAGCTGAGCAGGTCCACACCCGCGTCGGTGGTGAGGGCCCGCATCGAGCAGCCGAGCTCGGCGGCGGCGTTGGCGAGGCGGGCACCGTCCATGTGCAGGAAGAGTCCGTGGGCATGGGCGAAGTCCGCGAGCTCGGCGATCTCGTCGGCGGTGTAGGCGGTGCCGCACTCGGTCACCTGGGAGATGGAGATGACGCGCGGCTGGGCGTACTGGGTGTTCCCCAGGACGGAGAGGTGCCCACGGACGGCGTCGACTGTGAGCTTGCCGTCGTCCGTGGGGAGGGGGACGAGCTTGGCGCCCAGGACCCGCTCGGCCGCGCCGCACTCGTGCGTGTTGATGTGCGCGGTGACCGGGCAGAGCACGGAGTCGTAGGGGCGCAGGGCCAGGCCCAGCGCCACGACGTTGGCGCCGGTGCCGTTGAAGACCGGATAGGCCGTCGCCTGGCCGCCGAAGTGCTCCCGGAACGCCTCCTCCATCGCCGCGGTCCACGGGTCGGTGCCGTAGGCGGGAGCGTCTCCGGTGTTCGCGTCGGCGATGGCGGCGAGCACCTTGGGGTGCACTCCCGCGTGGTTGTCGCTGGCGAAGCTCTTGGGAAAGAGGGTGGAGGTCAGCACAGAGCCAGCGTATGGGAGCCGGTTCTCCGGGTGATCGGGTGGGGTGGAGGAGGCCTGAAGCGGACGGCCGGTGGCGCACGGGCGGACGGCGGCTGTTCAGCCGGCCGGGCCGTCCCTGTGTCCTCGGCCTGCCGGTCGGTGGCGTTCGGACGGCCGCCGGGCCGTACCCGTGAGGTGCGGCCCGGCGGGGGCGGGTCAGGCGGCGCCGCGGGTGGCGGCCTGCTCCAGCAGGGAACGGCAGATGGAGCCGAGATCCCGGTCGGAGGCCTCGACGGCCATGGGGAAGAGGGAGGTCTCCGTCATGCCGGGGGCGACGTTGACCTCGAGGAAGTGGGGCCGCCCGTCCCCGTCGACGATGAGGTCGGTGCGGGAGAGGTCGCGCAGGCCCAGGGCGGTGTGGGCGGTCACGGCCATCTCGGCGCAGGCGGCGGCGGCCTCCGGCGAGAGCCGCGCCGGGGCGAAGAACTCCGTCCGGCCGGCGGTGTAGCGGGCGGCGTAGTCGTAGACCCCGTTGTCGGGGACGATCTCCACCGGGGGCAGGGCGGCGGGGCCGTCACCGAGGTCGACCACGGAGACGGCGACCTCGACCCCCTCGACGTAGCGTTCGATCAGGGCGGTGTCGCCGTAGGCGAAGCAGCCCACCATGGCGGAGGGCAGATCCTCGGCGGTGCGCACGATCGAGGCGCCGAGCGCGGATCCGCCGCGGGACGGCTTGACGAACAGGGGGAGTCCCAGCCGCTCCACGATGCGGGTCAGCACGGCGGATGCGCCGAGGTCGTGGAACGTCTCCTTCGGCAGGGTCACGGATTCGGGGGTGCGCAGGCCCGCCTGGCGGACGACGGTCTTCGCGGTGGGCTTGTCGAAGGCGATCCGGCAGGCTTCGGACCGGGCGCCGACGTAGGGCACGGAGAGGAGGTCGAGCACGGAGCGGATGGCGCCGTCCTCACCGGCGCCGCCGTGCAGCGTCACGAAGACCGCGCTCGGCGGGTCGGCCAGCACGCGGGGGACGAGAGCGGCGTCGACGTCACACGTCTCCGCGGAGACGCCCGCCGCACGCAGCACGTCGCTGACCCGGCGGCCCGAGCGCAGCGAGACCTCCCGCTCGTAGGACAGCCCACCGGCCAGGACGAGCACGTGGCCAAGATCACTCATCCGAAAACACCTTCTCCTCAAGGCCCGTGCCGAGTCCGCCGAGCCGCTCTTCTCACTGATCGGGTCGATCTGTCGAACGACAACGTCGGATGTCACCGTACGGCACGGCGAGGGAGGTGACCTAGGTGGCGGGCCGCCGGGGGGGGGAGGAGTGGCGGGCGGAGCGGCCGGGTCCGCACACGGTGCCCGTGCTCCGGCGGCAGGACGCGGGCGCCGTTTCCGGCTCCGCGCCGCGGCCTCCCTCCGGCGGGCCCGCGTGACAGGGGCCCGCCGGAGGGAGACCTACGCCAGGTCGGGGCCCGGGGTGTCCACTCCGATGTGGCCGGGGAAGGTGCCGGTGCCGAACGTGTCGCGGAGCTGGAGCTCCTGCTCGATCACCCCGGCCAGCCGGCGCACCCCCTCGCGGATGCGCTCGGGCTCCGGGTAGCAGTAGGACAGCCGCATGTGGCGGGCGCCGCTGCCGTCGGCGAAGAACCCGGTGCCCGGCACGAACGCCACCCGCTCGGCCACCGCGCGGGGCAGCAGGGCCTTGGAGTCCAGCCCTTCGGGAAGGGTCGCCCAGACGAAGAAGCCGCCGCTCGGCCGCGTCCAGGTGCACTCGTCGGGCATCAGGGACTCCAGCGCGGAGAGCATGGTGTCCCGGCGCTCCCGGTAGAGCTCCTGGAACGCCTTGATCTGCTCGCGCCACGGCTGGGTGGTGAGGTACTGCCCCACGGCGAGCTGCGTGAAGACGGAGTGCGAGAGCACCGCCGACTCCATCGCGAGCACGAGCTTGTCGCGGATGGCGTGCGGGGCGAGCGCCCAGCCCACCCGGAACCCGGGGGCGAGCGTCTTGGAGAACGAGCCGAGGTAGACGACGCCGTCGGGGTTGTCGGCGCGCAGCGCCCGCATGGGCTCGCCGTCGAAGCCGAGCAGGCCGTACGGGTTGTCCTCGACGATCAGCACGCCGGCGCGCTGGCAGATCTCCAGCACCTGCGTCCTGCGCTCGGTGTTGAGCGTGACCCCGCCGGGGTTGTGGAAGGTGGGGATCGTGTACAGGAACTTGATCCGGCTGCCCGCGGTCTGCAGCGCGTAGATGGTCTGCGCCAGCGACTCGGGGATGATGCCCTCGTCGTCCATCGCGATGTGCACGACCTTCGCCTGGTAGGCGGCGAAGGTGCCCAGCGCGCCGACGTAGGAGGGGCCCTCGGCGAGGATGACGTCGCCCGGGTCGATGAAGATGCGGGTGATCAGGTCGAGGGCCTGCTGCGAGCCGACGGTGACCACGACGTCGTCGGCGTGGCCCTCGATGCCCTCCAGGCGCATGACCTCGCAGATCTGCTCGCGCAGGTGCGGGTCTCCCTGGCCGGAGCCGTACTGGAGCGCGACCGGGCCGCGGCGGGCCACGAGGTCGGCGACGAGCTCTCCCACGACGTCCAGGGGGAGGGCGGTGACGTACGGCATGCCGCCGGCCAGCGAGACCACCTCGGGCCTCGATGCGACGGCGAAGAGAGCTCGGACCTCGGAGGCGACCATCTCGGTAGCTCGTGCGGCGTACCGGTCGACGTAGGCATCGATGCGCGACCCGTGGGCCGCGACGGTCCGACCGTGATCCGAATCCTGGGGCACGGTCCACCTCCTCGTCGTATGGGAGCACAACGTGCTCAAGCTAGGTAAACCAGGGTACGTCAGGGGCACCTGTACTCCCCGTGGGGGATCGGAGCCCTGAAACGACGCCCCTCGCTGGGCTACGATGCCAGCTGGGGGAGCCGTTTTCGCGGGTTTTCCCGCCGTGGCCAGGAAGGCCTGGGCACTCGTCTCGCACGCGATTGGGGCCAACAGGTGTCGCGTCGGCTGGTGAACGTCACTCTCGACAACCTGGACGACCTGCCGCGCCGCTGCCGCCGGTGCGTCTTCTGGGAGCTCGATCCGGTCAGCGGGGACCGGGCGGTGGAGTCGGGCGATCCGGGCCTGGAGAAGGAGGCGTGGATCTCGGCCACGCTCCTGGAGTGGGGCAGCTGCGGCAAGATCGCTTATGTGGACGGCGCCCCGGCCGGTTTCGTGCTGTACGCGCCGCCGCTCTACGTGCCGCGCTCGGCGGCCTTCCCGACCTCGCCCGTCAGTGCCGACGCCGTGCTGCTGATGACCGCGCACATCATCCCCGAGTTCTCCGGCGGCGGTCTGGGCCGGATGCTGGTCCAGGGGGTGGCCAAGGACCTGACCCGGCGCGGGGTGCGGGCGATCGAGGCGTTCGGCGACCTGAAGTGGGAGCAGCCGGGGGCCTGCGTGATGCCCGCCGACTATCTCCTCGCGGTCGGCTTCAAGACGGTCCGGCCGCACCTGCGCTTCCCCCGGCTCCGGCTGGAGCTCAAGAGCGCCGTCTCGTGGCGTGAGGACGTCGAGGTGGCGCTGGAGAGGCTGCTGGGCTCCATGAACCCGGAGAGGGCTCTGCGGCCTGTCTGAGGCGTTCTGAGCGTCGCCGACGCCTCATCGGCGTCCGTGAGCGCTCCAGGCCGAGGCAGCCGGGATGGCGGGCGGGGTCGCGGGTGGGGGGAGCTCCCGTTCCCGTGGGCGGCCCCCGGGAACGCACGAGAGCCCCCTCGGGGGAAGGAGGGGGCTCTCTGGTGGGTGTGCCGCTCGGAAGCGGGTGGTACGGCCGGCGCCGTGGGGAGCGGCGGCCGCAGGGGGCTCTCCGGGAGCCCCAGCCAGCAGGCTCCTAGATGATGCCCTCGAGCTCGCGGAGCAGCATGGCCTTCGGCTTGGCGCCGATGATCTGCTTCACGACCTCTCCGCCCTTATAGACGTTCATCGTCGGGATCTGGAGTACGCCGTACTGGCCGGCGATCGCCTGATTTTCGTCGACGTTGAGCTTGACGATCGTCAGCTTGTCGCCGTGCTCCTTGGCGATCTCCTCCAGGATGGGCGCGACCTGGCGGCACGGGCCGCACCATTCGGCCCAGAAGTCCACGAGGACCGGCTTGTCGCTCTTGAGCACGTCGGCCTCGAAGCTCGCCTCGGTCACGTTCTTGATGTCGCCCACTTCATCACTCCTGTCGTCGGATGGTCGGTCTGAAGTTCGGTCGGCGATCCGGCCGCCGGGCCTGGCGGGCGGCCGGAGTCGTGGGGACGGGCCGCCGGCTCAGTCGCCGTGCTCGGCCAGCCAGCGCTCGGCGTCCAGCGACGCAGAGCAGCCGGTGCCCGCGGCGGTGATCGCCTGACGGTAGGTGTGGTCGACGACGTCGCCGGCGGCGAAGACGCCGTCGAGGTTGGTGCGGGTGGAGGGGGCGTCGACCTTGATGTAGCCCTGGTCGTCGAGCTCCACCTGGCCCTTGACCAGCTCGGTGCGGGGGTCGTGGCCGATGGCGACGAACAGGCCGGTGACCGCCAGCTCGCTCTCCTCGCCGGTCCGGATGTTGCGCAGCCGTACGCCGCTGACCTTCTCCTCGCCCAGGACGTCGACGACCTCGCTGTCCCAGACGAAGCGGATCTTGTCGTTGGCGAACGCGCGCTCCTGCATGATCTTGCTGGCGCGCAGCTCGTTCCGGCGGTGGACGACGGTCACCGAGTTGGCGAACCGGGTGAGGAAGGTGGCCTCCTCCATGGCGGTGTCACCGCCGCCGACGACCACGATGTCCTGCCCGCGGAAGAAGAAGCCGTCGCAGGTGGCGCACCAGGAGACGCCGCGGCCGGAGAGCCGCTTCTCGTTGGGCACGCCCAGTTCGCGGTAGCCCGAGCCGGTGGCGAGGATGACGGTCTTGGCGTAGAAGGTGCCGGTGGCGGTCTTGACGACCTTGGGGGCGGCGGTCAGGTCGACCTCGACCACGTCGTCGGCGACGAGCTCGGCGCCGAAGCGCTCGGCCTGCTTGCGCATGCCGTCCATGAGGTCGGGGCCCATGACGCCGTCCGGGAAGCCGGGGAAGTTCTCCACCTCGGTGGTGTTCATCAGCGCGCCGCCGGCGGTGACCGAGCCCTCGAAGACCAGGGGCTTGAGTTCGGCGCGCGCGGAGTACACAGCCGATGTGTAACCGGCGGGACCCGATCCGATGATGATCACATTCCGGACGTCCATCACGCGTTGCGCCTTTCCCTCTGCTGTTGCCGGTCGCAACAACAGATCCTAGGCGTCGGTGATTCCCGAAGGCGCGCAAGCCCGGTACGGACGGATCCGTACCGGGCCTGCGATGTCCGTGCGGAGGTTACTTCCAGCCGGCGAGGGCGGGCTTGCGCACCGTCTCGCACGACGGGCCGACCACGTGCACGCGCACCTGGTTCCTGGCCTCGTTGTGCCAGAACAGCACGATGTTGGCCTCCTGGCCGTTGTAGTAACCCTGGTCCACCGCGAACGGGGCCTTGCCGACCTTCGCCGAGACCTGCTGCACGCAGCGGGCCAGCTGGGAGCTGTCGGAGGTGTCCCGTGCGATGGGGGCGGGGCTGATGTACTCCATCAGCGAGCCGCGCAGCTCCTGGTCGGTGTAGTTCCAGTTGCTGGCGGTCAGCTGGTAGTCGGCCGTGGAGGTCGCCGGTGCGGGCTGGGCGATGACCTGCTCCCGCTCCGGGCCGGTCGCCGAGAGCATGCTCGTCGCCACCACGGTCGCGCCGACCACGGCCGCCGCCACTCCGGCCACCGCCGCGGGCATCGCCCAGCGGCGCCGCGCCGCGGCGGCGCGCCGCCGGGACGGGGTCACCGGGGTGACGGTGCCGTCGTCGCCGACGACCCCCAGCCGCACGGGCTCCGGCCGGGCCTCGCGTTCCGGCAGGACCACCGGCTCCTCCTGCGGGAGGGGCGCCGTCTCCCACGGCGCGTCACGCATCATGTCGTCCCAGGCCGGTGCTTCCACCAGCCCGATTGCACCTCCACGGAAGTTCTCGGCCTCGGCGGCCAGGGCGCGGTCGATGCGGAGTGCGACTCCCATCGGCATCGCAGGGGTAGGCGTCGCCGCCAGGAGCTCGCGGACCGCTGCGAGGTCGGCGAGGCTCTCGCCACAGGGATCGCAGATCGCGAGATGCTCGCGAACCCGCATGGCCGTGGCGGCGTCGAGGAGGCCCTCGGCCAGCTCGGCCAGGACCTCCAGATCGTAGTGCGTATCACCCGTCACGAAGTTCTGCTCCCTTCGCCGATGAGACGCGAGATCGGTCGGATCGGTTCCGCAGATGGGAAAGAATGGGGACAAGTTTCGCGCGGCCTCGCGCGCACCGGCTCTTCACCGTTCCGCTCGGCACCTGCAGGACCTGGGCCGCGTCCTCGACGGAGTAGCCCATCATGTCCACGAGCACCAGCGCCGCCCGCTGGTCGGCCGGCAGGAGCTTGAGCGCGGAGGAGACCTCCATGGAGACCTCGCGCTCGGCCGTCTGGTCGGGGACCGGCGTGTCGCGCTCGGCGGCCTCGATCAGCTCGTCGTCGGCCACGGGCCGTACGGCCTTGCGGCGCATGCGGTCCAGGCAGGCGTTCACCACGATGCGGTGCAGCCACGTGGTGACGGCCGCCTCGCCGCGGAAGCTCTCCGCCTTGCGGTAGGCGGAGACGAACGCGTCCTGCACGGCGTCCGCCGCCTCGTCGGGATCGCCGAGCGTGCGCAGGGCGACCGCCCACATGCGGTCTCGGTGGCGCTTGACTATTTCGCTGAAAGCGTGCGGGTCCCCGGCGATGTGCCGGGTCAGCAGATCGGCGTCGGACATGCTCGTCCGTGCCGTCTGCCGGCCCGCCGTCGGCGGGATATCGGGTGGGGAATTCACAAGGAAAGTCCTGCTGTGCCGGTCCGGGAGAACACCTCTACGAGATAGATGGTGCCATGGAATCTCACATGATCGGCAAGGAGAACGGCAAAATAGATCAAATCAGACTGGTTTCGCCCCACCGGTCACTTGACCGCGCGGATCTTCACCTCGTTCACCTGCGCACGGTACCTGCCCTGGTGGGGAGGGGCCTCGGTGAACCAGAGCAGGACGTAGCGGCCCTGCTTCGGAGACTTGACGGAGAGGGTCTTCTTGCCTCCGAGGCCGGAGATCTCCGCGACCTTGCCGAGGGCGTCCAGGCTCTTGGACTCGCCCACCCGCACTTCCATGGCGCCGCCGGAGACGGGGCCGAAGTCGGCGGTCACCTCCGTGACGGTCACGCTCTTCTTCAGGTCGATCAGCAGGCCCACCCCGGTCTTCAACCGGCCGAAGTCGGCGGAGTTGTAGGACTGCGAGTACCACTCGGTGGAGGGCTTGCCGTCCAGCGCCAGGTGCGCCAGGTCGCTGCGCTCGTCGCCGTCGTCGCCCATCGGGTCGAAGCCCTGGGCGGATCCGGGCTTCACCTCGCGGGTGGCCGGGGCCTTCGAGGTGGGCGTGGGCGCGGCGCTGACGGTGGCGTCCGAGCCGCCGCCTGCGTTGCCGATGCTCCGGCCCAGCGTCCAGGCGCCCAGGCCGACGGCCGCCATGACCAGCAGCACGACCACTCCGACGGCCACCTTGCCGAGCATCCCGCCGCCTCCGGAAACGGGCGGCCGGTGGATCGGCTGGTACGGCGGGAGCGTCGGCGGCGTGGGGGGACGCTGCGGGGAGTCGGCGACCTCCAGGCCCTCGGAGCGGGAGGCCGTCACCACGGGCGCGGGAGGCGTCGGCATGGGCATGGGCATGGGCGCGGGCCGGGGCACGGAGCTGAGCGCCTCGGCGACCTCCGCGGGGCTCGTCAGCGGGGCCTGGCCGCGCTTGCTCTCCGGCAGGATCGCCCGGCAGACGATGGTGTCGAGGTAGCCGGGCACACCGGCGGTGACCTGGCGCGGCGTGCAGAAGTGCCCGCCCGACATGGGGGCGACGGGCAACCCGCCGGGGGTGTCCTCACCCGGCCAGTGACCGGTCAGCCCGGCGTACAGCAGGCGGCCGAGCCCTTCGGCGTCGCCCCGGGCGGCGTCCTCGACCCTCATGCTGTCGTGCACCACGTCGGCCAGGACGGCGTCGACCCCGAGGCCGAGCAGCTTGACCGTGCCGCCCGCCGTCCACACCAGGTGCTCGGGGGTCAGGCAGAGGTGGGGCACGCCGGCCTCGTGGGCGTGGACCAGCGCCTCGGCGACCTCCGCGACCAGCGCGGCGGCCCGATCGGGCTCCAGCGGCCCGGCGGCGACCAGGTCGGCGAGGTTCTCCCCGGTCACCCACTCGCTGACGACGTAGGAGCAGCCCTCGTCCTCGGTGGCGTCGAAGACCTGGGTCAGCCGGGGGTCGGTGAGGCGGCTGGCCGTACGGGCGGCCGAGACCACCTCGTCGATGCGCGGGAAGTCGGGACCGAAGGTGTGGACGGCGACGGGCCGGGCGAGCACCTCGTCGATGGCCTTCCAGAGCGTGGCCCCGTTGGACTCGTGAACGCGGTCTTCGAGCCGGAACCGTTCGGCCAGCTTCGTGCCGGGCTCGATCGCCGAGGAGGTGCTCATGAACTCTCCGAAACTGGGAACGTGTCGGCGCCGCGTCCGGCGGGCACGCCGGACCACATCGCACGATGCCGGGTGGATCCGCCCACGCCCTCCTGCTTCCACTCGCCGCGTGTCGTCACACGTTCGCACCATGGTAGTGCCGCACCGTTCCCCCCGTGTTCTGCCTACCGGACGGAGGGGGAAAACCTCCGGCTCACCGCCGTGCCCGTCCTGTGACCAGCCCGACGATCGAGCTCACCTCGGGGATGCGCATGCGGTGGGCGATGACCAGGTAGAGCGCCAGGCCGAGCCCGCCACCCGCGGCGAGCATGACGACGGAGCCGAGCGGGGTCAGGCCGACCGACTCCTGAGTGATCCAGAGTACGCCGAGAGCGAGCAGCGTGCCCGGCAGGGCCGCGGTGTACATCCGGGACAGCCCCGTGCCCACCACGCGCCCGTTCAGTCCGCGGGTGCGGCGGGAGGCCAGGACCCAGGCGACCGCGGTGCCCGTCGTGTAGGCGGCGGCGAGCGCGCCGGCCAGGCCCATCACGACGTACCGGGGCGGCAGGACGGCGGCGGCCAGCACGCTGAGCGTGATGCTCACCGCCGCGTTGCCCACCCCGATGAAGACCGGGGTCCGGGTGTCGCCGAAGGCGTAGAAGACGCGGAGCAGGAGCTGGAAGAGCGAGAACGGCACCAGCGCCAGGCCGAAGACCTGCAGCACGTTGCCGATGTAGATCGCGTTCTCGGTGTCGTTGTTGCCCCAGGAGAAGATCAGCACGGCCACCGCCGGCCCCAGCACCATCAGCAGCAGCCCGGCGGGCACCAGCAGCACCGAGACGAGCCGGACCCCGGAGGCGAACTCCTCGCGGACCGCGCCGAGGTCGCCGGCGTTCGCCGACCGGCTCATCCGGGGCAGCATCGCGGTGATCACCGAGACCGCGATGATCCCGTAGGGGAGCTGGAAGAGCTGGAACGCCTGCGCGTAGGCGGTGTTGCCCGCGCCCTCGACCTCCCCGCCCGCGCCGGTGGAGATCTTCATGGTGACCCAGAAGGTGATCTGGGTGACGAGCACGTAGACGACGCCCCAGAAGGCGGTCCGGCCCATCTCGCCCAGCCCGGTGCCGCGCAGGCCGAACCGGGGCCGGAAGCGGAAGCCCGCCCGGTGCAGCGCCACCATCAGCACCAGGCACTGGACCACGATCCCGCCGGTGGTGCCGAGCCCGAGCAGCGCCAGGTCGGCGTCGCTCACCGTCTCGACGTCCGCGCCCGGCTTCCCGGCCGTCACCAGGTAGAGGACCAGGACGCCGATCATCACGACGTTGTTCAGCACCGGCGCCCACATCGGGGCGGCGAAGCGGTCGCGGGTGTTGAGGATCGCCCCGGCGATCGCGCCGAGGCCGACGAAGGCGATCTGCGGCAGCACGTACCGGGCCAGGACGACCGCGACCTCGGTCTGCCGGGCACTCCAGCCGGCGTCGGTGTAGAGCTCGATCAGCGGCCGGGCGAGCAGCACCGCCGCCGCGGTGAGCACCACCAGCGCCACCGTGCCGACCGTCATCAGCCGCTGCTCGAAGGCCCGGCCGCCGTCGGGATCGCTCTGCTGGCGGCGCACGATCGACGGGACCACGACGCTGCTGAGGATCCCGCCGAGCAGGAAGTCGAACAGGATGAACGGGATCGCGTTGGCGATGTTGTAGGCGTCGCCCATGGGGCCGCTGCTGAGCGCCGCCACGAGCACCGCCGACCGGGCGAAGCCCGTGACGCGGGAGACCAGCGTCCCCGCCGCCATGATCGCGCTCGCGCGCAGGACCCTGCTCATGCCGCTTCCTCTGCCTCTTCCTCCGCTGGTCGGGCGCTCCGGCGCGGGACGCGCCGCAGGCCCTCACGAACTCCCGGGGACCTCCCCCGGACCCGCGTGCTTCAGGACTCCGTGCCCGCGGGCACGCTCTCGCGTGGTTTCGGCGCGGCGGCCGCGGTCCGCCGGGCCCCCCTGCGGCGCAGCACGCGCAAGGTCACGGCGGCCAGCATCACCAGCAGGGCCGCGCCCACGATCACCAGGGCGATCCCGGTGTAGCCGGTGGTCCGCACGGTCATCCGCACACGCTGGCCGTACGCGCGGCCGTCGTCGGTGGTGAGCTGGACCACGACCGTGGTCTGGCCGCCGGAGACGCCCGTGGTGGACATCGGGACCCGGACGGTCTGGGTCTGGCCGCCGGCGATGACCATCCGGCCGTCGTACTCCCCGATCTCCAGCCTGCCGGGGCGCTGCGAGGTCACCTTGACCCGGACCACGACCGTGCTGTCGGGATCGCTGCGCTCGTTGCGGACGCTGATCGGCACCTCGCCGTCGTCGCCGGCCAGGGTGCGCAGCTGCTCCGTCTGCTCGCTGCCGATGATCCGCACCTGGCCGATCCGGTCGTCGATCGTGCTCCGGAGCCGGTCGACGTACGACTTGGCGGTCTCGGTCCGGCCCCGCCAGGCGGTGGAGCCCAGCCGCAGCAGCGCCAGGTTGTAGGTGCCGGAGTCGTCGGCCGCGTCGTCGTCCGGGGTGACGGCGGTGGCCAGGCTCGCACGCCCGCTGACCCGCCGTACGCCGGTGAGGTAGCTCTTGCTGAGCTCCGCGCGCTGGTGCTGCGTGGTGTAGACGAGGTCGACGCGGGGCGGGTCGGTCTTGCCGGGCTTGATCGCGTCGAGCGTCGTGGGGGTCAGCCAGGGCAGGGAGGAGGCCGTGCGCACCAGCTCGGCCACGTGGCCCGGATCGGGCGACCAGCGGCGAGGCGGGACGACGAGCACGCTTCGCGAGGAGGTGACGGGCTCGGCGCTGATCGTCGCGGTCTCCGCGATGAACCGCTGCCGGTTCAGCAGGGCGGCGCCGGGCGCGGAGGTGTCCGCGCCGATGACGTCGCTCAGCGCCGGGTCGGCGACCAGGGCCTTGACCGGGCCGCTCACGCTCTGCAGGGTGGCGGCGGCGTGCGGGGTGGTGGCGGGCGCGGTGCCGGGGGCCGTGCCGGGAGGCGCGGCGGGCGGCAGGTTCGCCTGGCTCAGCAGCACGGTGCCGACCCCGGCGGTCGCCAGGAGGTCCAGCCCGTCGTGGTCGAGCAGCCCGCCGACCGGCCAGTTGACGTCGGTCGTGACGGCGCGCCCGAGGATCTCCCTGCCGACCCTCCCGGCCGCCTGCACCCCCGTCCGGGGAGCGCTGTCGAGGCCGTTGTGGGCCAGGGAGACCACGTCCGGGTCGGCGTAGGGGGTGACCGCCACGGGCGCGGAGGCCAGGGCGGTGCGCAGGTCACCGAGCCACCTGGCCGCGGCGGCGTCGGCGGGCCGGCTCACGGTCCGGTCCCCGGACTTCACCCGGTGCGCCCTGCCCGCCGCCCGGACGTCGTCGAGCAGCGCGGGATCGACCATCCAGGTGACGCCCTTGGCCGAGGCGGTCTCCTGGGCGAGCTTCAGCAGGTTGCCGAGGCGCTTGCCGTCGGCCAGGGAGGCGGGGAGCTTCTCGTCGAGGAAGGTGCCGTCGTCGGCCCGGTGCGGCTGGTCGATGATCGGCAGGACCATGGCGACGCGGGTCCGGGGCGCCTCGGCGTCGGGAGGCAGGTAGGTCACGAACGTGCGCTGGACCGCGACCTGCTGCCAGGAGGCGTCGCGCACCTCGACCGTCAGCGGGTACGCGCCGAACCGGAACAGGCCCAGCTGCTGCGGGGTGAGGACGAACTCCCACGGCGTCGCGGCCGCGCCGCCCAGGGGCTGCTGGAGCCACTTCTCCTCACGCAGCCCGGTCGGCTGGTATCCCTCCTGCCCGGCGAGATAGGCCGCCATGTCGGCCCGGCGGGTGAACGGCTGCGCGGAGTAGAGCAGCCGGTAGCGCAGGCCGGTCAGCGGCTCGGTGCCGGTGTTCCTCATGGAGCCGGAGATCTTGATCTCGGCGGTCGGCTCCCGGGGCACCTCGGGGCTGATCGACTCGATCGCGAGCTGGAGGGTCTGGCGGCTCGTGCTCGTCGCGGCGTTCACCGTGCCGCCAGTGGCCACCGCCGCGAAGGAGAGCAGCGTGGCGAGGACGACGGCGAGCAGCGCGGGCTTGCGGATCACGTGCCGGCCAAGGGTGAAAAACGGCGCACGCCCGCAATGCTATGGCCTATCCGACGAGGCGGGCTGTCATGGGTTCCCCCCGGGGGCGGGGGACGGAGAGGTCGACGATCTTCCCGGGGACGAGTTCCAGCAGGTCGCCGGCGTCGATCCGGAGTGCCGCGTGCCGTTCCCCGGTGGGGGTGTGCACGGGGCCGCCGATCCGGGTGAGCCGCTCGTCCACGAGCACGGTGAGGCCTGTGGGGAGCAGCAGCGGGCAGATCAGCCCGGCGGCGTAGTCGGTGGCGGAGTTGACGGTGAAGGCCGAGGCGGGCCGGACCCGGCGCACGTCCAGGACGCCGCCGACGGTCCCGGAGCGGGGCGGGGCGCCGACGGGGGCGACGACCGCGACGACCTCCGGGCCGAGCCGGGTGGTGACCTCGAAGACGGTGACGCCCACGCAGGAGGCCGGGTCGGCGGACAGGACCTCGGGCAGCTCCTCCGCACTCGTCAACATGCGGGGAAGGCGTACGATCTCATGATGGATCTGGTGCGCGAGGAGCCAGCGGTGGATCGCGAGGGCATCCTTCATACAGGTCCTCCTTGCCTCGGGGTTCGGCTCCACCCGGACCGCGGCTGAACGTAGCCTGGTGATCGCTGTACGGCGTCTCCCTAGTGGGGAACGTGTTCCCTGAACCGAAGGACCTACCCGGTTTGTCCCTTTCGAATCTGTCTGAGAGCCAGCGGCGCGGTATGGCCGAGCTGTTCCGCAAGATCGCGCCGATCGCCGACGAGCTCGGCGAGCTGTTCGCCGCACGCGGATACGAGATCGCCCTGGTCGGCGGTTCGGTCCGCGACGTCTTCCTCGGCCGGATCGGCAACGATCTCGACCTGACCACGGACGCGCGGCCCGAGACCGTCCTGGAGCTCATCCGGGACTGGGCCGACTCCATCTGGACGGTCGGCATCGACTTCGGCACGGTCGGCGCGCGCAAGGGCAACTGGCTGCTGGAGATCACCACCTACCGGAGCGAGTCGTACGACCCGAAGTCGCGCAAGCCCGAGGTGGTCTACGGGGACACGCTGGAGGGCGATCTCGCCCGGCGCGACTTCGCGGTCAACGCCATGGCGCTGCGCCTGCCCGGCCGGGAGTTCGAGGACCCGCACGGGGGCCTGGACGACCTGCACGCCAAGGTCCTGCGCACCCCCGGCCCGGCGGAGCGGTCCTTCGACGACGACCCCCTGCGCATGCTGCGCGCCGCCCGCTTCGCCAGCCAGCTCGGCTTCACCGTGGACCCGGCGGCGCTGACCGCGATGACCATGATGGCCGGGCGGATCGAGATCGTCTCCGCCGAGCGCATCCGCGACGAGCTGGACAAGCTGATCTGCGGCGACCACCCGCGCGAGGGGCTGCAGATCCTGGCCGAGTCCGGGCTCGCCGCGCACGTCCTGCCAGAGCTGCCCAAGCTCCGGCTGGAGATCGACGAGCACCACCGGCACAAGGACGTCTACGAGCACACGCTGATCGTGCTGGAGCAGGCGATCGACCTGGAGGAGAAGGGCCCCGACCGCATCCTGCGCTGGGCCGCTCTCATGCACGACGTGGGCAAGCCCAAGACGCGCCGGCACGAGCCCGGCGGCCGGGTCTCCTTCCACCACCACGAGGTGGTCGGCGCCCAGATCACGAAGAAGCGCCTGACGGAGCTGAAGTTCCCCAAGGACGTGGTGGCCGACGTCTCCCGCCTGGTCGAGCTGCACCTGCGCTTCCACGGCTACGGCACGGGAGAGTGGACGGACTCGGCGGTCCGCCGCTACGTCCGGGACGCCGGGCACCTGCTGGACCGGCTGCACAAGCTCACCCGGGCCGACTGCACCACCCGCAACCGGCGCAAGGCGCAGGCCCTGTCGCGGACCTACGACCAGCTGGAGGCGCGCATCGCCCGGCTGGCCGAGGAGGAGGAGCTCGGCAAGATCCGTCCTGAGCTGGACGGCAACGAGATCCAGCGGATCCTCGGCGTCCCGCCGGGGCCGACCGTCGGCCGCGCCTACAAGTTCCTCCTCGACATGCGCATGGACGAGGGCGTCGTCGGCAAGGAGGCCGCCACCGAGGCCCTGCTGGGGTGGGCGCGGGCCAACGGCGTGCTGCCCGGCTGAACCCGGCCGTCCGTACGGCGCCGGCCCGCGTGGGCCCGCGCCGTACGGCGACGGCCGTCCGGTGCGCGGATCAGGTCATGGATCAGGCCACGGATCAGGTCACCGATCCGGTCGTGGATCAGGTCACGGCGACGACGGCTGCGACTGCGCCGGCTCCGGCTCGGGGAGCCGGTCCGGCCTGACGGCCCGGTAGAGCAGGGCGCCGCCGAGATAGCCGGCGGTGATGAGGCCGAGCACGAGCGGTGACTTGCCGTCGGCGGGCAGCAGCGCCGCCGCGCAGGCCGCGGCCAGCACGAAGCTGCCGTTGAAGAGCATGTCGTAGATCGAGAAGGCCCGGCCCAGGTAGGCGTCGTCGACGTCCCGCTGGACGGCCGTGTCCGCGCAGATCTTGATGCTCTGCCCGGCGACGCCCAGCACGAAGCCGCCGGCCGCGAACCCCCACTGCTGGAACGGCGCGCACAGCGCCAGCGTCAGCAGCCCGGAGGCGGTGAGCATGATCGGGACCCAGCGGTGCAGGCCGAACCGCTCGGTGGCCCAGGGCGTGACCAGCACGGCCAGGAAGTAGCCCACCCCGGAGGTGGCGACCACGATGGTGGCCGTCTCCAGGGCGTCCTCGGCGCTCTCGGCGAAGTAGTAGCGCGAGAGCATCACCAGCATCGCCGTGCACATGCCGTACATGAACCGGTGGGTGGCCATCGCGCCGAGCGCGGCCGCGGCGGCCCGGTGGTGGGCGATGTGCCGCGCGCCGTCGACGAGGCCGCTGACGACGTTGCGCACCGCCTCGCGGACCTGCGGCCGGTCCGGGTCGTAGGCCGGGCCGAGCAGCGACCGGTCCATGGTCCGGGCGATCAGCGCGCTGAGCCCGAAGACCAGCCCGGAGACGAGCAGGAGCACGGCGACGCCCTGGTGGTCGGCGCCGAAGACCTTCCTGAGCAGGAAGCCGACGCCCGCGCCGACGAAGGTGAGCACGGTGCCGGAGGTGGGGGTGACCGCGTTGGCGACCAGCAGCCGGTCGGCCGGGACGACGTGCGGGAGCGAGGCGCCGAGCGCGGCGAGGAAGAAGCGGTTCACGGCGAGCACGCAGAGCGCGGCGGCGTAGAAGAGCGCGTCGGGGACGCCGGCCGCGAGCAGCGCCGCGGTGGCCAGCAGCAGCGCGCCCCGCACCATCGGGGCGACGACCAGGATGCGCTGGCGGGACCAGCGGTCGATGAACACGCCCACGAAGGGGCCGAGGACGGAGTACGGCAGGAGCAGCACCGCCAGACCCGCGGCGATCTCGACGGCGCTGGTGCTCGTCTCCGGGCTGAAGAACGCGAATCCGGCCACGGCGAACTGGAAGATGCCGTCGGAGAACTGGGAGACCAGGCGGGTGCCGTACAGCCGCCGGAAGTCCCGACCTTCCAGGACCACGCGTAGATCGGATACGAATGACACGGGCTCAGCCTACGTGTGGGAGAGGGGGACGGGGATCAGGGATGTCCCCGGGATTGTCAGGAGTCATATCGGATGCGTCGAGTGCAGATATAAGGACTTTTCGCCCTCTATCTCTGTTCGGGCGTGATGACCAAACATGATCTCGTAGTCTCGATCCGTGACACCTGATGAACACGTCGTGCTCCTCGACGACGAGGGGAACGCGATCGGGACGGCGCCCAAGGCCGCGGTACACGGTCTCGACACCCCTCTCCACCTCGCCTTCTCCAGCTACGTGTTCGACGGCGACGGGCGGGTGCTCCTGACCCGGCGGGCCTCGCACAAGCTCACCTGGCCGGACGTGTGGACCAACAGCTGCTGCGGCCACCCGCTGCCCGGCGAGCCTGCGCACGACGCGGTGCTCCGGCGCCTGGCCTACGAGCTGGGCCTCACCGTGGCCGGCGCCGACCTGCTGCTGCCCCGCTTCTCCTACCGGGCGGTCATGGACAACGGCGTCGTCGAGCGGGAGCTCTGCCCGGTCTACCGGGTCGTCGTCTCCGGCGCGGCCGCGCCCAACCCCGACGAGGTCGGGGAGACACGCTGGATGCCGTGGCAGGAGTTCGCCGGGGGCGTCCTGGACGACCGCCTGCCGATCTCCCCGTGGTGCCGCGAGCAGGTGCCGTACCTCGACAAGCTCGGCGCCGACCCCCTCGCCTGGCCCGTCGCCGACCCCGCCGACCTGCCTCCCGCGGCCCGCTGATCCTTTCGCCGGGCGGTGCGGCGGTTCCGTGAACCGGTGGAGCACGGTGATGTGGGGCTGCCGTTGCTGTGAGGGCCCGCGTAGGGCGCATGGTCGCGCTCTGCGGGGCGGTGGTCCGGGCGGCCGTCGCAGTCACCGCCCGGTGGGGTCAGGCCTGCGGCCTGGCGGGCACGCAGGGTTGCGGTGTTTTATACGCCGCCCGGACCACCGCCCCGCGCCGCGCTCCTCGTGCCCCGCCGCAGGAGCGTGCGACCGTATGGATGCGGCCCTTTCCCGGACGACCATGCTGCTCGCCGATGCTGAAGCCACCGCTCGGGTCCGGTCCGGGGCGCCCGCCGTCGCCTTGCGGCCATCGTGGCGGGAAAGAGCTCACGGTCGCTCGCCGCAGGGAGCCCTGCCGGGGAGACGCCAAGGGTGCCTTCGAAACGGGCCGGTGCGCGCTTCCAAAGAAGATGATCTATCTAGACCCTAGTCTGGTTATATTAACCGGGGAGGAGCTGGAGGGACCGGATCATGGAGAAACCGGAGGCGATCTTCGCCCGGGACTTCACGACAAGCCCTCCCACATGCTGCGGGAAGACCCCCGGATGGTCGACCGCACCCTTTGTCAGACCGTGCTCCAGCACGACGAGGCATCGATCCTCATCAGGTCCGGTCATTCACCTCCGGTGAAGGTCTGGGTGAACGTGTCCGGCGTCGAATAGATCATGAGAATTCAGCCGGGGAGAGCGCCCGGTGGGATCGAACGGTTCACGGGACGTGCCGATGTGCTCGCGATGGCGGGCGACGATCCGTACGCGCGGATGGTGCTCACCGATCACTCCACCGGGTACGGCGGCGCCGGAGCGGTGGCCTGGTCCGGCAGGACTTCCCGGACGCCGCTGCTCTGCGCCCGGGGCACACCGGCGGAGACGGCCCGGTTGCTGACGACGCTCCACCATGAGGGGCTCATCACCGCCGGAACGCTGCTACGTCTCCCTCCGGGGACCGGCGAACTCCTGCACGTCCTTCCACTCCGGCATGTCGAGGACTGGCAGTTCCGCTGGACGGACAGACCGCCGCGGCCGTTCGGGGGACCGGGCCCGGTGGAGGTGCTGCCGGCGGCCGGGGAGATCACGGCGCTCCTGGACTCAGGCAATCCGAGTTCCTCCGTCCGGCCGGGGGCGCCGCACATCCGGCGGTGGTACGGCATCCGCGACGGCGGTGGGCTGGCCGCCTGCGGCGCGGACGTGAGCTACGGCGGTGTCGGCTACCTCGCCGGGCTGACGGTCGCCCCGTCCCGGCGCGGCCAAGGGCTGGGCACCGTACTGACGTCGGCGATGAGCCGGTCGGCACACGCCGAGTTCGGCGTCGTGGCCCTCGGCGTCAACTCCGCCAACCACGGAGCGATCCGCCTCTACGAACGCCTCGGCTTCACGAACACCGTCGAGGTCTCGGCCTACGAACTGCTCGCCCCGTCCTGACGGCCTTCACAGGCTCCGCGACTCTCCGGCGGGAAGACCTCCCGTCCTCCCGGCAGGGCGGCTTCCCTGCCGGAACAGACGGTGGTCGCTCCTGGCCGGTGCCCCCGCGTACTCGCGTGCAGAGATCCGTACGACCGGCGGATCAAGGATGAGCGCGCCCCGGTGGGGCGCCCTGCGGCGAGCGACCGTGAGGTCCTTCCCGACAGGGTGGCCGCAAGGCGACGGCGAGCACCCCGGACCGGACCCGGGCGGTGGCTTCAGCATCGGCGGGAAGCATGGTCGTCCGGGAAAGGGCCGCATCCATACGGCCCGCGCGCTCCTGCGGCGGGGCACGAGGAGCGCGGCGCGGGGCGGTGGTCCGGGCGGCGTATAAAACACCGCAACCCTGCGTGCCCGCCAGGCCGCAGGCCTGACCCCGCCAGAGCGCAACTGCGACGGCCGCCCGGACCACCGCCCCGCAGAGCGCGACCATGTACCGGCCAGAGGACCCCACCGCAGCGACCGCCCCACGACCCGGACGAGAAACCCCCACCGAAGCGACCGCTCCACATCACCGTGCTCCACCGGTTCACGGAACCGCCGTACCGATGTGCAGGAGAGGACGAGCCCTCCGCCGGGGAAGGGCGGAGGGCTCGGAAGGGGTTCAGCGGGGAGGGGTCAGCGCTCGACCTCGCCGCGGATGAACTTCTCGACGTACTCGCGGGCCTCGTCGTCGGAGTACTGCTCCGGCGGGGACTTCATGAAGTAGGAGGAGGCCGAGAGGATCGGGCCGGCGACGCCCCGGTCCAGGGCGATCTTGGCGGCGCGGACGGCGTCGATGATGATGCCGGCGGAGTTGGGGGAGTCCCAGACCTCCAGCTTGTACTCGAGGTTCAGCGGGGTGTCGCCGAAGGAGCGGCCCTCCAGGCGGACGTAGGCCCACTTGCGGTCGTCCAGCCACGGCACGTGGTCCGACGGGCCGATGTGCACGTCGGCCTTGGCCATCTCGTGCGGGATCTGCGAGGTGACGGACTGGGTCTTGGAGATCTTCTTGGACTGCAGGCGCTTGCGCTCCAGCATGTTCATGAAGTCCATGTTCCCGCCGAAGTTCAGCTGGTAGGTGCGGAGCAGCTCCACCCCGCGGTCCTCGAACAGCTTGGCCATGACCCGGTGGGTGATGGTGGCGCCGACCTGGGACTTGATGTCGTCGCCGACGATCGGCACGCCCGCGTCGGTGAACTTCTGCGCCCACTCGGGGTCGGAGGCGATGAAGACGGGCAGCGCGTTGACGAAGGCGACCTTGGCGTCGATGGCGCACTGGGCGTAGAAGCGGTCCGCCTCCTCCGATCCCACCGGCAGGTAGGAGACGAGCACGTCGACCTTGGCGTCCTTGAGGACCTGCACGACGTCGACCGGGGCCTCGTCGGACTCCTCGACCATCTCGCGGTAGTACTCGCCGAGCCCGTCGAGGGTGTGGCCGCGCTGCACGGTGACACCGGTGGGGGGCACGTCGCAGATCTTGATGGTGTTGTTCTCCGAGGCCACGATCGCCTCGGACAGGTCACGGCCGACCTTCTTGGCGTCGACGTCGAACGCGGCGACGAACTCGACGTCGCCGACGTGGTAGTCGCCGAACTTCACGTGCATGAGGCCCGGCACCCGGGCGCCGGGGTCGGCGTCCCTGTAGTAGTGCACGCCCTGCACGAGCGACGCGGCACAGTTGCCTACACCGACAATGGCTACGCGCACCGAACCCATGGCACTCGCTCCCTCAGTCCTGATTGATCACTTGTTCTCCGGGGCGGTGGGCCGCTCCGGACCATCGGTTCCGGGCGCGGGCGCCCGGTACGTCTCTTCTTCCTGTGCGGCCGGGGACTCCCCGTCATCCGCGGCGGGCCCTCTCCGCTCTGCGTCCACGGTCGCGCCCGGGGTCCCGTCCGGTCCGCGGGCGACCCGCACCCCGTCGTCCGGGCCGCTGACCGCGGCCCCTCGCCGCTCCGTCTCGATCAGCTCGTTGAGCCACCGCACCTCGCGCTCGACCGACTCCAGGCCGTGCCGCTGGAGCTCGAGTGTGTAGCTGTCCAGCCGCTCGCGGGTGCGGGCGAGGGCCGTACGGACGGCGTCGAGCCGCTCCTCCAGCCGGCTGCGGCGTCCCTCGAGGATGCGCAGGCGCACCTCGGCCTCGGTGTGCCGGAAGAAGGCGAAGTGGATGCCGAAGCTCTCGTCCTCCCAGGCGGACGGGCCGGCCTGGGTGAGGAGCTCCTGCAGCCGCTCCTTGCCCTCCGCGGTCAGCTTGTAGACGATCTTCGACCGGCGGCCGGTGAGGGGCACCGCGCTCTCGGGGGAGGGCTCCTCCTCGGCGATCAGCCCGTCCTCCAGCAGCTGGCGCAGGCACGGATAGAGCGAGCCGTAGGAGAAGGCGCGGAACATGCCGAGCAGGGCGTTGAGCCGCTTGCGCAGCTCGTAGCCGTGTAGCGGGGTCTCGTGCAGCGACCCGAGCACGGCGAGCTCCAGCACGCCGCCTCGCGAACCGGCCACTGGAAACCACCACCTCTCGCGTCGATGTATCGAGCCGATACATCGGGAGGATACGTCGGTTCGACATATCTCGGCAACGCACGACTTTCCCAAGAGGTTGGGACCAAACGCAAAAAAGCCGTAGTCTGACCGTTATGTGGTCACAGCGAGCGGTGGTGGGCTCAGGCTCGCGCGCGCTTGCGACGGCCGCCGGGCACGGGGAATCCCAGGTCTACGCAGGAGAGGTCCGTCGTGGTTGCTCCCGGAGCGGCCCGAAGGTCTCGTTCGTCCTCGGGAACGGAGATCCCCCCGAAGAGGTCGGCTACTAGTGAGCCAAGGCGCTGAGATATCCCCTGCCCAAGAGGTAATCTCACCCGCGCCTGCACGCCGTCGTAGACCCCCCATGACCGAACGAGGACGCGTTGAGTTACAGCAGCAGCCATGACCCGGAGCCGAACGGGCGCCCACAGCGCCCGGACGGATCGGCTCGTCCGGGGCGGCGCCGCCGCTCGAATCCGGAAGCCGCTCCCCGTACCGTCCCCCCGGTCCAGCCGGGCCAAACCGGTGGCGTGAACAGGGGGCCGCACCAGGCGCAGCCGGGGCAGCGCTCCCCGCAGGGGCCGGGGTACGGCACGCCCGCGCAGGGCCGCGTCCCGGATCCGCGTCCTCCGGCGGGTCCCGCCGGGCCGGGCCGCGGGCCCGCCTCCCGGCCCGCGGGCCCGCTCCCGCCCCAGGGGCCCGTGCCGGGACAGGGTCCCGTGCCCAGCCGGGCGGGGGGTGGCAGGGGCGGGATGCGCCGGCAGGACACCGACCCGAGAGACGGACGCCGTCCCGAGGCGGCCTTCGAGGACACCCAGGCCCTCATGGCCGCGCAGGCCGGAGGCGGCCGCCCGCCGGGTGACGGCGGGGGACGGCGCGGCCGGGGCGGGCGCGGCGGCTCCGGGGGTTCCGGTGGTCCGGGCGGCTCCGGAGGTCCGGGCGGGCCCAGGGGACCGGAGCCGGAGGACGAGCCCAAGGGCCGGAACTGGAAGCGGTTCATCCCCAGCTGGAAGATCATGATGGCGGGCGCCGTCATCCTCACCGCCGGCGTCTTCGGCATGATCGCCGTGGCCTACGCCAACACGCCCGTCCCCGAGGCCGTGCAGGACGAGGCCGAGGAGCGGGGCAGCACCATCTACTACCGGGACGGCAAGACCGTGATCGCCCGGCTCGGCACCAAGCGCATCCCGGTGGCCTTCGAGAAGATCCCCAAGCACGTCCAGGACGCGGTGGTCGCGG
Organism: Planomonospora corallina; assembly: GCF_042650625.1. NCBI lineage: Bacteria > Bacillati > Actinomycetota > Actinomycetes > Streptosporangiales > Streptosporangiaceae > Planomonospora > Planomonospora corallina. The sequence continues at coordinate 23,402 of NZ_JBHSBM010000008.1, forward strand.
CGGAGAACCGCAGCTACTGGGAGGACAGCGGCATCGACTTCGCGGGCATGGCCCGGTCGGTGCTGAACACGGTCAGCGGCAAGCAGGTGCAGGGCGCCTCGACCATCACCCAGCAGTACGTCCGCAACTACTACGAGGGCATCACCAAAGAGGTCTCGGTCCAGCGGAAGATCAAGGAGATCTTCGTCGCGGTCAAGGTCAACGACGAGCTGGGCAAGGAGGAGATCCTCACCCGCTACCTCAACACCATCTACTTCGGCCGCGGCGCGAACGGCATCGAGGCCGCCGCCCAGGAGTTCTTCCGCAAGCACGTCTGGGAGCTGACCGTGCCCGAGGCGGCCTACCTCGCCGGTCGCATCCAGAACCCGAGCCGGTTCGACTCCCTGGAGCAGAGCGACAACTTCGCCGCCACCAAGGAACGCTACGAGTACGTGCTCGGCGGCATGGCGCTGGTGAACCCCGAGGCGTACGGCAAGTACGCCAAGACCCCGTTCGAGGACCTGAAGATCAGGAACTTCAAGATCACTGAGGTCAACAAGGGCCTCAAGGGCTACATGCTCGACATCGTGAAGCGGGAGCTGGCGGGCCGGGGCATCACCGAGGAGATGCTGAACACCCAGGGGCTCAGGGTCACCACGACCTTCGACGAGGGGATGATGAAGGCCGCCAAGAAGGTGGTGAACGCCAGGACGAAGGGCCTCGACCCCACCATCCACGCCCGGGTGGCCTCGGTGAACCCCGCCAACGGCCGGGTGCTCGCCTTCTACAGCGGTGACGACTACACCGTGGACGCCGTCAACCGCGCCTTCGACACGACCAAGCAGGCCGCCTCGGCGTTCAAGCCGTACGTGCTGGCCGCCTGGCTGGAGGCGGGCTACTCCCTGGACAGCTACATCGACGGCATGAAGACCATCGAGGCGGAGGGGACCAAGCCGATCAGCAACGCGGGCAACGCGGCCTTCGGCCCGATCGACATGGTCAAGGCCATGGCCAAGTCGGTGAACACGGTCTTCGTCCAGATGGGCCAGGAGGTCACCCTGCCGAAGGTGGGCGAGATCGCCAAGGAGGCCGGAGTCGGCGAGCGCTTCAGGGTGCTGTACGGAGGCAAGAACGCGGTCGACTGGTCGATCGAGAACCACAACTACGCCGTCACCATCGGCAGCGCCTCGGTCACCGCGGTCGAGCAGGCCGCCGGTTACGCGATGTTCGCCAACGAGGGCAAGTACGTCCCCTGGCACACCGTCGTCAAGGTGGTCGACGCCGACGGTGTGGAGGTGCTGCAGGAGCACAAGCCCGTCAAGCAGGTCATCACCCCCGACACGGCGGCCGACGTGACCTTCGCCCTGCAGGCCGTGGTCAAGAGCGGCACCGGCGGCGCCGCGAACCTGGGCAACCGGCCGGTGGCCGGCAAGACCGGTACCAACAACGACTACAAGGACGCCTGGTTCGTCGGCTTCACCCCGCAGGTCGTCACCGCGGTCGGCATGTCGCAGGACGTGCCGTACAACAAGGCCGGCACGCGCAGGCTCAAGGTGAACGAGCACGGCCACGTCGCCAACGACAAGATCAAGCAAGAGGACGTGACCTGGAAGGAGATGCCGATGCCCTCCTTCATCGGAGGCGGCGGCACCCCCACCCAGATCTGGCACGACTACATGGCCGCCGTGACCGCGGGGCACGAGGTCAAGCAGTTCCCGCCGAAGGCCGGGACCGGCAACGTGCACAACCTGGCCGAGCCGAAGCCGTCCCCCAGCCCGACGCCCGACATGCCGATCGACGAGGGCGACGGCCCCGGCGACGACTGGCCCTTCGACGAGAATCCGGACCAGCCCCAGGGGCAGCAGTGCGCCCCGGGAGACTGGGTCTGCGAGTCCGGCTCCGGTGACATGGACGGGGACGGGGACGGCGTCGTCGGCCCGAACGGCGCCGCTCCGAAGAGCGCCGCTTCGAAGAGCGGCGCCCCGAACGGCGGCGTCCCGAACGGCGGCGCCCCGAGCCCCGGCGGCACCCAGGGCGCGGCGTTCGTCACGAGCCCGAGCCCGGCGCCGAGCGGGCGGCGTCCCTGACATGAGGAGCACCGAGACGACGCGGGAGCCGCTGCCGGAGACGTTGTCCGACTTCGGGCGGCGCGCGGTGCCGTACCTGCCCCTGGCGCTGTTCGCGGCGCTGGGGGCGGTCCTGGCGTACCTGTGGAAGTGGCCGTGCCGTTTCGGCGGGGCCTGGAACGACGGCACCCGCCAGTTCACGAACTTCTGCTACACCGACATCTATCCGCTCTGGTGGAACGAGAAGCTGAACGAGGGCCAGGTCCCGTACTTCGACTTCCCGGTGGAGTACCCCGTCGGCATCGGCGCCATCATGGAGTTCTTCCGGCGGATCATCCCGGGGGACCCGGACACCACGGCGGCCGGCACGGTCTTCTACGACCTGACCGTCGTCCTCATGGCGGTCTGCCTGGTCGTCGGCGTGCTGCTGATGGCCGCGCTGGCCGGTCCGGCCCGGCGCTGGGACGCGCTCTGGTACGCCCTGGCGCCCGCGCTGATCTTGACCGCCTACATCAACTGGGACCTGGCCGCCAACGCCCTCGCGCTGGGCGCGCTGCTCGCCTGGGCCAAGGAGCGCCAGTGGCTGGCGGGAGTCCTGCTGGGGCTGGCCATCGCCACGAAGTTCTACCCGCTGATGTTCATCGGCCCGCTCTTCCTGCTGGCCTGGCGGACGGGCCGGTGGAAGCCGTTCCTGCGCACGATGGCCGGTACGGCGGGCGCCTGGCTGGCCGTCAACCTCCCGGTGATGCTCTTCGCCTTCGAGGGCTGGAAGCGCTTCTACGTCTTCAGCGAGGAGCGCCCGGCCGACTGGGGCTCGCTCTGGTACTTCTTCAACCAGAAGCAATGGCCGATCCTCGGCGACGCCGAGCGGCTCGACACGCTGGGCGTGCTCTCGCTCGCCGTGTTCTGCGCGGCCATCGCGCTGCTGACGCTGACGGCCCGGGAGCGGCCCCGGCTGATGCAGCTCTGCTTCCTCACGCTGGCCGCCTTCATGCTGACCAACAAGGTCTGGTCGCCCCAGTACGTGCTCTGGCTGATCCCCTTCGCGGTGCTGGCCCGGCCGAACTGGAAGCCGATCGCGCTCTGGATGGTCGCCGAGTGCTGGTACTTCTTCGCGATCTGGCTCTATCTGGTCGGCATCCAGGACGGCAACGCGCACCTGGGCATCGCCGGGGACACCTACTTCACGGGGGTCTGGGGCCGGGCGATCACCATCCTGATCATGATGGCCTTCGTGGTGCGGGACATCCTCCGGCCCGAGCACGACGCGGTCAGGGCGGACGGGAGCGACGACCGCTCCGGCGGCGTCTTCGACGGGGCCCCCGACCGGTTCCGGCTCGCCCTCGCCTGACGTGGCCGTACGGACCGCGGAGACCGTGGAGGAGCCCGGCCGCGAGGGGCCGGACCGCGTTCCCGAGGCGGAGGGGGTCCTGCTCTGGATCGCCTCCCGTCTGGGGATCTTCGTCCTGGCCGCCGCCTCCGCCGCGGCCGTGGCACAGGGAGAGCACGTTGCGCCGTTCCTGGAACGCTGGCGGCACTGGGACGCCGACCTGCTCGCCGTCATCGCCGAGCACGGCTACGACGGCGACCCGTCCCGTGACCCGGACGCGGGGCTGCCCGCGTTCTTCCCGGGCATGCCGCTGGCGCTGCGCGCGGTGAACCTCGTCACGGGCGACTGGACGCTCGCCGGGCTGCTGATCTCCTTCGTGGCCGGCGCCGTCGCGGTGGCCGCGCTGGCCCGGCTCGCCGAGTTCGAGGGGCCGCCCGGCGCCGGGTGGCGGGCGGTGCTGGCGCTGCTGCTCTGGCCGATGTCGGTGTTCCTGTTCGCGGGCTACAGCGAGTCGCTCTTCCTGGCCTTCGCCATCCCGGCCTGGCTGGCCGCCCGCCGGGGCCGCTGGCCGCTCGCGGCGGCGCTGGCCGCGGGGGCGTCCTGCGTGCGCATCACCGGCCTGTTCCTGGCGCTCGCCCTGATCGTGGAGTTCGCGGTCCAGCGCCGCCCGGTACGGCGGGCGCCCTGGCTGGCGGTGCCGTTCCTGCCGCTGGCCGCCTACTCGGCCTACCAGCACGCGCGCACCGGCGACTGGATGGCGTGGAAGACCGCGCAGGAGGCCGGATGGGGCCGGACGATGGTCTGGCCGTGGGAGTCGCTGGCCACCACGTGGGACTCGGCGATGGGCGACGGCCGGTTCGCCTGGGCCTTCCGGATGGAGCTCGCCGGGGCGGCCGTCGGCGTCACGCTGGTGGTGCTGCTGCTCGTGCTGCGCCGCTGGAGCGAGCTGGTCTACGTCGGGCTCCAGGTGGGCGCGCTGATCTGCTCGGCCTACTATCTGTCGATCCCGCGCTCGGCCCTGCTGTGGTGGCCGCTCTTCCTGCTCGTGGCGCGGGCCTCCACCCCGGGGCCGCGCTGGCGGACGGGGGTGATAGCGGTCTACGCGCTGGTCATGGGACCGCTGGCGGTCTTCCACACGATGAGTTTCATGGAGGGCGCCTGGGTGGGGTGAGGTCCCTTACCCGTTTTCGCCGGAAAGTAATCCAGGGAAGTTATCCACAGGCTGGGGACAACCGCCCCCGGCCGGCGATCAGAGGTTCTTCCGGAGGAAGGCGAGGTCCTCGGCCTGGCCGCCGGACGGGGTCTCCAGCACGATCGGCGCGCCCGCCCTCCGGCAGACCTCCAGGATGAGCCCGGGGTCGATCGTGCCGGCGCCGAGATTGGCGTGCCGGTCGGCGCCGGAGCCGAAGGCGTCACGCGAGTCGTTGCAGTGCACCAGGTCGATCCGGCCGGTGATCGCGGTGATCCGGTCCACCACGTCGGGCAGTTCCACCCCGGCCGCGTGGGCGTGGCAGGTGTCCAGGCAGAAGCCCACGTCGAAACCGTCGAGAGCCTCCCACAGGCGGGCGATCCGCTCCAGCGTCCTGGCCATGGCGTTGCCGCCGCCCGCGGTGTTCTCGATGAGCACGGGGACGGGCCGCTCCTCCATGCGCTCGAAGACCTTGCGCCAGTTCTCGACGCCCTTGGCGGGGTCGTCGCCGGCCCCCACGTGCCCCCCGTGCACGACCAGCCCCTTGGCGCCGAGCTCGGCCGCCGCCGCCAGGTGGGCGTCCAGCAGTTTGCGGCTGGGGATGCGGACCCGGTTGTTGAGCGTGGCCACGTTGATCACATAGGGCGCGTGGACGTAGACGTCCATCTCCGAACCCGCGATGTCCCGCGTCCGCTCCCCGATGACCGGGCCCTTCCAGCTCTGGGGGTCGCCGAGGAAGAACTGCGCGACCTCGGCTCCGCACGCCCGGGCGTGGGAGAGCGGGTCGTCCGAGTCGACGTGGGCTCCGATGCGCGACATGTGCCGAGCCTAACCGCTGCGCGCCGCCGTCCGGGAGCGCGCGGCGGCCCGCACGCGGGCGGCCGTCCGGGAATGCGCGGCGGCCCGCACGCGGGCGCGGGGGCGGACCGCCGCACGGGTACCCGGGCCGGCCGGCACGCGGTGCGTGGAGCGGCGGGAGGCGCGGATCCGCGCAGGTCACGGGCCCGGCCGTTTCGAGGGGGCGCTGCGGGGAAGTCGCGGGGGACGAGCCCTGCCCCCGTCCCCCCGAAGGGCCCAGCCAAGGAGTCGAAATGGCGTACCGCTACCGCAGAGGCATCAGCCTGGTCGGCCTCATCTACCTTCTGGTCGGCCTCTACGTCGCCTGGGTCTACGACTACATCACCCCCGCGCTGCTGCGGGACGTGGCCGAGGCGCTGCTGGCCGTCCTGCTCTGGTTCCTCGTCCTGCTCGGCGTGGACCTGCACCTGGGTTAGCCGTCCCGCCGGCCGCCGCCCTCATCCGCGGCCCTCGCCGGCGCCGTCCCCCGGGCCCGGCCGGGCGGCGGAGCGGCCGGACCCCGGCGGCTCACCGGCGGTTCCGGTGGACCGCCGGAACCCGGCGGCCGGGCCGCTACGGGAGGAAGCCGCCGTGGTAGATGCCCATGGCCACGCCCACGAACGAGGCCACGATGCCGATGATGTTCAGCGCCCGCTCCGGGGTCGTCGCCGAGACGTACTGGGAGTAGAAGCCCCCCCAGAAGCCGATCGCGCCCAGCCAGGCCGCGGCGACGTGCGCGCCCGGGAAGAGCCCGCAGAGGAAGGCGATCACCCCCAGGGTGAACGTGGCGATGCTCAGGCCGTTCTCCAGCGGATGGGGACGGCCGTCGGCGTCGAGGAGCGGGAGCCGTGCGAACTTCGGTGCCCGCCGTTGGGCAGGACGGGTCGTCTGCGTCGTCTGCGGCATGGATCACCACCTCTTTCCCCCTCGCGTACGGAGGTTCCCGTGGAACGTCCGTCCAACCCTTGACAGCCTGGTAGGCTGGCTCGGCTGCGTTGTATGGGTGTGCTGTGAGCCGCCCTCCGCCCCGGTCGCCGAAGTGGGCGCGCGGGGTGAAGACGTCAGCGTCCTCCTGTCACGGCATGGTGTCGTGACCGCAACAGTCCAGAGGAGGTTGGAAGCCAGCATGCGTCGTTACGAACTGATGGTCATCCTCGACCCTTCGCTCGATGAGCGCACGGTGGCCCCGTCCCTCGACCAGTTCCTCGCGGTCGTCCGCAATGACGGCGGCACGGTGGAGAAGGTCGACGTGTGGGGCCGGCGGCGGCTGTCCTACGACATCGCCAAGAAGTCCGAGGGCATCTACGCCGTCATCGACCTGACCGCCGCTCCCGCCACGGTCAAGGAGCTCGACCGGCAGCTGGGCCTCAACGAGGGCATCCTCCGCACCAAGGTCCTCCGCCCGGACGTGCACTGATCCCCGGCGTTTTTGTCGGGCGGCAGCCGTACTCTGAGCCGACAACCAGCCAAGGCCGCAGGAAGGGCAGAAGCTAGCCATGGCAGCAGGCGACACTCAGATCACCATCGTCGGCAACCTCGTCGACGACCCCGAGCTGCGCTTCACCCCCTCGGGGCAAGCCGTGGCCCGGTTCCGCGTCGCGTCCACTCCGCGTTATCTGGACAAGCAGACCAACGAGTGGAAGGACGGCGAAGGTCTCTTCCTGACCTGCAACATCTGGCGGCAGGCGGCGGAGAACGTCGCCGAGAGCCTCCAGCGCGGCATGCGGGTCATCGTCCAGGGACGGCTGCGCCAGAGGTCCTACGAGACCAAGGAAGGCGAGAAGCGCACGGTCTACGAGGTCGAGGTCGACGAGGTCGGCCCGTCCCTGCGCAACGCCACCGCCAAGGTCAACAAGACCGCCCGCCAGGGCGGTGGAGGCGGCTTCGGCGGCGGTGACCCGTGGGCCTCCGCGGCACCCGCGCCCCAGGGCGGCGGCTTCGGCGGCGGTCCTCAGGGGGGCGGCTACGGCGGTCCCCAGCAGGGCGGCGGCTTCGGCGGCGGTCCTCAGGGGGGCGGCTACGGCGGTCCCCAGCAGGGCGGCGGCTTCGGCGGCGACTTCAGCGACGAACCGCCTTTCTAAGAGACGGTCCGCGGCGGCCCTCGCGGCGGCCGCGGCCCCCGTCCATCCCAGTCCCAGTAACCGCAGCGACCATTCCCGCCTGACGGCGGGGCTCTGAAAGGAGCACCACGATGGCCAAGCCGGCACTGCGCAAGCCCAAGAAGAAGGTTTGCCTGTTCTGCCACGACAAGATCTCCTACGTCGACTACAAGGACACGGCGCTGCTTCGGAAGTTCATCTCCGACCGCGGCAAGATCCGTGCCCGCCGGGTGACGGGCAACTGCACCCAGCACCAGCGTGACGTGGCGACCGCTATCAAGAACGCTCGTGAGATGGCGCTCCTGCCGTACATGAGCACCGCGCGCTAAGGAGGTCCGGACCAATGAAGCTCATTCTCACCAGTGAGGTCACCGGCCTCGGTGCCCCCGGCGACATCGTCGAGGTCAAGAACGGCTACGGCCGCAACTACCTGCTCCCCCGCGGCTTCGCGATCCTGTGGACGCGCGGCGGCGAGCGGCAGATCGTCTCGATGAAGAAGGCCCGTGAGGCCCGAGAGATCCGCGACCTGGGCACCGCCCAGGAGGTCGCGGGCCGGCTCAAGTCGCTGAAGGTGTCGCTGAAGACCAAGGCCGGCCAGGGCGGCCGCCTCTTCGGCTCCGTCACCACGGGCGACATCGCCGAGGCCGTCAAGGCCGCCGGCGGCCCCGAGCTGGACCGCCGCCGCATCGAGATCCCCAACGCGATCAAGAGCGTCGGCTCCCACCGGGTCAGCGTCAAGCTGCACCCGGAGGTCTCCGCCGCCCTCGACGTCGAGGTCATCGGCGCCTGACCGGCAGTCTGAGAGAGGGTCCCTCCCGTCGACGGGAGGGACCCTTTTCTGCGTTTCCGTATGTCCGCATCTGCGCTGTCCATCATGGACGCCGTTCATCTGCCGGTCTCCGCTGTACGTAGAATTCGGAGGTCATCGCGCTCCCCCGGAGGTCTGTCATGGTTCGTCCCTCGCTGCTGCTCGCGCTCGGCGCCCTCGCGCTGGCCACCGCGGCCTGTGCACCGGCCTCGGACACCGCGGCCCAGCCTGGCGCCTCCGCCCCGGCGGGCTCCCCGGCCGCGGACGCCTGCGCCAAGGGCGGTCTCGCGCTGAAGACCTCCGGCAAGCTGACCATCGGCACCGACAAGCCCGCCTACGAGCCGTGGTTCGCCGAGGACGACCCGGCGAACGGCCAGGGCTTCGAGAGCGCGGTCGCCTACGCCGTCGCCGACCGGCTCGGCTTCGCCAAGGACGAGGTCGTCTGGGAGACGGTGCCGTTCGACGCCGCGTTCGCCCCGGGCGCCAAGAAGTTCGACTTCGACATCAACCAGATCTCCATCACCCCCGATCGGGCCAAGGCCGTCGACTTCAGCAAGGGCTACTACACGGTCAAGCAGGCGGTCGTCGCGATCAAGGGCTCGGCGTTCGCCTCCGCGAGCGACCTCGCCTCGCTGAAGGAGGCCCGGATCGGGGTGCAGGTCGGCACCACCAGCCTCCAGGCGGTCCAGGACGCCATCCGGCCCACCTCCGACCCCAAGGTCTACAACGTGCAGGTCGACGCGGTGAACGCGCTGAAGAACAAGCAGGTGGACGCCATCGTGGTGGACCTGCCGACCGCGTTCTACGTCACCGCGGCGCAGGTCGAGGACTCCGTGATCGTCGGGCAGTTCGACGCCGCCGGCGCGACCCCGGAGCAGTTCGGCCTGGTCTTCGAGAAGGGCAGCGCGCTGGTCCCCTGCGTCAACGCGGCCATCGACGAGCTCACCGCGTCCGGGAAGCTCGCCGAGATCGAGAACAACTGGCTCGGCTCGGCCGCGGGCGCCCGGGAACTGCCGTGACCCTTCCCCACCGGGACGCGGGGGCCGCGGGAGGGCTCCGCGTCCCGTCGCGGGACGGGCGGCACGCATGAGCGAGACCACCTGGGTCAAGAGCGAGCGGCAGATCCGGCGGGAGAGGCTCCGCCGGAGCCGGGCCGTCCGGTCGGGCACGATCGCCACGGTCTCCACGATCGTCTTCCTCGGCGCGCTGGCGGCGGTGGTCACCGGCTCGCCGGGCTGGCCCCGGGTCCGGGAGACCTTCTTCAGCGGTGAGGCCCTCGTCAGGGCGTGGCCGGAGGTCCTCGAAGGGTTCTGGACGAACGTCCAGATCTTCCTGATCGCCGAGCCGGTCATCCTGGTCCTCGGCCTGCTCGTCGCGCTGGCCCGGAACCTGCGGGCGCCGGTCTTCTTCCCGATCCGGGCGCTGGCGGTGGTCTACACCGACGTGTTCCGCGGGGTGCCGACCATCCTGGTGATCCTGCTGGTCGGCTTCGGCATTCCGGCGCTCGGCCTGCAGGGCACGCCCAGGGACGAGATCACCCTGGGGGTGATCGCCCTCGTGCTCTCCTACTCCGCGTACGTCGCCGAGGTGTTCCGCGCGGGCATCGACTCGGTCCACCCGAGCCAGCGGGCCGCGGCCCGCTCCCTGGGGCTCGGCCACGGCCAGACCATGCGCCACGTGGTGCTGCCGCAGGCGTGGCGCCGGGTCGTGCCCCCGCTGCTCAACGACTTCGTCTCGCTGCAGAAGGACACCGCCCTGGTCTCCACGATCGGGGTGATCGAGGCGCTCCGCCAGGCGCAGATCCACGCCGCGAGCACCTTCAACTACACGCCCTACCTGGTGGCCGCGCTGCTGTTCGTCGCGCTCACCATCCCCATGGCCCGCCTGACCGACCACCTGGCGGCCCGTTCGCAGAGGCGGCGCGGCGCATGAGCCTGTTGACCATCGAGGGCGTCTGGAAGAACTACCACGGCCACAGCGTGCTGCGCGGGATCGACCTCCTGGTCGAACCGCACGAGGTGGTCTGCCTCATCGGCGCCTCCGGCTCCGGCAAGTCGACGCTGCTGCGCTGCGTGAACCTGCTGGAGACCGTCGACGACGGCGCCATCCACCTGGACGGCGTCGAGATCACCGATGTCGGGGCCGACCCCGACGACGTGCGCAAGCGCGTGGGCATGGTCTTCCAGTCCTTCAACCTGTTCCCGCACATGACGGTGCTGGAGAACATCACGCTGGCCCCGCGCAAGGTGCACAAGGTGGGCCGGGCGCGGGCCGAGGAGCAGGCCCGCGAGCTGCTGTCGCGGTTCGGCCTGGCGGACAAGGCCGGCGCCTACCCCGACCGGCTCTCCGGCGGCCAGCAGCAGCGCGTCGCCATCATCCGGGCCCTGGCCACCCAGCCCCGCCTGATGCTGCTGGACGAGGTCACCTCGGCGCTGGACCCGGCGCTGGTCGCGGAGGTGCTGGGGATCATCAGGGAGCTCAAGGAGGGCGGGATGACGATGATCCTGACCACCCATGAGATGGGCTTCTGCCGGGAGATCGCGGACACCGTCTGCTTCCTCGACGAGGGCGTGCTCCTGGAACGCGGCACTCCCGAGCAGATCTTCACCGACCCGGGGGAACCCCGGACCCGGGAGTTCCTGCGGACCGTGATCGACGCCCGCAGGATGTGACGCGCCCCCGGCGGCGGCCGGTGCCGCCGCTGACGGTTCCCGTCCCCCACGGCGGTCCCGCAGGCGGGCAGCGGGCCCGTCAGCGCCGGTGCCGGCCGCGGTTGCCGTAGGCGGGGTCGACGGCCGGCCTGCCCCCGCCGGTGGCGAGCAGGCTGTTGCGCCTGCCGTACAGCAGGTAGACCAGCAGGCCGAAGGCCATCCAGACGGCGAAGTAGAGCCAGGTGACGACCTGGAGGTTCACCATGAGCCAGAGGCAGGCCAGGATCGAGGCGGCGGGCACGTAGGGGGAGAACGGGGTGCGGAAACCCCGGGGCAGGCCCGGCATCGTCCTGCGCATCCGGATCACCCCGGCGGCCGACGCGATGAACGTGTACAGCGCGCCGATGACGACCAGCGGCTCCAGGGTGAGCACCGGCACGAACTCGGCCAGCAGGACCGCCGCGAGGCCGATGACCAGGGTGGCCCTGGTCGGGCTGTGGTAGGTGCGGTTGACCTTGGCGAGCGAGCGGGGGAAGAGCCCGTCGCGGGCCATCGCGAAGACCACCCGGGTCAGCCCGACGAGCAGCACCAGGACGACGGTGGTGAGGCCGAGCACCGCGCCGATGTTGATGACGTGGACCATGAAGTCCACGCCCGCCCGGCGGAAGGCGCTGGCGAGCGGGGCGTTCAGGTCGATCTCGTCATAGGAGGTCATGCCGACCATGACCACCGCGACCGCGATGTAGATGACGGTGGTGACCATCAGGCTGCGGATGATGCCCCGGGGGACGGCGCGGGGGGCGTCCTCCGCCTCCTCGGCGGCCGTCGCCACGACGTCGAAGCCGATGTAGGCGAAGGCGATCGTGGCGGAGGCGGCGAAGATGCCGAACCAGCCGAACGCGTCCGTCTGGCCGAAGAGCAGCCCGAGCACCGAGGACTGCAGCGTCTCCGAGGCCGCCGGGACCGGCGCGGGCGGCGCCGGGATGGCCGTGAGGTTGCCCTGGTCGAAATGGAGGGCGCCGATCACGATCACCGCTCCGATGGTCAGCAGCTTGGCGACCACGATGATCCACAGGGCGCGCAGGCCGATCCGGGCGCCGAGGGCCACCACGGCCACCAGCAGCACGAGGATGAGCAGGGTGAACAGGTCGAAACCCTCGGTCTGGCCGACGACCCCGGCGAGCGGGGCGGGGATGGGGACCCTGAGGTCGGCCAGCATCTGGGCGGCGTAGAGCGACCAGGCGCGGGCGACCACCGCGGTGGCCACGAGCAGCTCCATCACCAGCGCCCAGCCGACGATCCAGGCCCAGACCTCGCCGAAGATGACGTAGGTGAAGGTGTAGGCGCTGCCGGAGGCGGGCATGGCGGACGACAGCTCGGCGATGCAGAAGGCCACGAGCATGCTCGTGATACCGGCGATCATGAAGGAGAGGATCACGCCGGGGCCCGCCATGGTGGCGGCCTGGCGGCCGGCGAGGCTGAAGATGCCCGCCCCGATCATGACGCCGACGCCCAGCACGACGAGGTCCGCCCGGCGGTAGGTCGTGGCCATGCCGTGGCGTGCGCCGGTCCAGCGCTCCGTCGCGGTGCCCGGCGGAAGACGGCGGGTGATCGATGAAGAGCGGTCCTCGGACACGGCGCGGCCAATCCTGGTCGGAGCAACACCCTGCGTTGCCGGGTCTGTTCACAGTGCCGCAGGGGATCACGCCGTACAAGAGGGAACCGGTCACGTGGTGGACACCGCCTGATCACGTGCCGATCACCCGTCCCGCCGGGACCGGTGAGGTGCTCAGGTGTCCGCTGCGAGCCACCGGTGAGGTGCTCAGGTGCCCGTCACGAGCCACCGGTCGTCGCGGGCGCGCAGGCCCAGCGTCGTCATCCGGGCCGCCATCCACAGACCGAGCGCCGCCCAGAGCGCGATCAACCCGCCGCCGGTGGCGACGACCGCGCCCACGGCGGGCAGGTAGGCCAGCGTCGTCCACACCCCCGCCCAGGCGAGGTAGGACTGGTCCCCGGCCCCGATCAGGACCCCGTCCAGCACGAACACGATCCCGGCGACCGGCTGCAGGAGCGCCACCACCCAGAGCAGGGCGAGCAGTTCGCCCGCCACCGCGGGCCCCGTGTCGAACAGGCCGGGCATGGCGGGTCCGGCGGCGATCACCGCCAGCCCCAGCACCAGCCCGGAGCCGATGCCCCAGAAGACCATCCTGCGGGTCGCGGCCCGCGTCCCCGCCGCGTCCCCGGTGCCCAGGGTATGGCCGGTGATGGCCTGCCCGGCGATCGCGATCGCGTCCAGGGCGAAGGCCAGCAGGGTCCAGATCCGGAAGGCGATCGTATGGGCCTCCAGCTGCTCCTCACCCATCCCGGTCGCCACGGCCGTCGCGATGAGCAGCACCGCCTGCAGGCAGAGCGTGCGGACGACCAGCGCGACCCCGGCCGATCCGGCGGCCCTGATCCCGGCGGGGTCGGGCCGGAGCGGCGCGTGGTGGCGGCCGAACAGGATGGCCAGGTAGACGGCGGCGGCGAGTGTCTGCGCCAGCACGGTGCCCCAGGCGGACCCCGCCACACCCCACCCCAGGACGAGGACGAACACGCCGTTGAGCACCGCGTTGAGCGCGAAGGCCCCGACGGAGACCAGCAGCGGCGTGGCGGTGTCCTGCATGCCGCGCAGCACCCCGGTCCCGGCGAGCACCAGCAGCATCGACGGGACGCCGAGCAGGCTGATGCGCAGGTAGGTCACCGCCTGCCGGGCGAGCTCCCCCTCCGCGCCGAGCGCCTGGACGAGGTACGGCGCGAGCGGCCACACCACCACGATGACCACCAGGCCGACCCCGGCCGCCAGCCAGAGGCCGTCCACCCCGTGCCGGAGCGCCCGCCGCCGGTCGCCCGCGCCCATCTGCCGCGCGACCGACGCGGTGGTGCCGTAGGCCAGGAACACGCACAGGCCGACCAGGAAGCTCAGCACGGTGCTCGCCACCCCCAGCGCGCCGAGCGCGGGCGAGGGCAGACGGCCGACGATCACGGTGTCGGTGAGGAGGAAGAGCGGCTCGGCGACCAGTGCGCCGAAGGCCGGGACGGCCAGCCGGAGGATCCGCCGGTCGTCAGGGTGAACGGTAAGAGGCACGGCTTCATTGTGCCTGTTACTTTCGGCTGAGCTCCGCGCCCGCCGGAAGCCCGCCGGAAGCTCATCGGACGCCCGCCGGGCGCCTGCGGGAAGCCCGCCGGGCGCCAGCCGGAGGTGAGGGTCGGCGGCCCTGCGCGGACACCGCCCCGGCATGGGGCTCCGACTTTCTTTCCTCCACAGGCGGTGGATGACGGCATCCCGGGTGGAGCGGCCTTTCCACACCGGCGGCGATAGTTATCCACAGGGCTGTCCCCAGGGTTTTCACATGTCCGGGGGAGAACTGCACACGTTATCCACAGGTCTGTCTACAGGCCGCGTTGCCGCCAGGTCCGCGGAGCGGCGAAACTGTCAGATCGGTCGGCTAAAAACGAAGGCAGCGCGGCCGCGATGAACAGAGGGGGTGCGCGGTGAGCATCGCAGATCCACCGGTCTTCGAACCGGGGTTCGAACGCACGCCGCCGAACAACATCGAGGCGGAGCAATCCGTGCTGGGCGGCATGCTCCTGTCCAAGGACGCCATCGCCGACGTCGTCGAGATCATCCGGGCGGACGACTTCTACCGACCGGCCCACCAGATCATCTACGACATCATCACCACCCTCTACGGCAGGGGCGACCCGGCCGACGCCGTCACGGTCTTCGACGAGCTGCAGAAGCGCGGCGAGGTCGCCCGGGTCGGCGGCGGCGCCTACCTCCACACGCTGACCGCCGTCGTGCCCACCGCGGCCAACGCCGGCTACTACGCGCGGATCGTCCGCGAGCAGGCCATCCTCCGCCGCCTCATCGAGGCGGGCACCCGCATCGTCTCCTACGGCTACGGCGGGCAGGACGAGGAGGTCGACGACCTCGTCGACCGCGCCCAAGCCGAGATCTACAAGGTCACCGAGCGCCGCACCTCCGAGGACTACGCGCCGCTGGCGGACATCATGCCCGGGGCGCTCGACGAGCTGGAGGCCATCGGCGGCCGGAACGGCCAGATGGTCGGCGTCCCCACCGGCTTCCAGGACCTCGACGCCCTCACCAACGGCCTCCACCCCGGCCAGATGATCGTCGTGGCCGCGCGCCCCGCGATCGGCAAATCCACTTTGGGTCTGGATTTCGCCAGATCTGCCGCTATCAAGCACGGCATGACGACTGTCGTGTTCTCGCTGGAGATGTCCAGAAACGAGATCACGATGCGTCTGCTCTCCGCCGAGGCCCGGGTGGCGCTGCACTCCATGCGCTCGGGCTCGATGACCGACGAGGACTGGGCGAGGCTGGCGCGGCGGATGGGCGAGGTGGCCGAAGCCCCGCTCTTCATCGACGACTCACCGAACATGTCGATGATGGAGATCCGGGCCAAGTGCCGCCGTCTGAAGCAACGTCACGACCTGCGCTTCGTCGTCATCGACTACCTCCAGCTGATGTCCTCGCCGAAGAAGACCGAGAGCCGCCAGAACGAGGTCTCCGAGATCTCCCGTGCGATCAAGCTCCTCGCCAAGGAGCTGGAGGTCCCGGTCATCGCGATCTCGCAGCTGAACCGTGGTCCGGAGCAACGAACGGACAAACGACCCATGGTCAGCGACCTTCGCGAATCGGGCTGCCTTACGGCCGACACTCGGATTCTCCGTGCCGACAACGGGGCCGAGGTCTCCCTGGGTGAGCTTCTGGAGAGTGGTGAACGGGACATCCCCGTCTGGTCGCTCGACGAGCGGTTGAGGCTCATCCCCCGCACCATGACCCATGTGTTCCCGAGCGGGGTGAAGGAGGTCTTCCGCCTGCGCCTGAAGTCCGGCCGGGAGATCAGTGCGACGGCGAACCACCCTTTCATGACCTACGACGGCTGGCGTCCACTGGGCGAACTCCATCAGGGGGCGCGGCTGGCGGTGCCGCGGCACGTTCCCCCGCCGGAGCAGCTCCAAGAGTGGCCGGAGAGCGAGATCGTCCTGCTGGCACACATGATCGGTGACGGATCCTGCCTGAAGAGGCAGCCGATCCGTTACGCGAGCAAGGACGAGGCGTGTCTCGCGGCGGTGACCGAGGCGGCCGGGCACTTCGGTGTCACGGCGATCCGGGATGAGTACGAAGCGGCGAGGGTCACGACCCTGCGACTGCCGGCGCCGTACCGGCTGACCCACGGCAAGCGGAACCCGATCGCGGCCTGGATGGACTCGCTGGGGCTCTTCGACCGGAGGAGCCACGAGAAATACGTGCCGGAGCCGGTCTTCTCGCTGACCAAGCCGCAGATCGCTCTCTTTCTCCGACACCTGTGGGCGACCGACGGCTGCGTCTGGTGGGACGAGAAAGTCGGTCAGGCCCGGATCTACTACGCCTCGACGAGCAGACGCCTGATCGACGACGTGGCCCGGTTGTTGCTCCGCTTCAACGTGATGACCCGGGTGAAGGAGGTCCGTAAGGGAGACCACCGGCCCGGCTACCAGCTGGTCATCTACGGTGCGGAGAACCAGCTCCGCTTCCTCGACGAGATCGGTGTGCACGGCGAGCGATCGGTTCAGGCCGAGCGTTGCACCGCGGCACTACGCGGGCTCAAGGGCAACACGAACCTCGACACCGTGCCCCGTGAGGTCTGGGAGAAGGTCCGGGAAGCGCTGGCGGAGAAGGGGATGACACACAGGACCTTCTCGGCGCAGCTCGGTACCCAGTTCTGCGGAAGCGCGCTCTGGAAGAGCGCTCCCAGTCGTGAGCGGCTGGGCAGAGTCGCCACGATCTTGGATGACGCGCAGTTGGAGATGCTGGCCACCAATGACGTTTTCTGGGACGAGGTCGTCTCCATAGAGAGCGAGGGGGAGCAGCCCGTCTACGACGCGACTGTCCTGGGCACGCACAATTTCGTGGCTAACGGGATCAACGTGCACAACTCCATCGAACAGGACGCGGACATGGTCATCCTGCTCCACCGGGAGGACGCCTACGAGCGGGAGTCGCCCCGGGCGGGCGAGGCGGACCTGATCGTGGCCAAGCACCGTAACGGCCCGACCGCCACGATCACCGTGGCCTTCCAGGGCCACTACAGCCGCTTCGTCGACATGGCCACCCACTAGGCGGGCGGCAGGGGCCGCCTTTCCGGCGGCGGCATCGACACCGCCGCCGGTTCCTGCTCCGTGGCAGAGATGCCGAAACGCCGAGCGCGGGCGCCGGGTCCTACTCCGCCGCCGGGACGCCGAGCGCGAGGTCGAGCACTTCCCGGAGCGAGGAGAGGTACGGCCCCGGCCAGTCGTCCTCCCGGCTGTGCGCGTCGTCGTCCCACCAGTCCTCGGCGCGCAGCATGAAGGCCCGCATGCCACACGCGGACGCGCCGGTGAGCTCGCGGCCGCCGCCGTCGCCGATGTACAGGCACTCCTGCGGGGCGACTCCCAGCCGCTGGGCGATCAGGCGGAACAGCTCCGGGTCCGGTTTCCTCCGGCCGGCCTCACACGAGAGCACGGCCGCGTCGACCAGGCCGGACAGCGGCAGCGACGGCCAGGACTCGGCGAGCTCCACCGTGCAGTCACTGAGCACGCCCACCCGCAGCCCCGTGGCGCGCAGCGCGGTCAAGGCCGGTGCGGCGTCCTCGCGCAGGGTGAACAGCTCGCGCTGCGCTTCCAGCCGGACCGCGCAGGCGGCGGCCAGCCCGGGGTCGTCGGCACGGGGTCGTCGGCCTCGGCCCCGCAGCGCTGAACGAGTGCGCGGAAGGTGGCCGACAGGTCTCCCAGGCTCCCGACGGCCCGTTCGGGGAACGAGGCGTCCAGGGCCGCGCACCAGTCACGCGCCGGGATCCCCAGCACCGCCGCGCTCCGGGCGGCGTGCTCGTCCCACACGTGGGAGGGCGTGCTCGGGGTGAGCGTGCCGAAGAAGTCGAAGATCACTGCGGTGGGGAGCACGTCATGATCTTATGAGGCCTGTTCCGGGCGGGGAAGCGGTGCGGCGTCCGGGATCCGCCATGGGCCGGGACGGGCTCCGGCCCTCCTCAGGCCGTGATCCCGCGGTAGCGCACCCAGACGTCGCCGGTCTGCACGTGGCCGGTGAGCCGCACGGTGACGCCGTCGGGCGCGAGCGGCACCGGCGGGCGGTTGTGGACGGCGCCCATCCGGCGCCGGACGACCTCCTCGTCGCGGACCCACCAGCCGCGGGGCACCACGACGACGATGTCACCGAACCAGGAGGTGATCTCGACGTCGAGCAGCACCTCCCGGTGCGGGCAGTCGGCCAGGGTGAAGTCGATCCGCACCTTGCCCCACCGGCCGGCCTTGGCGCTCATGTGCCGGGGCACCGTCCAGCGGCCCGTCTGCGCGAGCCTGCCGCTGCCCGTGTGGAGCCGCAGGATGTCGCCCTCGGCAGGCACGGGAAACGGAAGGCCGGCCGGTGCGGGAGGCGGGGCTGCGGCCGGGGACGGCGCGCCGTACCGCGGCAGGTCGGACACGACCTCGTCCAGTTCGCCCAGAGTGCGGGCGGTGTAGGCGCGGTCGATCCGCTCGGTCAGTTCCTCCAGGCTGATGCGACCGTCGCCGGCGGCGGCGCGGAGCGTCTCCGCCACCCTGTCACGATCCTGATCGCTCGCCCGGAACTTCCGATGATCGGTCATGGCGCCCCTTGGGTCATGAATCATGAAATCACGGATTCGCCCGCGGATGCCGTCCTGCGGACCCGGAACCTCGGGCCGGATGGGGATCCGGATCCGAACCTCGGGTCCGCATGGGACCCGGCCCCGAGCCTTCCGGCCCACACGGGGGATCCGGACTCCGGGACGGGGCCGGGAAACCCGCCCAGGCCGTACGGGAGCGCCGACCGCGTCGACCTGTGCGGGCCTGTACGGGGGCCTACATGACCGGGCGGACGTGGGTGGTGAGGCGGCGGCCGTCGAGGACGTGCAGGGCGATCTGGGGCGGCAGGCCGCGGTCGAGCGGGACCTGTTCGGCGGTCTCGGCGGAGGTCAGGGCGGTGCTGATCACGCCGGGGGCGACGAGCAGCGGGAGGCCCGCGAAGACGGTGCTCGCCGGGGTGTGCGCGTGCCCGGCGAGCACGGCCACCACCCGGGGATGGCGCCGGAGCACCTCCGCCAGCCGCTCCGGGGCGCGCAGCCCGATCTCGTCCACGTACGGGATGCCCAGGGCCGCGGCGGGGTGGTGCATGCCGACGAGGGCGGGGGTGCCGGGGTCCTCGGCGAGCACGGCGTCCAGCCAGGCGAGCGTCTCGTCCTCCAGGAAGCCCTCGGGCCGTCCCGGCACGCTGGAGTCGCACAGGGCGACGGTGAGGCCGTCGAGCCGGAGCACCTGGTTGACCGGGCCGTCCCCGGCTCCGGCGCCGTCCTCGCCGAGGAGGACCTTGCGGAAGGGCGCGCGGGCGTCGTGGTTACCCGGGCAGACGACCGTGGGGAAGCGGGAGGCCAGCAGGTCGCGGGCGGTCTCGTACTCCTCCACCGCGCCGTGGTCGGCGATGTCGCCGGTCACCAGGACGGCGTCCAGCGGTCCGGGGAGGCTCTCCAGGTGCCGCATGACGGCCCGGGTCCGCTCGGCGCTGCGCGGGGTGCCGTCGAGGTGGGTGTCGCTCAGGTGGGCCAGGGTCAGCATTGCTCCAGCCTCGCATCTCCGCCCGGCCGCCGCGGAGGTCCGGCCGACCGTGGTGCGGGGCACCGGGCCGTTCAAGTCATCCTTAAGTCGCTTGTGGCAGGGTTTGCCCAAGTTGCGACATGTGCGGGGTGAGGATGTTCGGGATTGTTCGGCCGTGCCGGCACGGGATGTGCCGAGGGCTGTTCGCGTCGTGGATGGCGCATCTGTGCGGGCTCTGCCTGGCGCTGCGGGACGAGCACGGGCACGCGGCGCGCCTGGTGACCAGTTACGACGGGCTGCTGGTCTCGGTCCTGGCCGAGGCGCAGGCTCCGGAGCTCTCCCCGCGCCGCAGGGCCGCGCCCTGCGCGCTGCGCGGGTTCTCCGGCGCCGAGGTCGTCGGCGCGCGGGCAGAGGGGGTACGGCTGGCTGCGGCGACCTCGCTGATCCTGGCCTCGGGCAAGCTCAAGGACCACATCGCCGACCGGGACGGGATGTACGCCCGCCGCCCGGTCGCCGCCGCGGCGGGCAGGATGGCCGCCCGCTGGGAGGCGTCCGGCGCCCGGACGGCGGGCGCCGTCGGGTTCGACGCCGGGGTGCTCGTGGACGCGGTGGCCCGCCAGACCCTGCTGGAGGCGGAGACGGGCCTGACCCTGCTCGAGCTGACGGCGCCCACCGAGGACGCGGTCGCCGCGGCGTTCGCGCACACCGCGACGCTCTCCGGCAAGCCGCACAACGCCGGCCTCCTGGCCGAGGCGGGGCGCTGCTTCGGCCGCCTCGCCCACCTGGTGGACGCGGTGGAGGACCTGGAGGAGGACCGCGCCTCGGGCGCCTACAACCCGCTGCTCGCCACCGGCACCGACCTGGCCGAGGCCCGTCGCCTCTGCGACGACGCGCTGCTCGGCCTGCGACTGGCGGTGGACGACCTGGACCTCGCGGAGCGGAGCCTGGTGCGGGTGCTGCTGGTGAAGGAGGTCCGCCGCTCGGTGGACCGGGTCTTCGCCCCGCACGCGCCGGGGGGCGCGGGGGCGTGCTCGCTCCAGGCGCCGGAGCGGAGCGCGGTCAGGGACGTCCCCGCGGGGGTTCTGCCGTCGGGGCCGCCGGGGCCGTCAGGGCCGCCGGGGACTCCTCCCTGGGCTCCGAAGCGCCCGCCGAAGCCGGACTGCGGACCCCGGCTCTGCTTCGCGCTCAGCTCCATGGCCTGCAGCTGCGGGCTCTACCGGCCACCGTGGGACGAGGAGCGCGACAGTCCCTGGCACGAGCGCCTGGGTTGCGACGCCTGCGGGCAGTGCTGCGACGGCTGCTCCGGCTGCTGCGACGGTTGCCAGTGCTGCTGCAACTGCTGCGGTGAGGGCGGCTGCTGCGGGGACGGGTGCAGCTGCGGCTGCGACTGACACGATCCGGCAGCCGGTCTCCGTACGGTCGCGGGCCGTACGGCAGCCGGTCTCCGCGCGGTCGCGGGCCGTACGGCTGCGGGCCGTGCGGAGGACGGGCACGGGACCGGGCCGCGGCGGGGACCGGCGGGAAGGCGGCCCTCGCCACGGCGGGGAGGCGGGCGGGATCACTGCCAGCGGAAGAGCCGGGCGGCCAGGCCGCCGAGGACGAGCAGGGTCGCGGCCATCACGGCCAGGTGCAGCGTCTGCGGGGCGTCGCCGGCCCAGGTGTCCCGGAGCGCCTGGCCGAACGGGGCCATCGGCAGGAAGTCGCCGATCCGCCGGAGCAGGTCGGGCATCATCTCCCGGGGGACCCACATACCCGACATGAACAGCAGCGGGAACATCAGCAGCGAGCCGATGCCGGGTGCGGACTTGCCGGTGGGCGCCAGGGCGGAGATCAGCAGCCCCAGGCCGAACATCGAGGCCGTGCCGAGCAGGAACACCCCCGCGAAGGGCAGCGGGCTCCCCGGTAGTGGGATGTCGAGGAGGAGGTGGCCCAGTCCGATCAGCAGGGCGGTGGAGACCACCGCCACCGCGAGGTTGATCACCATCTGGGCGGTGAGCAGCCGCACCGGGCTGACCGGCGTGGTCGCCATACGGCGCAGGACGCCGCTCTCCCGGTAGGTCGCCAGGGTGCTGGGCAGGACGGTCAGCGCCATCGTCACCACGGACAGGATCGTCATCATCGCCGGGAAGTGGTTGTCGATGATGCGCCGGCCCCCGAGGTCGGCGGAGATCTCCTGCATGCCCGAGGTGCTGCCCAGGCCGAGCAGGAGCCCCAGCGGGAGCAGGATCGCGAAGATCAACGCTCCCGGCTCACGGAGGAACAGCTTGGTCTCGGTCACGAGCATCTTGTTCATCGGTCGTCTCCCGCGTGGATCTTCTTTCCGGTGAGGGCGAGGAAGGCGTCGTCCAGGCTGGCCTGCTCGACGCGGAGGTCGGCGGGGACGACCCCTGCGGCGGACAGCGCGCCCGCGACGGCCAGGAGCAGGTCGCCGGTGCCGGTGACCTCCATCCGGTCGCCCTCCCGGCGGACTTCGGCCACCTCGGGCAGCGCCGTCAGGACGGCGTGGTCGAACGGCTGCGAGGGCCGGAACCGGACGGCCTGCCGCCGGTCGAGCCGGGCGATGAGCCCGTCCGGGCTGTCGAGGGCGACGACCCTGCCGGAGTCGATCAGCGCGATCCGGTCGCAGAGCCGCTCGGCCTCCTCCATGAAGTGGGTGACCAGCACGATCGTCACGCCGTCCGCGCGGACCCGCTCGATGAGGTCCCAGGTGTCGCGGCGGGCCTGCGGGTCCAGTCCGGTGGTCAGTTCGTCGAGGATCGCCACCCGGGGGTTGCCGATCAGCGCGAGCGCGATGGACAGGCGCTGCTGCTGGCCGCCGGAGAGCTTGCCGTAGCGGGTGTCCCGCTTGTCGGTGAGCCCGACGCGCTCCAGCAGCGTCTCCCAATCCGCGGGACGGGGGTAGAAGGAGGCGTACAGGTCCAAGGCCTCCCACACCTTGAGGCGTTCGGGGAGCGCGGAGCGCTGCAGCTGCACGCCGAGCTCCTCCTTGAGCCGGTCGCCGCTCAACCCGCCGAGCACCTTCACGGTGCCGGAGTCGGGGGTGCGCAGGCCGGCGACGCACTCGACGGTGGTCGTCTTGCCGGCGCCGTTGGGCCCGAGGACGCCGAAGATCTCGCCCTCCTCGACGGTGAACGAGACGCCGTCCACCACTGGCCGGCCGTTGTACTGCTTGCGGAGGTCGCTGACCTCGATGACCTTCATGGCAGCGACGCTACGGACGGCGCCGCGCCGGGAGAATCGGCCTGGGCACCCGGTGGGGTGGGGCTACCTCCACTCTTCGCCGGTGCCCGGCCCCACTGGGCGGAACCGGCTCCGATGACGGAGACTTCAGGGCATGAAGGTCATGCGGCGGTACGCGACGGCCCCGTTCCGGGCGGCGTTCCTGGGTCTGCTGGCCGTGGTGGACCTGTTCCTGGCGGTGGGGTTCCTGCTGACGGTCGCGTTCACGTTCGCGCTGGGGCTGATCTTCCTCTTCCCCTCGGCGGTCAGGGCGATGCGGCGCCGTACGGGATTGGCGCGGAGGCTGAGCGGCCGGTGGCTCGGCAGGGAGATCGCACCGCCCTACCTGCCGCCCCCGCCGCCGGTCCGGCCGCAGCCCGACGGCTGGTACCGGCACGACCGCCAGCTCTACCGGACGCCGCGCTGGCCGGACTGGCACAACCGCTGGCAGTGGATGTTCGGCGACCCGGCAACCTGGCGGGACGCCGCCTGGCTGCTGGCCAACCCGCTGGCCGCCGGTCTGCTCCTGCTCCTGCCGCTCGCCGTCGCGGGCTTCGGCCTGTCCCTGCCGTGGCTGTGGACGCCGCCGAAGCTCCTGACGCTCCCCCTCGGCCTGCTCCTCGCCGTCGCCGGGCCGGCCGCGCTCCCGTGGCTGCTGCGCCTGTACGGCTGGTGGAACGAGCTGTTCCTCGGCCCCACGGCCAAGTCCCTGCTGGCGAGCCGGATCCACAAGCTCGACCAGGAGCGCATGGAGACGGCCGACTCGCAGGCCGCCGAGCTGCGCCGGATCGAGCGCGACCTGCACGACGGGGCGCAGGCCCGGCTGGTCGCCATCGGGATGACGCTCGGCGCCGCCGAGGCGCTGGTGGACTCCGACCCGGCGACGGCCAGGGCGCTGCTGGCCAAGGCGCGGGAGGGCTCCTCCACCGCGCTCACCGAGCTGCGGAACCTGGTCCGGGGCATCCACCCGCCGGTCCTGGCCGAGCGCGGCCTCGGTGACGCCGTACGCGCCCTCGCCCTGGACAGTCCGCTCAAGACCGAGGTCACCGTCGACCTGCCGGTGCGGCCCGAGCCGCCGGTGGAGTCGGCGGCCTACTTCGCGGTCAGCGAGCTGCTGGCCAACGCGGCCCGCCACGGAGGCGCGGACCGGTCCTGGATCGACATCGGCAGCCGGGACGGGGCGCTGCGGATCACCGTCACCGACGACGGCTCCGGCGGCGCCGATCCGGCGCGGGGCAGCGGCCTGCGCGGCATCGAGCGGCGGCTGGCCGCCTTCGACGGGGTGCTCGCGCTCAGCAGCCCGCCGGGCGGGCCGACCACCGCGGTGCTCGAGCTCCCGCACACGCGCGACGTCCGGGCTCCGTCGGACAAGGAGAAGATGCCCTGGTGGAAGTGGCTCATCATGGTGACCGGCTGGGGGCTCGCCTGGCTCCCGCTCTTCCCGCAGGGCGTCGTCGCCATGGTGATGAAGCTGACCGAAACGGACGACCGGAGCTGGTTCCTCGCGCTCTACCTGCCCGAGCCGTGGCAGTGGCCGGTGATCGTCTTCAACATCGTCCTGGGCGTCCTCATGTACGCCGCGCCCACCCTGGTCCTGATCCAGCACTCCCGCCGGCGGTGGATGGCCGAGGGCGCCCCGCGCCTCCTATGTTCGGACCGATGAACCCCTACGCAGCCCCACACCGTCCACGGGTCCCGCACCGGCCGGAGCAGGACCGATGAGCCCGCGCGTCGTGATCGCCGAGGACCTCTACCTGCTCCGGGAGGGCCTGGTCCACCTGCTCCAGGCGCACGGCTTCGAGGTCGTCGCCGCCGTCGAGTCCGGCCCCGAGCTGCTCGCCGCGCTGACCGGCGAGCGGCCCGACGTGGCGGTGGTCGACGTACGGCTCCCGCCCACCTTCACCGACGAGGGCCTGCAGGCGGCGCTGGCCGCGCGCCGGGCGGTTCCCGGCCTGCCCGTCCTGGTGCTCTCCCAGCACGTCGAGCAGCTCTACGCGCGGGAGCTGCTCGCCGACGGCACCGGCGGGATCGGCTACCTGCTGAAGGACCGGGTCTTCAACGCCGAGCAGTTCGTCGACGCGGTGCGCCGGGTCGCGGCGGGCGGGACGGCGATGGACCCCGAGGTGATCGCCAAGCTGATGGCCAGCACCGCCCGGCACGAGCCGCTGGCCGCGCTGACGCCGCGCGAGCGCGAGGTACTGGAGCTGATGGCCGAGGGCCGCTCCAACGCGGCGATCTCCCAGCGGCTGTTCCTCAGCGAGAGCGCGGTCGGCAAGCACACCGCGGGCATCTTCACCAAGCTCGGCCTGGCCCCGTCCGACGACGACAACCGCCGCGTCCTGGCCGTCCTGGCCTATCTCAACGCCGCCCGCTCCTGAGGGCCCGGCCCGCTTCCGCTCCCGCGGCCTGCCTCTGAGGGCCCGGCCCGTTTCCGAGACCGCGGCCCGCTCCCGCGGTGCGTGGTCCACCGGCCGGAGCACGGTCCGTCGGCCGGTGCGTGGTCCACCGGCCGGAGCACGGAGCCCCGGCCGGCGGAGCGCACTCCGGGGTTTGCTCAGTCCCGCTCGGTCCTGAACCGGCCGGTGACCTCGCGCAGCCGGTCGGCCGTGGCGGCCAGCTCACGGACCGAGGCGCTGACGGCCTCGGTGGCGTGCGCCATGCGCTCGGTCGAGGCCTGGTTGGCCCCGGCGAAGGAGCCGACCTCGTCGAGCGCCTGCTGCAGCGTCGCGGTGCCGGCGGCGATCCGCTCGAACGCGCCGCGGGCCTGCTCGTCGACGACCGCGACCGCCTCGTCGCTGCTCTGCTGGATCTCGGCCACCACGTCCGCGATGGACCGGGCCGCCCGGCTGCTCTCCTCGGCGAGCGTACGGACCTCCCCCGCGACCACGGCGAAGCCGGAACCGTGCACGCCGGCGCGGGCGGCCTCGATGGAGGCGTTGAGGGCCAGCAGGTTGGTCTGCCCGGCGATCCGGGAGATGGTGCCGACGATGTCGTCGATCCGGGTGGACTTCTCGTCGAGGTCCCGCATCACCTGTGCCAGGTGCCGCACGGTGCCGATGCCCTCGTCGACCAGGCCGGAGGTCTGCTGGGCGGCCCGCTGGGCCTAGTCGACCAGGTCGACCTGGCGTTCGGCGTTGCCGACCACCTCCTCGACGGCGGCGCCCACGCCGTCCGCGACGCCGGCCAGCTCCCGGGAGGCGGTGTCGAGCGCGCCCGCCGAGTGGTGCACCTGCCCGATGGAGTCGTTGAGGTTGTGCACCATGGAGGTGAACGCCTGCCCGAGGCGGTCCTCGGCGGACTTGGGCGCGGCCCTGACGGCCAGGTCGCCGCCGGCCAGCCGCTGGGAGACCAGGGCCATCGAGTTGAGATACTCCACCATGCGGTCGAAGGAGGCCGCCACCTCGGCGATCTCGTCGTCGGCGGTCACCGCGACGCGCTGGTCGAGATCGCCCCCGGCGATGCTGTCGGCCGCCGCGGACAGGGCGCGCAGCCCGGTGGAGATGCGCCGGTCCAGGACGCGGCGGACGACCAGGGCGACGCCGATCGCGGCCGCCAGCAGCACGCCCAGCGAGGCGAAGCCGATGACGACGTCGCGGCGGACCTCGTCGCGGCTCGCCATGGCGTGTGCGGCGTCCAGTTCGCGCAGGGCCTTCAGGTTCTCCTTGAGGGCGTCCCACAGCTCGTCGCCGGCGCCGGTGTCGAACGTCGCGCGGGCGGCGGCCGTGTCGCCGGCGTCGGCCAGATCGACCAGAGGCGCGGTCACCCGGACGTAGTCCGTCCAGGCGCTCTCGTACGCGGCCAGGGTGGAGAGCTCTCCTCGTTCGGCGAGAGCTCGCGGAACCCGGCGAACAGCGCCCTCATCTCGGCGTCCTCCTCGGCCATGGCCTCGACGGTGGCGGGCACCTCCTCGTCGCCCTCGGGAAGCGCGAGGTACTCCCACTGCTCCTTGCGGTACTTGTTCATCAGACCGTCGATCTCACCGGTGATCCTCGCGGTGGGCATGTGGGTGTCGGCGAGGTCGCCGACCTGGGAGGACGCCTGCCACAGGTACCACGCCGAGGTGGCGGCGGGCAGCAGCAGCAAGCCGATCACCACGGAGAGGCCGAAGCGCAGTGCCCTGCTGATGGTCATCCGCGCGAAGGCGCCGCGGACCGATTCGGATACACCCTTCATGGTTGTGGAATCGGTCCGCCGGAGGGATACCTGAGGGATCGCGCGGGTCGTCCTGGTCACCTCCACCCGGCGGCCTCGGCCGGGGCCGAGTGTCGGTGGCAGCGGATAACGTCTGACGGAGTACGGCATCCGTCCGCAGAAAGGGGCTTTTGGTGAAGTTCCGGGTTGATCATGAGGTCCTGGCCGACGCTGTGGCCTGGGCCGCCCGCATGCTGCCGAGCCGCCCCGCGATCCCGGTCCTGTCCTGCCTGCTCCTGGAGGCCGGGGAGGACCTCGTGCTCTCGGCCTTCGACTACGACGTCTCCGCCCGGGTCCGGGTGGACGCGGACGTGTCCGAGCCCGGCCGGGTGCTGCTCCCCGGGCGGGTCCTGGCGGAGATCGCGCGGAGCCTGCCCGGAGAGGCGGTCGAGGTCGTCGCCGACGGCGCGGAGGCGGTGCTGACCTGCGGGAGCGCGACGTTCGACCTGCGCACCATGCCGGTGGAGGACTTCCCCTCGCTGCCCGCCATGCCGCCGAAGGCCGGTGCGGTCGGCGGTGGCGTCTTCGCGAGCGCGGTCGGCCAGGTCGCCCCGGCGGCCAGCCGTGACGAGGCCCTGCCCATGCTCACCGGTGTCCGGGTCGACATCTCCGGCGAGAGCGTGACAATGGCGGCCACCGACCGCTACCGGATCGCGGCCCGGGAGTTCGACTGGAGGCCGGAGCGGTCCGGCATCGAGGCCGCGGCCGTGATCCCGGCCAGGGTGCTCGTCGAGGCGGCCAGGTCGCTGCGGGGCGGCGAGGTGACGGTGGGGCTGGGCGACGGCATCGCCGGGTTCGAGAGCGTCGGCCGGAGCATCACGGTCCGGCTGCTCGACGAGCAGTTCATCGACTACCGTTCCCGGCTGGCCGGCGACTGGTCCATCCGGGCCGATCTGCGGACCGCGCCGTTCCTCGAGGCGATCAAGCGGATCCGGCTGGTCGCCGAGAGCAACACCGCGATCCGCCTGTCGTTCACCCCGGGCCGGGTGACCGTGCAGGCGGGCGGGGGCGAGGTCGGCAGGGGTACGGAGGTCCTCGACGCGGAGCTGTCCGGGGACGACATCCAGATCGCCTTCCAGTCGCAGTTCCTGCTGGACGGCCTGGCGGGGATCGAGACGGAGTTCGTCCGCCTCAACCTGGAATCCCCGACCCGCCCGGCGCTCATCGCCGAGGTCCCCGGTGACGCCGAGCCCGAGTTCCGCTATCTCGTCATGTCCCTGCGCCAGGCCTGAGGTCTCCCGCGCGAGGTCCGGGAGGCGTGCCGGGTGCGCACGTCCGGTCCCGGAGGACGCCGAGGGCCCGTCCCGGCCGGGACGGG
>NZ_JBHSBM010000008.1:51743-194658 GCF_042650625.1 Planomonospora corallina
TCCGCGCTCGTCCGCCTGACCCTTCCGGGCGGCCGGTGGAGGACCGCCCGCAAGGGTCAGGCGGAGACGTCCTGGGAGTCGGTGAGCGCGATCAGGATGTGCTCCATGCACGCGTGGCCGGCACGCTCGGCCGCGGCCGCGTCACCGGCGGCGATGGCGCGGGCGATCGCGTCGTGCGGGATGTAGCTGCTGTTGATCGAGGTTCCCGCGGCCTTGATGCTGGCCCGCAGGGCGGCCGAGAAGTCCTGGTAGAGATCGATCAGGACACCGTTGTGGGTGGCCTCGACGACCGCCATGTGGAAGGCGAGGTCGGCCTCGACGAACCCGTCGGGCTCCCCGGCCTCCCAGGCATGCTCCCGCGCGGCCAGGGCGGCGTCGATGCGGGTGATGTCGTCCTCGGTGCGCCGGGTGGCGGCCAGCCGGGCCGCCTCCACCTCCAGCGCACGCCGCACCTCGAAGATCTCCAGCTGCTCGGCGGCGCGCAGCCGGCGCAGCATGGCGCCGGACAGCTCGCTCGTGGCGCGGACGTAGGTGCCGTCACCCTGACGGCACTCCAGCAGGCCCGCGTGGGTCAGCGCCCGGACGGCTTCCCGCACGGTGTTGCGTCCGACCCCGAGCTGCTCGGCGAGCACCGTCTCAGTCGGGATCTTCGCGTTCATCGGCCAGGAGTTCGACGTGATCTGCTCCTTGAGCTGATCGATCACCTGGTCGACGAGCGACGCTCGGTGCGCCGTACGCAGACTCACAGTCCGCCTCCTATGGGGAACCAATCATCCTATGAGTCAATGACTGATCGACCCTAATTATTCCGGAGGCACAAATCCAAATCTGAACCCTGGAAGGGAAGAGAAGTCTTACCGCGCCAGAGCCGAGTCGACCGCCATGCCCACCAGCGCGCCGCGCACACCGATGGCCTCGAGGGCCTTACGATACGCGCCCGTCTGCTCCTCGCGCGCACCGGCCTGCCCGTACAGGTCTCCGAGGTGGCGCCAGACCCGGGCGGACTCCCGGTCGGGCCCGTAGGCGGCCCGGGGACTCTCCAGCAGCGCCTGGGCGCTCCGCAGGACGGTCAGGGCCTCGCCGCCGCGGGCCAGCTCGATCTCGGCGCGGACCAGGAGAGCGGTGGACCCGATGGCGCCCGCGTGCTCACCGAGCAGGTCGAGGACCGTGCCGGCCAGGCGGGAGGCACCCTCCGGGTCGCCGTTGCCCAGCCGGATCCGGGCGAGCACGATCAGGCTCTCGGCGTGCTCGTTGACGTGGCTGGGGAAGGACGCGAAGACCTCGCCCGCCGCGGTCGCGAGCCGCTCGGCCTCGCCGGAGGCCTCGCCGAGGAGGACCGTCAGGTGGGCCCACTCCATCGCGACCCTGGCCAGCCGGACCGCCGTCCGGGCCGGGTGGCCGGTCGCGATCGCGTCGTCGGCGAGCCGTACGGCCAGCGCCGAGTCCTCTCCGCCGGCCGCTGCCACGCTCGCCTGCCAGAGGGCGTGGATCTCCGCCTCCCGGTTGACCGCCGCGGGTACACCGCAGGTCTGGACGACCTGCCGGACGTAGGCGAGGGCCCGGGAGTCGGCCCTGCGCGGGGTGCCGCTCTCCAGCAGGGCGGAGGCCAGGTCGGCGGCGAGCTCTCCCTGGGTCAGGCCCAGGCGCTCCATCAGGGTCAGGGCCTCGGTCGCCAGGTCGTAGGCGCGCAGGGTGTCGCCGGCGCGCAGGTAGCACCTGCTGAGGGCGATCGTCAGGGGCAGGTCCGCCAGGCGCTCGGGGTGGGCGGCGGCCTCACGGCGGAGCTGCTCGAACGCCTCGACGGCGAGGTCGGTCCGGCCCTGGGCCGCGAGGGCCCGCGCCCGGCCGAACCGGGCGAGGGCGCCCAGGATGGCGTTCTCGTCGCCGGCGGCCTTGACGATCTCCGTGAAACGTTCCACGGCGGCGGCGGCGTCACCGTGGCAGAGCTCCAGCTCCGCGTGGCGCAGACCGAGCTCGGTGTCGATGCGCTGACGCGGCTCGACGCCGTGGAGGAGGAACTCGGTGGTGCAGCCCAGCCGTTCGGCGAGGAGGCGCGCGACCACGGGGGTGGGCGTGCGCTTGCCGGACTCGATGAGGGAGACGTAACTGTCGGAAAGGTCCGGTCCGGCCAACTGGGCCTGGGACATGCGCCTGCTCAACCGCAGTCCGCGGACGCGGTCACCGATGGTTCCCTGACTCGGCATCTGATCTCTCAGGGCGGGGGACGGTCAATGTTCCCGCCATGATTGCATGATTCAGCCGAATCGGGTAACCCCTAGACAGGATCCCGGGTCAAACTCTTTCCGCGCTTCTACGCCACAGTGGACATCGGGGTATTAATCATCCGAATCATTGCCGCCCGGGAAGAGCATTTGACAGACCTCGAGGTAAAGGGTCTCCGGATAGGGGATGTAGGGGACCGTCGAGAGTGCCTGGTCCTGACCGGCCGACTCGAGGATGAACTCGCCGTATCCCAGCATCCGCCCGAGCAGGGAGCGCTGGAAGCTCATGTCGGTCACCTTGCTGAGCGGCATCATCGCCACCCGGCGGGTGATCAGGCCCGTGGTGAGCAGCATGCGCTTGGAGGTCACGACGAAGTAGTCGACCGACCACTCCGCCACCTTCCATACGAAGCGGATGAGCAGCAGCAGCCATGCCCACCAGACGACGACGAGGCCGCCGCCGGCGTCCTGGTCGCCGAGCCACTTGCTGAGCAGCCCGGCGAGGATCAGGCCGCCGAAGACCTCGGCGACGGGGCGGAGCAGCACGGCCGGGTGACGCCGCACCATGATGACCTGGTGTTCGTGGGGGAGCAGGTAGCGGTTGACCGACGCCGGGGTGGAGTCCCCGTGGGTCACCAGTCTCATGAGAGATGGGAGACGAACTGGGCCAGGGAGTCGGCCGCGGTGAACATCGAGTCGATGGCTCCTCTGACGGTGTGGGCCGCGTCATCCGGCCGGGTGAACAGGAAGAACACCACGAAGATGATGGCGCTCCATTTCAGAACCTTCTTGGCCTGCACTCGAGCCTCCCGTTACCACTCACCCACTGCACCCGACGTCTACATTACCCACGCCTTACGTTCGGTAAAGCGTGGTGGGCCGATTGGGTCCCGCGCGTTCGGCGAAATCCTCCCGGCGTCCCTCCTGTGTCCTTCTCGGCACCTTCCCGGATCTCCTCCGGTCCCCCGGTCCCCCGCGGACCGGGGGCGGTCTTCCGGCCCCGGCCGGGGCCGGCTACCGCTCCTGCCCGCTCGCGGCCGTCGCCAGGACCTGGAGGTGTCTGCGGGCGATCCGCTCCACCAGCCAGGGATGGGCGTGACCGGTGACCTCCAGCGCGCCGTAGCGGGCCGCGTCGACGCAGCGGGTCACCGTGGCCGGGGAGTGGACCGCGGCGAACTCCTCCCGCAGCGCGGCGCTGAGGTCCGCGTAGGGGTCCGGTTCGGGGACCGGGATGGTTCGCTCGTCCACCGTCTCTCCCAGGTGTGTGTCCGCGGTCGGCCGCGGACCGGCGTGCCGAGGAGATGCCTACTGTGACACTCCGTACCCATGTAACCACACTCGGTAACGAAGGTGGTGGTGGACACCTCCTGGGGAGGAGCGGGCGTGAGCGGAGAGCCGGGTCGCGTCACGGACGGAGCCGCCGGGCCGGTGGCCGGCGGTCCGGTGTCCGACGGACAGGCGTCCGGCGGGCGGGCGTCCGGCGGTCCTGGGGCACGGGGCCGGATGGTCGGACGAGGACGTGGTCAGACGACGCCGTAGAGGCGGTCCCCGGCGTCGCCCAGGCCGGGCACGATGTAGCCGTGCTCGTTCAGCCGCTCGTCCAGGGCCGCGGTCACCACGCGGATCGGCTTGCCGCTCCCGGCGAAGGCCTTGTCCATGTACGCGACCCCCTCGGGGGCGGCCAGGAGGCAGATCGCGGTCACGTCGTCGGCGCCGCGCTCGAACAGGAAGTCGATCGCCGCGGCCAGGGTGCCGCCGGTGGCCAGCATCGGGTCGACCACGTAGACCTGGCGGCCCGACAGGTCCTCGGGCAGGCGGGTGGCGTAGGTCTGGGCCTGGAGCGTCGACTCGTCGCGGATCATCCCGAGGAAGCCGACCTCGGCCGTCGGCAGCAGCCGCATCATCCCGTCCAGCATGCCGAGGCCGGCGCGGAGGATCGGGACCACCAGCGGGTGCGGGTGCGCCAGCCGCACGCCCGTGGCGGGCGCGACGGGGGTCTCCACGGTGACCTCACTGACCCGGACGTGCCGGGTGGCCTCGTAGGCGAGCAACGTGACGAGCTCGTCGGCGAGGCGCCGGAAGGTCGGCGAGTCCGTCCGCGCGTCCCGCAGGACGGTCAGCTTGTGAGCCACCAGCGGGTGGTCGATGACCAGGGTCTCCATGGACGTCCACGGTATCCCGGACGGACACCGGGTGGATAACGGGATGAGGTGTGACACGCGTTGTATGCGGGGATTTTGATCACGATTTGACCGGAGTGGCGTACGGTGGTGCCCCACTTCTGAAAGCATTGACGTCCGTACAGGTCGCTCGGTGGGGATGACGATGACAGACGAAGATGCGCTCGACTTCGCCATCGTGGTCTATCGCGAAGATGACCGCTGGGAGGCGGAGATGCTTCCCGTGGCGCTCACCTCCGATCTGCACGGCCTGATCCAGGCGCTGTGCCAGCAGCCGAGCATCAGCGGCACGATTGGCCTGGTCGCCGTGGGGGATGAGTTCTTCGTGGCGCTACGGGTGTTCGGCGAGCGGGTGGAGGTCTTCCTCTCCGACATCGCCGCGTCGTTGGACTTCCCGCTCGCGCAGCAGGTGCTGGACTATCTCGACGTGCCGGTGCCCGACGAGGACGAGCTCGAGGCGATCCTGCAGGACGAGGAGGCGGTGCTCCCCGCGGGAGACCTGTCCATCTTCGCCGACCTCGGGCTCGACGAGA
This sequence comes from Planomonospora corallina, assembly GCF_042650625.1. NCBI lineage: Bacteria > Bacillati > Actinomycetota > Actinomycetes > Streptosporangiales > Streptosporangiaceae > Planomonospora > Planomonospora corallina. The sequence goes on from NZ_JBHSBM010000008.1 coordinate 56,679, forward strand.
TGGAGCTCGGCATCCTCTCCGGGGACATCGACCTGCTCCCCGAGGACGTGCTGTCCAGCATCGCCGCGCGGCTGGGGTTCTCCGAGCCGTTCGAACGCGCCATCGACTCCATGTTCGGCTGAGCCCGGGAGATCTCCATGGCCTCCAGACCCTCCGGCAGCAGTGTTTTCTCGGCAGCGTTCGTCCGCACCGCGGACGGCTGGAGAGGGACCGAGGTCGACCTCACGGATGCCGAGATCGTCGACGACCTCGGTGACGCCGTCCAGGAGGGCCTCGGTCTCGACGGCGACGAGCTGGCCCTGCTCTGCGTCGAGGTGGAGGACGAGTGGTTCGGGATCGTCCGCTACCAGGGGGACGCCGAACCCCGCGCGTTCCTGTCCGACGCGGCCGTGCGCGGCGACGTGCTCGGTGAGCTCTTCGGCGAGCTGGCCGGGGTCGCGCCGGAGCGCGAGACGCCCGAGGTGGGGGTACGGCCGGCGGGCGACTTCGAGCTCCTGCGCGACCTGGGCATGACCCCCGAGGAGCTCATCGAGCTCAGCATGGAGGAGGGCGCGCTCCCGGCGGACACGCTCTCGGTGATCGCCGAGCGGCTCTCCTTCGCCGACGAGCTCGACCGGCTCCGGTGACGGTCGCGGGCGCGGCGGGCCCTGAGGCGGAGTACGGCCCCGCGATGCGGCTGGCCCTGGCGCAGGCCGCGGACGCGGCCGGGCGCGGTGAGGTGCCGGTCGGCGCGGTCGTCCTCGGTCCCGGCGGGGAGGTGCTGGCCCGGGCGGGCAACGACCGCGAGTCCCTGGCCGACCCGACCGCGCACGCCGAGGTGCTGGCCCTGCGCGGGGCGGCGCGGGCGCGGGGCGGGTGGCGGCTGACCGGCTGCACCCTCGTGGTCACGCTGGAGCCCTGCACGATGTGCGCGGGGGCGGCGGTGCTGGCCCGGGTGGACCGCGTCGTCTACGGCGCGGCGGACGCCAAGGCGGGCGCGGCGGGCTCGCTCTGGGACGTGGTCCGGGACCGCCGGCTCAACCACCGCCCCGAGGTCCTGGCCGGCGTGCTCGAGGCCGAGTGCGCCGGGGTGCTCACGGCCTTCTTCACCGCCCGCCGTCCGCGCGAGCAACGATGATTATCCGGTAAGCTGCTCGGCGGTGGTGTCGCCTAGTGGCCGAGGGCGCACGCCTCGAAAGCGTGTGATGGGGCAACTCATCCGTGGGTTCAAATCCCACCACCACCGCCGTGCGAAGAAGGGCTCCCGGAGACCGGGGGCCCTTCTTCCGTTCTCCGCGGCGGTCCCTCCCGGCAGCGATCTTTCCCGGCGGCGGTCCCTCCCGCAGGGACGCGACTCAGGCGTCCGGCAGTTCCAGGACCCGGGCGTGCAGGACCGGGCGCTGGTGCAGCGCCGAGCGCAGGGCCCGGTGCAGGCCGTCCTCCAGATAGAGCTCGCCGCGCCACTGCACCACGTGCGGGAACAGGTCTCCGTAGAACGTGGAGTCCTTGGCGAGCAGGGAGTGCAGGTCGAGCACCGCTTTCGTGGTGATCAGGGTGTCGAGCCGGACCTGCCGCGGCGGTATCTGCGCCCACTCGCGATTCGAGAGGCCGTGTTCGGGGTAGGGCCGTCCATCGCCGACCTGCTTGAAGATCACCCCACGTAGTTTAAGAGACAATCCGGTCGTTTGCCCTCGCGATCCGTCCAGACCGCTCCCGACCGGCCTGCTCAGATGTCCCCGGAGAAGGTGTCGCAGCGTCCCGGGTCACCGCTCTCGTAACCGGTGGTGAACCACTTGACACGCTGCGCCGAGGTTCCGTGGGTGAAGCCCTCCGGGTCGACCCGGCCCTGGGTGCGCTGCTGGATGCTGTCGTCGCCCACCGCCGCCGCGGCGCTCAGCGCCTGCTCGATGTCGGCCTGGCTGAAGGGCTTCTCGAACAGGCCGGTCTCGTAGGCGTTCTTCGCCCAGGCTCCCGCGTAGCAGTCCGCCTGCAGCTCCACCCGGACCGCGCCGCTCTGAGGCCCCTGACGGTCACCTTGCGAGCGGCCGAGGACGCCGGTGAGGTTCTGCACGTGGTGGCCGTACTCGTGCCCGATCACGTACGCCTGGGCGAACGGCCCGCCCTGGGCGCCGAATCTGCTCTGCAACTGGTCGAAGAAGCTCAGGTCGAGGTAGACCCGCTGGTCGGCGGGGCAGTAGAACGGCCCGACGGAGGAGTCGGCGGCGCCGCACGCGGTGTCCACCGCGCCGGAGAAGAGCACGGTCTTGGCCTCCTGGTAGCCGTTCGCGGCCGTGGACCAGTACTCCTGGATGCTGTTGACCACGCCGACGACCCGGCACTCCTCGTTCTGGTCGGCGTCCTCGCCCGTCCGGCACTGGGCGGCCAGGTCCGAGCCGGACTCGACCGGGGCGGGCCGTCCCCCGCCGGTGATGCCGCCGATGTCCACCCCGAACACCAGCGCCGCGATGAGCGCGATGATCCCGGCCGCGCCACCGCCGATCGCGAGCCCGCCGCCGGGGATCCGTCCCCGGCCACCGCTCTGCACCTGCGAGCTGTCCAGCTGGACGTCGTCCTTGAAATCCATCGCCGGCGTCCCTTCTGATCCGCTTGGGGCACTCCACTGCCCGGGAAGCGGCGCGGTATGCCAGGGCCGGGGCGGTCGCAGACGATCTGTCACCGTCCGCCGGTACGGTGCCCCGATGAGCGACATCTACTCTCACCTGACTCCCGGGCTGGCCTCGGCGTTCGCCCGGCAGCTCGCCTTCGCCGACCTGACCGGTGAGCTGGCCTGGCAGGTGGACATCCCCTCGGGCACGGTCACCTTCGGAGGCGGGCTGACCTTCCCGATCCAGCTGCTGGGCACGGAGAGCCACCGCGACCGGACCTGGCTGTGGGCCTGGGCCAACAGCGGCAGCGGCCTGCCGGACGAGGTGCTGCGGGCCGCGCTCTGGCTGCGCGACTACGGAGCCCGGTACGGCCTCGCGGAGCTGACCGAGCCGGGCATGGGCCTCGGCGAGGTCGACGGCCACCTGCTCGCGATGCTGGCCGGTGCGCTGACCGGCCGCTGCTACTACCGCGGGCCGTACGAGGGCGGGGCCCTGTTCTTCCTCGTCGAGGACGCCCCGCCTCAGGTGAGCGCGCCGGCGGCCCCGGAGCGGGTCCTGCGTGTCCTGGGACAGGTCATCGAGACCTATCCCGTGGACCACCGCGTCCTCGTCGAGGGCTTCCTGCCCCAGCAGGGGTTCGAGGTCACCGGCACGCCGGAGGGGCTGGAGGCCCGGCGGGCCGACGGCATGCACCTGCGCGTCGTGCTGGACGGGCACGGCCGGATCACCGACATGACCGCCCAGGTCTCCCCCGCCTGACCCGGGCCGGGAACGACAGAGGGGCCGGGCCGCACCAGCGGCCCGGCCCCTCTGTGCCGGCGGAGGATAGGAGATTTGAACTCCTGAGGGGTTGCCCCCAACACGATTTCCAATCGTGCGCCCTAGGCCAACTAGGCGAATCCTCCGCCGGAAAGCTTAGCGGACTTCCGGCGGTGTTGTGACCGCATAACGGTGCGACATTCACGGGCCCGAGTACCGCCGCGGGGGGATAGACTGTGGGCGGACCCCTCGCGCGGCGTCATCCTGTGAACCTCCCCAGGGCCGGAAGGCAGCAAGGATAAGCGGGCTCTGGCGGGTGTGCGAGGGGTTCCTTCGTTGCAGGACCCCTCGCAGGCGGGAGCTCCTTGATGAGTCTGGCGCTCTACCGCAAGTACCGCCCCGGGACCTTCGCCGAGGTCAAAGGGCAGGAGCACGTCACGGAGCCGCTGCGGCAGGCGCTGCGGAGCGGGCGGATCAACCACGCCTACCTGTTCAGCGGGCCCCGGGGATGCGGCAAGACCTCCAGCGCCCGGATCCTGGCCCGCTCGCTCAACTGCGAGAAGGGGCCGACCCCGGACCCGTGCGGCGAGTGCGACTCCTGCGTGGCGCTCGCCCCCACCGGCCCCGGCCACCTCGACGTCATCGAGATCGACGCGGCCTCGCACGGCGGTGTGGACGACGCCCGCGACCTGCGGGAGCGGGCCTTCTTCGCGCCGGTCTCGGCGCGCTACAAGATCTACATCATCGACGAGGCGCACATGGTGACCCGCGAGGGTTTCAACGCGCTGCTCAAGCTCGTCGAGGAGCCCCCGCCCCACCTGAAGTTCGTCTTCGCCACCACGGAGCCCGAGAAGGTCATCGGGACGATCAAGTCCCGGACCCACCACTACCCGTTCCGGCTGATCCCGCCCGCGGCACTGCGCGGGCTCATGGAGGAGATCCTCACCGCCGAGGGCGTGCCGTTCGAGCCCGCCGCGCTCCCGCTGGTCGTGCGGGCGGGCGCAGGCTCGGCCCGGGACTCCCTGTCGATCCTCGACCAGCTGTACGCCGGGTCGGACGAGAACGGCATCACCTACGCGCGGGCGGTCTCCCTGCTCGGCTACACCGACGGCGGCCTGCTCGACGAGATGGTCGCCGCTTTCGCGGCGCGGGACGGCGCGCGGGTCTTCCAGGCGGTGAACCAGGTGATCGAGGGCGGCCACGACCCCCGCCGGTTCGCCATGGACCTGCTGGAGCGCTTCCGTGACCTCGTGGTCCTGGCCAACGTGCCGGACGCGGCGGGCAGCGGCCTGCTCGACCGGCCCGGTGACGAGCTGGAGCGGCTCCGCGAGCAGGCGGCCTCGATGGGGCCGGCCGACCTGACGCGGGCCGCGGAGGTCTTCAACGCGGGGCTGACCGAGATGCGCGGGGCGACCTCGCCCCGGTTGCTGCTGGAGCTGATGTGCGCCCGGGTGCTGCTGCCCGGGGTGGCGCAGGACGAGGCGGCGCTGCTGGCCCGGCTGGAGCGGCTGGAGCGGGGCGGCGTCCCCGCGGGGTACGCGGCCCCCGCGCCCGTTCCCGGTCACGCCCCCTCACCCGTTCCCGGTCACGGCGCGCCACCCGCTCCCGCTGTGCCGTCCGCTCCCGCTGTGCCGTCCGCCGCGCCCGGGCCGCAGGGGGCCGCTGCGCCGTCCGTCGTGCCGTCCGCCGGGCCGCAGCCCGGTCCGGCGGCGCCCGCGCAGGCCGGTACGGCTCCCGCTCCCCAGGCTCCCCAGGCTCCCCCGGCGGCGGCTCCCCAGGCTCCGGCGGGCTCCGCGGGCCCGGCCGCGCCGGCTCCCCCGGCCGCCGACGACTGGCCCGCCGCCGTCAGACCGGGCAGTGCGGGCGCGTCCCAGGGCCGGTCCCAGGGCCGGTCCCAGGACCAGCCGCAGTCCCGGCCCGCGCCGGCGGGCGCGCCGCCCCCCGGCGGTCCGGTCGTCGGATCCGAGACGGCGGCCGTCCAGCAGGCGTGGCCGCAGATCCTGGAGCGGGTGAAGCAGCACAGCAAGGTCGCCTGGTCGCAGGTCTCGGCGAACGCCCGTCTCGTCGGCGTCGAGGGCAACATCGTGACGCTCGGCTTCTTCCAGGTCGGCGCGATGAAGAGCTTCGTCGGCGGAGCCAAGGACGCGGTCGTCGCGGCGGCCCTGCAGGACGTGCTCGGCGGTTCCTGGAAGGTCGAGGCGGTCGTCGGCGGCGGCGGGGGGGCCGCGCCGTTCGGGGGCAATCACCCGCCGGCCCCGCCGAACTCCTCCGTTCCGCCGCAGCCCCAGGCCGCCCCGCCGGCGCCGTCCGCCCCGGTGGCCGTGCCCCCGCAGGCGCAGAGCGTCCCGGTGGAGCGGGCCGTTCCGGCCCCGGCCGCGACTCCCGACCGCCCGGAGGCGACGGCCACGGACGAGTCCTGGCCGGACGCGCCCCTGCCGGAGGACACCGGGACGCCTCCGGGTCCGGGCCTCGCCGCCGCGCGCTCGGCGGCCCGCGCCGCGGCCCAGAACGGCGGTCCCGCCGCCCGCGCGGGCGGCCGGTCCTCCGGGGGCGCGCCGGGCTGGCCGGACGCGGTGCCGGGGCGCGGGTCCGCCTCCGAGGCCGACGAGGTCGACCCGCTGAACGACGCCGACGCCGACGTCGACGCGCTCACGGGCATGGCGCTCATCCAGCGCGAGCTCGGCGGGCAGATCATCGAGGAGATCGACCACAGCTGACGGCGGCCGTTCCGGTCAGGCGCGGCCGAGGGCGGCCAGGCGGATCCGGGCGGTGACCGCGCGGGGGTCGTCGGGCAGGAGCGCCGCGGCCAGGCGCTGCAGGACGTGGACGTCGTTCCTGCCGTGCTCGGTCCCGGCGTAGGCCCACAGGTCCTCCGGGCCGCCCCGGCGGAGGATCCGCGCCCGGACCTGGCCCTCCAGCTCCTCGCGCTCGGCGCGGACGGCGGGGGACTCGGAGCGGGGCAGGAGCGGGCCGGTGTAGGCCCGGGCGACCGGGGCGGCGTCCTCGGCGACCAGCAGGTGCTTGACGGCGACGAAGTCGGCCTCCACCGGGCACTTCAGCCGGTACGGCTTGGCGGCGACGACCGGTCCGAGCTGGGTGCGGAGGCGGTGGATCTCGGCCCGGATCGTCACCGGGTTGCCCTCGTCCCCGTACAGCTGGAAGGAGAGCCGGTCGGCGGTCAGGCCCTTGGGGTTCAGGACGAGGAGGGCGAGGATCTCGGCGTGCCGGAGGGAGAGCGGCACGCGGACGCCGTCGATCCGGGCCGAGGGATGCTCGGCGCCGAGGAACGACAGGGTGAGCAGGGGGGTGCGCCTGCGGCCGGGGACGCGGAGCAGGAAACCGCCGTCCAGGGGCTCGAGCACACCCGTGCGCCCGTCCGCCAGCGTCACCTCGTCACCGGAGGCGGGCAGGTCGATCCGCTCCCCCCACTGCCGGGCCCGCTCCGGCCCGAGGACCCGCCCGGTCCCGGTGACCAGGGCGCCCGGTTCGCCGCGCAGCGCCCGCAGGAGGCTCTCGTGGCGGGCCCGGAACCGCTCGTCGTCCTCGTGCATGCGCAGGGCGAGCCGGCTCTCGGCCAGCCGGGCGGTGGCCTCGACGAGCGCGACGGCCGCCGGGTGCAGGCCGTCGGCGACGCCGCTGACGTCGACGCAGCCGAGGAGGGCGCCGCCGTCGGGGTCGACGACCGGCGCCGAGGCGCAGGACCAGGAGTGCAGCACCCGGAGCAGGTGCTCGGCCGCGCGGACGTGGACGGGGCGGTGGACCGCCAGGGCGGTGCCGATGCCGTTGGTGCCGACGGTCTCCTCGCTCCAGTGGAAGCCGTCGGCCAGGCCGACCGCGTCGGCCCGCGTCATCGTCCGGTGGTCGCCGTCCCGCCAGAGCACGCGACCCTGCGCGTCGGTGACGAGCAGCACGCATCCGATCTCGGCGGCCGTCTCCAGGAGCGTGCCGGTGATCAGCGGCAGGAGCGCGGCCAGCGGGTGCGCGGACCTGGCGTCGCGGAGCTCCTCGCGTGCGAGGGCGGCGGGGGCTCCGGCGGCGTCCGGGTCGACGCCCGCGGCGAGGGAGCGGCGCCAGGAGGCGGAGATCAGGCGGCGGGGGACGTCGCTCGCCGGCAGGTCGCCGACCGGCGTCGTCTCGTGCAGGCGGCGCAGCCGCGCCGAGTAGGCGTCCAGGCCCGGGACCGGGGCGGAGCCCAGATGGCCGCCGACCATGTGCCACCCCCATGCGTCGATCCGTTGGCCGAAGCATCGCCGTGATGCCGGAGCCGTGCAAGCGGTTCGGGGAAACCGTGCGCGAAGAGTGATCAACTGGGCGCAACGCGTGTGCAACCCGCGCTCCGTTACGTTCGCATCGCACACCGCGGCGGGCGCCGCCTGCGCGGTGTGCGTCGGGTCCCGGGCGTCTGGAGGGGGGCCGGGACCCGACCAGGTTTACCGCGTGCGTTGGGGGAACACGTGCGGGCGCCGGTGCACTGCACGGCTCCTACCCCGTAGGCTCGTGACGACTGGTGTCATGGACGAGGAGCGCACGACGGTGAACCCAGGGGATGTCAACCTCCAGCAGATACTGGAGCAGGCACAGCTCATGCAGCAGCAGCTCGTGAGCGCCCAGCAGGAGCTGAACGACGCGGAGGTCGAGGGCTCGGCGGGCGGCGGTCTGGTCGTGGCCACGGTCAACGGCGGAGGCGAGCTGCTGGAACTGAAGATCAGCCCGGAGGCCGTGGACCCCGGCGACCCGCAGGAGACCGCGGACACCATCGCCGACCTGGTGATCGCGGCGATCCGGGACGCGGTCCGCGCGGCCGGCGACCTGCAGCAGGAGAAGCTCGGCCCGCTCGCCCAGGGGCTGGGCGGCGGCGGCGGGCTCGGTCAGCTGCCCGGGTTCTGATCCCATGTACGAGGGGGTCGTCCAGAACCTGATCGACGAGCTGGGCATGCTGCCGGGCGTCGGTCCCAAGAGCGCGCAGCGGATCGCGTTCCATCTCCTGGCCGCGGATCCGGCCGACGTCAAACGGCTGGCGCACGCGCTGCTGGAGGTCAAGGAGAAGGTCCGCTTCTGCCGGGTCTGCGGGAACGTGGCGGCCGAGGAGGAGTGCCGGATCTGCCGTGACAGCCGGCGCGACCCCCATGTGATCTGCGTCGTCGAGGAGTCCAAGGACGTCGTCGCGATCGAGAAGACCCGGGAGTTCCGCGGCCGCTACCACGTGCTGGGCGGGGCGATCAGCCCGATCGACGGCGTCGGCCCCGACGACCTGCGCATCCGGGAGCTCATGACGCGCCTGGCCGACGGCCGGGTGACCGAGCTGATCATCGCCACCGACCCCAACCTGGAGGGGGAGGCGACGGCGACGTATCTCGCCCGTCTGGTCAAGCCGATGGGTCTGAAGGTGACACGACTGGCCAGCGGTCTGCCTGTGGGCGGTGACCTCGAGTACGCCGACGAGGTCACTCTGGGCCGCGCTTTCGAAGGACGGAGGCTGCTGGATGTCTGAGATGACCGGCGAGTGGGGTGCGGTCGCGGACCGGATCGCGGTCCACGCGCAGAACTACCTCGACGGACTGACCCGGCTGGCCGGCGGGGAGGGCGGGGACGCCATCCTGCCGCTGCTGCTGGTCGAGGTCGCCCAGGTCAGCTCGGCCGGCGCGCAGCTCGGCGCGAGCCAGGACGTGATCCTGAGCGAGAACTGGGAGCCGCACCTGAGCGAGGACCCGGACGTCGACCCGCTCCGTACGGCGCTGGCCGAGCGGCTGGGCCCGGTGGACGACTACGCCGAGGTCTTCGACCCCTACAAGGACACCGCGGTCACGCCGTACCGGCTCTCGGACGACCTGGCGGCGGTGGCGGCCGACCTGATCCACGGCCTGCGGCACTACCAGGCGGGACGGCCGCTGGAGGCGCTGTGGTGGTGGCAGTACTCCTACTTCAACACCTGGGGGAACCACGCCGGAGCGGCGATGCGCGCGCTCCAGTCGCTCGTCGCCCACACCCGGCTCGACGTGGCCGAAGAGCGGACAACCGTATGATCGTCCACATAGTGGTCTAAACCAGAAGAACCTCGGTGCCACGACAGTAGACTGTGGACTCCACAGCCCTGATTGCTTCGGAGTCTTCTCGTGGCGCTCGTTGTTCAGAAGTACGGTGGTTCGTCCGTCGCCGACGCGGCCGGCATCAAGCGGGTCGCGCAGCGGATCGTCGCGACGAAAAAAGCCGGCAACGACGTCGTGGTGGTCGTCTCCGCGATGGGCGACACGACCGACGAGCTGCTGGACCTCGCCCAGCAGGTCTCCCCGCTCCCGCCGGGGCGCGAGCTCGACATGCTGCTGACCTCCGGTGAGCGCATCTCGATGGCGCTGCTGGCGATGGCGATCGCCAGCGTGGGCTACGAGGCGCGCTCGTTCACCGGCTCCCAGGCCGGCGTCATCACCGACTCGACGCACGGCAAGGCGCGGATCATCGACGTGACGCCGGGCCGGATCCAGGAGGCGATCGGCGAGGGCCAGATCGCCATCGTGGCGGGCTTCCAGGGCGTCTCGCAGAACACCAAGGACATCACCACGCTGGGCCGGGGCGGCTCCGACACGACGGCGGTCGCGCTGGCCGCCGCCCTGGACGCCGACGTGTGCGAGATCTACACCGACGTGGACGGCGTCTTCACCGCGGACCCGCGCATCGTCCCGGCCGCCCGCAAGATCCCCAGGATCTCCTACGACGAGATGATGGAGCTGGCGGCCTGCGGGGCGAAGATCCTGCACCTGCGCTGCGTGGAGTACGCCCGCCGGTTCAACCTGCCGATCCACGTCAGAAGCTCGTTCAGCACCAAGGAAGGCACGTGGGTCGTCTCCGACCCCGACAGTGAAGGAAACGAGATGGAGCAGCCGATCATCTCCGGCGTCGCGCACGACCGGAGCGAGGCCAAGATCACCGTTGTCGGGGTGCCCGACAAGGTCGGCGAGGCTGCCACGATCTTCAAAACGCTGGCGGACGCCGAGATCAACATCGACATGATCGTGCAGAACGTGTCGGCGGCGGCGACCGGCCGGACGGACATCTCCTTCACCCTTCCGGCCACCGACGGCTCCGCGGCGCTGACCGCGCTGAAGAAGGTCCAGGAGCGGATCGGCTTCGAGTCGCTGCAGTTCGACGACCAGATCGGCAAGGTCTCGCTGGTCGGCGCGGGCATGCGCTCGCACCCCGGCGTCACCGCGACGTTCTTCGCCGCCCTCGCCGACGCGGGGGTGAACATCGAGATGATCTCCACCTCGGAGATCCGCATCTCGGTGATCGTCGGGCTGGACGAGGTGGACGCGGCCGTCACCGCCGCGCACCGCGCGTTCGACCTCGACGCCGACCAGGTTGAAGCAGTGGTCTACGGAGGTACCGGACGATGAGCCGCAAGCCCACCCTCGCACTGATCGGCGCGACCGGAGCCGTCGGCACGGTCATGCGCGACATCATCTCCTCCCGCGAGGACGTCTACGGGGAGATCCGGCTGGTGGCCTCCGCCCGGTCCGCCGGGAAGGTCCTCGAGGTCCGCGGCGAGAACGTGACCGTCCAGGCGCTGGCCCCCGAGGTCTTCGACGGCGTGGACATCGCGATCTTCGACGTCCCGGACGAGGTCTCCGCCGAGTGGGTGCCGATCGCCGCCGAGCGCGGCGCGGTCGTCATCGACAAGTCCGGCACCTTCCGGATGAACCCCGAGGTCCCGCTGGTGGTGCCCGAGGTCAACCCGGAGGCCGCGCGCAACCGCCCGCTGGGCATCATCTCCACCCCGAACTGCACCACGCTCTCGATGATGGCCGCCATGGGCGCGCTCCACCGCGAGTACGGCCTGCGCGAGCTGGTCGTCGCCTCCTACCAGGCGGTCTCCGGCGCGGGCGTGGCCGGTTCGGCCCGGCTCTACGACGAGGTCGAGGCGCTGGCGGGCGACCGCACGGTGGGGCAGACCGCCGGCGACGTGCGCAAGGCGCTCCAGAACAAGCTGGGCGACGGCGAGTCGCCGTTCCCGGCTCCGGTGGCGTTCAACGTCGTGCCGTGGGCGGGTTCGCTCAAGGACGGCGGCTGGGCCTCCGAGGAGCTCAAGCTCCGCAACGAGTCCCGCAAGATCCTCGGCATCGGCGACCTGAAGGTCTCGGCGACCTGCGTGCGCGTCCCGGTGATCACCACGCACTCGCTGGCCGTGCACGCGACCTTCGAGCGTGAGATCACCGTCGCCGACGCGCACCGGATCCTGGAGGCCGCCCCGACCGTGGTCGTCATGGACGACCCCGCCGGCGGCGTCTTCCCGACCCCGGCCGACGTGGTCGGCACCGACCCCACCTACGTGGGCCGGATCCGCCAGGCGCTCGACTTCCCGAACACGCTCGACCTGTTCGTCTGCGGCGACAACCTCCGCAAGGGCGCGGCCCTGAACGCGGCGGAGATCGCCGAGCTGGTCGCGGCCGAGTTCGCCGGATAGCACTTCCGCGTCCCGCGCCCGCCGAGGGCCCGGCCGCCGTTACGGCGGCCGGGCCCTTCGCGCGTGTACGGCCCCGCTCTCAGAACTCTCAGGGTCCTCAAGACCCTCGGAACCTTCAAAGTCCTCAGAGACCTCAAAGTCCTCAGGGCCCTCAGAGACCCCAAGGCCCTCAGACGAAGACGATGTCCCAGTGGGAGGGCGTGCGGGCGTAGAGCTCCTCCTCGGAGCCGTACAGGAGGGCCCCGTCGGAGCGCACGCCGCGGAACGGCTGGGTGCGCCTGATGTGCCGGTCGAGGCAGGCGTTGGGCTCGACGTCCAGCTTGTAGCCGTTGCCGTGGCTGTAGCGGCCGGGGGTGTGGCCGGTCTCGGTGCCGCCGGTGAGGGTGACGGGGCAGCCGCTGCGGCGCTTGAGCCGGATGACCCCCCGCAGGGTCTCGGTCCGGACCGCCTCCAGCGAGGTGCACCGCCGGTTCGCCCGGTCGGCGCACCGGCCGGACGAGTACAGGTCCAGCCCGTTCCGTTCGAGCCTCCTGACCGCCTGGGCGTGGGTGAGCCAGACGGGGCGGTTCCTGCGGCTGCGGCGGTCCGCCCGATGGTCCGCGGGCCCGTTCGCGATCCGGAGCGCGGGCCCGAGGCGACCGGCGGCGGGTGGTGCGTATCTGTCCGGAGCGGCGAGCGGCGTGCGCCCGGCCGGGGCGGTGGTGTCGGTGGTGTCGGTGGACGAGGCGAAGAGCATCGCCGTCTGCACGGCGAGCAGGGCCCCGGCGGCGAGCCGGACAGCCCTGTTCCTGGTGGGACGTGTTCCCATGAACCTGATTCCTTGTCGCGGGTCGCCCTTCCGCGAGAAGATCAATCCCACCGCGGGAACAGGATCGAAACCACGTGATCCCCGCATCAACCGGATCTTTGCACTGTGATGCCGATCACCGTGAGGCGCCATGACTCACGGGGGCCCGGGCCGTACAGTGACGAGCGTGTCCGAGCCGACCCGAAGGAGCAGGGGATCCGACAGGACCCGTGAGGTCATCGTGGAGACGGCCCTGCGGCTGTTCCGCGAGCGGGGGTACGAGGCGACCACGATGCGGGCCATCGCCGCCGAGGCGGGGGTCTCGGTGGGGAACGCCTACTACTACTTCTCCTCCAAGGAGGCGCTGGTCCAGGCCTACTACGACCGGGCGCAGGCCGAGCACGAGGCGGCGTGCGAGCGGGTGCTGGCCGCCGAGCGCTCCCTGGCCGGGCGGCTGGACGGGGTGCTGCGGGAGTGGGTCCGGGTCTCCGAGCCGTACCACGCGTTCGCGGTGAAGTTCTTCAAGCACGCGGCCGAGCCGAGCAACCCGCTCAGCCCGTTCAGCGCCGAGTCGTCGCCCGCGCGCGAGGCGTCGATCGCGATCTACCGCCGGGTCGTGGAGGGCGCGTCGGACCGGATCGACGCGGAGCTGCGGGCGGAGCTGCCCGAGCTGCTCTGGCTGCTCTCGATGGGCGTCGTGCTGTTCTGGGTGCACGACGACTCGGCGGGCTGCCGGCGGACCTACCGGCTCATCGAGCTGACCGTGCCGCTGGTGGACCGGCTGGTCGGGCTCTCCCACCTGCCGGGCCTGCGGGGTGTCGCCCGGGACTTCATCGCGGGGGTGCACGAGCTGCGCTCGTGAACGCCGGGGGCCCGGAGCCGCCGCCCCGGCCGTCCGGTCCCCGCTCCCGCTGCATACCGTCCGGTTGGTATGGTCAGTCCTTGACGGCCCCCGGGTCGGGTACGGCAAGCTGGACCAGAATGTCGTTCTGGTGTTCCTCCGGGCGGACCGCGGCGGGACCACAGGCACGGACCACGAAAGGCGGCACGATGACGACGGGCGCACGCTGGGGCATGACGGTCCCCTTCTACGACCGCTCGCTGGCCGGCTCGAAGGAGCTGGTGGCCGAGCTTCCCGCCCTCGGCTACACCGACATCTGGTCGGCCGAGGTCAACGGCGTCGACGGCTTCACCCCGCTCGCGCTGGCGAACGAGTGGGCCCCCGGCCTCCGGCTCGGCAGCGCGATCGTGCCCGCCTCCACCCGCGGCCCCGGCCTGCTGGCCATGTCGGCCGCCACGCTCGCCGACCTCGCCCCCGGCCGGTTCGTGCTGGGTATCGGGGCCTCCTCCCCGGCCATCGTCGAGCGCTGGAACGCCGGGGAGTTCAGCAAGCCCTTCTCGCGGACCCGCGACACCCTGCGCTTCCTGAAGAAGGCCCTGGCGGGCGAGAAGGTCGCCGAGAAGTACGAGACGTTCGAGGTCAAGGGCTTCAAACTGGAGCGCGCGCCCAAGGTCGCGCCGAAGATCGTGCTGGCCGCCCTCCGGCCCCGGATGCTCCACCTGGCCGCCGAGGAGGCCGACGGCGCGATCACCAACTGGCTCGCGCCGGAGGACGTGCGGAAGGTCCGCGCCGAGATCGGACCGGAGACCGAGCTGGTCGCCCGGCTGTTCGTGTGCGTGAGCGAGGACGCCGACAAGGTCCGGGAGCTCGGCCGGTGGATGCTCGCCAGCTACCTGACCGTCCCGGTCTACGCGGCCTTCCACGACTGGCTGGGTCGCGGGGAGCAGCTGCGGCCGATGCACGAGGCCTGGGCGGCGGGGGACCGGCAGGCGGCGCTGAAGGCCATCCCCGACGAGGTCGTGGACGCGCTCATCGTGCACGGCGACGCGGCCACCTGCCGGGCCCGGATCCGCGAGTACGTGGCATGCGGCCTGGACACCCCGGTGCTCGCCCCGATCCCCGGCGGCGAGGTGCCGATCGCGCAGGCCGTGCGGGAGCTGGCGCCCGGCGTGGAGTGAGACGGCCCGGTCCGGGACGCGCGGACACGATCATGCGGAGCCGGTGGCCGTACGGGGTCGCGGCCGTGCGAGGTCGGCGACCGGACGGAACCTTCTGCCGCCGTTACGCGTTATATCGCGAGATGGCGGGTAGTACCCGTTCCGGTGGACGGGTTCTGCGAGGAGGTATCCGATGGCGAAGGCGGCACGCGCGGCCCAGGTCTGGCGGACGTACCGGGAGGTGAACCGGCCCGGCTCGCCGAAGCTCGGGGCGCGCCTGCGGGCGCTGCCCCGGATGGTCGGCTCGGCGCTGCGCGGGGAGTACCCCGGCGTGGGCAAGGGGCGGCTCGCCCTGATGGGCCTCGGCGTGATCTACATGATCTCGCCCATCGACGCGGTCCCGGACTTCCTGGCGCTCGTCGGGGTGGCCGACGACTTCGGCGTCTTCCTCTGGCTGATGGGCTCGCTGCTCGGCGAGAGCGGGCGCTACGTCGAGTGGGAGCGCGGGCGCGCGCTCAGGGTCGTCCCGCCGGGCGCGGCCGGGGAGCACGGCCGCCCCTGAGCGCGCTCAGAGCTGCTCCATCCTGAGCCAGGCACGGGACGGGAGCGGGTGGCCGAACAGCCGGGCGGCGTTGCCGTAGGTCACCCGGGCGATGTCGGCGGGCGGCAGGCTGCCGAGGTCGCGGGCGACCGTCTGCTGGGTGTCGGGCCAGGTGGAGTCGGAGTGCGGGTAGCCGCTCTCCAGCAGGACGTGCTCCAGCCCGACGGCCAGGCGCACACCGGACAGGGCGTGGTCGTTCAGCGTGCCGAAGAAGAAGTTGCGGCGCAGGATCTCACTGGGCTTCAGCGGGCCGTCCCAGGCGGCCTCCCCGGCGACCGGGTGGTCCAGCGCGTAGTCGGCCCGCTCGGCGAGCATCGGCAGCCAGCCCACGCCGCCCTCCACGATCAGGATGCGCAGAGCGGGGAAGCGGAGCGGCACACCGGACCAGAGCCAGTCGGCGCAGGCGAACATGGCGCTGGCCGGCATGAGCGTGGTGATCGCCTCGACCGGGGTGTCGGGCGAGGGCACCGGCGTCCAGGAGCCCGCCCCGGTGTGCAGGCAGATGACGGTGCCGGTCTCCTCGCAGGCCCGGAAGAACGGGTCCCAGTGGTCCCCGTGGATCGACGGCAGGCGGAGCCGGGTGGGGAACTCGGGGAACAGCACGGCCTTGAAGCCGCGGGAGGCGTTGTCCCGGATCTCCTTGGCGGCGAGCTCCGGATCGGTCAGCCAGGGCAGCTGGAGGGCGATGATGCGCTCGGGGTAGGTGCCCGCCCAGACCTCGACGTGCCAGTCGTTCCAGGCGCGCAGGACCGCCAGGCCCAGCTCCTGGTCGCGGGTCCGGGAGAAGACCATGCCGGCCTGTCCGGCGAGCATGCCGGGGAAGCAGAGCGCGGCCCAGACGCCCGCGCGGTCCATGTCCGCCACGCGCGCCTCGATGTCGTGGCAGCCCGGCCGCATGTGCTCGAACCGGACGGGGTCGAGCGTCCACTGCTCGCGCGGCAGGCCGGCGCCGACGTCGAGACCGGCGCACGGGTAGGTGGCTCCGCCGTACCGCCAGACCTGGTGGCCCGACTCGGTCTCCACGACCTTCGGCGCCAGCTCGGCGTATTTGTCCGGGACGCGGCCGGCGAACATGTCAGGCGGCTCGATCAGGTGGTCGTCGGCCGAGATGATG
The DNA here is from genome assembly GCF_042650625.1 of Planomonospora corallina. Lineage (NCBI taxonomy): Bacteria > Bacillati > Actinomycetota > Actinomycetes > Streptosporangiales > Streptosporangiaceae > Planomonospora > Planomonospora corallina. The sequence goes on from NZ_JBHSBM010000008.1 coordinate 72,978, forward strand.
ACATAGTCCCGCCGCCTGGGCTCGGGGTCGGGCAGTAGCGGCGTAGTCACGCGGTCAACGGTACGGCGTTGGCCTCACGCTGGACAAGCCATGGCGTGTCGTGTTGATCCACCAGGTCAAGCGTTCACCTTCTCCGTGCTCTCCTCGTCGGCCCCGGCCTTCAGGTCGGCGGCCTCCCGGCGGATCAGCAGGAGCCAGCCGCCGACGGCGACGCCGATGAACAGCCACCACTGCACGCCGTAGGCGAGGTTGAGCCCGCCGCCGGAGCCGACGTCCGGCTCGGTCACCGGCTCGGGCGCGGCGGCGGCCGCGGGGACCTGCCCGGTCAGCTCCACGTAGCCGCCGAACAGCTCGTACGGCAGGCCCGGCGCGATCGCCGCGGTGTCGATCAGCATCACCTGCCCGGCGGGCAGACCGTCCAGGTCGCGGATGCCCGTGGACTCCTCGCTCTCGGCGGGGCGCAGCCGTCCGGTGACGGTCACCTGGTCGGTGGCGGGCGCGGGGACCTCCGGCAGGGCGTCGGCGGTGACGCCCGCCCTGACCCAGCCCCGGTTCACCAGCACGGCCCGGCCCTCGCCGGTGACCAGCGGGGTGAGCACGTAGAAGCCGACGGCCCTGTTCTGCGTGCGGCGGCGGACCAGGAGCTGGTGAGCCGCGTCGAACGTGCCGGTGGCCGTCACCGCGCGGTATCTGTCCTGCTCGCGGACGGCGCCGCCGACCGTGGTGAGCTCGGTCAGCGGGACCGGGGGCGCCGCGAGGTTGGCGGTGATCCGGTCGCTGCTGGCCGACCGTTCCTCGAATCGCCCGAACTGCCACCGTCCCAGGAAGACGAAGGCGGGGATGACCAGCAGCACCACGATGTGGAGCGCGATCCAGCGACGGGTCAGCAGGAAGCGGTACACGCCACCAAGAGTAGGCACCGCACCGACCGCCCCGTCCGCCGACCGGGCTCCGGGCGCGGCGTGTGCGCGGCCCCAGGTCCGGGTCCGGGTCCGGGTCAGGGTCCGGGTCCGGGTCCGGCCTCAGGCTCCCGTGCCGGTCGCGCGCGGCTCGGCGCCGGGGCCGGGCAGCGGGGTGACGTCCCGGGGGCCGTCGACCTCGTGGCCCTGGGCGCACCGGAAGTGCTGCTCGATGAGGGCGCCGCAGCCGCGGTGGGTGAGGAGGACCGGGGGCCCGTCGGGGTCGGCCAGATAGCGGTCGCCCCAGTGCATCAGCGCCACCATGATCGGGTAGAGGTCGCGGCCCATCTCGGTCAGCCGGTACTCGTCGCGCTGCCGCTGGCCGGGCTCGCGGTAGGGGACCTTGCGGAGCAGTCCCTCCTCCACCAGCCGGGAGAGCCGGGCGCTCAGCACCTGCCGGGGGGCTCCGGTGCCGGCCTGCATGTCGGCGAAGCGGCGCACCCCGCTGAAGGCCTCGCGGAGGACGAGGAAGGTCCACTTCTCGCCCACGATGCCCAGCGTGCGCGCGATCGAGCAGTTGTCCACCCGCAGGGGGTCCGTGCCGACGGTCGCCTCACTCATAGCCGCATCGTAAGCGGCTCCGGGAGCGCATCCAACGCATCTGGGTCTACTTGACAGACTCAGATGATCGCGCGACTCTGAGTCCATGATGAGGACTCAGGTGGCGTGTGAGCGCCCAGACCGGGTGCGGGCCGTACCGGAGGGGGATGGCGGGGAGCCCCCGGCGCGGCCGCCGGCCGGGGCGCGGATCGAGATCCGGCCCGCCCGGATGGAGGACGAGGACCGGATGCGGGGTTTCCTGTGCGATCTGTCCCCGCGCACGCAGGTCCTGCGCTTCTTCACCGCGCTCGGGAACCCGGGCGCGGGCCTGGTCCGGTCCCTGCTGAGGGTGGACGAGCGCCGTGACGTGCTGGTGGCGGTCTGCGGGGAGACCGTGGTCGGCCACGCGATGAGCTTCAGCCGGGGCGCGGCCGAGGTGGAGATCTCCGTCGTGGTGGCCGACCGGTGGCAGGGGAGCGGACTCGGCTCGCGGCTGGTCGGCCGGCTGCTGCACCGGGCCGAGGCGGGCGGCGCGCGGACGGTGGGGATGGACGTCCTGGGGGAGAACCGCAGGGTGCTCGCCATGATCCGCGGGTGGTGGCCGGACGCGACCATGAAGGCCTCCTCCGGGACCGTGGAGGTGGCCGCGCGGTTGCGCCGGAGCCCCGTCCCCGCGGGGCGGAGGGCCGTGCGGGCGTCCGTACGCTAAGATCACGGCACCCGGATGCGGCGGTCATTTGCAGAACAAGGTTCTGCTGCCGCACTATTGACCTCGTGAAGAGTGCCAAGAACGGCCGCGACGGCCGGACCCGGATCGTCGAGGGAGCCCTGCGGCGGTTCAGCCAGGACGGTGTCTCGGCGACCACGCTGGCCAGCCTCCGGGAGGAGAGCGGTGTCAGCGTCGGCAGCTTCTACCACCACTTCGCGAGCAAGGAGCACGTCTTCGGCGCGCTGTACGCCGAGACGCTGGACATGTACCAGGACGCCTTCCTCGCCGAGCTGCGCCGGCACGAGGGCGCCCGCGAGGGCGTCGAGGCCATCGTCGCGCTCCACATGTCCTGGTGCGGGGAGCACCGCGAGCGGGCCCACCTGCTGATCAGCGAGCGTCCGCCCAAGCGGAACGAGCCGGGCGGCACCGAGGTCGCCGAGTCGCGCCGGGCCTTCTTCCGGAACGTCGCCGACTGGTGGCGGCCGCACATGAAGGCGGGCCTGCTCCAGCCCGTCCCTCCCACGATGTGCTACGTGCTCTGGCTCGGCCCGGCGGTGGAGATGTGCCGCCTGTGGTTCGCGGGGGCGCACCAGCCCACGGAGGAGGAGATCGCCTCCCTGTGCGCGGCCGCCTGGCAGAGCCTGCGTCGCCACCCCGCCTGACCCGGACCCGGCCCGGACCTGACCCGGCCTCCCGGGTCCGGCCTCCCGGGTCCGGTCTCCCGCTCTCGGGTCCGGTCTCCCGGGTCCGGCCCGCGCTCTCCGGCGCGGCCTCCCGGGCCTTCCGGCGCCCCGCCGGGGCCGCGCCGGCCCGCGGCGGGTCAGCGTGTCCCCACCAGGTGGCGGCCGGTGGGCACCCGCCAGACCTTCTCGTCCAGGGAGATGTCCAGCCGCAGCTCCTGGCGACGGCGGCGCAGGCCGGGCACGCGCACCCGGTCGCTCACGTCGAACCTGCCGCTGCGCGGATAGCCGAATCCGAGCTCTCCGGGCAGGACCCGGAGCTCGTCGCGGTTCCCGCAGCGGGGGCAGGTCCAGGCGACCCGGTCCAGACCCCGGTCGTAGTCATGGCAGGCCCGGAAGTACTCGTCGGGGCGGAAGCGGGACTCGCACACCAGGCAGGGGATCAACATCGACGGTTCCTTCGGAGCGTGTTCATGCGGATACACAGAACTACCGTCAAGTGCACGAGTCCCGCTTACGGAATGCTTGGCACAGTGAGTAACGATTTAATCACTCTGGGTCCGCATCGGTGATCAGTGCGACGATAGGGCGGTGAAAGATCCGCTGGACCGGCTCCGTGAGCTCCTGCTCGAGACCGGATACACCATCGAGGGCGTGCGCGGGCGTCTCGGGGACGTCGCCGCCACCGCCCTCGCCCGAGAGGAACTCGTCCCCGCCCTGCGCGCCACCCGTGACGGCGACCCGCTCGGCGCACTGATCCGGCTGTGGTGGCTCGGCGTCCCGGTCGAGGCGCCCCCGGGCCTCCCCGTGGCCGAGCTGGAGGCCGCGGGCCTGCTGGCGGCGGAGGGGACCCGGATCGTCTCCCGGGTCCACCTCCAGCCGTGGGAGACCGGCGGTTACGTCGTCTCCGACCGGAAGGTCCGGCCGGGGGACCCCGCGCTCCGCGCCGACCACGTGGTGGGCGCGGGCGGCGCCTCGGCCAACCTCGCCCAGCTGGTGTCGCGCCGTCCGGTGGAGCGCGCCCTCGACCTGGGCACCGGCTGCGGCGTCCAGGTGCTGCACCTGGCGGGCCGGGCCGCGCGGATCACGGCCACCGACGTCAATCCCCGGGCGCTGGAGCTGGCCCGGCTGAGCTGGGCCCTGTCCGGGGTCGAGGGGGTGGACGCCCGCGAGGGGTCGCTCTTCGAGCCCGTGGAGGGCGAGCGGTTCGACCTGGTCGTCTCCAACCCCCCGTTCGTGATCTCTCCCGGCGGCCGGTTCACCTACCGGGAGTCCGGCTTCGAGGCCGACGGTTTCTGCCGCGACCTCGTACGGCAGGCGCCCCGCTTCCTCAACCCCGGCGGCACCTGCCAGCTCCTGGCCAACTGGCTGCACGTCGAGGGAGAGGACTGGCGCGACCGGGTCGGCGGCTGGCTGACGCAGGCCGGCTGCGACGGCTGGGTGGTGCAGCGGGACGTCCAGGACCCGGCCGAGTACGTCGAGTTGTGGCTGCGCGACGCCGCGGAGCAGGGCACCGGCCGCTACCGGGAGCTCTACGACGACTGGCTCGGCTGGTTCGAGGCGATGCGCGTCACGGGCGTCGGCTTCGGCTGGATCACGCTGCACGACTCCGGCAGCCTCGACCCGGTGGTCCGGGTGGAGGAGTACGGCGGGCGGGTCGAGCTCCCGGTGGGCGGCTACGTGGAGGACGTGCTCGGCTCGGTCGCGGCGGCGCACCGGCTGACCGACGCCGAGCTGCTCGCGGCCCGGCTGGTCGTGGACGCCGGCGTGGTGGAGGAGCGGATCGGCCCGCCCGGTGCCGAGGACCCCGCCACGATCGTGCTCCGGCAGACCAGAGGGCTGTGCCGCAGCGCCCGGGTGGGGACGGTGGAGGCGGCCCTCGCCGGGGTCTGCGACGGCGAGTATCCACTGGCCCCGCTGCTGACCGCGATAGCCGACCTGACGGGGGAGAGCGGCGACGAGCTGCCGGGCAAGGCCCTGGAGCGGATCCGCCCGCTGATCGCCGAAGGGTTTTTCCACATATCCACAGGATGACTGTCCACAGGCTGTGGACATCTTCGGCGATCACTTGTTGATCCGACGTTGAACGGGATGGGAGACGCTCGGGGCGTGGTCGCGGATCCGGGGGGTGAAGGGTCCGCGGCCGCGTCCGGCCGGCCGTCGCGAGAGGCGGCTGGCCGTCGCGCGGCGTACCGGATGATCCCGGGCCCCTACGCGCCACGCGGAGGCCTTGACGGCCGGCCGGACCCGCACCCCATCACCATGGCGTCGCCGCCGCACGGCGGCGCCATCGGCACGACATCGCCATCGTCACGGCGGGAACGGGAGTCCGGTGATCAACCACGTGTGGACGACACGTCTCGACGACGCTCTATACGACGGGCTCGGTCCCGTCTCCGGCCTGGTCGCGGTCGAGGAGAGCGCGCAGGTCACCGGCCTCGGGAGCGCCGAGGACCGAGAAGAGGTCGTGGGCGCGGACCAGGCAGGAACGGCTCCGCCCGGCCTCACCGAGCCCTGACAGGGCCCGGCCCAGCACCCACAGGGCCTGCGCCTCGCCGTACGGGTGGCCGATCTCGCGGCTGACGGTCAGGGCCTGCTCGGCGTGGCGGACCGCGTCGGCGAACCGCTCGGCGGCGATGAGCGTCTCGGCCAGGCGCGCGCAGACCCGCTGCTCCCAGACCCGCTGGTGGCCGGTCCGGAAGAAGGCCAGGCACTCGGCGTGGTGGTGGACGGCCTCGTTCAGCCGTCCGACCCGGGACAGCACGATGCCCAGGTGGTAGCGGGCCCGGGCGGTGCCCGCGGCGGAACCGATCTCGCTGAAGATCGCCAGTCCCTGCTCGGCGGCGGCGATCGCCTCCTCCGGCTGGTTCAGGAACAGGTGGTCGCGGGCGGAGTAGCTGAGCGTCAGCGCCTCCCCGCCGGACGCCCCGATCTCCCGGAACGCCTTGCGGGCCGCGTCGAACCAGGACAGGGCCTCGACGTGGCGGCGCTGCCGCCCGACCACCACGGCCAGCGCGTTGAGCGCCTCGCCGGTGACGATCCGGTCGCCCCGCTCCGCCAGCTCCAGCACGGCCAGGAACTCCCGCTCCGCCTCGGCCAGCCGGTTCGCGCCGAACAGCAGCCTGCCGTTCAGGTAGCGGCAGCGCAGCTCGCAGGAGGGGGCCTCCAGCCGCCGGGCGGCGGCGAGCACCTCCCGGATGCGCAGGTCGAACTCGCGGACGTGGCTGCCCGACTCCAGCAGCGGCTCCATGGCCAGCAGCAGGTCGGCGGCGGGCAGCAGGGAGGCGGCGTCCCGCGCTCCGGCGGCGGCCTGGGAGATGGACGCGAACAGGTTCTCGGCCTCGACCGTGAGCCAGGTGACGGCCTCGTCGGCGGAGGAGAAGTCGTGCCCGCTCCCGGAGACGGCGAGCTGGTCGGCGACCGTGCTGCCCTCGTAGGCGAGCCGGTGCGCCGACCGCGCGGAGGCCAGGTGGAAGCAGAGCAGCCGGCGCAGCGCCCGCGCGCCCTCCCCGGCGTCCGGCACGGCGCCGGAGCCGCGCTCGGCGATCCTGCGCGCGAAGAGCTTGAGCAGGTCGTGGAAGCGGTAGCGGCCGGGGGCCGGGGCCTCCAGCAGGCTCGCGTCCACCAGGGACTCCAGGAGGTCCTCGGCCTCGGTCGGGTCCAGGCCGAGCACCGCCGAGGCCGCGGAGACCGAGATGTCCGGTCCGCCCGGCAGGGAGAGCAGCCGGAACGCCCGGGCCTGGGCCTCGGTGAGCTGGCCGTACCCGAGGGCGAAGGTCGACTCCACGGTGAGGTTGCCCACCCGCATCTCGTCCAGGCGGCGGCGCTCGTCGGCCAGCCGGGGCACCAGGGAGGCGACGGTCCAGGTGGGCCGGGCGGCGAGCCGGGCGGCGACGATCCGCACGGCCAGCGGGAGGAAGCCGCACGCGGCGACCACGTCCATGGCGGCGGCCCGCTCGGAGTCGACCCGCTCGGGCCCGGCGACCGCGGAGAAGAGCGCCAGCGCCTCGTCCGGCTCCATCACGTCCAGGTCGATCAGGCGGGCCCCGGGCAGGTCGGCCAGCTTGTGGCGGCTGGTGACGAGCGCGGCGCAGCCGGCGGCGCCGGGCAGCAGCGGGGCGACCTGGGCGGCGTCGCGGGCGTTGTCGAGCAGGAGCAGGATCCGGCGCTCGGCCAGCAGCGAGCGGAACAGGGCCGAGCGCTCGGCGAGGCCGTCCGGGATGACGTCGGGCGGCAGGCCCAGCGCGCGCAGGAACGCGGCCAGCGCCGACTCGGGCGTGGTCGGCTCGTCACCGTAGCCGCGCAGGTCGGCGTAGAGCTGCCCGTCGGGGAAGCGGTCCTGCATGGCGTGGGCGACGTGCACCGCCAGGGTCGTCTTGCCGACGCCGCCGATGCCGGAGATGGCCGCGACCGGGACTCTCCCCGTGTCGGGCACCGCGCCGATCGCCGCGCCGGTCGCTTGGCCGGGCACCGTGCCGATCGCCGCGCCGGGCACCGCACCGCCCGCCGTGCCGCCCGCCGCGCCGGTCGCTTGGCCGGGCACCGCACCGCCCGCCGTGCCGTCCTTCGCGCCGTCCGAGGGGGAGAGCACGGCGTGGAGCCGCTCGATGATCTGCCGGCGCCCGGTGAAGTCGTTCACCGCCGCGGGTAGCTGGGCCGGGCGCGGCAGCTCGGGCGGCTCGAAGGCGCCGCCCTCCGGCGCGGGGGCGGCGGGCGCCGGCTCGGGCGGGGCGGGGCGGAGCCGTACCGGCTCGGCGGGGGCGGCCAGGGCCGGATCGCCGGAGAGGATGCGCTGGTGGAGCGCCGCCAGGTCGGGGCCGGGGTCGACGCCCAGCTCGTCGATGAGCGCCTGCCGGATATCGGTGAAGACGGCCAGCGCGTCCGCCTGCCGCCCGCACCGGTAGTAGGCGAGCATGAGCTGGGCGCGGAACCGCTCGCGGAGCGGGTGGTCGCCGGTGAGCGCGACGAGCTCGGAGACCACCTCGGCGTGCCGGCCCAGCTCCAGGTCGAGGTCCATGAGGGTCTCGAGCGCGGTCATCCGCTGCTCGGCCAGCCGGCCGCGCTGGTGCTCGGCGTAGGGGCCGACGGCCCCGGCCAGCGGCTCGCCGGTGCACAGCGCCAGGCAGGCGCGCAGGCGGTCCGCGGCCCCGCGCGGGTCCCCGGCGCGGCGGGCCGACTCTGCCTCCCGCGTCCCGGACTCGAAGCGGGTCAGGTCGAGCCGGGCGCCGCCCAGGCGGAGCGCGTAGCCGCGGCCCACCGAGGTGAGCAGCCCCGGAGGTGTGCGCGGGGAGCGCTCCGGTTCGAGTACGGCGCGCAGCCGGGAGACGTAGGTGCGCAGCGCGCCGAGCGCGCGGGGCGGTGCGTCCTCCCCCCAGACGCCGTCGATCATCTCGGCAGGCGTCACGGCGCGGCCCTCGCGCAGCAGCAGCATCGCGATGATGGAACGTTGCAGCGGGGTGCCCAGATCCAGCTCGGCACCGTCACGCCACGCTTGGACGGGGCCGAGTACGGCGAAGCGCAGCCCGCCCTCGCCGTCGGGAGCAGCCATGACCCGTACTCTCCACCCTTATGGGAATCTTTTAGGCCAAATATAGATCCTTTACCCCCGGCCCCATAGGCGGTCGAGGGCCCGTCCGGCGTGTTGATCAGCTGTTGATCGGGCGTTGAGCCGTCGGCGTGATGCTTACGGACATGCCGGGCATGGCCCCGTACGGGGGCGGTCGTGCCCGGCAGACCGGATCGAGGGAACCGGAGCGAGAAGGGATCCGGCGGCAGGGGGTGCCGCCGGTGGACGGGCCGGTGGCGGGGATGGCCGCCGGTGGACGGACGAAGGCCCGCCCGGGACACCCGGGCGGGCCTTCGTTCCATGTCTCGTCGTGAAAGGCGGGGGAACCCGGAGAACCGGGGAGCAGGGGAAGGGACTACGCGGCCTCGACCAGGCCGAGCCGCGCGCGCAGGCGTTCGCGCACGAGCGGCCACTCGGAGCTCAGGATCGAGTAGTACGCGGTATCTCGGACCGTGTCGTCGGCGCCTCGGCTCTCCGCCCGCCGCACACCGTCGAGGTGCGCGCCGAGGGCCTCGATGGCGGCCCGGGAGCGTACGTTCCGTACGTCTGCCTTCAGGGTGATGCGGTGGACCTGCCACGTCTCGAAGGCCAGGGAGAGCATCAGGTACTTGCTCTCCCGGTTGACACCGGTGCCCTGGGCCGACGCCGCCAGCCAGGTGTAACCGATGTCCGCCACGGACGGGACCTCGCCCACCGCGCCACGCGCGCCCGGCGGCCAGGGCATGGGGCCCTGCCAGTACTCCAGGTGCATGAGACGGGTGGCACCGACGATTCGGTCGGTGTGCAGCCACCGGATGGCGAAGGGCATCGTGCGGCCCTCCGCCTGCTCAGCCAGAGCGGCCTCCACGTAGGAGACCATCTCGTCCCGGCCGTTGGGGACGCGGGTGAAGCCGTAGGTCGTACGGTCCTCACCCGCCGCCGCGACGAGGTCGTCGACGACCTCGAGGCTGAGCGGTTCCAGGCGCGCGAGGCGCCCGGACAGGGTGACGAAAGCGGGCATGAGCACATGATGAGGGCTCCGTGTGACGTGCAATGCCAAATGGTTTGGGGCGTCCCGGTGAGCATCAGGCGAAGTGCTCGCCCGCCCGGCGCCGGGCGGATGTAATGCCAGGTCGGCGGGGTGGAGGCCGCCGTGACGGAGACGGGGGGCCGGGCGGGTTTTCCAAACTGCAATGTGCCGTGCCCCGGAGCCCCGGGGCCGGGGCGGTCACCGTACGGCGGGCGGTGTCGTCGCCGGGTGATCCGCGGTGTCGTCGCCCTACGGCGTGCGGGGTCGCCGCCGGGCGATCCGCGGTGTCGTCGCCCTACGGCGTGCGGGGTCGCCGCCGGACGATCCGCGGTGCGGTCAGGCCGGCGAGGGCCTCGTCGAGGTGGCCGAGGGAGGCGGCGATCCAGGGCAGCGCGAGGGGGTCGGGGGCGGCCAGCGCGGCCAGCCGCTCCTCGGTGGTCTCGCCGTACAGGAGGCTGGTCGCCACCCGCACCCGGAGCGCCCGGGGGTCGTCGCCGAAGACGTGGCCGGGCAGCACCCCGACCCCATGCCCGTCGAGCAGGCGCGCGGCCAGGTCGGCGGAGCCCGCCAGGCCGGTGAGGGCAGGGTGGCCGGTGAGGTCCGGGTAGAGGTAGAAGCCTCCCCGCGGCACGTCCGCCCGGATCCCGGCCCGGACCAGGCGGGCGTGCACCGCGCGCGCGAGCGTGGCGTGCAGCCGCCTGCTCGCGGCGACCCGCTCGACGAGCTCGGCGGGCTCGGTGTAGGCGTAGGCCGCGGCCTGCTGGACAGGGGCGGCCGGGCTGGACCAGATCTCGCTGGCCGCCGCGAGCAGCCGGTCGCGCAGGCCGGCGGAGGGCAGCCGGGCCACGCCGATCCGCCAGCCGCCCAGGGCCAGGCTCTTGCTGAGCCCGCTGGTGACGACGGTCCGCTCGGGGGCCAGCTCGGCGGGGCTGACGAAGCCGGAGCCGGGGTCGTGGACGAGGTCGCGGTAGATCTCGTCGGAGATGATCACCAGGTCGAGGTCGCGGGCGAGCTCGGCGATCTTCTTGACCGTGTCGGCGGAGGCGAGCGTCCCGGTGGGGTTGTCGGGGAGCGTGACCAGCAGCGCGCGCACCCGCCGTCCCTCGGAGCGGGCGCGCCGCACCGCGGCGGACACCCGGTCGGGGTCGGGCGCTCCCCCCTCGCCGGGGAGCGCCGCGACGGGCAGGGAGCGCGTGCCGGCCAGCTCGGCCTGGGCGGCGTAGCTGACCCAGCTCGGCACGGGCAGCACGACGTCGCCGCCGATCGCGAGCAGCAGGCCGTACAGCAGGGGCTTGCTGCCGGGGCCGCAGACGACGAGGGCCGGGTCGGTGGGCAGGCCGCGGCGGGTCCAGTAGCCGGCGGCGGCCTCGCGCAGCTCGGGCGCCCCGGCGACCGGGCCGTAGCCGTTCCGGGCGGAGGCGTCCGCCAGCCGTTCCCGGAGCGCCGGGTGGACGGGGAGCCCGGCTTCGCCGAAGGCGAGGTTCAGCACGCGCTGGCCCGCGTGCCGTCTCCGTTCGATGTCCTCGTTGGCCGCCAACGTGGCAGAAAGTGTGACATTCATGGCCTTTCCCCCTCTGTCGCGGAACGTTCCCAGCGTGATGGGATGCAGGCATAAGGACAAGCTTCGGTTCGTGTGGGTGGGCATAAGGAGATCCGATGCTGGATCTGCGCCGGCTGGCCTTGATCTGCGAGTTCGCCCGCAAGGGGAGCATCGCCGCGACCGCCGCCTCCCTCGGCTACAGCCCCTCGGCGGTCTCCCAGCAGCTGGCCGCGCTGGAGCGCGAGGCCGGGGCCGTGCTGCTCGACCGGACCGCCCGCAGCGCCGAGCTGACCGACGCCGGCCGCCGCCTCGTCGAGCACGCCGAGCGCATCCTGGCCATGGTGGAGGCCGCCGAGTCCGACCTGTCCGCCCAGGCGGGCACCCCGTCCGGCCGGGTCACCCTCACGGCCTTCCCCACCGCCGCGGTGGCGTTCGCCCCCGCGCTGGCCCGCCTGCTCCGCCGGCACACCGCGCTGACCCTGCGCATGCGGCAGGGCCGCGCCGGGCGGGGGACCCGCGAGGTCCAGTCGGGCGCGGCGGACATCGCCCTGGTGGACGACTGGTACGGCCGGATGCGGGAGTCGCCGGCCATGCGGGTCTTCCCGCTGCTGCGCGACCCGCTGGTGCTCGTGGTGCCGCGCGGGCACCGCCTCGCCTCCCCCGGCGAGCCGGTCGACCTGGCCGAGCTGCGCGACGAGCCGTGGATGGCGACCCCGGACGGCGAGCCCTCCCGCATGGCGGTCGACCAGATGCTCGCCGAGGTGGGCGGCGGGCGGCCGGTGCCGTGGGAGTTCGAGGGGCTGAGCACCATCCTCAGCCTCGTCGCCAAGGGCGTCGGCATCGCCGCCGTGCCCGCGCTCGCCCTGGCCGCCGGGGTGCGCGGCATCGCCGTGCGGGAGATCCCGGGGTCGGCGGCCGGACGCGACGTGCACGCGGTCGTCCGCGCCTCCAGCGTGCACCGGCCCGCCGTCGCGGTGACCCTCCGCGCGATCCACACCGCCGCCCGCTACCTCGCCGCCGACCTCACCGCGCTCGAACCGGCGGCGCGCTGACGGTCCCGTACGGCGCGGCGGAGCGGGCCCGGTCCCGTACGGCGCGGCGGATCCCGCGCCCCGGGACGGGCCGCACACGGGCCCCGGGCCGCACTAAACTCCCCTCGTGCCTCCCTCCTACGCGCTCGAACGCCTGCTGTCCGGCGGCGGGGCGAAGCTGGTGGCCGGGATCGACGAGGTCGGCCGGGGAGCGTGGGCCGGGCCGGTGGCGGTCTGCGCGGTGGTCACCGACCTGTCCGAGCCGCCCGCCGGGCTCACCGACTCCAAGATGCTCAGCCGGGCCCGCCGCGAGGCCATGGTGGGCGAGATCACCGCCTGGGCCGCCGGCATCGGGTACGGCGAGGCCTCGCACGAGGAGATCGACGCCCTCGGCATGACCGAGGCGCTGCGCCGGGCCGCCCGCCGGGCCCTGGCCGGGCTGCCGGTCCGGCCCGACGCGGTGATCCTGGACGGCAAGCACGACTACCTGGGCGCCCCCTGGCCGGTCCGGTGCGAGGTCAAGGCCGACCTGTCCTGCGTCTCCGTCGCCGCGGCCTCCGTCGTCGCCAAGGTCCGCCGCGACGCCTACATGGCCTCCCTCGGCTGCGAGGAGTACGGCTTCGCCAGCAACGCGGGCTACCCGTCCCCGGTCCACCAGCGGGCCCTGGCCGAGCACGGCCCGACCGAGCACCACCGCCTGTCCTGGTCCTACCTCGACAAGCTGCCCCGCTGGCGGCACCTGCGCGTACACCGCCAGGCCGGCGGGGAGCAGCTCGGGCTCTTCGGGTAGGCGGCGCGGTGCGGATCGGCGTCTTCCTCGTCGCGGCGGGCTTCCCGGGCCGCCCGCCGGGCCAGGTGCTGCGCGACACGGTCGAGGCGGTCGCCGCCGCCGAGGAGGCCGGGTTCGACGACGCGTGGATCGCCGAGCACCACTTCATGTCCTACGGGGTGTGCCCGTCGGCGGCGACGCTCGCCGGGGTGGCGCTGGGCCGTACCAGCCGGATCCGGGTGGGGACGGCGGTGAGCGTGCTGTCCACCCGGCACCCCGTCGACCTCGCCGAGCAGGCGGCGATCCTCGACCACGCCTCGGGCGGGCGCTTCGCCCTCGGGGTCGGGCGCGGCGGGCCGTGGGTGGACCTGGAGGTGTTCGGCACGGGGCTGGAGAGGTTCGAGCGGGGCTTCGCCGAGTCGCTCGACCTGCTCTGCTCGGCGCTGGAGCGGGACACCGTGGCGGCCGACGGGGAGTTCTTCCGGTTCCGCCCGGTGCCGATGGTCCCGGCCGCGCGGCTGCGGCCGGTGGTGGCGTGCACCTCGCCTCCGACGGTGGCGCTGGCCGCGGAGCGGGGACTGCCGATGCTGCTGGGCATGCACGTCGGGGACGAGGAGAAGGCGGAGGCGATCCGCTCCTACCGGGAGCTGGCCGGCGGCCGGGTCCCGGGCCGCGGCGCCTTCCGGGACGGCCCGGTCCGTGTCCCGCCGATGCCGGGTTCCGCCGGGCCCGGCCCGTCGGAGGACGGCGGTCCCGGGCACATCGCCGCCGCCGTCGGGTACGTGGCCGACTCGACGGCGCAGGCCGTACGGGAGCTGAGGGAGAGCATGCCGCGCTGGCTGGAGCCGGGGCTGGCGGGCTACGTGCCGGTGGACGGGCGGCCCCGGCCGCGCCGGGACGTCGGGGCGTACGTGGACTTCCTGTGCGCGACGCACCCGGTCGGCTCGGCGGACCACTGCGTCGCCTCGATCGAGCGGACCGCCGCGGCGACGGGCCTGCGGCACCTGATCCTCATGGTCGAGGGCGCCGGCGACCACGCCCGCACCCTGGAGAACATCCGCCGCCTCGGCGCCGAGGTCCTGCCCCGGGTGCGCTGAGCGGGTCGGATGAAGTCGGCTGTGGACCGGATAGATGTCTGGCGGTGCCCGCGGAGCCTCCGCCACCTTGGCCGGACGTCGCGCGAAACGCTTAGGAACCGGTCGGCGGCCATTCGACGATGTCATCGAGGATCGGCGGCCGGTAACCGGGGCCTTTGAGTACCTTGCCATCGGCTCGGCGGAGGACTCGGCCGTCCGCGTCGAGCTTGCTCATATTGGACCGATGGACCTCGACGAAGACGGCCGGCAGATCGATCCCCAACGCATCTGCGGCGCCGTAGGTGACGTAGAGGATGTCAGCCAGTTCCTTGGCCACCGCTCTGTACGCGGTGAGCGGGTCGCCGCCGGTTCGCAGGGCCTTCGCGAGGTCGGTTAGGGCATCGGCGGCTTCGCGTGCTTCTTCGACCAGCAGCGTCCGGCGGTGTTCCGCCAATTCGGGGCGTTCGGCCTTGGCCTCGCCGTCGAACACCTCGCGGAATTCAGCGACTCGTCGCATTGGTTCATGATCCATACCTTGAGCCTAGTTCGACCAAGGTTGATCGGACTCCGGGGTGATCAGTGTGACGGTCGGAAAGTAGGTCCGGTAGCGAGCCGTGTCGCGCGTGATCAGGCGATACTTCTGCAGGGCGGCATGGGCGCCTATGTAGAAATCCGGCAACGGAGATCTCTTCTGCCCGCCGCGCCGCCGATAGGCCGCGAACGCCTTGCCTGCCAGGAACCCCGCCTCGTAGGGGAGATCGTAACGTTCGATCTCGGACGTGGGCAGAGCATCATCGAGGTCTTCGATGTTGTTGAAGCCGACAGAGACTTCGGCGTAGATGACCTGATTGATGACTACCGGTCCTTCTTCTCTTGCTTGCGCTACCGCGTCGTCCGACCAGTCGGCCCACTTCGGGTCGTCCATCAGTATGTCCAGCAGGACGCAGGAGTCGACAAGAGTGGTCGGCCGATCGGGAACCGGCCGCAGATGATCTCTAATCGCCACGGAGGAGCTCCATGAGTTCGTCGGTGCTCATCCTTATCGAAGCCTTGCCGCGCATGTGGCGGGTGAGCCTCTTGCCTCTGCTCTCGCTGCCCTCGCGACGCACGATGGCCAGCGTGTTGCCGACCTCGACCACGTCCACCTCGTCACCCTCGGAGAGGTTGTACTTCTCCCGGAGGTGAGCGGGGATCGTCACCTGTCCTTTGCTGTTGATCCGCATCCCCGGACCGCCTGTTCGAGTAGTCACGTATTACTTCTACTACCTGATACTAAGCCTGTCCTCGTTTTGGGAAACGGAAGGGCGCGGACGGATGTGTCCGCGCCCTGGTGTGGTCCGGTCAGCAGTCGACGAGCTCGGGGGACTGGTTGAGGATCTGGGATCGGGCGGTGGTGAACTCGGCGTGGGCCTTCGTGGCGGACGGGTCGAAGACCGCGACCCGGTGGCAGTTCTGGAAGGCCAGCTTCACCCCGAAGTGGCGCTCCAGGGCGCCGCGCATGGCGTCGCTGGCCAGGCAGCGCAGGAGCTGGCCGCGGGCCTCCTCGCTCGGCGGGGGGACGGTGTTGTCGGTGAACTCGGCGCCGGTGCGCTCCCGCTCGGCGACCAGGTCGCTGATGAGCGACCAGGCGTAGGGCAGGGAGTCGCGGACACAGGCGACGAACGCCGCGTCGTCCACCTCGCCGGCCCTCGCCTGGGCGAGAAGGTCGTTCGAAACGGTCAGCGACATGCTGCGTTCTCCTCTCGAGAAGGGGATCTTCCCGACACTAGATCGGTGCCGGTGATCACTCCAGCTAGCCGTGGAGCGACACTCGTGTGGGGCCGAAGGCGAACTCCGGGTCGACCTGGGCGGCGAGGTCCTCGCCGACGGCCCGGTTCGCCCAGGCCCGCGCGTTGCGCAGGTGGAACTCGACGGTCTGGCGGCCGAACCGCTCCCAGTCCTTCTCCTGGGCGTCGGCGTGCGCCAGCAGGGTGCCGAGGGCGCGGAGGTTGGCGGGCTCCAGGTCGTCCAGGGCGAACGGGCGGCCCTGCTCCATGGCGCGGACGGCGGCCGAGTGCTCCAGGCAGACCAGCAGGTCGTCGCCGACGTGCTCGCGCAGGAAGGCGACGTCGCCGGGGCCGTGGACCTTGTTGCCGACGACGGCGAGGGGCACGTCGTAGTCGGCGGCGTACTCGCGGTACTGCCGGTAGACGCCGACGCCCTGCCGGGTCGGCTCGGCGACCAGGAAGGTCATGTCGAAGCGGGTGAACAGGCCGGAGGCGAAGGAGTCGGCCCCGGCGGTCATGTCCACCACGACGTACTCGCCGGGGCCGTCCACCAGGTGGTTGAGGTAGAGCTCGACCGCGCCGACCTTGGAGTGGTAGCAGGCCACCCCCAGGTCCTCCTCGCTGAACGGGCCGGTGACCATCAGGCGCGGGCCGTCCGGGGTCGTGACCGAGAAGCCGGTGTGGATCGGGTCGTCGGCGGGGCCGTCCGCGGAGGGCAGGCGGAGCAGCCGGGAGCCGCGGCCGGGCGGGGTGGTCTTGACCATGGCGGCGGCCGAGGTGATGCGGGGGTTCTCGCCGCGCAGGAACTCCTTGATCTCGGCCAGGTGGGAGCCCATCGGGCGGGGCAGGGCGTGCTCCTCGACGCCCAGGACCATGCCCAGGTGCTGGTTGATGTCGGCGTCGACGGCGACGACCGGCCCGCCCTGGCGTGCTGTGTGTCTGGCGAACAGGGCCGAGAGCGTCGTCTTGCCGCTGCCGCCCTTGCCGACGAATGCCACCCTCACGATGACGATCCAATCTGATTATGAAAACCATTGCAACTCGTACGGGTGGCCATCATGCCACGGTGCGTGAGCGCGCGCAGGAGGTTCGGCGGGAATCCGGATGCGCCGTTGGCGGGAAGAAGGGCATGTCATGGCGGTACGCCGCCGGAGGGCGGGTGTCTTCCGGCCGTCGCTTGGGGATCCGGCGGGTGGGAACGGCCGGAGGCGTCACCGATCGTGACCGGCCGGCCGGTCCCCTCCGGCCGGTCGGCGGGGGGGGGGCGTGCCGCCGGGCGACCGATCTGTTCGGCCCATCCCGCCCACCCCGCCCCGCTCGGCCGTTCCGTGGTGCCGCCGTGCCGCCCCGCCTGAGACCCCGGTGGAGCCGTGTGGAATCGTCGCCTCAAGAGATCGCGGCGGGCCGGGCGGAGATCCCGCCGACGGGCGCCGCGTCCCCTTCTGCCGAGCGGGAGCGAACATGCCGGACGCCGCACGATCACCGGAACTGCGCGCCTACACCGAGGGTGCGGACCATGTGGACGTCAAGACCGTCGAGGGGGACGTCACCCTCAGGGAGTTCCTCGCCGGGCTCATCTCCTACGAGCCGGGCTGGGTGCGCTTCCTCTACCGCGTCAGGGCCGGGTTCGTGCGCCTGCTCGGCATGCGCCAGGGGGAGCTGCCCTCGGCGCGGGGGATGCGCCCGCAGGACATCCCGTTCACCCCTGGGGAGAAGCTCGCCTTCTTCACCGTGGCCGCCGCGGAGGAGGACCGCTACTTCGTGGCGGGTGCCACCGAGTCGCACCTGACCGCGTGGCTCGCGGTGGTCGCCGAGCCCGGCCGCTTCCACATCGTGACCATCGTGAAGTACCACCGCTGGACCGGCCCGGTCTACTTCAACGTCATCCGGCCCTTCCACCACCTGGTGGTCTCCGGCATGGCCCGGGCGGGAGTGGCGGCGCACGCGTGACGCGCCGAGGGTTCCTTTGCGGATTATCCGCAAAGGAACCGGCTATTACCCTGGAGGCATGACCGCCATGGCGCCTGCGCGCACCGAGCCTGACCTGTCGTTCCTCCTGGACCACGCGGGCCACGTTCTGCGGACCCGGATGGCGGCGGCGCTCGCCGAGATCGGGCTGACGCCGCGCATGCACTGCGTGCTGGTCCACGCCCTGCAGGAGGAGCGCACGCAGATCCAGCTCGCCGAGCTCGGTGACATGGACAAGACCACGATGGTGGTCACGGTCGACGCCCTGGAGGAGGCGGGCCTGGCCGAGCGCCGGCCGTCGAGCACGGACCGGCGGGCCCGGATCGTCTCGGTCACCGAGAAGGGCGCGGAGACGGCGAAGCGGAGCCAGGAGATCGTCGACGATGTGCACCGGGCGGCCCTGGGCACGCTGCCCGACGACGAGCGCGAGGTGCTCGTACGCGCGCTGAACCGCCTGGTCGCCGGGCACCTGGCCGTTCCGGCCGAAGTCCCCCAGCCCGTACGGCGGGCACGTCAGCGCGCAAAGTAGGTCTGTAAAGGATCGTCTGTAACAAAACTATCTGTTAAGGTCCCTCTTGTTCCCTCGGACAGGAGAGACCCATGCCGCATGCCGCACCACCCCTTCTCCCGGCCCGCCCCCGGGTCTCCGGATCCCGTTGGACGGCGCTCACCGCGCTGTCCGCCACGTCGCTGATGACGATCCTGGACGGCAGCATCGTGACCGTGGCGATGCCGGCCATCCAGCGGGAGCTGGGCTTCTCGCCCGCCGGGCTCAGCTGGACCGTCAACGCGTACCTGATCGCCTTCGGCGGGCTGCTGCTCCTGGCCGGCCGGCTGGGCGACCTCATCGGCCGCCGGACCGTGTTCCTGGCGGGCAACGCGGTCTTCACCGCCGCGTCCCTGCTGGCCGGGGCGGCCACCGGACCCGGCACGCTGCTCGCCGCCCGCTTCCTCCAGGGCGTCGGCAGCGCCATGGCCTCCGCGGTCGTACTGGGCATCCTGGTGACGATCTTCACCGGGCCCGCGGAGCGCGCGAAGGCGATCGGCGTCTTCAGCTTCACCGGCGCCGCCGGGGCCGCGACCGGGCAGGTCCTCGGCGGGGTGCTCACCGACACGCTCGGCTGGAACTGGATCTTCCTCATCAACCTGCCGATCGGGCTGGCCGTGATCGCGCTGGCGGTGCGGGCGCTGCCCCGGGACCGCGGCACCGGGCTCGCCGCCGGGGCCGACGTGCTCGGCGCCGTGCTGGTCACCGGCGGACTGATGCTGGGCATCTCCACCGTGGTCGGGGTCGAGCAGCACGGCTGGCTCTCGGCGCGCACCCTCGGCTCCGGCGCGGTCGCGCTCGCCCTGCTGGCCGCGTTCACCGCCCGCCAGGCGACCGCCGCGACCCCGCTCATGCCGCTGCGCGTCCTGCGCTCGCGCAACGTCGCCGGCGCCAACCTGGTCCAGATGCTGATGGTGTCGGGCATGTTCGCCTTCCAGGTCATCGTCGCCCTCCACATGCAGAAGGTCCTCGGCTACGGCGCGCTCGCCACCGGGCTGGCCATGCTCCCGGCGGCGCTGGCCATCGGCGGCGTGTCCCTGTCCGTCTCGGCCCGGCTCAACACCCGCTTCGGCGAGCGGACCGTCCTGGCCGCGGGCCTGCTGCTCCTGCTCGGGGCGATGGGCCTGCTCACCCGCATCCCGGTGGACGCGGACTACGTCACCGACCTGCTCCCGGTGATGCTGCTCATCTCGGGCGGCGGGCTGGTGCTCCCGGCGCTGACCTCGCTGGGCATGTCCGGCGCCCGGTCCGACGACGCGGGCCTGGCCTCGGGGCTGTTCAACACCACCCAGCAGGTCGGCATGGCCACCGGAGTCGCCGTGCTGTCCACGCTGGCCGCCTCGCGGACCGGGGAGTTGCTGGCCGCCGGCGCCGGCGAGGCGGTCGCGCTGACCGGCGGCTACCGGCTCGCCTTCGGCGTCTCGGCCGGGCTGATCACGGCCGCTCTGGCCGTCGCGCTCACCGTGCTGCGGCGGCCGCGGCCGGACGCGACAGGCCCGGGAGAGGAGGCGCGGGACGGTGGTCAGGGGCAGGCCTCGTCGAGGACGACGGTCCCCTGAGACGTCGGCGTCGGCGTCGGCGTCGGCGTCGGGCTCGGTGTCGGTGTCGCAGCCGGGGCCGGCGCCGTGCCCGTGTCAGGAGCCTCGCTCGAGACGGGAGCGGGGGACGGGCTCCGGCTCGGGCCGGGAGTCGAGGCCGGGGCAGGCCGCGGCTGGAGGGCGGTCCCGTCGGCGGAGGGCGGTCGCGCGGCGTCCGGGCCCGGGGTCACGCCCGGGTCCGCGGTGTCCGGGCCCGGGCCCACGCCCGGGTCCGCCGCGTCGGGGTTCAGGGCTGCGGCGACCTTCTGCCTGATCAGGCCGTAGTCGGGGGCGACGGGGTCGGTCAGCGGGGGCGTGAACTGGGTGCTCCGGACCGGGGACTCCTTCACCTTGTCCGCCAGGTCGACCAGGTGCGGCAGGAGCGGCCGGGGGATGTCGGTGGAGACGGTGTCCACCGCCGCGTCGGCGATCTGCTCGAAGCCACCGAGGACCGTCACCGGATCGGCCTGCTCGATGACCGCGTTCATCAGGCACCTCTGGCGGGCCATCCGGACGTAGTCGCTGGTGCGGGTGCGGGACCTGCCGTACCAGAGCGCCTCGGAACCACTGAGGACGCGCGTGCCGGGAGTGATCAGCCCCTCGTCGTGCCGGCCGTACACGATGGGCTCCCGTACGGTGACCCGCACCCCGCCCATCGCGTCGACGATCTTGGCGAACCCGCGCATGTCGGCCATGGCGTAGTAGGGGATGTCGAGGCCGAGGGCGCCGCCGACGGCCTTCTTCAGCAGCTCGGGGCCGCGCTCGCCGGCGGCGGTTCCCGGGACGATCTCGGGGTGGTCCTCGGCGTACTGCCAGATCTCGTTGAGGATCCCCGGCGTGTACGGCGGCTCGCCCGCGAACCCGTGCGGGAAGCGGTCGCGGGCGGGGCCCGGCGGCAGCGGGACGTGCGCCAGGTTCCTCGGCAGGCCGAACAGCACGGTGTCGCCGGTCCGGGTGTCGACGCTCGCCACGGTCACGCTGTCGGTGCGCACGCCGTACCGGCCGGGGGCGGCGTCCGCGCCCAGGAGCAGGACGTTGAGCCGGTCCCGGCCCTGCCAGGGGTCGGCGGGGACCGGCGTGGCCCCGGCCGCGAAGATCGAGGTCATCGCGTCCTGGGAGACGTAGGCGAGCCGGGCGACGCCCACCGCGGGCAGCATCACCAGCACGCAGAGCAGGCCCACGACGAGGGCCGAGAGGCGGCGGGCGGCGGCACCGGCCCGCCGGGGCCGCAGGAGCTGGTGGGAGCGGACGACCACGGCCACCGTGACGGTTCCCAGCAGGAGCGTGACCAGGCCGAACGCCTGGAGCCAGCCGGGCCGCACGGCGAGGTTGAGCAGGAGCGATTTGGCGGTCAGGAGCGCGGTCGCGGCCGCGGTGATCACCGTCAGGCATGAGGTCATGAGCAGGGCGCCGGTCGTGCGCCGTCCCGCCCGCAGGTGTCCCAGGCCCCACAGCACCGCCGAGCCGAGCGTGAACGCCAGGCTCGACCCGATGCTGGGGCGACGCCGGTGACCTGCCATTTACTCCATATCCCCCGCCTGTTCGCCGACTTGTCGCTGATTGGTAACAGATAAGGGCTTATTAGGGCCTATGGAGGGTCATGTCTGTTTCGGGGGATGGGTGCCGAGCCGGGTGCCCGGCGGGCTCACCAGTCCGCGGCCCCCGCGAACGACGTCGGCGCCGGCCGGTAGCCCAGCCGCTCGCGGGCGGCGGTGATGTCCAGCGTGCGCTCGACGGCCAGATGCCCGGCGGCGTACCGGGTCAGCCGGGGCGGACGCCTGCGTCCCAGCAGCCGGGCGGCCGTCTCGGCGACGGCGGCGACGGGCTCGGCGAGCCGGAGCGGCAGATAGTACGGCTCGGCGGCGACGCCCCGCTCCCGCAGGACCGCGCGGAGCGCGTCGTCGAGGACGACCGGCTCGGCGTCGGTCACGTTGAAGGTGCCGTGCACGCCCCGGCGGGCGGCCGCCTCCGCCGCGAGCAGGCAGGCCCGGGCCAGGTTGTCCACCGAGGTCAGGCTGACCAGCTGCCGGCCGTCCCCCACCGCGACCAGCCGCCCGCCCCGGACCGCGCCGAGCACGCGCGGGAGCAGGGTCGTGTCCCCGGGGCCGTAGACGGCGTGCGGACGCAGCACGACCGTCCGCCCCGGAGCCGCCTCGGCCGCCACCCGCTCAGCGGCGGCCTTGGAGGCGCCGTAGGCGTTGACGTACCGCGCGACCGGCGCCTCGTCCTCGCGCGCCCGCACGGTCGGCCGGAACGGGTCGTAGACGCTCGCGGTGCTCACGTGCACGAAGGCGGCCGAGGGGAACGCCCGGGCCGCGTTCCGGGTCCCGGTCACGTTGGCCGCCCAGATCTCCGCCGCCGGTCCCCAGTCCGTGACGCCGCCCGCGCAGTGCACCACGGCGTCCACCTCGCCGAGCGCCGCGGGCGCCGGGCCGAGGAGGTCCCACGCCCGGTACGGCGCGCCGCCGACGTGGCCGGGCTCCACCGCGGGCCGCCTGCCGAAGGCGTGCACCCGCCACCTCTCGGCCCGGGCCGCCCGGCAGACCGCGCCGCCCACGAACCCCGACGCGCCCGTCACCGCGATCCTCATCGGACTCCCGCCCTCTCCGCCGGCCCCCCGGCCCCGGTGCCCCCGCCATCGTGCCCCTCACCCACCACGTCACCAGGGCGCGGAGCGCGGCTCACCGCGCCACCAGGGCGCGGAGCGCGGCGCGGTCCAGCTTGTCGGCGCGCCCGGAGCGGGGGAAGGCGCCGAGGACGGCGATCCGGTCGGGGAGCGCGCCGGCGTCCACCAGGTCCGGCAGGGCCCCGCGCAGCCGCGCCTCGTCGTAGCCCGGGGCGGGCACGACGGCGAGCACGACCTCCTCGTCCCCGGTCCCGGGGTCGGCCAGGCCGACGAGCGCGGCCTCGGCGATCCCGGGCAGCGCGGTGATCGCGGGCTCGTACAGCCCGGGGTAGATGTTGAAGCCGTCGCGCAGGATCATGTCCTTCTTCCGGCCGAGCAGGACCAGCCGGCCGTTCTCGATCCGGGCCAGGTCGCCGGTGGCGACCTGGCGCAGCGGCTCCTCGCCCAGATAGCCGCGGGCCAGGTGCGGCCCGGAGACCAGCAGCTCGCCGTCCTGCGCGATCCGCGCCCCCACCCCCGGCAGCGGGGCCCCGAGCAGGTCCCCCTCGGCGCCCGAGGCGGTGTGCGCCAGCTTCTCCTCGGCCGAGGCGATCGAGATGGGCAGCGCCTCGGTCATCGCGTAGACCGACAGCACCTGCGGGCCCGCCTGGACCGCCCGGCGGAGCACCCCGGCGGGGGCGGGCGCCGACCCCAGCAGCAGGTGGCGGAGCGTGCCCGGGAGCCGGGGCGTCTCGCGGAGCAGCCGGTCCAGGCGGACCGGGACGGCGAAGGTGTGCGTCGCCCCCCGCCGGGCGAGCTCCTCGGCCAGCGGCCCCGCGCCCGGCAGCGACCAGGTGGCCCCGGCCATCAGCGCGGGCAGCCCCAGCATCAGCTGGTCGGTGTGGACGACGTCGCCGGGACCGAGCGGGAACGCGCTGCGGAACAGCTCCAGGCCCGCCGCGAGCGACCCCCGGGTGTGGACCACGCCGCGCGGGCTGGCCGTGGTCCCCGAGGTGAAGATAACCGCGGCGGGCTGTCCGCTCCTGTCCGGTCCGCCGTCGCCCCGCGCGCCCGGGACGCCGCCGGACGGCCCGGGCAGGCCGTCCGCGGACAGTTCGGACAGGCCGTCCGCGGAGGGTTCGGGCAGGCGCTCCAGCCGGAGCGCGCCGCGTGGCACCCCCGGCAGCCAGGGACCGGTGTACAGGTGGCGGACCGCCTGGCCGGGCAGCGGGTCGCGCAGGTCGGGCAGGAGCAGGCCCCGGCGGCGGGCCAGCGGGCGGAGCGGACCGCTCAGGGTGTGCAGCAGCGACTCGGCGACCACCCACTTCGGCCGGGTGGCGGCCATCCGGGCGGCCAGCACGCCGGGCGCGAGACCGGGGTCGGCCAGGACGAGCGTGCCGCCCGCCGCCACCGCGCCCAGCGCCGTGACCACCGCGTTCACGCCGGGCCGTACCGCGAACAGCACCCCGTCACCCGGCTCCAGCCCGTCCAGGGCGGCCCGGACGGCGTCAACCCGGCGCGCCAGCACGCCGTAGGAAACCTCCCGGCCGCGGCCGTCGATGAGCGCGGTCCGGTACGGCTCCCGCCGGGCGGCGGTCATTATCCCGGTGACGATGTCGTTCATGTGGGGCGATCCAGGGGTTCGGGGGCGGTCCGTATGGAGTGACTCGCAGGGCTCGAGGATGGTCCGCGGCGGCCCGGGACGGTCAGGAGGCGGTGATCCGCAGGTGCTCGTAGGTGGGGATGAGCACCCCCCGGGCCGCGCGGCGGCCGGTGATCCGGACGTCGTGGGCGAGCACCGCCCGCGCCACCGCGCGGATCTCCGCCACGGCCAGCGGATGGCCGATGCAGAAGTGCGGGCCCGCGCCGAACCAGAGGTGGCGCAGCTCGGGCGGGTGGGGGCGGGACGGGTCGAACGGGCCGTGGGCGCGGGCGCAGTTGTGGGTGACGATCAGCACCCGGTCGCCGGGCCGTACCGCGACTCCGCTCCTGCCCGCACGGCCGGCCGGGCCGGTCGGGCCGGTCCCATCGGTTCCGCGGTCCCCGGTGGTGCGGCGGGACCCGGGCGCGCCGCCGATCCGGGCGGGCGCGGCCACCGAGCGGAGCATCACCGGGGTCGGGGTGGTGACCCGCATGGCCTCGTCGATCACCCGGTCCAGGTCCTCCAGGACGGTGCGGCGGTCGAGGCCGTGGTCGCAGACCAGCGCGATCAGGCGGGGCAGGAGGGTGGCGACGGTCTCGGTGCCGGTCAGGAAGAACGCCCCGGCCGCTCCCCGCGCCTCGGCCGCCGACAGGCCCAGCTCCCGCATCCGGCCCATCACCGTGGAGGGGTCGCCCGCCTCGTAGGCGGCCTGCGCGATGTCCCCGATCCGGTCCAGGACCTGCTTGGCGACGGCGATCTGCCGCTCCGACAGGCGCCGGGAGCGGAGCGAGACCATGGAGACGACCCGCTCCCCCTCGGCGAACAGCTCCCGGGCCCGCGCCTCGGAGAACCCGCCCGGAACGGGGCCGGCGACCGCGCCCGTGCCGAGGTCCAGGCCGATGATCCGGCAGATCACCGCGCCGGCCATCACCCGCATGGTGTCCACCAGGTCGACGGTCTCGCCCCGCGCCAGCCGCGCGTCCAGCTCCGCGAGCGGCTCGCGCAGCACGTCGGCCACCAGGTCCGTGACGTAGCCGGGGGCGAACAGCGGGGTCAGCTTCCGGCGCAGCGCCAGATGGTCCGGACCCTCCATGTTGAGCAGCACGGACGGCCCCAGCACCGGGGTCCACAGATCGGCGGGCGAGCCGGGGCCGTCCTTGCGGAAGTTCGGATCGGTCAGCACGGCGCGCGCCACGGCGGCGTCGTTGACCACCACGCCCAGCCCCGGGACCCGCACCACCGGGCCGAATCGGGCCAGCAGCCGCATCAGCGGGTAGGCCAGCGGGTGCGCGGCCAGGTAGAGCCGGCGCTCGTGGTCGGCCGGGCGGCCCGATCGCCCTGATCGCCCCGCCGGACGGTCCGCCGGCCGTTCCCGCCGCCCTTCACGTGCCACCGGTCGCCCTTCGTGTTCCACCGGCCGCCTCACCGGATGTCGACCACGTCGGGCCGGTAGTGGTGGTCGGCGTACCAGGCCAGGGTGCCCACCAGCCCGTAGGCGCGCAGCCGCCGGACCGAGCCGTACACGACGACGTCGCGGCGGGAGCCGTACGCGGAGGTGACCTTGCGGACCCGGTTGACCAGGGCGCGGTCCTCGTGGACCTCCTCGATCGCGGTCCGGGGGAAGCCGCCCGCGCGCTCGTAGAGGTCCGCGGTGATGGCCAGGTTGCAGCCGGGCATCATCACGTACGGTCCCCTGTGGAGCGGGTCCCGGTTGCCCGGCCGGAACCGGCCGAACGTCGCGGCCACGTCGATCACGGCCGGGATGAGCCGCCGCTCCCAGAACTTCAGCGGGAACTCGTCGGTCCGGGGCAGCAGCCGCCCGCCGACCATCTCCAGGCCGTCGCCGAAGGCGCGGCGGACGTTCCGCACCCAGTCGGGGCGGGGCAGGCAGTCGGCGTCGGTGCGGGCGACGTGGGTCGCGCCGTGCGCGATGGCGTGCCGCACGCCGGTGTCGGAGGCCGCGCCGGTGCCCTTCCGGGGCTCGTGGATCACCTGGGCGCCGTGCCGCCGGGCGACCTCGGCGGTGCCGTCGGTGCTGGCGTTGTCCACCACGAGCAGCGTGAAGCCGCGGTCGTCCTGCGCGGCCAGCGCGCGGAGCGTCGCCTCGATGCCCGCGGCCTCGTTGTAGGCCGGGACGATCACCCACAGGTCCATCACATCTCCGCCAGCATCACGCCCATGCTGATCCCGCCGCCGAGACCGAGCAGGGCCACCCGGTCACCGGGGCGCCAGGAACCCAGCGCGAGCTGGAGCGGGAGGGTGGCCGAGGCGCAGTTGCCGTGCTCGGGCAGGCTGACCACCAGCTTCTCACCGGGGATGTCCAGCACCCCGGCCAGGAAGCGCAGGTACGGCAGGGCGACCTGGTGCACCGCCACGACGGCGAAGTCGTCCCAGGCCAGGCCGGTCTTCTTGAGCGCGGTGAGGAAGATGTCGGGGCCGACGCGCTCGAAGGCCTCCTTCAGCCGCCGCCCGTCGCCACGGAAGTAGGAGTACTCGGGGTCGCGGGGGTGCGCCGAGCCGCCGCCCGGCAGGGTGCCGATCGCCCACGCCGTGGAGTCGGCGGAGAAGTCCCGGTAGAAGATGCCGCGCTCGGCGTCCGCCTCGACCAGCACGGCCGCGCCGCTGTCGGAGAGCGTGTATCCGGCGAAGGAGTCCACGAACTGGGCCCTGTCCCGGACCTGCCAGCGGATCGCCCGGGAGGGCGTCTCACCGGAGCAGACGAGGACCTTGCGGTGCGCTCCGGACAGGATCAGCGCCTCGGCCACCTGGATGCCGTTGAGCATGCTGTTGCAGGCGTTCTTGACGTCGAAGACCGGGCACGACAGGCCGAGCTTGGCCGCGACGATGTGCGCGGTGGCGGGCTCGACCATGTCCTGCGAGGCGGAGGCGAAGATCAGCAGGTCGGCGTCGGCGTGGGGGGCCGCGCCGGTCCTCCCCGCTCCACCGCCCTCTGGGAGCTCCCCGGTCCCGGGCGCGTCGGCTCCCGGCTCTCCGGTCCCGGGCGTGCCGGAGGCCGTGCCGAGCGCCCGTACGGCCTCCACCGCCAGATCCGAGGCCTGCTGGTCCCGGCGGGCCACGTGCCGTCGGCGGATCCCCGTCATCCGCTCGACGATCCCGGCGTAAGGGGTGTATCCCTCGATCCGGGACTCCACGTCCGCGCTGGTCAGAGTCCGTTCGGGCAGATACGTCGCGACGCCCGTGATACGGGCCCTCATCGCGCCCCCCTTAGATCCGGCATGTCTCCCAATTCCTGCGCAATGTATATGCACAGGTGGGATGTGTCCTAGCCGTCGGCGGAGCGGCGGGGCGGCGGTGAGGAAACTCTCCCCGGCCCGCGGCGGGCCGCGCGCCGTACCGGATGAGTGGTCCCTGCGGCCTCCGCCGCGCCGTACCGGGGAGGAACGGGCCGGCCGGAGCGGGCGGGACGGACCGCAGGTCGCGGCGGGACGGTCAGGCGTCCGCGCAGGAGTCGTGGGTGGCGTCGAAGCCCTTCAGCCGGGCGATGTCACCCGCGGGAAGCTCCTTGAGCCCCCTCCAGTCGTCGCCGATCACCAGGACGAGTCGCCCGCCCTTCGCGGAGGGGGCGAGCCGCGCCGCGGCGCCCGCCGCCAGGTCCCTGGTCAGGGTCAGGACCTTGGCCGCACCCCGGGGGGAGTAGGCGACCGTGGTCTTCGGGCGCGGCTTGCGCGCCGTGTCACCGACTCTGGCGACGTGGTAGCCCCGCTCCTCCAGCTCCGCCGCGACCAGCGTCGCCAGGCCGGAGCGCCAGGTCCCGTTGCGGACCTCCACGGTGACCTGCGAGCGCGGCACCCGGGCCTGCCCGCCCCTGACCCCGGAGCCGGCGAACGGCCGGTCCCGGGCGACGAGGTGGAACAGCTCCGTGCTGTCCGGCTCGACCCACTCCACCTTGCCGGGGTGGGTGAGCGAGTAACGCCACGGCGTCGTGACGAAGTGGATCCGCCCGGCCGCCAGCCCCCGGCCCGCGAGCGCGAGGTCCCTCATGACGGCGGGGGTGAGGCCGGGATCGGTGGTGAGCGACCGGGTGGCCGCGTCGAGGAAGCGGAAGAGCCTGGCCGGGTCGGTCAGCGTCTCACCGCTCATCACCTTCTTCGCCATCGAGGCGATGAACATCTGCTGCCGCCGGATGCGGCCGATGTCGGAGCCGTCGCCCAGGCTGTAGCGGGCGCGGACGTAGCCGAGGGCCTGCTCGCCCTTCAGGACCTGCCGGCCGGCGTCGAGGGTGAGCAGCGCCTTGGTGTCGTTGACCGGCTCGGGCAGGCAGACCTCGACCCCGCCGATCGCGTTGACCATGTCCTTGAAGCCGGTGAAGTCGACCTTCACGAAGTGGTCGATGTGGATGCCGGTGAGCGTCTCGACCGTCTTCCAGGTGCAGGCGATGCCGCCGTAGGTGAACGACTCGTTGATCATCCCCAGGTGGGGGTACTGGCCGGGCAGGCCCCGCCGGGCCCGGCAGGCGGGGAGCTGGACCATCGAGTCGCGCGGGAAGCTGATGACCATCGCGTTGTCGTGCCGCGGCGAGATGTGCGCGAGCATGATCGTGTCGGTCCGCTCGCCCTCGAACCGCCCGTACTTGGCGTTCGCGCCGTCGCGCTGGTCGGACCCGACGATCAGGATGTTCACCGCCTTGGCCGCGATCTTGACCGGCCGCCGGGGACCGAGGTCCTCCCCGCCCACCTCGACGTGCCTGACGTTCCCCGACAACCGGACGTAGGCGCTGACCACCGTCGCGGTCACCCCCACCGTGGTGACCGTCACCCCCGCCACCAGCCACCACACCCACCGGCGGGCGCGCCGGGGTCTCGCCGGACCCGAGGGTTTCGCAGGCGCGTCGATCAATCCACTGCTCACTTGACTCCAGATGTGGACAGGCCAGGGCGAACCCGCTGGCCGGGGAGCCGTGTTCCGGCCGCCGAGTCTACTGATCGCCACCGGGACTTCAGTGGAACCACGCGACCCTGTCTGACGTGGCGAAACGACGGACGCGGCTCCTGTTACGATCCGCCGGTGATTATCCGTGATGGTGATCCCGGCGACGTTCGGGCCGTTCTGGGGATGTTCGACAGCGCGGTGGAGTGGCTGACCGCGCAGGGCCGTACCGGGCAGTGGGGCAGCGAGCCCTTCTCCGCCGACCCGGCCCGGGTGCGGCGGATCGGGCAGTGGGCGGCCGAGGGCGGGATGCGCATCGCCGAGATCGACGGCGAGCCCGCCGGATGCGCCGTCCTCGGCCCCCCGATGCCCTACGTCGACCCCGCCCCCGAGCCGGAGCTCTACGTCCAGGCGCTCGTCATCGACCGGCGCTTCCACGGCCGGGGCGTCGGCGCGGCCCTGCTGGCGCGGGCCCGCGCCGAGGCGGCCGGGCTGGGGGTCTCACTGCTCCGGGTCGACTGCTACGCCGGTGACGACGGCCGTCTGGTGCGCTACTACGAGAGCCAGGGCTTCACCAGGGCCGAGACGTTCAGCGTGGGCGAGTGGCCGGGACAGATCCTGCAACTGCGGCTCTGAGGGGTCGCGGGCGCCCCGTGCGGAGTGCCCGCGCGCCGGTCCCGCGGTCCCGCATCCCCGCGTCGGTCCCGCAGGCCTGCATCCCTGCACCGGTTCCGCGGTCCGCGCCGGTGTCCGGGTGCGGCCTCAGTCGCCCGGACGCATCGGGTAGATGCGGACCCAGTCGACCTCCATCCACGCCTCCCCGTCGCTGCCCTCGCCGGGGAACCAGTCGAGCTGCAGGCACAGGGACATCGGGCTGCGCGTGGAGTGGGACGAGCGGAACCACTCACGCCCGTCGAGATAGCCGACCACCCCGGCCGGGGTGTTCTCCACGGCGTAGGTGTGCCACTTGGTCATGTCCACGTCGGCGTACCCCAGCTCGTGCCCGCCCTTGGGGGTCTCGAGGAAGAAGTCCGCCCGCTGCCGGTTGGGGTCGTTGTAGACCCCCATGAAGTCGATCTCCTCGCGGGTGGCGCTGTACTCGCCGCCGCCCCCGCCGTCCGGCCAGAGCAGGGCCATCGGACGGTAGGCGCCCGCGCCCCGGTACAGGCGGATGCGGGTCTCCCACCGGCCGTACGACTGGGAGTGGCGGGCGCCGAGCCCCGCGGTGGTCCCGTCCGGCAGGCCGTGCAGATAGAGCGAGCCGTTGCCCAGGTAGAGCTCCTGGGACGTGCGGCGGCCCTTGCCCGCGTGCCCCGGGGTGTCGTAGAAGAGCCACCTGGCGGAGTCCAGGTACTGGTCCTCGAACTCGTCGCACCAGGCGGGCGCCCCCCAGCCGTGGACCCGGGCGGCGCTCTTGGCGTCCGGAGCGGAGGGGCAGCCGCGCGCCGCGGCCTGGGCGGGCGCGGCACCGAGGGCGCCCAGAGCCAGCGTCGTCACCATGCTGAGAACGGCTGTCCGGGCGTGGAAACGGAGGATCATTGATGGCTCTCCTGGAATCTGGCACAGAGCACAGGTGGGCTGAAGGCCCAGCAACCAACCTGAGCGGGGGTCGAACGGCCCTTGGCAGACGGATCGGTCGCCGAGGCCACGGGGGGTGCGAAGACCCATCGGGGCGTCGCCGACGCCTGTCCATCATGCTCCGCCGCAGGTGAGCTGTCAGGAGAATCGGTGGTACGGCCGTGCCACGGAGCGAGATTCCAGCAGGTGACAGCGGTGCCGGAGGGCGGGCAGTGGCCCTGGAGGGATGGCAGCGGCAGTGGCCGGATGCCCGACGGCGCCGGGGATCCGGACGCCTCCGGAAGGGCGGGCGCGGATCCGTCGGCCGGAGTGTCGGTGAGAGGCGGGGCGGGCGCGGGTGAGGCCGGTTTTTTCTCGCCGTCCGACCGGCCGCTGCCCGGTTTGGAAACGTTGCCCAGCTCCACGAGGAGGCGTTCGATCTCGGGTCCGGCGGTGGACGGTCGCTTGACGGTCGGTTTGGGAGCGGGGGACGGCGGCTTCTTGGTGATGGCCGGCCGGGGATCGGGGGATGGCGGCTTCTTGGTGGAGGACGGCTGCGGGGTGGAGGGCCGCGGGGTCCCGCCCGGCTCCGCCGTGGGCAGCGCGGGCTTGCCGGTGGCGGTCGGCTGCGGGGCCGGAGGCTGGGCGGTCGGGGGGGATCCGGAGCCGGTGGCCGTGGGCTCCGGAGTGGCTTTCGGCGTGGTCTTCGGTTCCTCCGGAGAGCCCGTCGTACGGCCCGCGCCGCGAGAGCCGGACGCCGCCGGGGACGAGGCGCGGACGGCGGGGCTCCCCGAGGGCGGCGATGCCCGCCTGACCGCGTTCTCCGGTGGGAGCACCCTGGCCCGGGAGATCCGGGGGACGCGGAGCGAGGCCGAGCCGGCGGTCGAGTCGGCATAGGGCGCGACGCCATGGGGCACGGCGTCATGGGGCACGGCGTCATAGGGCACGGCGTCATGGGGCGCGGCGCCGGGCCGGCTCCGGGACTCCGGGGCGGCCGGGGGCGGAACGTCCACCGGGATCGGCCGGGGGTCGTCCCGGGTGCCCGGGACCGGGCCGGGCTCCGCCGCGGCGGTCCAGGGCCGGGCGATGAGCGCGCCGGCCGTCGCGGAGACGCCCGCCAGGAGCAGCCCGGAGACGAGGGTGAGGTTCCGGGAGGGAGTGCGTGAGGGCATGGGGTTCTTCCTCGATCTACTCGGACGGTGGGGCCGCGGTCCGCGGGGCGGGGCCGGTGACGGCTCTCCACCCGGCCGCGGCGAACTCCGGGGTGCCGGGGAGGGCGACCTGGGGCACGACGGTGGGCAGCGGGTCGGGGGTGTTCACCCAGTCCCCGGCTCCTGAGCGGACGCCGGGGTTCCAGACCATGAGCACGCTCATGGCGACGGGGCTGGAGTGCTCCGGCCCGGGGTCCTTCCCTCCACGGGTGGCGGTCACCCTGACCAGGAGGGAGACCTGGACCTGGTCGCGGGCGCGGGCGTGCCACTGCACGGCGATCGTCTCCGTCCGCAGAGCCGCCCCTTCAGGGAGCTCCCCCTCCGCGGGCAGGCCGAGGGTCTCCCGCCAGCCGCGGGTGGTGGCGTCCGCGGCCTCGCGGGCGGCGTCCTGCTGGTCGGGCGGCGCGTACAGGGTCGCGGCCTGCCGCGCCTGCTCGACGTCCAGCGTCCAGGCGGCCTCCAGCGCGGCGGCCGCCGCCGAGGCCGCGCCCAGCTCGGTCCGGGGGAACCCGACCGGATAGCCCGCCTCGCCGTGGTACCCGGCAGGCGAGGCGAGGGCGACGGCGGCCGGGGCGGAGGCGGGCGGCCGGGCGGGAGCGGCCGGCCCCTCCTGGCCGGGCCGCAGGAGCCGCCAGCCCGCGGCCGCCGCCACGATCAGCCCGACGACCGTGAGGACCACGACGAGCCTGCGGCGCGAGGCGCGCCCCGGCGGACCCAGGTCGACGTCGAAGACGGAGTCCTCGGCGACCGGCGGCACTAGTGGCTCCGGTCGGGATGCCGGCTGAACGCCTGGCCGGCGGCGGCGGCCAGGCGCAGGTAGGCGCCCCGGGTGGTGGGCCGCAACCGGGCCAGGTCCACCTCCGCGCCCTCCTTGAGGTGAGGGTCGTAGGGGATGCGGATCACGGCGCGGCAGCGGGTGGCGAAGTGGCGCTCCAGCAGGTCCAGGTCCACGTCGGTCTTCGGCTCCACCGCGTTCAGCACGACGATGGCGTTCTTCGCCAGGTGCGCGTGGCCGTGGGCGTTGAGCCAGTCGAGCGTGGCGGCGGCCGAGTTGGCCCCGTCCACGGCGACGAGGCTGACCAGCACGATCTGGTCGGCCATCTCCAGGGTCGCGCCCATGGCCCCGTGGAGCAGGCCGGTCCCGCAGTCGGTGATGCAGATCGAGTAGTAGCGCTCGATCAGACCGGCCACCGTACGGTAGTCGTCGGCGTCGAAGGCCTCGCTCACGGCGGGATCGGTGTCGGAGGCGAGGATCTCCAGCCGCGCGGGCGACTGCGAGGTGAAGGCGCGGGCGTCGGCGTAGCGCACGATGTGCGGCGCCTCGGCGAGGAAGGTGCGGATGGTCGCGGCGGTCTCCGACTTGACCTTCAGGCCGAGGGTCCCCCGGTCGGGGTTGGCGTCGATCGCGATCACCCGGTCGCCCCGCAGGGAGGCGAGGGTGTTGCCCAGGGCGGCGGTCGTCGTGGTCTTGCCGACCCCGCCCTTGAGGCTCATGACCGCGATCCGGTGGTGACCGCGTGCGACCGGCGTCTGCGCCTGGGCGATCAGCGTGCGCCGCTCGATCTCCGCGGCGGACTCGGCGGGGATGATCCGTTTCCCGGAGAGCAGCCAGACGAGCCGCCGCCAGCCGCCGGAGGGCTCGGGCCGCCGGTTGGTGAGCAGGTGCTCCGCGGTGAGCGGGACCGTCTCCAGCGGGGCATCGGGCGTCTGCGCCGCCTCGCCGGAGGCCCCGGGCAGGTCCGGAGCGGCTCCGGACAGGCTCGGCGTGGTCCCCGGCGAGCCGTCGGACGTTCCGGACGGAGAGCCGGAGGACGGCCCGGCGGGGATGCCGGAGGGGATGCCGGCCGGGATGCCCGCGGGGGTCCCGGTGGGGGTGCCGGCCGGAGTGGAGTGCGTCTGGGGGGACGTCTCTGTCATCGTCGGGGTCCTTTCACAGGCGGCGGTGCGGAGCGGGAGGCGGTCAGCAGGTGCGCCAGCGCACCGTCGTGGAGATCGAGTCGTCGTCGGGGCCGTGGAGGGTCAGCGGAGCGGAGACGGCGGGGGCGGGGCCGCACCAGTGGCGGACCCGCAGGGCGCGCAGGGTGACCACGGCCGTGTCCCCCCGCCCCAGGGTTCCCTCGGACGGGCTCGCGACCAGGCCGGGAGCCGACAGGCGCCAGGTCAGCGGCTCCTGCGAGGCGGTGGCCGAGGTGGAGGCCGCCGGGGCTGAGGTCAAGGTGAGGGTGCCCTGGCCGTACGCGTCCAGCGTCACCTCGGCGGGCAGGAGGACGCGGGAGGCGAGCGTGCTCTCCCCCCCTTCTCCGGGATCCCCGCTCACTCCGGGCTCTCCGGTTCCTCCGGGCTCCCCGGCCGGCGGACCCGCGGGTGCGGTGGGCCCTGGCGCGGCGGCCGGGCCTGGTGCGGTGGGGCCGGGCGCGGCGGTCGTGGCGGCCTGGGGCCTGGCGGAGGGGATGCCGTTCTCGGCCGGGGAACCGATCCCGGTGGCGGGACCGAGGAGGTTCATCCCCGTCAGGGTCCCCGCCGTGCCCGCGGCGACGATGATGACGATCCTCAGCGTCGTGCTCCGGAACCGGGCGCCCGCCCACCGGAGCGCCTCCGGGAGGCGGAGCCCCGCGCCGCCGTCCCGGCGCGCGGGCGGGCGGGCCGTACCGGAGGGGGCCGCGTCGGGGATGGTCTCGGGGACGTCCAGGGCCGGCCCGGTACGGGCCATGACCTGGGAGAGCAGCGCGTCGTAGAGCGGGGTGCCATGTCCCGGGCCCGGCGGGGGCGCGAGTCCGGGCGGGCGCACCGGCGCGGGCAGCGGGACCGGCCCCGTCCGCGGGGCGGGTGGCGGGTACGGCCCCGCACCGGCCGGCCGGGGGGACACCCGGGTGGGTGGTTCCGTGGACCCCGCCGAGGGCCCGGGGGCGGGCGGCCCGGGCGGCCTGCGGGCGGGCGCCGCCCTCACCGGTCCACCGGCCGGTGCCGCGTACGGGGCGGTTCCGCGCCGCGGCACGGGCAGGGCCACGGTGGCCGGCGCCTCCTGCGCGGGCCGTCCGGCGGCCGGGGGCAGGGAGGCCAGGAGCAGGCCCCGCGCCTCGGTGGTCAGAGGCGCGACCGGCGGATGGGAGCTCATCTGCGGGACCGTGTAGCGGATGTTGATCGGCCGTGCGCAGGTCGGGCATCTGACGATGTGCGCCAGCAGGGCCCTGCCCGCCTCACCGCTCCCCCCACCGGCGGGCCCCCGGCCGCCTCCGGCTCCTCCCGCGCCCTCGGCCTCCCGTACTCCGCCGGTCCCGGACGGTCCGCCGGGTTCATGGAGCCCGCCGGGGAACGCGGCCTCGGCCAGCGGGCGGAGCGCCGGACAGGACGAACGCCCGTGGGCGAGGCCGTCCAGCGCGCTCACCAGGGTCTCGACGGTGTCCTGGGTCCTCGTCGCCAGCCGGTCGACCTCCTCGCGGGGAAGGGCCAGCACGTGGGAGAGGTCCTCGGAGGTCAGCTCGTGACGGAACATCAGCCGGAGCGTCTCCGTGCCCAGCGGGTCGGCGAGCGCCCACGCCCGTTCGAGCAGCGCGGGATCGGGCAGGCCCGGCCCCGCGCCCGGTGCGTACCCGTCCCGGTGCCCGGGCCGGGTGAAGCAGTCCCGGCGCAGTACGGCCAGCAGCCAGGCCCGGACGGAGACGCCTCCGGGGACGGTCCGCGTGCCGCAGGCGGTGAAGGCGGCGGCGACCGCCCGCACCGCCCGGTCGGGTCCGAGGTGGTAGGCGGCGTAGTCCAGCAGGTGCGCGCCGTGCTCGTTCACCCACGCCGCCCACTGGCCGGGGCCGAGCACGGTCTTCCCGGTTCCGGTGGGTGAGCTCACGGGTTCGTGTACCCCGCCGGATCCGGTGCGGTCTCGCCGTACCCGCTGTCGCCGTACCCGCTGTCGCCGTACCCGCTGTCGCCGGACAGGCCCTCGTCGCGCGGTCCGCCGTACCCGGACCGGTCGTGCCCCTGCTCGCCGTACCCCTGCCCGCGGTGGTCCGGCAGGCCGGCGCCGGGCCGCGCGGGATCGCTCCCGCCGGGCTGCGTGGAGTCTGCCCCGCCGGGATCGGGCTGGACGAGGTCCGGCCGGTCGGTCCGGTCGGTCCAGGCCGGGGGCTCCTGCTCCGGCTCGACCGGCCGGTCGGTCCCGGACGTCGGCCGCGGTCCGGGCCGCCGGCCGGGCGAGTCCGTCACCACGAGCTCCAGGCTGCTGTCGGACAGGCCGGTGAACTTGGTCCAGTTGCTGACCTCGCCCGGAGCGGGCTCCGCGAAGAGCCAGCGGAGGAAGGCCGGCAGCCGGCACGAGTCGCGGGGAACGGCGTTCTCCGGCAGGGCCCTGCCGCCGGAGGCGGAACGCAGCTCCGCCAGTTCGGCGGTGGAGTAGTCCCGGCACGGCGGGGTGCCCGGCGGGGCGACGTTGAGGTCCCACACGCCGTTGGCGTCGGTGTAGCGCATGTTCCTGTCCAGGCCGAGGGCCTTCTGGGCGCGCCGGAGGAGTTCGGGGTCCCGCAGGACCGGGAGCGAGAAGCCACCGTCCGGGGAGCCCTCGTCGGCGGGGACGGAGACGACCGGCGGCGCCTCCCCGCCGGGGGAGCCGGCCGGGTCCGGGACGGGCGGCGCCTGGGTCTCCAGGGGGGCCGGGGCCCGCGTGTCCTCGGGGGCGGGCGCCTCCGTGTCCTGCGGCCGGGCGTTCTCCGGGGCCTGCGATGTCCCGGTGTCCGGCGGAGTCTGCGGAGACCGGCTCTTGTGCCGCGGCACCGCGGGCCGGAGCCGCTCCGCGGAAGGCGGAAGGGTCTCCTCGCTCCGCGCGGGCGGGACGGAGGTCGCCGCGGCCTGCGGCCGGTCCGCTGAGCGCGTCGGCTCATCCTGGCCGGTGCGGCCGCCTTCCTCCGGAGGTCTCCCGGTCCCCGCGCCCCTGTCCCTCCGCTCTCCGGTGTCCGGGCGGCGGTCCGTGCGCTGCCCGGCCCGTGTGCGGTCGTCCGTCCGCTGCCCGTTCTTCGCCCGGGTGTCCGCACCGTCCGGCCTGGCCGACCTGCGCTCGTCCTCCGGCGGCCTGGCCGTGCCGTCACCGGGAGGTGGGGTGGTTCCGGAGGACGGCTGGGCAGGGCTGGACGCCTGCGGGCCGGAGGTGTGGACCCGCTCCGCGGGAACGGGTTCTGTGATCTTGCTGCCCTCGTCCTGCTTCTCGGCGGCCTTCTGCGTGGGCTTGGGGGCGGTGCTCTTGGACGCGGCGACCTTGGGAGCCGCGCTCTTGGGCGCGGCGGCCGGGGGCGCCGCGGTGGTGCGCTTCTGCTGCACCGGTGGAGCGGCGTTCTGCTGTTTCGGCGCCGCCTGGCGGGAGCCGGAGCCGGAGTTGCTCGACTTCGAGCCGGACGACTTCGGCGGATCGGCGGACTTCTTGGGCGGCGCGGGGTCGCTGCTGGGGTTGCCCGGAACCTGGGCGGAGGCGAGGGCGATGCCGACCTCCGAGAGGGAGGCGCAGCCGCTGCCGGCGTCGGTGAGCGCGCGGCCGTCCGGGGTGAGGGAGAGACAGATCCGCGTGCCCGCGGCGCCCGTGTCCCCCGCACCGGCCGGCGGGGCGTCGCGCTCCTCCGGGGTCAGGGCGGTCCACGTGCCGGTCCCGGGATCCAAGATGTACGTGCCGGTGGTCAGCCGTACCGTCCCGTCCTCTCCGGGTGGGGAGAGCGCGGAGACGGCGACTCCGAGCCCGGTGCCGGCCGCGAAGACCCCGGCCGCGACACCCGCCGTGACCATCGTCGCACGCGAGGGCTTACGTGATGGTTTCGTCATCGATGTTCCTCTTCTTCCGGTGGGAACGTCAGGTGCCGTGGCTCTCCAGAACTTCGGACCACTCGCCGAGCACACGGACCTGTTCGTCGGAACCGGCGGGCG
Organism: Planomonospora corallina; assembly: GCF_042650625.1. NCBI lineage: Bacteria > Bacillati > Actinomycetota > Actinomycetes > Streptosporangiales > Streptosporangiaceae > Planomonospora > Planomonospora corallina. Next base: position 110,512 of record NZ_JBHSBM010000008.1, read on the forward strand.
GGACGTAGGCCACGTACATGCGGCCGTACGTCACGCTCGCCGAGTGCGCGAACGCCTTGCTGCCGGTGCGGACCGCGGCCGCACCCTTCAACGTGACCAGCGCCCCCGCCCGCCGGGCGGTGCGCAGGTCGGTGGAGCGGGCGGCGTACCAGATCAGGGCGCCGCCGTCGCTGGTCATGAGTGAGCGCACCGGCCCCTCCTGCCGGTAGGTCAGGGAGAGCCGCCACCCGGCCCGCTCCAACTGGGCGCGCTCCTGCCGCCAGAACAGCGCCGCCTCGCTGGTCCACGGGCCGTCGGCGAAGCGCGCGTCCGGTTCGGTGCTCTCCAGGCTCGCCAGGTGGGCCCGGGCGACCTGGCGCGGGGTGGCGGCCAGTCCCGAGGCGTCCTCCGGCAGGCTCGTGGCGTAACCCTCGGCGTCGGTGGCGAGCTCGGGCAGCTCGGCGGGGACGGGGCGCGTGTCGGCGGTGAACGCCGTGGCCCGCCATCCGGCGGTGGTGGAGGCCAGCACGATGCTGATCCGGGCGACTCCCTCCTGGTGAGAGACCGCCACGAACCAGTCGGTGGAGCCCTGGGAGTCGCGGGGCACCCAGATCTCCGGGCGGGGCCACAGACCCGAGGGCACCTGGGCGTTCTCCATGCGGGCGGTCTCGAAAGCCGCCCGGGACATCTCCAGCGCGAGCCCGTGCTCCAGCTTCCCCATGGCCTTGTCGTCCATCTTCACCTGGGCACGGGAGAGGTCCTGCGCCCAGCGGCCGTGGACGCGGCGGGCGTCCTTGGTGGTGATCCGCGTCGGGAGGGCCTCGACCGGAGGGGCGCCGGAGGGAGTGGCCGAGGGCACGGCGGAGGGGGCAGCGGAAGGGGCAGTGGAAAGGGCAGCGGAGGGAGCGGTGGAGGGCTCGATCGAGGGGCCGGTGGACGCGTCCGGCGGCTCGGTGGAGACCTCCGGTTCCACCGGCGCGGCCGTCTTCTCCGCTGACGGGGAGTCCTGCCCGTCCTTCTCCTCGGCGTTCTCCGCGGTGGCGGTCGCGGCGAGGGACGGCGGCCGGCCGGGTGCGCCACCGTCCGGCGGCGGGACCACCGCCTCCCACGCGCTCTTGTCCGGCGCGGGGGTGGCGCCCGTGAGCACGGTCCGGGACGTGGAGGGACCGGTCAGAACGATCCAGACTCCGGCGGCGCTGAAGGCGGCGGCGGCCGTCGTGAACAGGACGACCTTCCTCCAGCGGAACGTGCTCAGCCGCTCGGGCTCCCAGCCGTCACCGTCGAAATCATGTACGGCAGGGGCATCAATGCGCCAAGAGTGCCAGACCCGCCTGTCCGGGGAATCTGAGGCATGCCGTGACATAGACCACGATATTAGACTGACAATGATCCATGTGGAAGGTAAAGGGGCAGGGTTATTCCTACTTAAAGCTGTCGTCACATAAATGGCATGGATGCCGGGATGTGGACGGTCCGGAATTGGCGATATGGGGCCTTTTCGGGCTCTGTGGGGAGTGTCTACCAGGACGTCTCTAGAGAGCCGCTCCGTAGCCCGACCACTGCCGGCCGTGCCGGAATCGCCTCTCCTGGTCGATGTCGAAATCCCCCGAACATCTCATGATCATTTTTCCGGTCATGACATGAATTCAATTCATGTCTCCGTGCTACGTGTTAGGTCGTCCCTATATCGGATTTATGATCAGGACCGTAACGGCTTCCCGCCACCGGGCGCGGCGCTCGTCGGCCTGCCGCGCCGCACCCGGCTCCCTCTTCCCGGACCCCGGAGCCCGCCCCGCTCGTCCGGGACCGTACGCGCCGAGGGACCGGCATGCCCTACCCGGGTTGGGCGGCCCCGCTTCTGTCCAGCTCGTCCGCCGGCCGGCGCGGGGCGTGGGGCGGCTCGCCGTCCCACCGGGCCAACGTGACGGGGACCGCGTTGAAGACGGCGTTTCCTGAGAGCGGATCCACCACGAACTCGTCGGTCAGGGCGTTCGCGTTGACGCCCGCGTGTTCCGCGGCCACCCGCTGGGCGCCGCCGTCGTGGCCCCAGCCGTGCGGCAGGCTGACCACCCCGGGCATGATCGACTCGGTCGCCTCGATGTCGGCGAGCAGTTCCCCGGCGGCCGAGCGGATCACCGCCCGGTCCCGCAGGCCCAGCCTGGCCACGTCCGCTGGATTGATGTGCAAGGTGCACCGGTTGCTCCCGCCCACCAGGTTGCGCACGTTGTGCAGCCAGCTGTTGTTCGAGCGCAGCTGCCGCCGTCCGATGAGCAGCGTCTGCGGAGGGCGCTCGCCCATACGTGCGCGCAGCCGCGCGACGTCACACGTGAGCTGGCGGGGGGCGAGTTCCACCCGGCCGGATTCGGTGGCCAGCAGCTCGGCCAGGCGCGGCTGGAGCGCCCCCAGGTCGATCCCGTGCGGATTCGCCAGCAGGTCCGAGAGCGAGAGCCCGTAGGGCCCGAGCTTGAGCATGGCGTCCAGCAGCCGTTCCGGGCCCGAGTCCCCCTCCAGTGAGGCACGCAGCTCACCGGGGTCCTTGCCCAGGAGGGGAGCGGCCTGCAGCAGTCCGGCCAGGATCTCCTCGTCCAGCGCCGCCGGGTCGGCGCCGGCTCCCTTCCCGGCCGCGATCAGTGTCAGTTTCGCCATGATCTCCGCTTCGGAGAGCTGGTCCGGCTGCAGCGGTGAGATCGCCGGGGAGAACCGGGAGTAGTTGCGCACGGTGACAGTCAGCAGCAGGAAGTCGTAGTGCGGCATCTGCGTGATCCGCGGCGGCGGCAGGATCACGTCGGCGTGGCGGGTGGTCTCGTTCAGGTAGGGGTCGACGCTGACCATGAACTCCAGCTCCCGCAGCGCCCTGCCCAGCCGCGGGCCGTTCGGAGCGGACAGGGCCAGGTTGCCGCCGACGGTGATCAACGCACGGACCTGCCCCTCGCCCGGGGTCTCGATCTCGTCGGCCAGGGTGGCGACCGGGAGCTCGCCCATCACCTCGGGCAGGCCGCGGACCCTGCTGTGCCAGCGTCCGGTCGTGAACGGGCCGCTGCTGGGCGGGCCGATCGTGGCGGGCAGGGTGAACATCACGCCGCCGGGCCGGTCGAAGTTCCCGGTGAGGACGTTGATCACGTCCACGAGCCACTGCGTGGTGGTGCCGAACTCGGAGGTGCAGGTGCCGACCCGCGTGTAGACGGCGGCGGTGGGAGCGGCGGCAAGCTCGCGGGCGAGCCGCCTGATGGCGTCGGCGGGCACGCCGCACTGCGCGGAGACCGCCTCGGGCGGGAAGTCCGCGCCGAGCTCCCGGAGCTCGTCCAGACCGCCGACCTCGACGTCCGGGGAGACGAGCCCCTCGGACAGGAGCGTGTGGACGATGCCGAACAGCAGGTAGGCGTCCGTACCGGGCCGGATGAACAGGTGTTCGTCGGCCAGGCGGGCGGTCCTGGTGAAACGCGGATCGACGACGACCAGCCTGCCTCCCCTGGCGCGCAGCGCCCTGAGCCGGCCGGGGAAGTCGGGTGCGGCGCACAGCGAACCGTGGGACTCGGCCGGGTTGGCCCCCAGCACCAGGAGGTAATCGGTCCGGTCCAGGTCCGGCACGGCGATGGCGAAAGGGTTGCCGAGCATGAAGCCGCAGGCCACATGCTTGGGCATCTGGTCGATGGTGCTGGCCGAGTAGATGTTCGGAGTGTCGAGGGCCTGGCTCAGCGGGCCCCGGTAGAGCGGTCCGGCCATCGTGTGGAACGTCGGGTTCCCGAAATAGGCGGCCAGGGCCTGGCGGCCGTGGGCGTCGGCGACGCGGGCCAGGCCGCGTTCGACCGCCTGGAACGCCTCCTCCCATGTGACCGTCCGCCACCGCCCGCCCTCGCGGATCATGGGGAGGCGCAGCCGGTCGGGGTCCTCGTCCAGTGCGCCGAGGCTCGCCCCCTTGGGGCAGATGTATCCCTTGGAGAATGGATCGTCCGGATCTCCCTTGACGGAGGTGACGTGTCCGGTCTCGTCGAGCGTGAGCCTCAGTCCGCAGACGGCGTCGCAGATGGGGCAGGTCCGATGTGCAGTCCTCACCGTTGCTCCCAGAATGGTGTCCCGCACCATCCTGACCCGGTGTCCGGCCGGTGTTCACCTTCCGGGTTGCTGCGCCTGAGCCAGCCGCTCCCGGATGCGCTGGGCGGGTTGCGGGTCGATCTGCTCGATCAGCTGCTGGACCCGGGACTCCTCGGCCTCGGCGGCGGCGTGGTCCCCGGTCGTCATGTACGCCTGCCTGAGCAGTACGCGGGCCTGCGCCTCGAGCAGCGGGAGCTCCATCTCGGCGAAGAACCGGGCGGCCTGGTCGAGGAGCGAATGCGCCTGTGCGACGTCACCGCCGGCCAGCGCGAGCTCGCCCAGGACCGTGACCGCCTGCGTCTCCACCAGGTGCTGACGTGTCGTCCTGGCCAGTTCACGGGCCTGCTGCAGCAGATCGCGCGCGACCTCCGGCTCACCCTGCTGGAAGCGGGCGGTCCCCAGTCCCAGCAGGATGAACGCCTCCCCCATCCGGTCGCCGATCTCCCGTACGGCGGACAGCGCCTCCGCGTACGCCTCCTCGCCGGCGGCGAACTCCTGCTTGCTGAAGTGCGTCTCGCCCAACCGGAACATGACCTGGGCGCGCATCCTCCTGTCACCGCTGGAGCGGGTGAACTCCAGCACCTCGGAGAGCAGGTGGTGGGACTCGTCGGGGCGCCCGCAGTCGAGGTAGAGCTTGGTCTTGCTGAAGAGGATGTAGACCGAGTCGGCGCTGACCGAGCCGTCGTCGCCGCCGAAGACCGTCAGCGCACGGTCGAAGCGCTCGGCCGCGTCGTCGAAGCGCCCGCTCAGCCGGTCGAGGATCGCGAGCCTGCTGTCCGCCATGGCCCGGCCGCGGTCGTCCCGCAGATCCGCGAAGATCTCCGCCGCCTCCTCCAGGGCGTGCCGGGCGTCGGAGAAGCGCTGCTCGGTCACGCTCAGCGTGCCGATCTTGAACAGCATCATCGCCTGACCGAGCCGGTCCTGCGCCTGGCGGGCGGCCTCCAGCGCGAGCCTGTGGGTCTCCCGCCAGTCATCGAGATAGGCCCTGGCCTCGAAGAACTTGGTGCTCATCGCGGTGAGGCGCCAGCAGAGCTCGGCGAAGCCCGCCTGCATGGCCTGATGGATGCCCGCTACCAGGACGCGCCGCTCACGCTCGAACCACTCGAGCGGCGAGGCGACCAGCTGGTCGATCAGGTCGTCGGAGAGCGGCGGGCGCCACCCGGTCCGCGGCAGCGGGAGCTCGGTGAAGCCGAACTCGTGCTGCTGGGCCCTCGTCGTGAGAACCAGCTGCGTGTGCAGCATCCGCTCCAGCGCCGCCGCGCGTTCGGCGGGGGGTTCCTCGGCCGCCAGGCGCTCTTTGGCGAACACGCGGACGAGATCGTGGAAGCGGTAGTTGGTCCGTACCCCCAGCCCCGAGTCGGCGGCCTCGATGAAGTGGGTGTCGGCCAGCTCGTCCAGCAGGTCCTGGACGACGGGGACCGGTTGGTCGAGCGCGGCGGCGGCGGCCCAGGTCGGGAGGATGTGGGAGTTCAGCGTGGCCAGCAGCCGGAAGAGCCGCCGGGCGGGCTCCCCGAGCCCGTCGTAGATGAGCGAGAGATTCGCCCGGATTCCCATCGTCCCGTGCTTGAGCTCGTCGAGCCTGCGGGCCTCGTCCTCCAGGCGGCTGACCAGTTGCCTGATGTCCCAGTGCGGGCGTGCCGCCAGCCGGGAGCCGGCGATGCGGAGCGCCAGGGGGAGCCCTTCGCACAGCTCGGCGAGACTGGCGGAGGACGTGGGGTCGGCCTGCACCCGGTCCTCGCCCGCGATCTGGGAGATGAGCTGTACCGACCGCGCCGAGTCGAGCGCGTCCAGGCCCAGGTGGAAGGCGCCGGGCAGCCCTCCGAGCCTCGTCCTGCTGGTGATGATGACGGCCGCCTGCCGGCTGCCGGGAAGCAGCGGCAGCACCTGGTGTTCGCCGCTGACGTCGTCGAGCACGACCAGCACCCGGCGCTCGGCCAGCAGCGTGCGGTACATCTCGGCGCGTTCTTCCAGCGTGTCGGGGATGTCATGGCCCGGGACGCCGAGCACGCGCAGGAAGCGCTCGAGGACCTTGGCCGGGCCGGCCGGGTTGGGCGTGCCCCCGTGCAGACCGGCGAAGAGCTGGCCGTCGGGGAAGAGCTCGGCCACCTCGTGCGCGCAGTGCACGGCGAGGGTCGTCTTCCCGATGCCCGCCCTGCCGACGATCGCGACGACGGGGACGGCGAAGCGGGCCGTGCCGGCGGGCGGGGCGGTGAGCTTCTCGCGGATCAGCGCGACCTGCTCGTCCCGGCCGGTGAAGTCGGCGATGGCCGCCGGGACCATCGCGGGAGGCTTGGCGGTGTCCGGCGGGCGTCTGGGCGCGGCCTGGACCGGCCGCTCGAGGTCCTCGGCGGAGGTGAGGATCAGGTACTCGAGTTGCTGGAGACGTTCGTGGGGTTCGATCCCCAGCTCGTCGACCATCATCTGGCGGGCGTCCCGGTAGACCTGCAGCGCTTCCACCTGCCGCCCGCAGCGGTACAGCGCGAGCATGAGCTGCCCCAGCAGGCGCTCCCGCAGGGGGTACGCCTTGACGAGGCGGCTGAGCTCGCCGATCAGCTCGTGGTGTCTGCCGAGCTCGAGCTCCAGGTCGACGCATTCCTCGTTGACGGCGATGCGGTGCTCGTTCAGCTCGTTGGCCGTCAGCTGCACGAGCCTGCTTCTCATCCCGTCGAGGGCGGGCCCGCGCCACAGGGCCAGGGCCTCCCTGTAGTGCCTGATGGCCTCGTCGAGGTCGTGACCGGCACGGGCGCGGCGGGCCCGGGAGAGGTGGCTCTCGAAGACGCGCGCGTCTATCCGCTGCTCGTCCACCTGGAGCACGTATCCGTGCGTGCGGGTGAGGATGGCGTCCGGATGACCGTACGCGGCGAAGAGCTTGCGGAGATTGGAGATGCAGATCTGCACCTGGACGCGGGCCGTGACCGGGGGATCGTCGTAGACGGCCTCTATGAGCTGGTCGATGGAGACGACGCGGCCCACGTTGAGCAGCAGGGTCGCCAGGACGATCTGCTGCCGCGTGCCGCCCGGATCGATGCGGTGACCGTCGGCGATGACCTCAAGTGCACCCAGCAGGCGGAACTGCACGCATGTCTCCTTGACGGCCAGGCGCCCGCATGACGGGCAGGCCGCGCTATCTGTTGTCCCCGCACACAGACTTGTATTTCGCCCGGCAAGTGTACACAAGTCGTATCAAGAGTGCCAAGGTAAGACGGCGCGTAATTGCAACCCGTCGGCGGGCGCCTGGTCGATGAGTTAGTGAGACGCTGATCGGTGCGGCGGTCTCCAAATAATTCCTCTAGGTTGATGCTCCATATTCATGCAAACCTATCACCCGCTTACTCCCATTGATTTCCGGGAGGGCTCGGACGTCACTGCCACGGGTTGTTGTAGGTCGGCGTGGGAGTGGGCGTCGGCGTCGGCGTCGGCACTGCCTGGGAAGAGACGGACGCATCGGACGCCAGGCCGACTCCCGCAGCCGCGAAGCAGAATGCGGCCGCGGCGGCTAGAACTGCAGAAAACCGCTTGATGTCCATCTTCATGGCTGCTTCCTTCCTTCGCTTCGGTGGGTGCGTTCGAAAGTATTCCATGGTCGGACATCGTTCGATTATCGATGCACTACCGGTGTGATATCCCGCAGGATGGATCGGGTCGGCGGCGGCGATCTCGGGTCTCGGCGGGCACCGGACTGCTTGAATCTCGGAACGCGATCAGAGGACATTCTCAATCCGGTGGCGCCGGTCGGTGCGGAGGCGGGGAACGGAGCGGGAACTGCCGGGCGGGCCCTCGGCGGGACGGTGGCCGGCAAGATCCGACATCCCGGCCGGAGGCCTCGTTGCTGTCTTATCCCGCCATGGTCGCGCTGTCCACTGACTTCGCGGCGCCCGGCCCTGCCGGGCGCCGCGCGGGGCGGGTCTCCCGGCGTGCGCGGCACCGCGGCCGGCGCGGGGTCCGGCTCGCCGCTCTCCTGCTGCCCCGGCGCCGCCGGCGTGCCGCGTACGGGGCGGTTAGGCCCTCCACCTGGCCGGGGATGCGGGAGGACTTTCCGTCGACGCGCGACGCCCCCGGCCGGAGCGACCGGCCGGGGGCGGTGTCGATGTGCCGGGGGACGCGGCGGCCCGCGGCCGGGGGCGTCCGGGAGGGGGCGCGCCGGCGTCGCCGGCTTTCCCGGGCGGGTCCGTGAACGGACGCGGCGGTTCGGGGAGGGCGGCGCGGGCGCGCCCCCGTGCCGGCCGTCCGGCGGGGAGGCCCCGGGAGGCGCGGCCTCCGCGCTCCCGCCCGGTCCCCGCAGCCGGATCGGCCGTCCTAGTCGATGGAACTGAAATACGTCGAATACGAGTACGGGGAGAGCGTGACCTGGACGCGATAGGTGTCGGACGGGCGCTGTATGCGGACCACGACCGCGACCTCGGGATAGACGGCGTAGTGACCCAGCCCGGCGAAATAGCTGTCGGTTTCGAGCACGATCCGGTAGAGGCCGGAGTCGAAATCGATGGCCTGCCATGTGAGGACGCCGCCGTCCCGATCCGTCTCCCCCCGGACCTCGGCGCCCCGGCGGTCGGCCTCTATACGTTCCACGCGAGCCCGCACACCCGCTGCGGGCCGACCGTACATGCCGTCAAGCGCCTGCATCGCGATGCCCATAAACAACCTATCTCGATGAACTCGGGTCGATTCCCTGCTTCCTTGCCGGACGTGGCCGCATGTGGCGCTCCGCCGAATCCACGTCATCTTATGGCAGGCCATTATCGGGACGGCATCATCGCGATATCGGAACGTCTGTGAGGTGCTCTCCGGCCTCTGCCCGCCCGGTCCCGCCGCCGGCCGGAGGCGGGCACCTGTGCGCCGCGCCATCGGCCGGGTGCCGTCTCCGCTCCGGTGGGCGCCCGGCCGGAGGGTTTCGGATTCGTCCGGCGGCCTGATTCCGGAGCGGTGCGCATCCCGCCACCCATGGTTTCCACCCGCTCCTGGATGAAACATCACCGATGACCGGATAGTGATTCGGACCGTGCTCCGCAGCCGGTCACGGCCGGATCGTGGTCCAGGAACGGAGCCGGGCGCCGCCCGGCGAAAATCTGACGATAACAAGCCGAAGTGATGGAGGTTTAGAGTTCCGGGCAGTCTTCACGGCCGGCCGCGGAGCGGACGGCGAGGAGGACGAGCTGACCGAAGAGGGAGCGGGGCAGACTGATGGGCCTGATCGAAAGAGAAGAAGAGCGCATCGTCCTCGGTGATCTCCTCCGTGACTCGCTCAGCGGCCGCGGCCGGGTCGCGCTGGTCACGGGGACCGTGGCGACGGGAAAGAGCGTCCTGCTCGGTTCCTTCGCGGAGGAGGCGGCGGTCCTCGGGGCGCTGCCCATCACCGCCATGGGCTCCCGGCTGGAACGCGATCTGCCGCTGGGAGTGCTGGGCCAACTCGTCCGCGACGCGCCCCTGACGCCCGAGGAGCGGACCCGGGCGCTGGCGCTCCTGGACGAGGGCGTGCGGTCCATCGTGACGGCCGAATGGCGGAGCGACTCCTCGCCCCAGATCGACGCCCAGCTCGTGCACGCCCTCTGCACCGTCCTGCTGGAACTGTCGGAGAGGCATCCGCTGGCGATCGTCGTCGACGACGTCCACCACGCCGACCGGGCCTCCCTGCTCTGCCTCGCCTATCTGGCCCGGCGGGTGAGGTTCGCCCGCACGGTGGTGGTCCTCGCCGAGTCGGACCAGGGCCGTTACACCGACACCTATTTCCACACCGAGGTCCGCCAGCCGCACTGGCGCAGGATCCACCTCGCGCCGCTCTCCCCCGCCGGGGTGCGGAGCCTGGCCGCCGAACGCGTCGGGGACGGGACCGCGGCCGCGTACGCCGATGCCTGGCACGCCTTCAGCGGCGGCAATCCGCTTCTGGTGCACGCCCTGATCAGCGACCACGTCGCGGCGTCGTCCGCGGGCCGCGAACAGGACCCGGCGGACATCGCCGTGGGGGAGGAGTACGGACGCGCCGTGCTGTCGTGCCTGGGAGACTGCGACCCGCAGACCCTCCGCGTGGTACGGGCGCTGGCGGTCCTGGACGAGCCCGCGTCGCTGGCCCGGATGCTCGACATGAGCTCGGAGCAGGTCCGGCAGGAGCTGCAGGTCCTCAACACGGCCAGCCTCCTGCGGGACGGGCGCTTCCGGCACGAGGTGGCCCGCGTCGCGGTACTGGACGAGATGGACGACGAGGAGCGCGGCGAGCTCCACCGGTGGGCCGCGGAGGTCTCCTACAGCACCGGGGCCCCGCCCGGGACCGTGGCCGAGCACCTGCTCGGAGCCGACCGGATCGATTTCCCCTGGGCGGTCTCCTGCCTGGAGGACGCGGCGATGGCGGCGCTCCGCTCCGGAGCGGTGGAATCCGCCGTCAGGTATCTGCGCAAGGCGTGGCGCGAGTGCGAGGACGAGAACCAGCGCACCAAGATCACGACGATGCTGGTCCGGGCGGAATGGCGTATCAACCCCGGCGCGTCCACGACGCACTTCGCCGAGCTCACCGACGCGATGAGCCGCGGAAGCCTGCGCGGGAGCGACGCCGTCGTGCTGGCCCAGGCGCTGCTCTGGCACGGCCGTACGGAGAGCGCGCGGCAGGTCCTGGAACAGCTGGGCCGCTCCGCCGACCCGGCGGCGCTTCCCGAGCTCATCGCCCTGCAACTGTGGCTGCGGGTCACCTGCCCGCCCTTCATGGAGCACATCAGGCCCACGGCGGAGCAGCAGGCGCTCGGGGCGGTCACCTCGGTGGCGGCCAGCAGACGCCTGGAGTCCTCACTCGCTCTGGCGGAGGTCCTCACCATCCCGACCGAGCAGCGGTCCGTCCGCGGCATCGAGCGGATCCTGGAGAGCACCCGGATGAACGACGTGTCGATGGACACGGTGGAGAACGCCCTCCTGGCGCTCACCTATGCCGGGCGGGCCGACAGCGCCGTGCCCTGGTGCGAGAGGTTCGGCTCCGAGGCCGCATCGCGGAACGCCCCGAGCAGGCAGGCCCGGCTCAACGCCATCCGGGCCCAGATATCGATCCGCCAGGGGGACATGGTCGGTGTCGAGAGACATGCCCGCGAGGCGCTGAAGATCATTCCCCTGAGCGGCTGGGGCATAGCGGTCGGCGGACCGGTGAGCGCGCTGATCCTCGCGCTGACGGCGAGGGGCATGCTGGCCGAGGCGCACGACTGGCTGGACGAGCCGGTTCCCGACGCGATGTTCGACAGCCGTTACGGCCTGCACTATCTGCAGGCCAGGGGCCGCTATCACCTGGCGACGGGCTATCCCGGGATGGCGCTGCGCGACTTCCAGCTGTGCGGGGAGCTGATGGTGAAGTGGGACGTCGACGCGCCGGAGCTCATCCCGTGGCGGGTCGACGCCGCCGAGGCGTGCCTCGGCCTGGGCCAGATCGAGGAGGCCAGGGAGCTGGCCCAGGTCCAGCTGGGCCGCTGCAGCACGCTGGCGCTGCGGGCGCGGGGGCTCGCCACACGCGTGCTCGCGAGGACCAGTGAGCCGCAGGAACGCATCAAGCTCCTGAGGCAGGCCGTGGACCTGCTGCAGGGCGCCGGTGACCGCTACGAGCTGGCCCGGACGATGTGCGATCTCGCCGTCGGCTACCAGCTCGTCGGAGAGTACCGGCGTTCGGGGATCATGACCGGCAGGGCGATCTCCGTGGCCCGGGAGTGCGGGGCGACCCCCCTCGTCGAGGCCCTCTCGGACAGGGGCCGGCACTCCGGGGCCGTCGTCTCCGCGGGCGACCGTTCCAGGACGCTGAGCGCCGCCGAGCGCAGGGTCGCGACCCTGGCCGCGATGGGCTACACCAACGCCGAGATCGCGGCCAAGCTCTGCATCGCCGTGAGCACGGTGGAGCAGCATCTGACCAGGACCTATCGGAAGCTGGAGATCGGCAGGAGAGAGGAGCTCCCCACCGATCTGGAGATCAAGGTCTGATCCTCGCATACACGAAGATGCACCGGGGCGTCGGCGGATCGATCATCGAGGTGTGTCGCAGCGACAGGTGAATGTTGTACGCGGCAATCCCACCACCGAGGAGATCGAGGCGCTGGAGACGGCGATCGCGGTTCTCCTCGCACGCGGGGCGGGCGGTCCGGCGACGCCGCGTGCCGGACGGCCGCGTCTGCTCCGCAGACCGCCGGTGGCCTCCCAGGCCGGCTGGCGGACCAGCACCTGGTCGGGATAGCCGCGGACCCATCGTACGGAGGAGAACGGCATGGCCACCGCACCACCCACGACCGATGCGCCTCCCGCGACCGGCGTGCCGGTCCACACGGGCGTGTTCCCCCGCCGGCGCGGCCTGCTCGTCCTGGCCGGCAGCCTGGTGGGCTTCCTGCTGACCGTGGTCTGGTCGGCGGAGTTCGTCGACCAGGTCATCGGTGACAGCGTGGCCAACTCGCTGCTCGGCCACGACGCCAAGGCGACGCCCATCACAGGCGTGACGGCCGGCGTCGTGTACGCCTTCGTCACCGGGCTGGCCGGATCCTTCACGGCATGCAACATCGCGGTCTTCGGTGCGGTCACCCCCATGATGGGCGGGACCGGGGGCCGCTGGGGCCGTCTCGGCCACGCTCTGAAGCCGCTGGGCTGGCTCTCGGCGGGCATGGTCGCCGTCTCCGCCGTCTACGGGGCGATCGTCGGCGTGGCCGGGACGGGGATGGCGCAGTTCTCCACCGCCCAGAACGTGCCCGGCGAACTGTCGGCGCGCAGCATCCAGTCGATGGTCGTCTTCGGCCTGATCGGACTGGTCATGTTCTACCTGGGACTGGCGGCGCTCGGCGTGGTGCCCGATCCGCTCGCCCGGCTGACCCGTCGTTTCCCCAACGCACCGCAGGTGGTAATGGGGGCACTGATCGGCGGTTTCCTGATCGGGCGCCCCTTCCCGCTGTTCAGGCAGCTCTTCCGCGACGCGGCCGAGAGCGGCAACCCCCTGTACGGCGCGGCCGCCTTCGTGCTGCAGTCCGTCGGGAACATCGTCGTCATGGCGGTGCTCTTCCTGCTGCTGACGTCCGTCGCCGGCAGCAGGGTGCACCGGTGGCTCATGGGCAAGCCGGGCCGGCTCGCGGCGGTCACGGGCGTCTCGCTGATCATCGCCGGGGTCTTCACCTTCCTCTACTGGGACGTGAGGCTGCTCGCCAGGCGGGAGATCATCCCCTGGTACCCGGTCGCTCCGTGGTCGTGACACACGCACATCACGGGATACGGCCCGGCTCCGTCCGGCCGGCCGTTCATCGGCTCACCTCATTCGACCGAGCGGAGGATATCCGGTGTCGACGTTAATGGGTTCGGTCCGCAGGTTCGTATTCGCCCCCTCGCTCGCCGAGGTCGGTTTCAGCGGCCGGCGTTTCCCGGTGACGCCCTCCGCGGCCACGGCCCGGTTGGAGATGATTCCGCAGGCGGTGGTGTGCGGATTCGAATGGGGAATCGAGGCGAAAGACCAGTGGGAGGTCGAACGCCGCCTCGGAATGGTGGACGCCGAATTGCGAGGGTTCGCCTACGAGGGCGCGACCATGGCCTTCACCATCCTGGACGCCATGGGGGGCGGCACCCGCACCCGCGACCTGCTGCTCGGGCCGGGGCAGCCGCACATCTTCCTCTCCTACATCGGCATCGGTTTCGCGATGGCCCGGTTGCCCCGGCCGCTGTGGAGGAAGGTCATGCCCGACCTCACCGGGTCGGCGTACTACCCGACGATGAGCTGGCTGGCGGTCGACGGGTACGGGTTCGACCTCGCCTACTTCCACACGGAGACCTGGGTGGACCGGCAGCGGATCCCCAAGCCCTACGCCTGGCAGGGGTCGGCCGACTACTTCCCGCGGGCGGTGGACCAGGGAATCGGCCGGGCCCTGTGGTTCATCCACGGCGGGCGGACGGCCGGCGTCGCGTCGGCGGTCCGCGGATTCGCCGCCCACCGCCACGCCGACCTGTGGAGCGGGGTGGGGCTGGCCGCCACGTTCGCCGGCGGCGCGGACCGGCCCGCCCTGGCGGCGCTGCGCCGGGAGGCCGGCGAGCACGCGCCGGAGCTGGCCCAGGGCTCCGTCTTCGCCGTCAAGGCGCGCGACCACGCCGGGTTCGTGCCCGGGCACACCGCCGCGGCCGTGGCCGCCCTCACCGACCTGTCCGTGGCGGACGCGGTGGCGCTCGCGGACGACTTCACCGCCGGCCCGCACGACTCCGCCCCGGTCCCGCAGTACGAGTTGTGGCGCCGGCGGGTGCGCGGCCGTTTCGCCGCGGAGCACTCGCTCCTCTGAGACCCGGATGATCGACGAGGGCGGCCGTTCGCGGGAACGGCCGCCCTCTTCGGCATTCCGGAAACACGGGCGCCGGAATGCGCACGCCTGAAGTGGGATCCCCTACGTCCCTTATGGAAGATTTATTACGAGAATTCCTGCAAGGGAGTGGAGACGCAATTGGCTGGCGCTCTGCGATCATTGAGACGACGCATTCTGACTCCGAGCGTTTCCGAAACGAAACTGGAGAACCGCGGTTTCCACGTCAAGGACCGGGAATCCAGGGAACTGCTCGAGACGATCGGCGAGGTCTTCCTCGCCGGCTATGCCCACGCGGTCGAGGCCCGTACCCCCGCCGAGGCGGAGGAGCGCCTGGAACAGGTGCCGAGGAGGTTCCGGGGCTTCGCCTACGAAGGCGCCGGGATGGGCTTCGGAGTCCTGGACGGCCTGCCGTTCGGCGGCTCGCGCAACGTCGAGGACTTCCTCCGGGGCCGTGGCGACGACCACCTCTACATGGTGTACGTCGGGATCGGCTGGGCGATGGCCCGGCTCCCCCGGTTCAGGTGGCCGGACAGCGAGGGCCTCGACCCGCTCCTGAAGTGGCTCGTGCACGACGGATACGGGTTCCACCAGGCGTACTTCCGCACCCGGCAGTACGTCCACCGGCACTACCGGGAGCCCCGCTTCCCCTGGCCGGCCCACGACCCGTCCTCCTACAGCGACCGGGCCATCGACCAGGGCATCGGGCGGGCGCTGTGGTTCGTCGGCGGGACGGACGTCGACCGGGTCGTCTCCCTGCTCGAGGGGTTCCCCGAGCCGCGGTGGGCCGACCTGTGGAGCGGCGTCGGGCTGGCCGCGACCTACGCGGGCGGAGCGCCCGAGGAGGAGTTGGTGAAGCTGCGCGAGCGCGCCGGCCGGCACCGTCCGCGACTGGCGCAGGGAAGCGTGTTCGCCGCCGAGGCCCGGGTCAGGGCGGGGCTGCTGGTGCCGCACAACGAGGTGGCCACCCAGGTCCTGTGCGGCACGACTCCCGAGCAGGCGGCCCGGATCAGCCGCGAGACCCGTCCCGACGCGGAGGGGGAGGGCGGTCTGCCGGCGTACGAGGTGTGGCGGCAGCGCATCGCCGATCAATTCGTATCTCTTGGAGGTGTCACCCCGTGACCACGACAGTCGGCTGGCTGCGCCGGCAGCTGCCGGGAATCGTCGCGCTCGTGCTGATGGCCACGATGTTCGTGGTCTCCCGGCCGAGCTTCGCTTCCGGCGAGGAGCGGACCGAGTCCGCGCAGCGGTACACGTTCACGCCGCTGAACGTCGCCCTTCCCGGTGGCTACCAGCAGCAGACGATCCGCAAGGTGAACAAGACCTACGAGAAGATCAGCGCCTGGATCTCCTCGGTCGGGGCCGCGGTCGCCATGAACGACCTCGACGCCGACGGGCTGGACAACGACCTGTGCATCGTGGACACGCGCATCGACCAGGTGGTGGTCACGCCGGCTCCCGGCGCGCGCGCCGACCGCTACCGGCCGTTCGCGCTCACACACGGCTCGCTGCCGATGGACAAGACGATGGCGCCCATGGGCTGCGTGCCCGCCGACCTCAACGAGGACGGCCGCATGGACCTCCTCGTCTACCTGTGGGGCCGCTCGCCGATCGTGCACCTGCAGAAGGCCGGGGCGGAGGAGCTGAGCGCGGCGGCGTTCCAGCCCGTCGAGCTGGTTCCGAACTCGGGCGGGGGCGAGTACGACGGCCCGGTCTGGAACAGCAACGTCGCCACCGTCGCCGACTTCGACGGGGACGGGCACCAGGACGTCTTCATCGGCAACTACTTCAAGGACGGCTCCCGCGTCCTGGACGACACGGCCGAGGGCGGTGTGGAGATGAACGACTCCATGTCCGCCGGCTTCAACGGCGGCCGGAACTACTTCTTCCGGTGGACGGGCGCGACCGAGACCTCGGTGAGCTTCCAGAAGCTGGACGACGTGCTGTCGGAGGAGGTCTCCCGGGGCTGGGAACTCGGTGCGACCGCGGTCGACCTCGACCGGGACCAGCTCCCCGAGCTGTTCCTGAACAACGACTTCGGCCCCGACCGGCTGCTGTACAACACCTCCACTCCCGGAAAGATCCGGTTCAAGCTGGTCGAGCAGAGCCGGGACGCCTGGACCCCCAAGTCCAAGACCCTGGGGCAGGACTCGTTCAAGGGCATGGGCTCCGACGCGGCCGACCTCGACCACGACGGCCTCTACGACTTCTTCGTCAGCAACATCACCACCCCCTTCGGCATCCAGGAGAGCAACTTCCATCTGATCTCCACCGCCGAGGACCGCGCCGACCTGCGCGAGCAGCTCCGCAGCGGGCGCGCGCCGTTCGCCGACCGCAGCGCCGAGCTGCGCACGGCCTGGTCCGGCTGGGGCTGGGACGTCAAGATCGAGGACTTCGACAACAGCGGCGAGCAGGCCATCGTGCAGGCGACGGGCTTCGTCAAGGGCTGGGTCAACCGCTGGGCGCAGCTGCAGGAGCTCGCCACGGCCAACGACATCGTCGTCCACGACGTCCGGTCGTGGCCGGTCGTCCAGGAGGGCGCGGACATCGCCGGCGACCAGACCCTGGCCTTCTTCGCCAAGCGGGCGGACGGCACCTACGCCAACCTGTCCGAGGAGCTCGGCCTGGCCGTGCCGATCCCCACGCGGGGCATCGCCACCGGTGACGCCGACGGGGACGGCCGGCTCGACTTCGCCGTCGCCAGGCAGTTCGGCCCGCCGGTGTTCTACCGGAACGTGAGCCCGGACACGGGCGCCTTCCTGGGGCTGCGGCTGTCCGACGAGTCGGGCTCCCCGGTGATCGGTGCCGAGGCGACCGTGACGACCGCGGACGGGCGCACGTTCCTGGGCCGGGTCGACGGCGGCAGCGGCCACTCCGGCAAGCGCGCCCACGCCGTGCACATCGGCCTCGGCAAGGGCGTCTCCGGCCCGCAGAAGGTGCACCTGACGTGGCGTGACCGCACGGGCCAGGTGCGCGAGCAGGATCTTCAGCTCACTCCCGGCTGGCACGCGCTCCAGCTCGGCTCGCAGGCGAAGGAGAAGTGACGATGGCCGAGCAGACCAAGGCGCCGGCGGCCCCCCCGAGGCACGACGCCAAGACCATCAAGGCACTGCGCAGGTTCGCGCTCTCTATCACGATCTTCAACATCCTCGGCTTCTCCTGGTGGGGGTTCGAGCAGGGCTTCGCCTGGCCCTTCGTGGCGCTGGCCACCGGCTACACGGTGGAGATCGTCCTGGAGGCGATCGGGGCGCGGGTCGAGGGGCGCGCGCCGAGGTTCCGAGGCGGCGGGTTCACCGGGCTGGTGAACTTCCTGCTCCCGGCGCACATCACCAGCATCGCGCTGAACATGCTGACCTACGTCAACGACCAGATCCTGGTGATGATGTTCGGCGTCACCGTGGCCGTGGGCGCCAAGTGGGTGCTGCGGGCCCCGGTGCGCGGGCGCCTGCGGCACTTCATGAACCCCTCCAACTTCGGCATCGCCGTCATCCTGATCCTGTTCCCCTGGGCCAGCATCGCCCCGCCGTACCACTTCAGCGAGCACGTCGGGAACCCGGTCGACTGGATCATCCCGCTGGTCATCATCTTCTTCGGCACCATGCTCAACGCCAAGCTGACCAACCGCATGTGGCTGATCGCCGCCTGGGTCGGCGGCTTCGCCCTCCAGGCCGTCGTCCGCGGCCTGATCATCGACGACATCTCGATCCTCGGCGGCCTGTCGATGATGACCGGCATCGCCTTCGTGCTGTTCACCAACTACATGATCACCGACCCCGGGACCAGTCCCTCCAAGCCGCTCTCGCAGGTCGCCTTCGGCGGCGGCGTGGCCGTCATGTACGGCGTGCTCACCGGCATGAACATCCCCTACGGCATCTTCTTCGCCACCGCCGCCGTCTGCCTGATCCGCGGCGGCTACCTGTGGGCGCTGGACATCTCCCTCAAGACCCGGGCCAGGGAGGCCGAGCAGGTCCAGCGGCAGGCGGCGCAGGCGCTGTCCGGGGTCCGGGAAGAGGGGGCCAAGGCATGACCCGGATCGCCATCGTGGGCATGGCGTGCGTCTACCCGGACGCCGCCTCGCCCAGGGAGCTGTGGGAGAACGCCGTCGCGGGACGGCGGGCCTTCCGCCGGCTGCCCGACGTCCGCATGCGGCTGGAGGACTACTGGGACGCCGACCCGGCCACCCCGGACCGCTTCTACGCGCGCAACGCCGCGGTCATCGAGGGGTACGAGTTCGACCGGCTCGCCTACAAGATCGCTGGAAGCACCTACCGCTCGACCGACCTCACGCACTGGCTGGCCCTCGACGTCGCGAGCCGGGCCCTGACCGACGCGGGCTTCCCCGAAGGGGAGGGCCTCCCGCGTGAGCGGACCGCGGCCGTCGTCGGCAACACGCTCACCGGGGAGTTCACCCGGGCCAACGTGCTCCGCCTGCGCTGGCCGTACGTGCGCAGGACCGTCGCCGCCGCCCTCAAGGCGGAGGGCTGGGACGACGACCGGCTGGCCGGCTTCCTGGCCGGCCTCGAGGACACGTACAAGAGCCCGTTCCCGGCCATCGACGAGGACACCCTGGCCGGCGGGCTGTCGAACACGATCGCCGGGCGCATCTGCAACCACTTCGACTTCAACGGCGGCGGCTACACGGTCGACGGCGCCTGCTCCTCGTCCCTGCTCGCGGTGACCACGGCCGTCAGAGGGCTGCTGGACGGCGACCTCGACGTGGCGATCGCCGGCGGAGTCGACCTGTCGATCGACCCGTTCGAGATCATCGGATTCGCCAAGACGGGCGCGCTGGCCAAGGGCGAGTTCAAGCTCTACGACCGGGGCTCCAACGGCTTCTGGCCCGGTGAGGGCTGCGGCATGGTCGTGCTGATGCGCGAGGAGGACGCCGTCAAGTCCGGCCGGAGGATCTACGCCACGGTCGCCGGCTGGGGCGTCGCCTCCGACGGCAGGGGCGGCATGACCCGTCCGGAGATCAGCGGGTACCAGCTGGCCATGCGCCGGGCCTACGAGAAGGCGGGCTTCGGCGTCGAGACCGTCCACCTGTTCGAGGGGCACGGCACCGGCACGGCCCTGGGCGACGCCACCGAGCTCAAGGCGCTCTCGAGCGCCCGGGCGACGGCGGATCCGGAGGCCGCGCCCGCGGCGATCACCTCCATCAAGGGGATGATCGGCCACACCAAGGCCGCGGCCGGGGTGGCAGGTCTGATCAAGACCGCGATGGCGGTCCACGAGCAGGTGCTCCCCCCCACCATCGGCTGTGTCGACCCGCACCCGGTGCTCATGGAGGAGGGGGCCTCGCTGCGGGTGCTGCGCAAGGCCGAGCCCTGGCCCGCCGGCGCGCCGGTCCGGGCCGCGGTCACCGCCATGGGCTTCGGCGGGATCAACACCCACGTCGTGCTGGAGAACCCGGGCTCGCGCCGGCGGGCCAGGTTCGGCACCCGGACCAAGGCGCTCGCCGCCTCCGCGCAGGACGCCGAGGTGCTGCTGGTGGACGGGGCCTCGCCGGACACCCTGCGCGAGCGGGTGCGGGAGCTGATCGACTTCGTGCCGAAGCTCTCCTACGCCCAGCTCGCCGACCTGGGCGCCACGCTCCAGCGTGAACTGCGGGGCCTGCCGTACCGGGCGGCCGTCGTGGCCGTGTCGCCGGAGGACGCCGTCAAGCAGCTGCAGGTCGTGCTGGACGCGCTGGAGGCGGGGGAGACCCGCCTGGTGCGGGCCGGCGGGCGCGCCTTCCTCGGCCACGCCGAGCGGGAGGGCAGGATCGGCTTCCTCTTCCCCGGCCAGGGTTCCGGCCGGGGCACCAGCGGCGGCGCGCTGCGCAGGCGGTTCGCCGAGGCGGAGGAGGTCTACCTCAAGGCGGCGCTTCCCGCCGACGGCGACATGGTGGACACCGCCGTCGCCCAGCCGCGCATCGTCACCGGGTCGATGGCCGGCCTGCGGGCGCTGAACCTGCTGAGCATCGAGGCCACGGTCGCGGTGGGCCACAGCCTGGGCGAGCTGTCGGCGCTGCACTGGGCCGAGGCGATGGACACCGAGACCCTGCTGCGGGTGGCCGGCGTGCGGGGCCGGGTCATGACCGAGCACAGCCGGCCCGGAACCATGGCGGGGCTCAGCGCGGCCCCCGGACCGGTGCTGGAGCTGATCGAGGACCTGCCCGTCGTGATCGCCGGTTACAACGGGCCCGAGCAGACCGTGATAGCGGGGCCGGCGGACGCGATCGAGACGGCGGGCGTGCGGGCGGCCGAGGCCGGGATCCGCTTCACCCGGCTGCCGGTCTCCCACGCCTTCCACTCGCCCCTGGTGGCGCCGGCGAGCAAGGTCTTCGGTGAGCACCTGGAGACCGAGGTGTTCGACCCGATCTCCCGCGACATCGTCTCCACCGTCACCGGGGAGATCCTGTCCCCGGACACCGACATCGCCGCGCTGCTCCAGCGCCAGATCACCGACCCGGTGCTGTTCACCCAGGCCGTGGAGCGCGCGGCCGCGCGGGTCGACCTGTTCGTCGAGGTCGGTCCCGGGTCCGTGCTCAGCCGCCTGGCCGCGGGGGTGAGCGACGTGCCGGCCATGGCGGTGGACACGGACTCGGAGTCGATCTCCGCGTTCCTGGGCGTGGTGGCCGCGGCGTACGTGATCGGAGCCCCCGTGGCCCACGAGGAGCTGTTCCACGGCCGGCTCGTCCGCCCGCTGGAGATCGGCGCCGAGTTCGCCTTCTTCGCCAGCCCCGCCGAGCAGGCGCCGCAGGTCCAGGTCCGCGGCGAGGCCGTCCGCACGGCGCAGCCGCAGGCCGCGCCCGAGGAGGCGGCGGCGGACGGGGAGTCCACCGTCGACCTGCTGCGCCGCCTGGCCGCCCAGCGGGCCGAGCTGCCGCTGGAGATGGTGCGCGAGGACAGCCGGCCCCTGGACGAGCTGCACCTGAGCTCGGTCACCGTGATGCACATCATCGACCAGGCCGCCCAGATCCTCGGCATCCCGGCGACCCACGTCCCGGCCAACGTGGCCACCGCGAACCTGCGTGAGCTGGCGGACGCCCTGGACGAGGTCATGCGGACCGGCACCGCGGGCGGCGCGGCCGCCGCTCCCCTGGTCGCCGGCGCCGCGGACTGGGCCCGGCCGTTCGTGCTCGATCTCGACGAGGTCCCGCTGGCCGCCCGGCCGGTGTCCAGGACCGGCGGGGAGTGGCGGTCCTACGGGACGTCCCCGATCGCCGAGGCGCTGCGCGGCGCGCTCGAACAGGACGGGACCGGGCCGGGCGTGCTGGTCTGCCTCCCCGAGGACTGCGCGGAGGAACACCTGGAGCAGGCCCTCCTCGCCGCCCAGGCGGTCGTCTCCGCCCCCGAGGGCACCCGGTTCGTGCTCGTGCAGCACGGCCGGGGCGCCGCCGGACTGGCCAAGACGCTGCACCTGGAGGCCCCGCACCTGCGCGTGACCATCGTGCACGTGCCGGCGGTCGCGGAGGCGGTCGGCTGGGTGGCCGCGGAGGTGGCGGCGACCGGCGACTACGCCGAGGTGCACTACGACGCCGCCGGGGTGCGGCGGGTCCCGACCCTGCGCGCGATGCCCGTACGGCCCGCGGAGACCACGGCCGCGCTGGAGACCGGCGACGTGCTGCTGGTGACGGGAGGAGGCAAGGGCATCACCGCCGAGTGCGCCATCGCGGTGGCCGCCGACAGCGGCGCCAAGCTGGCCGTCCTGGGCCGCTCCGACCCCGCCGGCGACTCCGAGCTGGCCGAGAACCTGCGGCGGATGGAGGACGCCGGGCTGGCGGTCCACTACGCCCGCGCCGACATCACCGATCCCGACCAGGTGAGGCGGGCGGTCGCCGAGGCGGAGGCGGCCCTCGGGCCCGTCACCGCGGTGCTGCACGGGGCGGGACGCAACGAGCCGGCCGGCCTGGCGAGCCTCGACATGGCCGCGTTCCGGCGCACCTTCGCCCCCAAGGTCGACGGGCTGCGCAACGTGCTGGCGGCGGTGGAGCCGGGCAGGCTGCGCCTGCTGGTCTCCTTCGGCAGCATCATCGGCCGCGCCGGGCTGCACGGCGAGGCGCACTACGCCACGGCCAACGAGTGGCTGGCCGACATCACCGCCGAGGTCGGCCGGGAGCACCCGGGCTGCCGGGCCATCTGCATGGAGTGGTCGGTCTGGTCCGAGGTGGGCATGGGCGAGCGGCTGTCGGTGGTGGACGGCCTGGTCCGCAAGGGCATCACGCCGATCACGCCGGAGCAGGGCGTGGAGATCATGCGGCGGCTGGTCGCCGATCCCGCCACCCCGCCGGTCGTGGTGATCAGCGGCCGCACCGAGGGCGTCAACACGGTCCGCTACGACCTGCCCGACCTGCCGCTGCTGCGGTTCGTCGACAAGCCGCTGATCCGCTACCACGGGGTGGAGCTGGTCTGCGAGGTCGAGATGAGCGGGGGCACGGACCTCTACCTCGCCGACCACCTGCTGGACGGCAACTACCTGTTCCCCGCCGTCTTCGGCATGGAGGCCATGGTGCAGGTCGGCGCCGCCGTCACGGGGCGCGAGGAGCTCCCCGTGATCGAGGGGGCGGAGTTCGCCCGGCCCATCATCGTGCCGGGTGACGACAGCGGGCGGATCAGGGTGGCCGCGACCGTCACGGACGACGACACCGTGGAGGTGGCGATCCGCAGCTCGGAGACCGGCTTCGAGGTCGACCACTTCCGCGCCCGGCTGCGCTACACCGGCCAGGCCGTGCCGGACGGGCCGCCGGACCAGGTGCCCGACGGGCTGCCGGCCGTCCCGCTGGACCCGGCCACGGAACTGTACGGGGAGGTCCTGTTCCAGGGACCGCGCTTCCACCGGCTGCGCCGCTACCACCGGGCCGCGGCCCGGCACGTCGACGCGGACGTCTCGGTGCGGGAGTCGTCGGACTGGTTCGCCGCGTTCCTGCCCGGCCGGCTGCTGCTGGCGGACCCGGGCATGCGCGACGCGCTGATGCACGGCAACCAGGTGTGCGTCCCGGACGCCACCCTGCTGCCCACCGGCATCGACAGGATCCATCCCGGACCTGCCGCGCCGGCGGCCGGCGGGGAGCTGCGCTTCACCGCCACGGAGCGGGAGCGCGTGGGCGACGCCTACGTCTACGACATCGCCGTGCGCACCGGCTCGGGCGAGGTCGTCGAGCGGTGGGAGGGCCTGCGGCTCCAGGCGGTCAGGAAGAAGGACGGCCGCGGCCCCTGGGCCGCCCCGCTGCTCGGGTCGTACCTGGAGCGGACGGTCGAGGAGCTGACCGGCCGCCGGGCGGCGATCGCCGTGGAACCGGGCTCCCCGGTGGGCGAGGTGGACAGCCTGGAGCTGGCGGGCCTGGTCGCGGGCCGGGCCCTCGGCAGGCCCGACGGCCTGCGGAGCGACGACGGCTGGACGATCGCCGTCACCCACGGCGCGGACCTGATGCTCGGCATCGCCGCCGAGTTCGCCGTCGGCGGCGCGCTGGAGCGGGTGGCCGAGCAGCCCGCCGAGCGGTGGAGCGAGCTGCTGGGCGACGGCATGGGACTCGCCCGGCAGGTCGTCAGGGAGAGCGGGGAGGGGCTGGACGCCGCCGCGTCCCGCGTGCGCGCGGCCCTGGCGGCGGCGGAGCACGCGGGCCTGCACGATCACGTGTCCCTGGCCCTCACCCGGGACGGCAGGGGCCCCTGGACGGTGTTCGCCTGCGGCCAGGCCCGCATCGCGACACTGGTCGCCTCCGTGTGGGGCGTCCCCGACCCCGTCGTCATCGCCATCTTCGTCGAAGGGCGGTCGTGAGACATGGGCAAGCACTTCGAGTACACGCACACGGTGGGGTTCGAGGAGACCAACATCGTGGGCAACGTCTACTACGTCAACTACCTGCGCTGGCAGGGACGCTGCCGCGAGATGTTCCTGAAGGAGCGGGCGCCGGAGGTGCTCGCCGATCTGCAGGACGACCTGAAGCTGTTCACACTGAAGGTCGACTGTGAGTTCTTCGCCGAGATCACGGCCTTCGACGAGCTCTCCATCCGGATGCGGCTGGTCGACCTGGCCCAGACCCAGCTGGAGTTCAGCTTCGACTACGTGCGTGTCAACCAGGACGGAACCGAGACGCTCGTCGCGCGCGGCCGCCAGCGGGTCGCCTGTATGCGGGGGCCCAACACCCGCACAGTGCCGGCGAGGGTTCCCGACGCGCTGGTCGCGGCGCTCGAACCGTACACGGCCTAGGAGGTCATCGTGACAGTCGACCACTCCATCCCGGTCAGAGACGTCTCCGACGCCAGATCGCTGCGGCGGGCTTTCAGCACCTTCGCCACGGGGGTCACCGTCGTGACCACCGGCACCCCGCCGCACGCGATGACCGCCAACTCGTTCACGTCGGTCTCACTCGACCCGCCGCTGGTGCTCGTCTGCGTCGACCGCGGGGCGGTCATGCACGAATGCCTCACCATGACACGCCACTTCGGAGTCTCGGTCCTGGCCTCCCACCAGGAGGCCATGGCCCGGCACTTCGCCGACCGCTGGCGGACCCTGGGCGCGGCCCAGTTCGACGGCGTCGCCTGGCAGCCGGGTGGGGCCACCGGCGTGCCGCTCATGGACGAGGCGCTGGCCCACTTCGAGTGCGAGCTGTGGCGCTCCTACGACGGCGGCGACCACACCGTCTTCATCGGCAGGGTGCTGTCCATGGACCAGTGGGCCGGCCGGGAGCCGCTGCTGGTCTTCCGGGGCGCCTTCCAGAAGGTCCGCCCGACGTGGGACGAGGTGCCCGGATGAGCGGACGGACCCCGCCCGGCCCTCCGCTCACGGCCGGTCCCGCGCTGTTCAGGCAGCTCGTGGCCGACCGGCTCGGCATGCTGACCACGGCCGCCGAGCGGTACGGCGACGCGGTCAAACTGACCATCGGTCCCAAGTCGCTCTACTTCTTCAACCATCCCGACCACGCCAAGCACGTCCTGGCCGACAACAGCGGCAACTACCACAAAGGACTCGGCCTGGCCGAGGCCAGGCAGGCCATCGGAGACGGGCTGCTGACCAGCGAGGGCGGGCTCTGGCGCAGGCAGCGGCAGACGGTCCAGCCCGTCTTCCAGAACCGGCGCATCGCCCGGCAGGCCGAGGCCATCGGCCGGGAAGCGGCCAAGCTGGTGGATCGGCTGCGGGCACGGGAGGGCGGCGGGCCCGTCGACGTGGCCCAGGAGATGACCGCACTCACCCTCGGCGTGCTGGGGCGCACCGTGCTCGACGCCGACCTGGACGCCTTCGCCTCGATCGGGCACTCCTTCGAGGCGGTGCAGGACCAGGCGATGTTCGACATGGTGTCGCTGAACAGGGTGCCGTCCTGGTTGCCGCTGCCCAAGCGGCTGCGCTTCCGCCGCGCGCTGCGGGACCTGCACCGGGTGGCCGACGACCTCGTCGCCCAGCGGTTCGGCGGTTACGACGGCGACGGGGACGACGTGGTCTCCCGGATCGTCGCCGCCAGCCGGGAGGACGGGTTGCAGCGGATCCGCGAAGAGCTGATCACGCTGCTGCTGGCCGGGCACGAGACGACGGCGAGCACGCTGTCATGGACCTTCCATCTCGTCGGCGAGCATCCGGAGGTCCGCGAGCGGCTGCACGCCGAGGCCGTCGCGGTGCTGGGCGACCGGCTCCCGGTCTACGAGGACCTGCACCGGCTGAAGTACACCGCGATGGTGCTGGAGGAGGTCATGCGGCTCTACCCGCCGGTGTGGGCCCTGCCCCGCCGGGCGGTGGCCGACGACGAGGTCGGCGGGTACCGCGTCCCGGCCGGCGCGGACGTCATGATCAGTCCTTACACCCTGCACCGGCACCCGCGTTTCTGGGACGAGCCCGACCGGTTCGTCCCCGAGCGGTTCGATCCCGACGCTCCGGCGGGCCGGCCGCGGTACGCCTACATCCCGTTCGGCGCGGGCCCCCGCTTCTGCGTCGGGAACCACCTCGGGATGATGGAGGCCGCCTTCGTCGTCGCCATGGTCTTCCGAGACCTGCGGCTGACCGCGGTGCCGGGGCACCGGGCGGTTCCGGAGCCGATGCTGTCGCTCCGGATCCGGGGCGGGCTGCCGATGACCGTGAGCCCGGTGACGGTGCGCCGCCCCGAGGCGGTCCCGGCCCGATGAGCTCAAATGACCGCCCGGGCCCCGGCCCGGGCGGTCATTTCACGTTCCCAGCAGTTCGCGCAGGGCCAGCAGGGCCGGCGGGTGCAGCGGGGTCATCGGGCGCAGGCGCACGTCCACCCATTCCGTCGCCGAGTGGGGCCTGATGGATATGGGACCGCTGAATCCGACGTACAGCGAGCTGTCACCGCCCGGGGGGTGGTCGAACGCGTCCTCCCGTCCGGCCTCGACGGACTGCGTCATCAGATACCAGTCCCCCGGCGGGAGATCGGTCAGCTCGAACGGGCCGGGACCGTCGACCACCGTGTAACGGACGGGGCGCCCCTCGAGGAGCCGGCCGGGGAACAGGCCGGCGAAGACGGGCCGCTCCAGCGGTGAGGAGATCTCGCCCACGATCCGGGTGGAGGAGATGCCCGGGATGTCGTGCCGGTGTCCGATCAGCGACCAGGGGACCGCGCTCTCCAGCTGGCGGTACTTGATGGGGGAGACGCCCACGCTGTGGGTGAACCGCGTGCTGAAGGTGCCCACGCTGGAGTAGCCGATCCGGTGGCTGATCTCGGTGACGGCGGAGGAGGTCGTCACGAGCAGCCGCTTGGCCTCCTGGATGCGCAGGGCCGAGAGGAACCGGCCGGGCGACAGGCCCGTCACGCGCTGGAAGATCCGGGAGAAGTGGAACTTGCTGAACATCGCCGTCCGTGCGAGGTCGTCCACGGTCAGCGGTTCTCCGAGTTCGTCCTGCATGGCGAGAATGGCGCGCAGGACGGATCTCTCGTTCTCCATTTCCCCTCCCCGAGAATGGATTGCGGGAGCACTCGGTGATGATCAGTCAAGGCGTACTTGACTCCTGCACGGGAAGATAGCACCGAGAGAGGGGAAATCTACGATTATCTTGCGATTCTCGGGTATGGCCGGAAAAAATGCGGGAGAGGAATAGGGGTCATAGGGGTTTCCCCTGCGAGACGGAATATCTGAAAGATTGCCGGAAGTCTGCAGGAACCAATACAAGTAAAGCAAGCGGCGAGATGCGGGCGTTCCGCCGCCGGCCGGACGATGAGGTCGGACCGAGCCGGACTTGACATGAGGAATGCATATGCGGTCGCCTGCCCCGGACGAACACCAGACCAGGACGACGACTCTCGAGGCGTTCGCCGACACGATCCTCCCGGGGGAGAAGCGGTTCCCCGGTGACCGGGCCGTCGCCGGCGTCTCCCCCGGCGGAGGGGCGGTGGCGGCGGGCGCCGTCGAGCTCCTCGAGTGGGACGCGACCGGCGTCACCGGCGGCTTGGACGACTTCGCCCGCCTGCTGAACGAGCACGCCCGTACCTACGCGGCCGAGAAGGGCCGCTCCGCCGAGGAGCCCGCCTTCGTGGCGCTCTCCTTCGACGAACGCACCGACCTGGTGCGCAGGCTGACCTCGCCCGGCCATCCGGAGAAGGCCATGTGGGTCAGCCTGGCGCTCTTCAGCTACATGGCCTACGACTCGGCCGCTCACCTGGACACCGCCGAGGCGCTCGCGGCAGGCCATCCCGGCCTCACCGCGATGGGCATCGCCAAGCCGGACACGGACGGACTGTGGCGCTTCCGGAAGTTCTCGTACGGCAGAGCGCTGGCGACCCCGCACCCGAACACGACGCCCTCAGGGAGCCCCGCATGAGCCACGAACGCACCGACGTCCTGGTCGTAGGCAGCGGATTCGGCGGTGCGATCACCGCCTACCACCTGGCCGCGGGCGGGGCCAAGGTCGTGGTCCTCGAACGCGGCCCCTGGCTGACCGGCGCCGACTTCGAGCACAACTTCAAGCTCGGCTCGTCGTACACGCGCGCCTTCGACTTCGTCGTGGGCGACGGCATGAGCATCCTGGGCGGCAACTGCGTGGGCGGCGGCAGCGTGGTCTACTTCGCCGCCATGCCGCGGGCGCCGCGCTTCGTCTTCGAGCGCCGCGGCAGCATCGGCAGACGGATGTGGCCGGCCTCCATCGACCGCGACACCCTCGACCCCTGGTACGACCGGGTCGCGGAGTCGATCTCCATCACGCAGCAGGACTGGGACGACGTCTCCTACGCCGGCGGGCTGTGGGCGGCCGCCTGCGACCACGCGGGCCGTACGGCGAACCCCGTCCCGGCCGCCGTCGACACCGGCGCGTGCACCAACTGCAACTGGATGATGGCGGGCTGCCGGTTCGACGCCAAGCAGTCGCTGCTGGTGAACTACCTGCCGGCCGCGCTGGCGCACGGCGCCGAGATCAGGCCGCTGCACGAGGTGCAGTCCATCTCGCGGACGGACGAGGGCCACTACCGGGTCCACTACAGCCTCGTCGACGACGAGGACTACAGGATCACCACGGGCGAGGGGACGATCGAGGCCAAGATCGTCGTACTGGCCGCGGGAGCCGGCGCCACCCCCGTCATCCTCCAGCGCAGCGCCGCGGCGCTGGGAGGGATGCCCCACGCCGTGGGCCGCTACTTCTCCGGCAACGGGGAGAGGCTCAACACCGCCGTCCTCAACGAGGACCGGGTGCGCGAGGTGCTCGGCCTCAGCCGCGACGACGGCCTGGCGTACGCCGCCAACCAGATCGGCAAGGGGCCGACCGTGGCGAACTGGGACCGGCTGGACGGCTCCCTGCCGGAGTACACCCGCTTCTCGCTGGAGCAGCTCTACTTCCCGCCCGGCCTGGGCACGATCCTGGCGCAGGTGGCGGACGGGGCGGGGATGACCTGGTTCGGTCCCCGCAAGAAGGAGATGCTCGAGGCCTGGCAGTCATGGCTGATCATCTTCCAGATGACCGAGGACGACAACGAGGGCGTCTTCGGCCCGCCGCCGGTGCGCGGGAACGCCGACCGGATCTCCCAGCAGATGCTGGGCGTCGGCCGGCTGCGCTACCAGCCGACCGAGAACACGTGGCGGGGATGGCACCTCGCCGACGCCGAGGTGAAGGACATCCTGGAGCGCGACGGCCTGGCCACGGTGACGCCGTGGACCAACGACCTGATCGGCGCCTACACCGTGCACCCGCTGGCCTCCTGCCGCATCGGGGACGACCCCGCGACCTCCGCCCTCGACGACCGGCACGAGTTGCGCGGCCACCCGGGGATCTTCGTCACCGACGGCTCCGCCGTGCCGGCGGGCCTGACCGTCAATCCGGCCATGACCATCGCCGCGCTGGCCGAGCGCGCCGTACCGGGCATCGTGGAGGCCGCCCGCGCCCGTGGGGTCGACGTCGCGTACGGGGCTCCCGCGCCGGACGGGGGCACCGGCGGGCGGCGGGGCGTGGCCGGCCTCCTCCCCAGCCTCGCGAGGGGCTAGGGGGCGGGGCGATGGGACGGATGCTCACCCGGGCGTCGTTGCCCGGCGTGCTGGCGCAGGTCCGGCATGTCACCCCGGTGCGGCCGGACGCCGCACCGGAGCCGGTGGCACGGGTGTACGCCCAGCTCGAGCGCGACTTCGGGATGCCGGCGCCGCCCGTGATCCTGCACTCGCCCGCGCCCGACCTGCTCGCCGCCTCCTGGATCATGCTGCGCGAGTCGATGCTCGCGGAGGGGACGGTCGGCAGGGCGACCAAGGAGGCGGTCGCCTCGGCGGTGTCGCTCGACAACCGCTGCCCGTACTGCGTCGACGTGCACGGGACCGTGCTGCGCGGTCTGACGGGGGGCAGGTGCACGGCGGAGGAACTGGAGAACCTGCCCGACCCCGTCATGCGCAGGATCGCCGCCTGGGCGCGTTCGCGGCGGACGCAGGAGACCTCATGGCGTCCCGACGCGGAGCTGGTGGCGGTCGCGTTCACGTTCCACTACCTGAACCGCATGGTCAACGTGTTCCTGGCCGGCTCCCCGGTGCCGCCGCGGCTGCCGGGGTCCCTGCGCCGCGTGTTCATGGGGCTGTTCGGGCTGATCATGAGTTCGGCGGCCCGCCGCCCCGCGGCGCCGGGCGGGTCGCTGAGCCTGCTGCCACCGGCGGACCTGCCCGCGGATCTCTCCTGGGCGCGCGAGGAGCCCGTTCTCGCCGAGGCGTTCGGCCGGGCCGCCACGGCCATCGAGGCGGCTGGAAGCCTCTCGGTGCCCAGAGCCGTCCGTGAACTCGTGACGGCGCACCTGGCCGGCTGGGACGGCGGACCCGCCGGTCTCAGCCGGGCGTGGGTGACGGACGCGGTGCGGCTCCTCGCTCCCGTGCACCGCCCCGCGGGACGGCTGGCCCTGCTGACGGCCGTGGCCGCCTACCAGGTGGACGACCAGGTCGTCGAGGAGTTCCGGAAGCAGCGGCCGGGCGATCGCGCCCTGATCGAACTGACCTCGTGGGCCGCGTTCGCCGCGGCGCGGAGAGCGGTGGTTCCCGGACTCTCACCAACCCCTAGCAAGAGGAGGACGCTATGACATCCCTGGACGAGGTCCTGCGGGATCTGACCGCGGAGGGCGAGGTGCTGGACCGGCTGGTCTCGGGGCTCGGCCCCGAGCAGTGGCAGCTGCACACACCCGCCCCGGGGTGGACGGTCGCCGACCAGATCGCGCACCTGACCTTCATCTTCACGCTGGCGAAGACGGCGGCCTCCGACGCCGACGCCTTCCAGGCCCTGGTGGCCGGCGCCAAGAACGACTTCGACGGCGCGGTCAACGCCGCGCTCAAGCTCTACCAGAACGACACGCCGGAAGTCCTGCTGGGCAAGTGGCGGGCCGAACGGGAGGCGGTCGTCGAGGCGCTGGCCGCCGTGCCCGAGGGCCAGACCGTGCCGTGGCTGGTGAACCCGCTGCCGCCGGTCATCCTCGCCTGTGCCGGCATCATGGAGCAGTTCGCGCACGGACAGGACATCGCCGACGCCGTGGGCGCCCGGCTCGAGCGGACGGACAGGATCAAGCACCTGGTGCTCTTCGCCGTCCTGACGCGTGACTTCGGTTACCTGGCGCGCGGACTGACGCCGCCGGCCACCGAGTTCCGTTTCGAGATCACCGGTCCCTCCGGTGAGCTGTGGGCCTTCGGGCCGGAGGACTCGCCCCAGCGGGTGACCGGCCCCGCCGAGGACTTCTGCCTGCTGGTGACGAGGCGGCGCCACCGCGACGACCTGGCCGTCACGGCCTCCGGCGAGGAGGCGGACCACTGGCTGTCCATCGCCCAGGCGTACCGGGGCCCGGCCGGGGCCGGGCGGACCCCCGGCCAGTTCGCCCCCGTCCCCGCCTGAAGCGGATTCCCCGTCAAGCCCCCGGTGTCTCCACCGGGGGCTTGACGCGTGTGCACGGGGGATCGCTTCCGCGGGCCCGCGCCCGGCGCGGTCCCGGGCCCCGAAGCGCCCCGGGTGCGGGCCCGCACGTCCCTCGGTGCGAGGGGAGGGACCGGGCGGCCCCGCCCCTCCCCGGCCGTGGCAGGAACCTGATCCGGGACGGCAGCATGCTGTTTCCGGTCTCCCTGGAGGACGGGGGGAAGGGAACGCATCATTGACGTGTGAGAAAGAAACCGCAGAGCGGGAAAAGAATCGCCGAAAGGCCGTGACGGCGGTTTCCGGATGACCGGTCGGATCGCCGTGCTCCTGCCCGGGCGGATGGAGATCCGTCCCGGCGCGTCCGGCCAGGAAACGTTCACCTCCAGGATCCCCCGCGGACGCATTCCGGTAATTCTCACAATCATGTCAGGACGGTCAGGTGAAGAAGGGACGCAGTGATGACGGTCGCCACCCTCGAGGTTCCACCGGCTTCTCCCCGTGTGACCGGAATCCGCAGTGTCACGGTCATCGGCAGCGGCGTCATCGGGACCTCGGTCGCGCTCGCCGTGCGGCGGTCCGGCGCCGAGGTGGCCCTGATCGACGCGGACGCGGACGCCGTGGCCGAGGCGGAGCGGATGGGGGCAGGGGTCCGGTTCACGCCGGACACCCCTCCGGCCGACGTCGTCGTCATCGCGACCCCGCCGTCCTCGGTGGCCCGGGTGCTGCGCGAGGCCCAGGAACGCGGCCTCGGCGCGGTGTACACCGATGTGGCGAGCACGAAGGGGGTGATCGTGGCGGAGGCGGCGCGCGCCGGCTGCGACCTCACCACCTATGTACCCGGACATCCGATGGCCGGGCGCGAGCTGTCCGGCCCGGCGGCGGCTCGGGCCGACATGTTCGCCGGCCGCCCGTGGGTGCTGTGCCCGGGCCCGGGCACGCCGTGGGAGGCCGTCCGGCCGGTCGTCGAGCTCGCCGAGGCATGCCGGGCGACGGTGCGCCTGCTGCCCTCGAGGAGGCACGACCGGATCGTCGCCGCCGTCTCGCACACGCCGCACCTGGTCTCCGCGGCGCTGGCGGCCCGGTTCGCGGAAGCGGAGGAGACGGTGCTCTCCCTGGCGGGGAAAGGGCTGAGGGACACCACGCGGATAGCGGCCGGCCTGCCGGAACTGTGGTGCGACATCCTGGAGCAGAACGCGGAGCCGGTCGCCGTCGTGCTGGACGAGGTGGTGCGGGACCTGACCGCCGCCGCGGCGGCGCTCCGGAGCGGTGGCACCGATGTCCTGAAGGACCTTCTGGTCAGAGGGAACCGGGGCCGCCACCGCGTCGTCGACGCCTTCCCCGCGGCCGAGAGCGCTTTTTGAAAGAAGCCGCCGCGCGACCGGCACGGAGAGAATGTTCTGGCTGTCGGTGTTCCTTCCCCGCCGCAGATGCGACTTCCAGTGCCGGGTCAGACGAGCAGAGAGGGAGTGAACCGTGGCCGGCGACGTGCAGATCAGGGCGGGTCGGCGTGAATGGTCCGCCCTGGTGGTGCTCGCGCTGCCCACGCTCCTCGTCTCCATCGACATCTTCGTGCTGCTGCTGGCCCTGCCGTCCATCAGCGCGGAGCTGGAGGCGGGCGGCACCCAGCAGCTGTGGCTGGTGGACGTCTACGGCTTCATGGTCGCGGGTCTCCTCGTCACGATGGGGAACCTGGGCGACCGGATCGGCCACCGCAGGCTTCTCCTGATCGGCGTGGCCGCCTTCGGCGTCGCCTCGGTCGCGGCGGCCTACTCGACCGGCCCGGAGACGCTCATCGCGGCCCGCGCGCTGCTGGGCGTCGCGGGCGCCGCGCTGGGCCCGACGACCCTGGCGCTGATCAGCAACATGTTCCGTGACGAGAAGGAGCGCGGGCTCGCCATCAGCGTGTGGGCCGCGTGCTTCTCCATCGGCGCCATCGTCGGGCCCGTGATCGGCGGCGTCATGCTGGAGCACTTCTGGTGGGGCTCGGTCTTCCTCCTGGCGGTCCCGCCGATGGCGATCACCTTGGTGCTGGCTCCCCTCCTGCTGCCGGAGTCCACGGGCGAGCGGGGAGGGCGGGTCGACCTCGGCAGCGTGGCGCTGTCGCTGCTGGCGGTCCTGCCCTTCGTCTACGGCGTCAAGGAACTGGCCAGGCACGGCTGGCGGACCGGTCCCGCCCTGGCCCTGGCGGTCGGCGTGTTCTTCGCCGTGCGCTTCCTGCGCCGGCAGCGCCGGCTGGCCGATCCGCTGCTGGACCTGAGCCTGTTCAGGAGCGGGGCGTTCAACACCGCGCTGGTCAGCATGTTCTTCTACACCATGCTCACCGGCACGACGATGATGTTCATCACCCAGTTCTTCCCGTCGGTCGCGGGGATGTCCCCGATGGAGGCGGGGCTGGGCCTGCTGCCCGGTCTGGCCCTCGGCATCCTCAGCCTCATGGCCGCGCCGGTGCTGAGCACGAGGGTGCCGCCCTTCCGGCTCGTCGCGGGAGGGCTGCTGCTCACGGTGGCCGGTCTGGCCATGGTCGCCCTCAGCGACGGCGCCGCCGGACTGGTCGCCGGCTTCGCCGTCTGGTGCGTGGGGGGCGGACCCCTGCTGACCCTGGGCACCGGACTGGTCGTCGGCTCGGTCCCGCCGGAGAAGTCCGGGACGGCTTCCGCGCTGTCGCAGATAAGCAATGAGTTCGGTTACGCCGTCGGCATCGCCACCGTCGGCACGGTCGGCACCGTCGTCTACCGGGCGCGGCTGCCGCACGACATGCCGGCGCAGGTGGCCGAACCGGTGCGGGAGAGCCTGGCCAGGGCCGTGGCCGCGGCCGAGGGCCTTCCAGGCGGGGCCGGCGGGGACCTGGCGGCCTCGGCCCGGGCGGCGTTCACCGACGGGCTCCACGCCGTGGCGGCCGTCGGCGCGGTCCTCCTGCTCGGTGTGGCGCTCCTCAACGCACGAACGACAAAGCTTCCCGTCCCGGGACAGGCCCTCGCGCCTCGACCGGTGGCGGGGGATCCCCCGACAGCAGACCTGCAGGCCTGACCACGATCTGGCATCCGATGGCCAGGAAGGCGTGCACACGAAAGAAAGGAAGAAACCCATGCCGCAGTTCGCGATGATCCTGTACACCCCGACCCCCGGCGACTGGGAGAGCGCGCCGCCGGAGGAGATGGAGGCGCACGAGACCTACGCCGCCAAGGTCGACGAGATCGGCGTCAAGCCCGTCACCGGTTACGCGCTGCACCCCAGCACGCAGGGCAAGTCCGTCTCCCGGGACGGCGGCGTGAAGGACGGCGCGTTCGTGGACGGTCCGTACGTGATCGGCGGATTCGCCGTCCTCGAGGCGAACGACATCGACCACGCCATGGAGATGGCCAAGCACAACCCGGCGACCTGGCGCGGCGGTGTGGAGATCAGGCCCCTCATGGGCGAGTGAGGCCGGGTCTGCGCGGTCGCCCGTACGCGGTCGCGCGGACCCGCAGCCCGTTCCGGACGCCGTCTGGCTGTGGCGAGGCGGCGTCCTTCGCCGTGTGCCCGGGGCCGCGACGGGGACGGTCACGACGCAGCGGGGACGGTCACGACGCGGCGAGGGCGGTCACGACGCGACGGGGACGGTCACGACGCGGCGAGGGCGGCAGGGACGCGGTACGCGTCCCTGCCGCCCTCGTTCATGCCCGCAAGCGATCATGGTCCAGGTTTCCGGGACCGGTCATCCGGACGACGACACGGCCACCGGCTCCGCGGCCGCGGCCGGCTCCGCCGTACGCGCCGCCCGCCGAGACCGGACGAAGCGCATCACGGGCTTCTCGACCAGCGTGTACATCAGCCACGCCACGGCCAGCGAGGCGAGGAAGAGCAGGGCCACGATGCCGAGCGCGGCGGGGGTGTCCCAGCTGCCGCCGCCCAGCAGCATGTGCCCGTAGTTCAGGACGAGCAGGTGGCACATGTAGAAGGCGAAGGAGATCTCGCCGAGCCAGACCATGGGGCGACCGGCCAGCCAGGTGCGCCTGCCCGCCAGGTCGGCGCGGGCGCCGGTGGCGATGGTCATGCCCAGCGGCACCACCATGGCCGCCACCTGCGGATACGTCAGCGGGAGGTACGGCGCCACGAAGAAGACCACGGCCGTCACGAGCAGCCAGGCGCCCAGGTTCAGCGGGACCTTCCTGCCGGTCAGGACGATCCGGGCCAGGATCATGCCGAAGACGAACTCCAGCAGGCGGACGGGCGGGAACTTGGAGGTGAACCAGAACTCCAGGTACGGGGAGCGGGTCAGCGGGTCCCACGGCCCGTCGGCGAACAGCAGCGGTGCGACCAGCGGAACGGTGAAGATCACCCCGACCACGACTCCCGCCCAGCGCCAGAGCCGCTCGGGCCGGATGCGGCCGACGGCGAGCCAGAGCAGAGGGAACAGGAGGTAGAAGAAGGCCTCGTTGGACAGCGACCACGAGACGGAGTTGAAGGCGGTCCAGATCTCCATCTGCGGGAAGAACGAGTGGACCAGCAGCGCGTTGAGGACGCCCGCCGTGAGGTCGAGGGGCATCTGGGAGACTCCGCCGAGCAGGACGGTCGCGGCGACGAGAGTCAGCAGGTGGTTCGGATAGATCTTGAAGAACCGCCGGAGCCAGAATCCTCGTGTGCTCTGCCCGGGCCGTACCGACCACGTCAGCACGAACCCGCTGAGGATGAAGAAGAAGCTGACGCCCATGAAGCCCGTCTGCCACAGGAGCATGGCGGTCTCCCCCGGGGCGGGGAACATCTGCAGCGACCTGTCCGCGAATATCGGGGTCAGCAGTACGTGGACGGCGAACACGGTGAACGCGGCGACGAATCGCATCCCGGTGAGGGAGGGCAGTCGTGATGGCGCGTGTCCGGAGTGGTGGTCGGTGAATCCGGAAGGCGGCATGGCGTGGTCCTCTCTGGAGGTCCTCTCTGAATCGGAGACGAAGCCAGGTTCGCGTTTTCGGAGAGGCCACGCGTATTCCATTTTGCGGTGTTGCCGTCCTGACCGGGGACCGCATTCCTGAAGGTGTGGGGCGCTCAGGAGGGAAAGCACGATGGCCCGTGTAGCAGTCCAGGCGGAGTCTCGCCGTGCACGAGAGGACAGTGGCCGAATTGGATAGATGGGATCTGGTGGTCAAGCGCGACGACCTGTCAGCGATCGAGGTTCGTGCCGCATCCCCCCTCGAGCCGGACGACGGTGAGGTGCTCCTGGCCGTCGAGAAGTTCGGGCTGACCACGAACAACGCGACGTACGCGCGGTTCGGCGAGTCGGACATACCGTTCTTCGACGCTTTCCCCGGGCCGGAGGGGTACGGACGGGTCCCCGTCTGGGGCTTCGCCCGGGTCGTCGAGTCCAGGCACCCCGAGATCGGCGTGGGCACCCGCTACTTCGGCTACATGCCGATGTCCACGCACCACGTGGTGCGGCCGGCCGTCACGCCGCGCGGCTTCACCGACATGACCCCCACGCGGCACTTCCTGCACCCGTGGTACTGGACGTTCGAGCTCGCGGCCGAGCCGGACGGGCTGGACGACCGCCGGGCCCTCCTCCACCCGGTCTATCCGGCCGCGTACAACCTCGCCGACCTGCTCGTCGCGCGGGAGGCGCAGGGCGCCGTGTCGGCCGTCATCACCAGCGCCTCCAGCAAGGTGGCCATCGGCCTGGTGGAGGAGCTGGCGCACCGCGGGTCCAAGCTGACGACGGTGGGCATCACGGCCGCCACCTCGTTCGTGGAGGGTCTGGGCCTGTACGACACGGTCTCGCCCTACGACCAGTGGCCCCCGGTCAAGGGCCCGATCGTCTTCGTCGACCTGACGGGCGACGCCGGGACGCGGCTCGCGGTCGCGGAGACGTACGAGAAGGACCTCGCCGCGACCGTGCTGATCGGCTTCACCCACCCCACCGCCGCCGTGCCGCCCCCCGACGGGCTGCGAGGGCCCGAGGCGGAGGTCTTCTTCACCCCGGCCGTCGAGTGGGACAAGGCGGAGACGGAGGGGGCGCAGGCGTACTACTCCCGCTACGGCGCGTCCGAGAAGCGCTTCCTGGAGAGCACCGTCCCGTGGCTCACCGTGAGGAACGGCCGGGGGCCGGAGGAGATCGGGAAGGCCTACCGCTCGCTGCTCGCCGGCGACCAGTCACCGAACATCGGCCACGTCCTGCACCCGTAGAGGAGACCCACAGTGGCACTCGACACGCGCGAGATCACCAGACCGGCCGCTCCGCCGTCCGCCCAGGTGCCGTGGTGGCGCCGGCCGTGGATCGTCCCGCTCGCCCTGATCGTGGTCGCCTACCTCGTCTTCCAGATCAGGCCGTACGTGCCCGAGGAGACGGCGCCGCTTCCCGCGCACGACGGTTTCCCGATGTACTACCCGCTGCTGGTGGTCCACATGATCGGCGGGACGCTGGCGATGCTCACGGTCATCCTGCAGGTCTGGCCGCGGATCCGGATCCGTCATCCGGCCGTCCACCGGATCAGCGGCCGGGTGTACGTGGTCTCCGCCCTGGTCTCCGCGGTGATCGGACTGGTCATCGTCCGGTTCGCCCCGGTCGTCGGCCAGATCGGCGTGACCTGCTCCACGCTCCTGTGGTTCGGCTTCACGGTGGCCGGCTTCGTCTGGGCCCGCAAGCGCAACTGGGAGCTGCACCGCAGGTTCATGCTCTACAGCTTCGCCATCGTGATGAACAACGTCTGGGGCGTGCTGATCGTCAACACCATCATGGCACTCGGCATCGAGGTCGACTTCAACTACCTCCTCGAAGGAGCCCGCTGGATCGGCTGGGTCGCCAACCTCATGCTCGTGCAGTGGTGGCTGTACCGTACGGCGGGCCGTCCGCTGGGCCTTCCCGGCCGGGGCCGCTGACCGGCCGCGACCTCGCCGTCACCGGCCGGCCACGAGAGCGAGGGGCCGATGGGATCTTCCCATCGGCCCCTCGCGCCGTGTCCGCCGCGTCGCGGATCAGCAGTCTCGGTCTCGGCAGTCTCAGCAGTCGATGAGCAGGCAGTGGCCGGGCCGCGGTCCGGTGCCGACGCAGACGGCGCCGTAGTGGTCGAGGAGTTCCCGGGCCTGGGCGGCGGCCCGGGTGAAACGCTCGACCGGGTCGTGGCCGCGCCCCATGATGTCCTCCAGGGCGTCCATCATGGCGTGCTGGATCTGCGCGAAGTGCCCGAGGATCGGGCCGTGCGAGCCGGGGGCCCGGTCGGCTTTCTCCAGCTGCTCGGACACCGCGCGGTGGTAGGGGTGCTCGTCGTACCAGCCCTCCCGCTCCAGCACCTCGATGGCGGGGTAGGTCACGGGAGCGGAGCCGTACACCTTGTGCCACTCGGCGGCGTTGCGCGGGCTGTTGAGGTACTGCATGAAGGCGAGGGCGCCGTCCCGCGTGGCCTCGTCGAGCCCGTCGGCCAGCCACATGGCGTCGCCGCCGATCCAGTTCCCGCCGTACGGCAGGTCGCCGTTGTGGGGGGTCGGCCCGACGTGGATCTCGAATCCGGCCTCCTCGGCCGCCTTGACCATGTAGGGGGCGTCGAAGGAGGAGCTGAAGCGGAAGACCACCTGCTGCTCGGCGAAGGCCCGGGCCGAGCCCGCCCAGTCCTCGACCTTGCCGGTGTAGAGGTAGTGGCCGTCCCGGAACAGCCGGTACCACCACATGACATAGGCCAGCATCTCCGGAGACGCGAGATCGACGTTCCTCGCGCGGCCGTGGCGGCCGTTGCCGGCGTCGGTGAGGGCCGCGCCCTGCTGGATCAGCGCGTGCTGGAAGAACTTTCCGTCGTTGGCCCAGCTGATGGCGTGTGACGGGCCGTTCTCCAGCTCGGCGATCGCCCGGCAGGCGGTCTCGACCTCCTGCCAGGTGCGCGGGACCTCCTGGACGCCCGCCGCGTTCAGCAGCGTGGTGTTGGTGTACATGTGCATGGTGGACAGGGTCAGCGGCACGGCCTGGAAGGAGCCGTCGATCGTGTAGAACTCCCGGCCTGCGGCGACCATGTCGTCCAGGACGACCGGGTGGCCGAGGATCTCCTCGCGGCCGGCGATCGCCTTCTCCACCGAGGTGTAGAGCGGCCTCCCCTCGCGGGTGAGCGTGTCCCGCGCCAGCTGCGTCGCGCCGCTGTAGTAGGAGGCCATGGTCGGAGTGCGGCCCTGCAGGGCCGCCTTCGAGATCTCCTCGGCGAGGTTCTGGAAGTAGAAGCTGCCCACGTTGATCCGGTACTCGGGGTGGAGCTCCTCGAATTCCGCCGCACGTTTCTTGATGGGGTCGAGGAAGTTGGGGAACGTGTACTCGGAGAAAAGGGCATCGATGACTATTCTGCCCGTTCGATTCGCCTCGGCCACCGGCGCAATCCTTTCCGGAATGTCTGGCCGGCCCGGCGGCCGACCGCCGGGCCCGTGACAGCAGAAATGCTCCAAAGGCCGATCGTCCCGTTCCTCTGCTGAGGCGCGCATCTCTCCCGTTGCTCGGTTGTCAGCACGACGGAAGGTGCCGGTGCCGCCGCCGCGCGCCACTCTGTTCCCAGACATTGGAGGACGAATCGATATGACCGACGTTCCGGCGCTTGTGTCTGCGCGTATCACTCCGGACGATCCGAGATATGAGAGCCTGCTCCGCGGAACGAATCACAGATTCGTTGGAAGTCCTGACTTCGTCCGCGTGGTGACCACCACCGAGCAGGTCGTCGAGGCGGTGAACGAGGCCGTCGCCGAGGGCAGGCGGATCGCCGTGCGCAGCGGTGGTCACGGTCTCGAGAACTTCGTCGCCGACCCCGAGGTCAAGGTCCTGCTGGACGTCTCCGAGATGACCCGCGTCTACTACGACAGCGAGCGACGGGCCTTCGCCGTCGAGGCCGGCGCGACGCTGGGCCACGTCTACCGGGTCCTGTTCAAGGGCTGGGGCGTCACCGTGCCGGGCGGCATGTGCCCCGAGGTCGGAGCCGGCGGTCACTTCGTCGGCGGCGGTTTCGGCCCCCTGTCGCGCAGCCACGGCGCCGTCGTCGACTACCTCCACGCGGTGGAGGTGGTGGTCGTCGGGGAGGACGGCAGGGCGAGGGTCGTGACGGCCAGCCGCGAGCCCGGCGACCCGCACCGGGATCTGTGGTGGGCGCACACCGGCGGCGGCGGCGGCAACTTCGGCGTGGTGACCCGCTACTGGATGCGCACACCCGGCGTGACCTCGGCGGACCCCGCCGAACTGCTGCCCAGGGCTCCGGCCGCGACTCTCAGCGGCGTGGCGGTCTGGTCGTGGGACTCGGTCGACCGGGCCGGCTTCACCACCATGATGCGGAACTTCGGCGACTGGTGCGAGAAGAACAGCGACCCCGACTCGCCTGCCAGACACCTGTTCCCGTGGTTCCACGGGTCGCACCGGTCGGTGCCTCCGGGGCTGATGGCGGGCGCCCAGATCGACGCCGGGACACCGGGCGCGGAACAGCTGATGACCGAGTTCCTGGACGCCATCGCGGCCGGGGTCGGCGCCGAGCCCGTGGTCCGCGACCTCCAGACCCAGCCGTGGCTGTACGCCGCCGCCTATCCCGGCTACGGCGACCCCGGAGGCCCGGACACGCGCCGCTTCAAGATCAAGGCGGCCTATCTGCGCAGGGGCTACACCGACCGCCAGATCGAGGCGATCCACCGGCACCTCACCGGAGAGATCTACAACCCGACCCAGCTGCTGCTCGTCGGATACGGCGGGCGGGTCAACGCCGTCGCCCCCGACGCCACGGCGACCGCGCAGCGCGACTCGATCCTGAAGGCCGCCTATCTGGGCGCCTGGTCGAGTCCCGACGACGACGACACCAACATCGCCCTGATCCGGAAGCTGTACGAGGACGTCTACGCCCACAGCGGGGGAGTGCCGGCGCCCGACGAGCACAGCGACGGCGCCTACATCAACTATCCGGACGCCGATCTGGCGGACCCCGCGCTCAACACCTCGGGGGTGCCCTGGCACCACCTGTACTACAAGGACAACTACCCGCGCCTGCAGGAGGTCAAGAGGCGATACGACCCGCGGGACGAGTTCCGCCACGCGCTTTCCATCAGGCTGCCCGACTAGGTCTTTGGAGACTCTCATGGACACATGCCCCTACGTCCTCGACGTGACGGGGAAGGACATCCACGCCGAAGCCCGCACGCTGCGGGCCAAGGGCCCCGCCACCCTGGTCGAGCTGCCCGGGGGGGTCAAGGCCTGGATGGTGAACGGCTACGAGACCGCCCGGCGGATGCTGACCGATCCACGGATCACCAAGAGCGCCCGGGCCCACTGGCCGGCCTTCGGCAGCGGCGAGATCCCGCCGGACTGGGAGCTGATCAGCTGGGTGGCGATGGACAACATCTCCACCTCCTGGGGCAAGGACCACCTGCGGCTGCGGAGGCTGGTCGGCAAGGCGTTCACGCCCCGCCGCATCCAGGCCATCAGGCCCCGCATCGTGGAGCTGACCAACCAGCTCATCGACGCGATGGCGGCCAGGGAGCCGGGTGAGGTGGTGGACCTGCGCGAGGCTTTCGCCTACCCGCTCCCGGCCCGCCTGGTGGCCGACCTGATCGGGATGGACGAGGCGGCGCTGGCCAAGACGGCGGTGGTCATCGAGCTGATGGTGGACACCACCGCCACCCCCGAGCAGGCCGCCGCGGTCCTGGCGGGCTGGCGCGGCGCGATGGCCGAGTTCATCGAGGCCAAGCGGCGCGATCCCGGCGAGGACATCACCAGCGACCTGATCGCCGCCCGTGACGAGGACGGCAGCCGGCTGGGCGAGTCGGAGCTCGCCGACACGATCTTCGCCATCCTCGGCGCCGGGACCGAGACCACGATCAACTTCCTCGACAAGGCCACCACCGCCCTGCTGACCCATCCGGAGCAGCGCGAGATGGTCACCAGCGGCAGGGTGCCGTGGAGCGCGGTCCTGGAGGAGACGCTCCGCGCCGAGGCGCCGCTGGCCAGCCTTCCGCTGCGGTTCGCGGCC
Source organism: Planomonospora corallina (assembly GCF_042650625.1). Classification (NCBI taxonomy): domain Bacteria; kingdom Bacillati; phylum Actinomycetota; class Actinomycetes; order Streptosporangiales; family Streptosporangiaceae; genus Planomonospora; species Planomonospora corallina. The sequence goes on from NZ_JBHSBM010000008.1 coordinate 153,068, forward strand.
GACGACATCGAGCTCGACGGCGTCACCATCCGCAAGGGCGAGCCGATCCTCATCAACTACACCGGGGCCGGGCGGGACCCGGCCCTGCACCGGGACCCCGACGTCTTCGACGTCACCCGCGCGGACAAGGAGCACATCTCCTTCGGGTACGGCCCGCACTACTGCCTCGGAGCGGGCATCGCGCGCCTGATCGGGGAGATCGGCCTGTCCGCCCTGTTCGAACGCTTCCCGGACCTGTCCCTCGCGGTGCCCGCCGAGGAGCTGCAGCCGCTGCCGACCTTCATCATGAACGGTCACCGCTCGCTGCCGGTGCGGCTCACCGTACCCGCGATGACCGGAGGCCGGGCATGAAGATCGGTGTGGTGATCGGGGACTTCGCGTGGGAGACGGGCCCGGCCGAGACACTGGCCAGGATCGCGCGGGCCGGTGACGACTGCGGCCTGTCACTGATCGGCGTGGGCGACCACCTCTGGCAGGGGCCGCACGTCGGCGGCCCGGAGGCCCCGCAACTGGAGTGCTTCACCGTCCTGTCGTTCCTGGCCGCCCACACCCGGCGGTGCCGCATCGCCCCGGTGGTGGCCGGTGTGCACTTCCGCGCGCCGGCGCTCCTGGCCAAGACCGTGACCACGCTCGACGTGCTGTCCGGCGGCCGGGCGATGCTCGGCCTCGGCGTCGGATGGGACGAGGCGGAGGCGTCCGGCATGGGCATCCCGTTCCCCTCCCTCAGCCGGCGCTTCCAGATGCTGGAGGAGACGCTCCAGATCTGCGCGGGGATGTGGGAGGGCGAGCAGGGCTCCGGGAAGCCCTTCGAGGGACGCCACTACCGGCTGGGGCGTCTGCTCAACCTGCCGCAGAGCCCGTCCAGGCCGCGCCCGGCGATCATGATCGGTGGCGGCGGCGACACGACGCTGCGCCTGGTGGCCCGCTACGCGGACGCCTGCAACCTCTACGCCGGCCCCGACCTGGAGACCAGGCTCGACGTCCTGCGCGGCCACTGCGCGGCCGAGGGTCGCGACTACGAGGAGATCGAGAAGACCTGCATCCTGCCCTTCGACGCGGGGGATCCCGGCGCGCTGGTCGAAGAGCTGCGCAAGCTGGAGGCGGCCGGGATCGAGACGGCCATCGGGATCGTCTCCGGACCCGACCCGGCACGGCAGGTGGAGCTCGTCGGCGAACACGTGGTGCCCGCGGTGTCGTGACAGGACGGGACTGGCGGGAGCCGGCTTGCGCATCCTCGAAGGTGCGAGGGTCCGGGTGCTCCCGCTTGAGTCGTCTGTGAAGCCTGCCTGAAGAAGGAGTCCACCTCGTGACAACAACCGTAGAATCCGGGTCGTTCGTCGTCGACGAGCTCGACCCCGCGCTGTACGGGCAGATCATCAAGCCCGGTGACGCCGAGTACGACAAGGCCCGCGCCGTGCAGACCGGTGGGGTCGACCACCGGCCGGCGGTCGTCATCCGGCCGGCCGACGCCGCCCAGGTCTCCCGGATCGTCACGCTCGCCAGGGAGACCGGCACGGAGCTGTCGGTCCGCAGCGGGGGGCACAGCGGGGTGGGCCACGGCGTCTCCGACGGGGGCATCTGCCTCGACCTGACCGCCATGAAGGCACTGGACATCGACGTCGAGGGCCGGACGGCGTGGGCGCAGACCGGCCTGACGGCCGGGGAGTACACCGTCGCGGTCGGGGAGCACGGCCTGGCCACCGGGTTCGGGGACACCGGGACCGTGGGCATCGGCGGCATCACCCTGGGCGGGGGCATCGGCTATCTCGTGCGCAAGCACGGCCTCACCGTCGACGACGTGCTGGCCGCCGAGATCGTCACGGCCGACGGGCGGATCCTCCACGTCGACGAGGAGAACCACCCGGACCTGTTCTGGGCGATCCGCGGCGGCGGCGGGAACTTCGGCGTGGTCACCCGGTTCAAGTTCCGCCTGCACGAGCTGAAGGGCATCTACGGCGGCTTCCTGATCCTGCCCGCGACCCCCGAGGCCATCGTCGCCTTCGTCGAGGAGGCCGACGCGGCCCCCGAGGAGCTGTCCACGATCGCGAACATCATGCCGGCCCCGCCGATGCCCTTCCTGCCCGAGGAGCTCCACGGCACGCCGGTCATCTTCGCCATGATCTGCTACGCGGGCCCGGCCGAGGAGGGTGAGCGGGTCCTGGCGCCCTTCCGGGCCATCGCCACCCCGCTGGCCGACATGGTGGAGGCCATGCCGTACTCCGGCATGTATCCGGAGGAGGAGGAGATGTACCCCCTCGCCGCCTCCGTCAACCTGTTCATCGACCACGTCGACCTCGCGGTCGCCGAGACCATCGTCGAGCGCATCAAGTCCTCGACGGCGCTGATGGCCGCGACGCAGCTGCGGGTCCTGGGCGGGGCGATGGCCCGGGTGCCGTCCGACGCCACCGCGTTCGCCCACCGCAGGAGCCGCATCATGGTCAACCTGGCCGCCATCTACGCGGACCCCTCCGAGGGCGACCGGCACGCCGCCTGGGTGGCCGACTTCGCGGCCTCGCTCAAGCAGAGCGACGACGGCGTCTACGTCAACTTCCTGCTCAACGAGGGCGAGGAGCGGATCAGGGCGGCCTACCCGGGCGGCACCTACGAGCGCCTCGCCAAGATCAAGTCGAAGTACGACCCCACCAACCTGTTCCGCCTGAACCAGAACATCCCGCCCGCGTCCGATTAGCGGCACCTCGCCGCGCACGTACGGAGAAGCGGGCAGAGGCGCCCCGGCCGGGCACGGAACGGCCCCCCGGACACCGGTGCTGCCTCTTCCGGCACTCGAACGACGGCAGAAAGGAGCATCCGTGCACACGCCTCCCGAAGGAGAGCTGAGCCTGCGAGCCGGACGGCGGGAATGGATCGGTCTGGCCGTCCTGGCCCTGCCCACCGTCCTGCTGGCCCTGGACATGAGCGTGCTCTACATGGCGCTCCCCCACCTCAGCGCCGACCTGGGCGCCTCCAGCCTGCAGCAGCTGTGGATCATCGACATCTACGGTTTCATGATCGCGGGCCTCCTGGTCACGATGGGCAACATCGGTGACCGCATCGGCCGCCGGCGCCTGCTGCTCATCGGCGCCACGGCGTTCGCCGCCGCCTCCGTACTGGCGGCCCTCTCCACCGACGCGGTGATGCTCATCGCGGCCAGGGCGCTGCTGGGCATCGCCGGTGCGACGCTCATGCCGTCGACGCTCTCCCTGATCTCCCACATGTTCAAGGACCCGAAGCAGCAGGCCATGGCGATCGGCGTGTGGATGGGCTGCTTCCTGGGCGGCACGATCCTCGGCCCCGTCGTCGGCGGAGTGATGCTGCAGTTCCTCTGGTGGGGGTCGGTGTTCCTGCTGGCCGTTCCGGTCACCGTCCTCCTGCTGGCCGTCGGGCCGAGGACGCTGCCCGAGTTCCGCAACCCCGATGCCGGCCGGATCGACCTGCCCAGCGTGGTGCTCTCGCTGGCGGCCGTCCTGCCGTTCGTCTACGGGCTCAAGCAGATCTCGCGGGAGGGCCTCGACGTCACGGCGGTGCTGTCCATCGCCGCGGGCCTGGTCTTCCTCGTGGTCTTCGTGCGCCGCCAGTCCGCCCTGGCCAACCCGCTGCTGGACGTGAGCCTGTTCCGCAACCGCACGTTCAGCGCGGCCGTGACGATGACCGTCTTCTCCGGATTCCTGTCCGGGGCGTACCTGTTCGTCTATATGTACCTGCAGCTGGTGGCGGGGCTGACACCGCTGAACGCCGCGCTCTGGACGATCCCGATGGGCATCGCGACCCTGGTCAGCCTCCAGGTGGGCCCGCTCCTGGCGCAGAAGTACCGTCCTGCGTACATCATCACGGGAGGGCTGCTCCTCGTCGCCGCCGGCTACTCGCTGGTCGCCCAGGTCGACGCGAGCGGCGGCCTGGGGTTCCTGATCCCGGGCCTGGTCGCGGTCGCGGCGGGCATCGGCCCGGCGGCGGGACTGAGCGCCAGCATGATCATGGGCTCGGTGCCGCTGGAGAAGGCCGGCGCCGCGGCGTCGGTGAACGAGACGTCCTCCGAGTTCGGGGCGGCGACGGGGGTGGCCGTGGTCGGCATGCTGGGCATGTCCGTCTACCGCTCCGAGATCGAGGGCACGATGCCCTCCGGGCTCCCCGCCGATGTGGCGGCGGCCGCCCAGGAGAGCGCGCCCGGGGCCGCGACGGCCGTGCAGCGGCTCGGCGGCGGGCCGTTGGCCGAGAGCCTGACCGAGGCGGCGCACGGCGCTCTCACCAGCGCGCTGAGCACGACGGCGTGGGTCAGCGCGGGGATCATCATCGGTCTGGCGGTCCTCGCCGTCACCACGATGCGGCACGTGCCGCCCACGGGCGAGACCGCCGCCGCGGGCCCTGCGGAGGAGCCGGCCGCTGAAGGGGCCGCGGAGGAGGTGAAGGAGCGGCCCGTGTTCTCCGAGACGTAGGGAACCGCCTCCGCGCCGCGGGAACCTCTCAGGAAAGAGCGGCCGCCTCAGGAAAGAGCGACCGCTTCCGGAAAGGGCGACCGCCTCCGACCGGATGAACCGCGGAAACCGTGCGGGCCGTCCGCCGGACCGCCACGCCCGGGAAAGGCGCCGATCCGTTCGGCGCCTTTCTTCTTTCGTGCCCGGCGAATTATCCGATTCGGATCACGCAACGGAGGAGTTGTGCCGGAGGAGACGGCGTTGCGATCGTAACAGGGCTAGTCGAGGGAGGATTTCAATTGATAACTGCCGCGCCGCCCCGTACGCAGTCCACCGATGTGAACCGGGAATCGGTCCGCCGGACCATGTTCCTCTATCAGGACGGTGTGATGCTCTCCTCCGCGGTCCGCGCGCTCGATGCGCTGGGCCTGCTGGACTCGCAGGGCGGGATCGATCGGTTGGACACGGGATACGTCCGCGTCGCCTGGCGCGCTCTCGCCGCCGTCGGCTGGCTGGACGAGGAGACGCTGAAGTGGACCGACGAGGGCTGGGCCGCGCAGCGGCACCGCGAGCGCTACGTCGCCGGCGGACGGTTCCTCGCCCGATTCGCCGACAACGCCCCCGACTCCTGGGCGCACCCCTGGGACCCCGCCACCGGTAAGGCCTTCTCGGACCTGCTCAAGGCGCACGAGTACTGGCGGACCACCGCAGATCCCGAGGACGTGGTCACCGCGCACCTGGACGGCGTGCTCGCCGCGCCCGCGCTGCTGTCGCTGCGCGGTTCGGGACGGCTCGAACGGCCCGAGGGCGACGTCGCGCGACTGCTGGCCATGCTCGGCTGGCTCGACGGGGACGGGTCCTGGACCCCGTTCGGGCGTGCCGGGCTGAAGATGGTCGACCACCTCGGGATGGTCGGCTCCTACCTGCCGATGCTGGCCCGGCTCGAGGACCTCTGCCGCGGGGACCTGCTCGTCCGGCCGGGCGACGGCGAGTGGCACTGCCAGCGCCGGCTGAACGTCGAGGCCAGCGCCGCCGCGCACCGGCGCTATTTCACGGAGGCGGATCCGGTGTTCGCGGAGATCTTCAGCCGTGATCCGTGCCCTTCCTTCATCGCCGACATGGGCTGCGGGGACGGCAGCTGGCTGGCCCACCTCCACGGCCTGTTCGGGGACGGCGTCCGCTACGTCGGCATCGACGCCAGCAGCGTCGCCCTCGACTCGGCACGAGCCGTACTCGAGGCGGCCGGGGTGCGGGATCCGCTGCTGCTGCTGGGCGACATCAGCGACCCCGACGCTCTGTCCGCGCAGCTGGCGGCCCACGGGCTGGCGATGGAGGACGGGCTGCACATCCGCTCCTTCCTCGACCACGACCGCACCTACATCGGAGGGGGGCCGCGCGACGACGTGCCCGGCTGGTCGACCGGCGCCTACGTGGCCCCGGACGGCCGCGCGCTGAGCGCCGCGGAGGTGGAGGCGGACCTGGTCGCCCACTTCCGGAGGTGGGTGCCGCACGTGGGCAGGCACGGGCTCGTCGTCCTGGAGGGCCACTGCGTCCCGCCGCACGTGACCCGGCGGCACCTCGGGGCCCTGCACTCGGTGGCCTTCGACGCCTACCACGGGCTGTCGCACCAGTACCCCATGGAGTACCCGGCCTACATGCGGTGCCTGCGGCTGGCCGGGCTCCAGCCCGTCAGCCACCTCGAGCGCCGCTATCCGACCACCCGGCCTTTCGTCGCGGTGTCCCTCAACCGCCTGGTGCCCGTGCAGCCGGCGCCGCCGCGGGTCTCCACGGAACGCCGTGACACGTGGCGGCCCACCCCGGACATCGATCTCACCGACGGCGAGAGCCTGCACCGGCTGCTCTTCACCGATGGTGACCTCACCCATCCGCGCAGCTGGAGCTCGGGTGCCACCGGCATCGTGGTCCGCGACACGCTCCAGGCCGTCGAGGAGCGGATCGCGGCCGTCCGGCCCGGCGAGACCGTCCGGGTGCTCGACTACGGAGCGGGGACCGGCCTGGCCTCGATAGAGCTGATCAAGGCATGCGTCTCGCACGAGGTCGAGCGGCGCCTGGCCGACCGGGGAGCCACCTTCGAACTGCACCTGGTCGACATCCCCACGACCTGGTTCGCCAAGGGTTACGAACTGCTGGGCGAGCACCCGTGGACCCGGTTCCACGCGCTCCGCGCCGGCGGCGCCTTCCGCCCGCTGATCGATGTCACGGGCGGAGACCAGGTGGATGTCGTGATGGCCAACATGGTGTTCCACCTCCTCACGGAGGAGGCCATGCGGCACGCCGCCGCCTCCATCGCCGATGTCCTGCGGCCCGGTGGCCTGCTGGCCTTCAACTCGCCCGATCTGGGCCCCACCGGCCCCTACTCCCTGCTCTTCCACGACTCCAACCGCCTGCTGCGCCGGTACTGGCTCGCCGCGCTCGACTCCCCCGAACCGCGCACCCTGGCACCCGTGCTCCGGGAGGCGGTGTCACAGGTACGGCCCAGCGCCCGGGAGGCCGCCCAGCGTCGCGCCGACAAGAGGATCCTGCCCACCCCGCAGACCCGGGCGTCGGTGGCCGCGGCGCTGGCGTCCCGCTTCCAGGGCGCCGTCGAGGAACGCGCCTACGAGATCCTGGCGGAGGAGTGCCTGATGACCGCGCTCGTTCCCGCGAACCAGGCCGAGTACCTGTCGGAGATCACCGATCGGAGCCTGCGTGAGGCCGTCATCCACCACCTCATGCGCGAGCGCGTGCTTCCCGAGTTGATGAGCGGCCCGGCGGGGACGGCCCTCGGCCTCAACATCGAATGGACGATCGGCCGTTTCAGGAGAATTCGATGACAATCGCATTCATGAAGATGTGGCGGTCGCAGCGGGAAGTGATAGTCGACTAGGGGGAACGGCTGCGGACTCGGGGTGCGCAGCCGGAACCCGACGATCGATCCGAGACTCCGAGAAAGTGCCGTCCGATGGTACAGAAAACGTCGCAGAACGATGTCCTGCCGAGCGCGCGATCATCCCGTCTGGAAACTCTCACGGGAATGCGTTTCATCGCCGCGCTGCTGGTTTTCCTCACCCATGCCCTCCTCGGCGGCGCCCTGTTCGCCTCCAATTTCCAGTACGAGTACACCGGGTTGATCTTCCACGCCGGCTGGGCCGCGCTGGTGTACTTCTTCGTGCTGAGCGGCTTCGTCATGACCTGGGCGCGCCGGCCGGCCGACACCGCCCCGACGTTCTGGCGGCGCCGCTTCTTCCGGGTCTTCCCCAACTACTGGACCACGCTGGCCGTCTACGCCCTGGTGCTCGGCCTGCTGCTCGACACGCCCACCGATCTGGGGACCCTGGTGCGGCACGTCCTGGGGCTGCAGGCGTTCAGCCCCGACCTGATGACCCGGATCGCCTTCAACCCGCCGACCTGGTCTCTCTCGGCCGAGCTGTTCTTCTACCTGTGCTTCCCGCTGCTCATCCGCCTGGTCGACCGGATCAGGCCCGAGCGGCTGTGGGCGTGGGCCGGAGGGGTGGTGGCGGCGAGCTTCGCGGTGCCGTTGCTGGCTCCGCTGCTGCTGCCCCCGTCCAAGCCCATCGAGGGCTTCGGCTGGCCGGAGCTGGAGATGTGGGTGATCCAGCAGTTCCCGCCGTTCCGGATGCTGGAGTTCGTCTTCGGCATGATCCTGGCCAGGATCGTCATCACGGGCAGGAGGGTCCCGGTGAACTTCGGCGCCGCCGTGGCGCTCTTCGTCGCGGTCTTCGCCCTGTCCCCGCTGATCCCCGAGCGGCTGAACATGGCCGCCGTCCACCTCGTCCCCGTCGGCCTCATCATCCTCACGGCCGCCACCCGGGACGTCGGGAGCCGCGCCGGCTGGCTCGGCAGCCGTCCGATGGTCAAGCTCGGAGACCTGTCCTACGCCTTCTACATCTGGCACTACATGATCATCGTCTACGCCCGCCAGCTGCTCGGCACGCCCGAGGGCTGGAGCGCGCCCGTCGGCTGGCTCGTGCTGGGGGCGCTCATCCTGGTCACGCTGGCCATCGCCTGGGTGCAGTTCAGGTTCGTCGAGGACCCGATGTTCCGGCGTTTCGCCACCTCCCGGCGCCGGCGTCCGGCACCCGCCGCCCCCGCCCCGTCCGAGGGCGAGCTCGAAGGGGAGAAGGTCCTGCGGTGAGGACCTGACCACGGCCGGAAAGGCGGCGGCCCGGCGACGACCGGGCCGCCGCCTTTCCTGTCCCGCCCCGGTCGCGGGGAGGGGGCGGCAGGGACGGGAGGACCGGCGGGGACGGTTCACAGCGAGAGGCCCGGTGAGACGGTGCCTCTCACCGGGCCTCTCGGCGGATTCGCCTCTCCGTCACAGATTCCCCAGGCACAGCAGCAGGAGGCACAGCAGCAGGGTCCGCGCCTCGACGCCGAGGTAGTAGCTGTGCCGCTGCAGGGCCAGGAGCTGGTCGAACGAGATCCAGGCGAAGTCCGCCGGCACCCGCAGCGGGAAGTCGTCACCGGCCTCCACCACGAGATAGCGGGTCTCGGCGTGGAGGAAACGCCCCCCCTCCTCCGACTGCACGACGTCGTAACGCACTCCCCCGCGCGCCGACAGCACGTAGTCGAGGAACTCCGGGCGCCGGTCCGCCGGGGTGTCCGCGTAGTCGTTCATCATGAACCGCACGGTGGGACCGAGCTCCACGGTGTCGCGGTATCCCGGCAGGACCTCCGCGCGCACCAGCGCGTGCAGTCTCCCACCGATGCGGCGGACCACGAGTCCCGCCAGGCCCGGACCGTGGGGCGCGAGGAGCGGCTGCTTCCAGCTGTGCACCTCGCGCGTCCGGGCGTGGACCCGGACGCCGACGATGCTGAAGTGCCTGCCGTCCTCGGAGAGGATCCTCTCGTCGTCCCGGTGCCATCCCACCAGGGAGTCCAGCGGAACCAGCCGGGCGGACAGCTCGTGGTGGCTCTTGCGGCCGGTGAACCAGCTGAGGACCTCCGTCATCGTGTGCAGGCCGCCGGGCTCCGGATCGCCGGCCGAGGCGCCGCCGACGCTGAGCAGGGACGCGAGGACCGTCCGTGCGTCCATGTTGACGACGTTGGGCCGCCGGAGCAACGCACGGATCTGCCCGAGCGTCAGCCAGCAGAAGTTGTCGTGGACGGGCACGTCACCGGTGACCTCCACGACGACGTTCCGGTTCCGCTTGAGATGGAACCACGCTCCCTGCTCCGACTGCAGGACGTCGACGAGGACCCGGCCCATGCCCGGTTCGGTGAAGTACTCGACGTAGCGGGCGGGTCTTCCCCCGTGCACCCGGGTGTAGTTGCTGGACGTCGCCTGCACCGTGGGCGACAGCTGCACCATGTGCAGGTTCCCGGGCTCCATCTTGGCCTGCAGCAGGAAGTGCAGGACGCCGTCGAATTCCTTGGCGATTATCCCGAGAATGGCGATGTCCCGCTGCACGAGAATGGGCTGCCACCATTCTCGGTCGTGCCCGTCCCCGTGCGCGCGGCCGACCTGGACGTGCAGTCCCTCCACGCTGAAGAACCGGCCGCTGCGATGCTCCAGGTTCCCCGTGCCGGGGGCGAAGTACCAGCCGTCCGGATCCGTCAGCCGGGCCAGCGCCAGGCGCGTGCTCTCGAACGGCTGGTTCCTCTTCTCGGCGAGCCAGCCGTCGACGTCCGGGCTCATCCGGGACTCGGTCGCCAGTGCCGAGGCGGCGACACGGGCGGTGAGGTCGGCGGACGTCGCCGTGCTGAGCTGGTGGAGTCGCGCAGGCACCGTATGGCCCCCCTTGGTCGGTGTGACTCCGTGCATGCTCCTACGGCCGGATTCCGCGGTGCATCTTGTGAGTTGCGGATGGACGGTGCCGGGCGGTGGGGGCCGGGAATTCACAGCATCGCAGGAGATGCGTCGGCGGCTTTCCGGTTGGCACGCTGATACGGCACCGGCACGACGTATTCCTGAGAGTGGGTGACCCATGGAATTCCTGTCTGATCAGGGAAATACCTCGGCCGCGGTAATCGGAATGGGATATGTGGGATCGCCCATCGCTGCGGTGCTCGCCGAACGGGGCGTGGACGTCGTCGGGATCGACGTCGATCCCGAGCTGGTGGCCGGCCTGGCGCGACGCCGCTGCGCGTTCAGCGAGCCGGGGCTGGCGGAGCTGCTGTGCGACGGCCTGGACTCCGGCCGCCTGCGTGTCAGCACCGACTACGACCTGGTGTCCGACGTGGACGTGGTGATCATCGCTGTGGGCACACCGGTTCGCGGCACCGAGCTCGTCGACGAGTACCTGCGGAACGCGTGCGCGGAAATCGCCAAACGGCTGCGCGAGGGCCAGCTCGTCATCGTCAAGAGCACGGTGCCGCCGGGGACGACCAGGAACCTGGTCGCCCCGCTGCTGGAGGCGGGCGGCCTGGTGGCCGGCGAGGACTTCGGCCTGGCCTTCTGCCCCGAACGGCTCTCCGAGGGCCACGCCCTGCGCGAGCTGCGCACGTTCCCCATCATCGTGGGCGGCCTGTGCGGTGAGAGCGCGGCGGCCGCGGCGCGGTTCTGGCAGCGGACGATCGGCGTCGAGATCATCGACTGCGGGTCGGCGGAGAGCGCCGAGATGGTGAAGCTGGCCGGCAACTGGTGGATCGACCACAACATCGCGATGGCCAACGAGCTGGCCAAGCTGTGCGGCGCGCTGGACGTCGACGTGCTGGAGGTGATCAACGCGGCCAACACGATGCCCAAGGGCTCGGGGAACGTCAACATCCTGCTGCCGAGTGTGGGCGTCGGCGGATCGTGCCTCACCAAGGACCCCTGGATGGTCTGGCGGGCGGCCCGGGACCGCGGCATCCGGCTGGACACGATCGGCGTCGCCCGGGAGGTCAACGACTCCATGCCGGGCTACACCGTCGGCCTGATCGCCGAGGAGCTGGCCGGGATCGGCAAGCGGCTGGACGGCGCGAAGGTCGCGGTGCTGGGGGTGGCCTTCAAGAACAACACCGGCGACCTGCGCGCCACCCCCGCCCTGCAGGTCGTGGCCGCGCTCCGGCAGGCCGGCGCGGAGGTGGCCGTCCACGACCCGCTCGCGGACCCCGGCGAGGTCAAGAAGCTCTTCGACCTGGTACCGGTCCAGACGGCCGGGGAGGCGCTGGCCGGGGCCGACTGCATCGCCGTACTGGCGTGGCACGACGCGTTCGAGGAGATCGACTTCGCCGCGCTGCGGGAGTCCGTGGCACCCGGGTGCGCCATCGTCGACGGCCGTGCCCACTATCCGCGCCGGACCATCGAGTCCCTCCGGCGGCACGGTTACACCTATCGCGGGATCGGCAGGTAGCGGCATGGCACGGGTCGTGGTCACGGGCGGGTGCGGGTTCCTGGGCAGCCACCTCGTCGACGAGTTGGTCCGGCGGGGCGACGAGGTCGTCGTGTTCGACGGCGGGACGCCGCCGCCCGACCAGTCCCCGTCGCCCGCGGTCCGGTACGTCGACGGCGACATCCGGGACGCGTCCCGGCTGGCCACGGTGGTGACCGGCGGCATCGACGTCGTCTACCACCTGGCCGCCGTCGTCGGCGTCGACCGCTACCTCTCCAGTCCGGTCGACGTCATCGACATCAACCTCCTCGGCACCCGGAACGTCCTGGACCTCTGCGCCGGCGTGGGCGCGAAGGTCGTGGTCGCGAGCACCAGCGAGGTCTTCGGCAAGAACCCCGCCGTGCCCTGGCGCGAGGACGACGACCGGGTGCTGGGCAGCACCGCCGTGGACCGGTGGTGCTACTCCTCCAGCAAGGCGCTGGGCGAGCACCTCACCTTCGCCTTCGCCCGCGACCGCGGGCTCAGGGCGGCCGTCGTGCGCTACTTCAACGTGTACGGCCCGCGGCAACGGCCCGCGTTCGTCGTCAGCCGGTCCATCCACCGGGCCCTCAACGGGCAGCCGCAGGTGATCTACGACGACGGCGGCCAGACGAGGTGCTTCACCTTCGTCCGGGACGCGATCGACGCGACGATCGCCGCAGGTACCAGCGAGACCGCCGACGGCGAGTGCTTCAACGTCGGCAGCTCGGTCGAGACGACGGTGGCGGAGCTGAGCGCGATGATCGCGGAGCTGACCGGCACGGCGGCGGCGGTGCCGGTGCGGACCGGGGAACGGCTCGGCGACCGCTACCAGGATCTGCGCAGGCGGGTGCCGGACACCGGGAAGATCAGGCGGGTTCTCGGCTGGCGGTGCACGACGGATCTGCGCGGAGGACTGGCCAGGACCATCGAGTGGGCGCGGCGGAATCCGTGGTGGCTCGCCCTGCCGGACAGCGGCGTCGAACCGGGAAGGTCACCTGCGGTGACGACCGCCTGAGGAGGAACCGCATGACCCTGCCCGGCACCATCAGGACCGTCTCGACGCGTGAGGTGTACCGCAACCGCTGGCTGTCGCTGCGTGAGGACGTGGTGGAGCGTCCGGACGGCACCCGCGGCATCTACTCGGTGGTCGACAGGCCCGACTACGCCGTGGTGATCGCCGCCGACGACGGCGGGTTCCACATGGTCGAGCAGTACCGGTACCCGATACGCGGACGGTACTGGGAGTTCCCCCAGGGCTGCTTCCCCCAGGGGCGGACGGGCACGGCGGAGGAGCTGGCCCGTGCCGAGCTGGCAGAGGAGACCGGTCTGCGGGCGGCGTCGTGGACACCGCTCGGCACGCTCTTCGGCTGGCACGGCGCCAGCGGGCAGGCCTTCACCGTGTTCCTGGCCACCGGTCTGAGCGCGGGCACGCCCCAGCGCGAGCACGAGGAGCAGGACATGCGGCACCGCTGGGTCCCGCGCGCGGAGTTCGAGCAGATGATCCGCGACGGCGGCATCCGCGACGACTCCACCGTGGCCGCGTATCTGCTGCTGCTGATGCACGAGCGGACTCACGGAGCGCCCGCCGCCGTGCACGGCCCCGCCCGGCGGAGCGCGGGACCCGCGCGTCACCACGGCGACCGGCCCGTCCCGTAGCCCGTCCTGCCATGTCCGACCCGAGGCGAGGAGTCCCGATGGGGAACATGATCAATGTTGTGCAGCCGTCGCTGGGCGAGCGTGAGCTCGCAGCGGTGCGGGAGGTGTTCGAGAGCAACTGGGTCGGCCGGGGCCCCCGAACCGGCGAGTTCGAGGAGGCCTTCGCCCGGCACCTCGGTGTGGGCCGCGAGCACGTCACCTCGACCAACTCGTGCAGCTCGGCCACGTTCGTCGCGATGGAGCTGCTCGGCCTCCGTCCCGGTGACGAGGTCGTGCTGCCTACGGTGAGCTTCGTCGCCGCCGGCAACGCGATCGCCGCCCGCGGCGCGCGGCCCGTCTTCTGCGATGTCGACGAGCACACGCTGAATCCGGGCGTGGCCGACGTCGAGGCGGTGCTGACCGAGCGCACCAGAGCCGTGGTGGTCCTGCACTACGGGGGCCACCCGGGTGCCGTCACCGAGATCGCGGAGCTGTGCCGCGCCCGCGGCGTCCACCTGATCGAGGACGCCGCCCTGGCGATCGCCTCCACCGTGGACGGCCAGGCCTGCGGCACGTTCGGCGACATGGGCATGTGGAGCTTCGACCACGCCAAGATGGTGGTCACCGTGGACGGCGGGATGCTGTACGTCCGCGACCCCGAGCTCGCCGCCCGGGCGCCCAAGGTCGCCTATCTCGGCCTGGAGCCGCGCAGCGCCGCCCGCTCCGCGCCCACGTCCTTCCAGAGCGGCTACGACCAGGCGCTGCGTTCGAAGACCCGCTGGTGGGACTACGACGTCGTGTCGTTCTCCGGCCGCTCCACCACCAACGACGTGCTGTCCGCCATCGGTGTCGTCCAGCTGAGCAGGCTCGAGGAGTTCGTCGCCCGCCGCAGGGAGGTCGCCCGGGCCTACGACGCGGGACTGGCCGGCGTGGCCGGCGTGCGTGTGCCGCCCCCGCTGCCCGCCGGGCACACGTCCTCGTACTTCATGTACTGGCTGCAGTTCGAGGACGACATCCGTGACGAGATCGCGCGCGACCTCTTCGAGCGCGGCATCTACACCACCTTCAGGTACCCCCTCATGCACCAGGTCGCGGCGTACGGGTCGGACGCCGTGCTGCCGCGGGCGGAGGCCGCGGCGGCCAGGACGCTGCTCCTGCCGATCCACCAGTCGCTGTCCGACGCCGACGTCGACCGGGTCGTCACCGAGGTGCGCGCCCGCGTCGCCGCCCGGCGCAGCAGGGGGCGGGCGGCCTGAGCGGGGATCCCGGCGCCGTCCCGGCCGGGATCGGTCAGACCTGACCGATCCCGGCCGGTTGCGCGCGGGATCGGTGGAGATCAGATCCGGCGCGCCGCCTCGCCGATGCGGGCGGTCAGCTCGGCGGTGCGGACGGCCGTCGCCGCCCATTCGCGGTGGTGCGGGTCGTGCCCGTGGGCGCGGGCGGCCTCGACCGCTCCGGCGAACGCCGTCAAACCCGCGTTGAGCTGGTGCTCGGCGGGCAGGGTGAGCTCCTCGACATGGTTCTGGGACACGATGCGCAGGGTCGGGGTGTACCAGGGAGGCGGTGTGAAGGCCCGCTCCACGATGATCTGGCCGGTGCTGCCCCAGAGCCGGTAGCGCGAGCCGAAACCGTGCTCGAAGCCGAAGTTCCCCGTGGCGATCACGCCGTCCGCCGAGTGGGCGACGAAGCCGCCGGCGACGTCCACACCGGAACGCGGGTCGCGCCGCAGCACGGCGCCCGCCACGGTCAGGTCATCGCCGAGGAAGTACTGCATCGCCCGCACCGGATAGACGCCGACGTCGAGCAGGGCCCCGCCACCCAGCTCGGGCCGGTACCGCACGTCGCCGTCGGGCAGGGGCGGGAAGCAGAAGGACGCCTCCAGGTGCCGCAGCCGGCCGATGCGGCCCTCGTCCAGCAGGGCGCGCACGCGCCGGTGCTGGCCGTGGTGCAGGAAGCCGAAGTTCTCCCGCAGGACCAGGCCGCGCTCACCGGCGAGCCTGGCCAGCGCGACGGTCTCCCGGACCGTGACGGCCAGCGGCTTCTCCGACAGGACGTGCTTGCCGGCCTCCAGCGCGGCCCGCGCCCACTCGTGGTGCAGGGCGTTGGGGAGCGCGACGTACACGGCGTCGACGTCCGTACGGCGGATCAGGTTCCGGTAACCCGTCACGGGCTCGCAGCGGAACTTCTCCGCGAAGGCCGCGGCCCTGGCGCGGTCCCGGCTCGCCACGGCGACCAGGCGGACCGCGGGGTTGTCCCGGATGGCGGGCAGCATGCTGCGGTCGCCGAACGCCGAGCAGCCGAGCACGCCGATGCGCAGGGCGCCGTCCATGGGCGCCGTCAGACCACGGAGACGGCGGGCAGCGGGAACGCCATCTTCCCGCCCGCCGCCAGGAAGTCCTGCTCCCGCTCGACGAACCCGTTGCGGTGCACCCACGGCAGCACCAGCAGCTGGTCGGGGCGGCGCGCCTTGGCCTCCTCCTCCGAGACGATGGGGATGCGGGTGCCGGGCGTGAAGCAGCCGTGCTTCTCCGGGCTGACCTCGCCGATGCACGGCAGGTCCTCGGGACCGATCCCGCAGTACTGGAGCAGCACGTTGCCCTTGGTCGACGCCCCGTACCCCAGGGTCAGCCTGCCGGCGGCGCGTGAGTCGTCCAGGAAGGCGCGCAGCTCGTCGCGGTGCGTGCGGACCCGGCGGGCGAAGGTCTCGTACGTGGCCGTGTCGGCCAGCCCGAGCCTGGCCTCCCGGCGGCGGACCCGCTCGATCGAGTCAGTGTCGATCTTGTGCCGGCCGGGGTCCTTCACCAGGGTGACGCACAGGCTGCCGCCGTTGACGTCGGTGATCTCGGCCGACGTCACGGTGAGCCCGACACGTCCGGCCATCCACTCGATCTGGCTGAACGCGTAGTACTCCAGGTGCTCCTGGCACACCGCGTCGTACGCCAGCGACTCCACCATCGAGCCCGCGTCGCTCATCTCGACCAGCCACACCCCGTCGTCCGCGAGGATGTCGCGCACGTCGGTCATGAACCCGACCGGGTCGGGCAGGTCGTAGAACATGGCGATCGAAGTCACGATCTTGGCCTTGCGGTCGCCGTACCGCTCGGTGAGGACGTCCTTGGAGAAGAAGTCCGGGATCAGGTCGATGTGGTCCGGGTAGTAGTGCCGCCACTTCTCACCCGTGGGGTCGACGCCGACCAGGGTGAGGCCGTCGACCGAGTATCCCTGCAGCAGCGTGGAGTCGTTGCTGCCGATGTCGACGACTAGGTCGGCGCCGTTCAGGTCGACCATGCCGGTGAGCCTGGCGACCTTGCCGTGCAGATGGTTGATCATGAAGGGCCGGATGCCGGAGCGGTATCCGTAGCGGTCGCCGTACATCAGGGAGAGGTCGGCGGTGTGCCGCAGCTGCACCAGCCCGCAACCGTCCGGGGAGCACTTGACGAGTTCCAGCGGGGCCGACGGCACGATCTCGTCGAGGCTGCGGGGGAAGACCCCCGTCAGCGCCTGGACCCCCAGGTCGAGCACCGGTAGCAGGTCACGGTTCCCGCAGATGCGGCACTCGGTGCACTCGATGATGTCCATGATGCTCTCCACTGGGTTCGTCAGCGTGCTGTGCGGTATCGGGCGGTGAGCCTCTCCAGCGCGGGCACGACGTCGTTGGGGCCGGGCATCGACGTGTACTCGGTGCGGAGCCGGGCGGCGCCGGCGGCGTAGGAGGGGTCCTCCAGGACCCGCTTGAGGCTGTCGCGGAGCGCGTCCGCGGTGAAGGTGCTGGAGTTGCCGGCGTAGACGCCGGCCCCGCGGCGTTCGAGGCCGAGTCCCATCGCCAGAGGCCCGCCCCATTTCTCGACCTTGAAGTCGTTGGGGACCACGATCTGGGGGACGCCGTGCTCGAGCGCGGCGGCGAAGGCTCCCGTCCCGCCTTCGTGGACGAACGCCGAGCAGCTGGGCAGCAGGGCGTTGAGCGGCACGAAGTCGACGACGCGGACGTTGTCGGGGACGGGGACCGAACCGACCTGGTGGGCGTTGAGGGTGGCGACGACCTCGATGTCGAGGTCGGCGACCGCCTCGAACAGCGCCCGGGCGGAGGAGGACCCGCCGATGGTCGCGTCCCGGTGGGAGATGCCCTGGGTGATGCAGACGCGCCTGCGGGCGGGCCGCTCGAAGACCCACCGGGGGGTGGTGGCGGGGCCGTTGAAGGGGATGTTGCGCACGGGCAGGTGGTGCACCCCCTCGGGCTGCCAGATCCAGGGAGGGGAGGGGGAGATGGTCCAGTTCCCGAGCGCGACGGTCTCGTCGAACTCGCAGCCGAACCGCTCGAGGACGGGCCCCAGCCACTGCCGCAGCGGGTCCGTCCCGGAGCCCGGGGCCGACCGGCACGCGGCGCGCAGCTGGGCCACGCGGTCCACGCTCCACAGCATGCGGGCGTGGGCCGCGCCGACGACCCGGGCCGCGACGGCGCCCGGGAAGGCGGTGGGGTCGGTGACGACCAGGTCGGGGCGCCATGCCCGGGCGAAGTCCACCAGGTCGTCGAAGGTCTCCTCGGGGAAGAAGACGTCGCGCACGCCCGCGGTGAAGTCCTCCAGCTCGACGTGCGGGTCGTCCCAGCCGTAGTCGCTCTGGGCGGATCTGCCGGTCCGCAGGCCCCGGGGGTCGCAGGGGCCGAAACGCTCCGGAGGGTCCGTGGGGGTCATCCTCATGGGCTGGTCGCCGGGGACGGCGTTCGCCATCTTCTCCTCCAGGCGCAGTGCGGGGCCGACGGAGACGCCGGGCAGCCCGGTGTGGGCGACGGATTCGGCCATGTCCGGAGGGGCGGCGACGCACACCTCGTGCCCGGCGGTGCGCAGGGCCCACGCCATGGGGACCTGGACGTACAGATGCGCCCGGAAGGGATTGGTGACGAACAGGATCCGCATCGGAGTCCTTTCACTGACTTTCACTGGGGCGATCAGCGAGCGCGGGCGGCGGCCGGCCGGTGCGCGCGGGCCCGGGACGGCGCCCGGACCCCAGTATCGCGACGGGCCGCTCCGCCGGCGTCTTCTGAATTGCGTGGTTGCGCCGCGCGGGAACGGTCACCGCCCAGGCCCGGATCCGCATTCCAGAAGGTGCCGGAGAGGCCGCGCCCGACGAAAGTGGGCGGGGCGGCTCTTGTTCTCGGTAAATCCGGATCCAAAGGATTCATGCGGATGGCTGTAGCCACGGACCTTTCTCAGCACGCCCACACTTCTCCGCCGGAGCCCGGCCTGACGCCGGAAGAGGTCGTCGCCCGGGCCGAGGCCATCGCGGCATCGCTCGTCGAACGCCAGGCGGAGACGGAGGAACGGGGGTACTACGCCGCGGACACGCACGAGGCGTTCCGGGAGGCGGGTCTCTACCGGATCCTCGTCCCACGCCGTTTCGGCGGCTACGAATTCGGTGTCGACACCTTCGCCCGGGTCGTGATGGCTCTGACGCGGGCCTGCCCGTCCACCGGGTGGATGTACTGCCTGGGGGCCTCCCACGCGCTCGTGGTGGCCTCGCTGTTCGACGAGCGCACCCAGGCCGAGCTGTTCGGCGGCGGCGACTTCATCTGCCCGGCCACCGTCGTCCCGAGCGGGACCGCCGAACGCACCCCCGAGGGGGACTGGCGGCTCAACGGCACCTGGAACTACTGCTCCGGCTCCCCGTACGCCACCCACTTCCTCGGCCACACCATGGTCTCGCCCGCCGAGGGGGAGCCTCCCCGCCCGATGATGTTCATCGCCCCGCGCAGCGAGTGGACCCGGCTCGACGACTGGGGGGCCCAGCTGGGCCTCAAGGGCAGCGGGTCGCACGGCATCACCATGCGCGACGCGCTCGTTCCCGCCCACCACACCATGGACACCCACATCAGCCAGGTGACCGTCACGGACGGCACGCCCGGCCGGGAACTGCACGGCAACCCCGAGTACGGCGGCGGCCAGCTCAGCTTCATGGTGATCGAGGACGCCATCCTCGCCGTGGGCATGGCGCGCGGCGCGCTCGACGCCTACGAGGACCTGATGCGGGCCAGGACCGCTCCGTTCCCGCCCAACCTCCCCCGCACGCACGACCCCGACTACCAGTTCTGGTACGGCCAGGCCGCCGGCATGATCGCCACGGGTGAGGCGGCGGTGCTCAACACCGTGCGGGAGTGGCGCGAGGCCAGTGCCCGGGGCCCGGCGGCGATCACCCGGGAGCTGGAGATGCGCATCGCGGCCGTCTGCCACCAGGTGGTCGAGCTGTGCTGGAGGGCGGTCGCCGACCACCTGTTCCCGACGGCGGGCTCGAGCGCGGTCCGCCGGGGGGAGCGCATCGAGCGGGTCTGGCGGGACATGTCGATGTTCCACAGCCACGCCGGCTTCGCCGTCTTCCTGTCGACCATCGCCAAGCGGGAACTGGCCAAGGCCAGGTTCGGCGTGGCGGAGGACGCACACGCCTGAGCCCCCGCCGACCGCGTCCGCCGACGGTGCCGGACGCGGTCGGCGGGGGCTCGTCCTCGCGGCCGGTCGCCCCGCCGGGCTCAGCCGCGCGGTCTGCGGGCCGAGACGATCACATAGCCGATCTGGTCCTTGCGGGGCACGAAGAAGCCGTGGTGCCGGCTGGCGAACTCGGCGAGCGCCTCCTCGCCGAACTTGGCCAGCAGTTCCTCCCGCCGGCCCAGCGCGGCCTTGATGTACTTGGACTTGCGCCCGTACACCCGCGGGCCGCACTGGGTGTACTCCTCGATCTCGAAGCCGGCCGCCCTGGCGTACCCCAGCCATCCGTCCAGCGTCGGAAGCTGCGGCAGCTTCAGAGTGGACATGAAGGTGGCCACCCGCTCCGGTTCCTTCTCCGACTCCAGGCTGAAATCGGAGAAGGAGACCCGGCCGCCCGGGCGCAGCACCCGGAAGAACTCGGAGAAGACCCGGCCGGGGTCGGGCGCGTTCTGCAGCGACTCCAGCGCCAGCACGGCGTCGAAGGAGCCGTCGGGGAAGGGCAGCGCCATGTAGTCGGCGCGTTCGAAGCGCGTCAGGTGCGTCACGCCGTTCGCCGCCGAGCGCCGGGCGGCCTGGTCGAGCTCGTAGCCGCTCAGCGTGATCCCGGTGACCTCCACCCCGTACCGCCCGGCGAGGAAGACCGCGGTCTCGCCGGGCCCGCAGCCGGCGTCCAGCAGCCGCTCTCCCGGGCGGAGGCCGAGGGTGTCGGTGACCTTCCGGGTGATGCGGTGCACGGCGTCCCTGAGCGGGGCGTCGTCCTCGTCGTCGTACCAGTACCACATGTGCACCTGGCCGTCGCGCAATTCATCCGTGATCGGAGAACGCTCGTCGTAGTGCGTGCCGATTTCCGACGTGCCGATGGTTTCCATGTTCTGAATTAGCCGGGTAATCGCGGGCGGCCGCATCTCCCCGGTTGCTGGATGGTACGCACGCACAGAGATGCCGGAGGAAAGCACGCGGGTGATTATGGGGAACTGCCGCGATTCGCCCTGCTTCTCATCGCGAGAGGACCCATGACATGACCGTTTCCACAGTCCGCACGGAGGTCGCAGACCTGATCGCGCAGTTCTCGACGGCGCCGCTCGACTCGGTGGGGGAGAGCTATCTGCGGCTGGTCGGCGAGTTGTGGCACGAGGGGGTCGCCACGGACGCGGCGCCGCCCGCGGTGCCGCTCCTCGTGGCGGAGCTGGGACGCGCGGACGCCGGACGGCAGGGCTATCTCGCGGTCCTGCTCGGACTGCTCGCCGAGTCCGAGTACCCGGCCGCCGGCGGCCCGCTCTCCCGGGCGGTGCGGGAGGGCATCGACCTCTACCTCGGCCTGCTGGCAGGCGGCGCCAAGGACGACCCGCTGACGCTCGCCCTGCTCTACCTGCTCTCGCACTTCCCGGACGACCGCGACCGGATCCTGGAGGCAGTGGCGCCGCTCGGCCTGGACGCCGACGACCTGACCCGGCTGGACCGCAACCTGCGGCACCTGGACCCGGAACGGCCGGATCTCGGCCGGGTGTGGCCGTCGCCGTCCGTGTGGAAGCTGACCGAGCAGGAGCGGGAGTACGACAGGGCGTGGATCAGGAGCCTGACGCCTGAGCAGATCGCCACCAACTGGCACAACGACACCCGGACCGTCCTCGGGTACTCGGGCGCGAAGGCGTACTGGGCCGTCAGGTACGGCACGCCGGCGGCGATCGGCCCGGAGCCCGAGTCCTACGACCCGCCGCCCGCGCCGGAGCTCGGCCTGGACGCCTTCGGCCGCCACGCCGGCGCGCTGCGCTGCTCGGCCTGCCGGGGCCGCCTGTCGTTCGAGGACGACCACGTCCGGTGCGGGGCGTGCGCGCTGCGCTACCCCCTCGCGCGGGGCATCCTCGACCTCTCCGAGGGGGTCAAGGAGACCACGTTCGGCGTGGCGGGTGCCACCGACGAGGCGACCGCCGGCCTGCTCCAGAAGCTGGCCGAGATGCCGAGCATGGGCCTGTACTACGAGGCCGTGCTCCGGCCCGCCTTCCTCCGGATCGCCGGTGCGAACTGGGGCGACGAGGTGACGCCCGACGCCGAGGACCGCTACATCGCCGGTCGCCTGGCGGGTGTGGAGGGGCCGGTCCTCGACCTGGCCGCCGGCGCCGGCCGGTGGACCGAGGTGGTGGCCGGCGCGGTCGGAGCCGACCGGCTGATCGCCCTGGACATGGGGCTGCCCATGCTGACCGTGCTCCGGGGCAGGCTGCCGGAGGTGCCGGCGGTCCGGGCCAGCGCGCTGCAGCTGCCCTTCGAGGACGCCTCCTTCGCGGCGGTGAACTGCTGGAACGCGCTCCAGGCGTTCCCCGACGACGCGGCCGAGGCGATCACGGAGATGGGCCGCGTCCTGCGTCCGGGCGGCGTCCTGACCATGATGACCTTCCTGTTCGACCCCGACCCGGTCGCCCGCCATTTCCAGGCGTCCCACTTCTTCCCCAGCCGTCCGGAGGGCATGCTGCTCTTCGAACGGGAGGAGCTCCGCCGGTGGCTGGCGGACGCGGGCCTGAAGGTGCGTGACATGTCCGGTCCCGGCACGTTCGTCTTCATCACGGCCGAGCGGGAGGGCTGAGCCCGGCGTCCGCCGGCGCGGTTCTCCGCCGGCGGACGCCGGGGCGGGCGGCGGCCGCGGGCACGGGATCCGCGCCCGGTACGGCCCGGCTGCCGTGCCGGGCACGGAGGAAGGGCACGGAGGACACGGAGGACACGGAGGAAGGGCGCGGGAAAGGACCGGGAGAGAGCACGGGAAAGGGCCGGGAGAGGCGATGTCCCTCTCCCGGCCGCTGCTTTTTGTCCGTTGCTTTTGTCCGCTGCCGTCACAGGGGGACGGACGTCGTCAGCCCGCCGTCGACGGCGATCTCCTGTCCGGTGATGTACGAGCTGCGGGGCGACAGCAGGAAGCAGGCCGCGTCGGCGACGTCCTCGGCGGCGCCGAGCCGGCCCAGCGCCACGTGGCTGCGGCAGGTCTCCTTCGCCTCCTCGGTGTCGGAGATGCGTTCGAACATCTCCGTGACGACGTAGCCGGGGCTGACGGCGTTGACCCGGATGCCCCGGGGGCCCAGGTCCGAGGCCAGGGTCCGGGTCAGGTTGACCACGGCGGCCTTGGCGGCCGCGTAGACGGAGGTGAAGGCCAGGCCGCGGTGGGCCAGCCAGGAGCCGTTGACGACGATCGAGCCCCCGTCCTCCAGCAGGGGCAGCGACTTCTGGACGGTGAAGTAGACGCCTTTGAAGTTGATCCCGACGACGTGGTCGAAGTCGGCCTCGGACACCTCCGCGCTGCGGGCGAACTGCGCTATGCCCGCGTTCGCGAAGACCCCGTGCAGGCGGCCGAAGCGCCGCCGGACCTCGTCCTGGAGCCGGTCCAGGTCGGCGACCCGGGACACGTCGGTGGGCACGGTCAGCACCCGGTCGCCGGCGTCCAGTGCCTTCTCCGCGGTGGCCAGCCGCTCCCGGCTGCGCCCGGCGAGCACGACGCTCGCCCCCTCCGCCACGAGCCGTCGCGCGGTCGCCAGGCCCATGCCGCTGCCGCCGCCGGTGATCAGTACGGTTTTTCCTTCGAACTCCGCCATGGAGTTAGGCTCACATTCACCTCTCTCGGTTACATCTCCTTAATTGCGATGATTTTTCCGGATTGTCGGGCGAAGCATTCCTGGAGATGCGCGGCCGAATGCCGGGGCCGGACGATGAACGCGGTCAGAAGTCACGCTCAGGCCAGTATCCGACCGCCTCGCATATGCGGCTGAGCAACACCGGAATTCAAGGAGAAGACCACTATGGGCAACGATGTCGGTACCCGTGCGGTGGTGCTCGGCGGCAGTCTGGGCGGGCTGTTCGCGGCCAGAGTGCTCTCCGACGCGTACGACGAGGTCGTCGTGGTGGACCGCGATGAGCTTCTGGGAGTGGACGGGCCACGCCGAGGCTGTCCGCAGAGCCGGCACATCAACGGACTGCTCACCCGGGGTCAGCGGGCCATCGAGGATATGTACCCCGGCATCACCGAGGAGATGCTCGCCGACGGTGTGCCCAAGGGCGACCTGGCCGGGAGCGTCCGCTGGTACGTCCGCGGCAAGCGGCTCAAGCAGCGGAACGCCGACATGCTCTGCATCGGCCCCAGCCGGCCCAAGCTCGAGCACCACGTCAGGGAGCGCACCAACGCCATCCCCAACGTGCGCTTCGCCGAGCGCCAGGACATCCTGGGGCTGGTGGCGACGCCGGACAACAGCCGCGTCACCGGCGTGCGGGTGCACGATCTCGACGGCGACCGCGGTGAGGAGATCCTGACCGCCGACCTCGTCGTCGACGCCACGGGCAGGGGCTCGCGCACCCCGATCTGGCTGGAGGACCTGGGCTACCCGCGGGTCAAGGAGGACCGCAAGAAGATCGGCCTGGCCTACGTGACCCAGCACTACCGCCTGCGCACCGACCCCTACCTGGGCGACCTGTCCATCAACAGCATCGCGCATCCCGGCAACCCGCGCGGCGTGATCTTCGCGAAGACCGACGGCGGCCGGGTCGAGATGACCACGTACGGGATCCTCGGCGACCACCCGCCCACCGACCAGGAGGGCCTGTACAGGTGGGTCAAGACGCTGGGCGTCCCGGAGATCTACGAGGCCGTGGTCAAGGCCGAGCCGCTCGACGAGCCGGTCAAGTTCAGCTTCCCGACCACGCTGCGCCGCCGCTACGAGGACATGCCACGTTTCCCCGACGGGCTGCTGGTGGTCGGTGACGCGGTGTCCTGCTTCAACCCGGTGTACGCGGGCGGGATGACGGTCGCCGCGCTCTCCGCGCTGACGATCCGCGACCATCTCCACACCGGCGCCCACCCCGTGCCCCTGGACTACTTCCGCGACCTGGCCGCCAACATCATCGACCCGGCGTGGCAGATGACCCACAACGTGGACCTGAGCTTCCCCGGCGTCGAGGGCGAGCGCCCGCTCTCCCTGAAGATCGAGCAGAAGATGATGGCCCTCATCCAGAAGGCCGCCACGCGGGACAGCAGGATCACCGCGGCGTACATGCGGGTGTCGGGCCAGGTGGAGCACCCCTCCACGCTGCAGCGGCCGGCGTTCCTCCTGCGCGTGCTGCTGGCCCTGACCGGCCTGACCCCGGAGAGCCCGGACCGCGTCGCGAGCTGGGCCGCCCTCCCCCTGCCGGACGAGAAGCCGGAAGAGAAGCGAGAGACGGCGCAGCTGTCCTGAGACAGGGGAAGCGCGAGTGAGCAGGTCGGTCCATGACGCGGTGGAGCTGCACGTCAGGCGGCGGCCGGAGGCGGTCGCCGTGGAGTGGAACGGCACCCGCCTTTCCTACGGAGAACTCGCGGCGCGGGCGGCGGGGGTCCACCGGGCTCTGCGGGCGTGCGGCCGGGTCGAGGGCCGGCCGGTGGCGGTGCGGCTGCCGCGGGGACCGGACCAGGTCGCCTCGGTGCTCGGCGCGCTGAGCGCCGGCGCCCATGTGGTCTGCATGGGCGCCGGCGACGTGGGGGACCGCGGCCGGGCCGTACTGGACGAACTGCGGCCCGCCGCGCTGGTGGGCGCCGACGACGACCTGGCCCGGTGGTTCCGGGACGAGGCGGGCGGCGCCACCCTCCGGCCCGGAGACGGGGCGCCGGTCATCCCGCCGGTCACCCCCCCGGTGCCGTGCGCACCGGAGGACCTCGCCTACATCGCCTACACCTCGGGTACGACCGGCCGGCCCAAGGGCATCCCGCACACCCACGGCACCCTGGTCCAGTTCGTCACCTGGTTCGCGGCGGAGTTCGGCATCGGCCCGGGTTCCCGCGTGGCCCAGTGGGCCCTCCCCGGATACGACGCCAACCTCGTGGAGATCTTCGCGGCCCTCACCTCCGGCGCGACCCTGTGCCCCGTGCCCGAACGCACCCGGACGACCCCGGAACGGCTGGTGGGCTGGCTGGCGGCCGAGAGGATCACCCACTTCCAGACGGTTCCCAGCTTCATCCGGACCTGTCTGCCCGGACTCGCGGGCCTGCCGCACCTGGGACATCTCCTGCTCGCGGGGGAGGTCCTGCCGGGGGAGCTGGCCGCGGCGCTGCGCTCGGCCCTGCCCGGTGCGCGGCTGGTCAACCTGTACGGCCCGACGGAGTCGATCCTGGCGACCTGGTTCGAGGTGGACCGGCGGGTCCGGGGGACGGTGCCGGTCGGCAGGCCCGTCCCCGGCCGCGAGGTGCTGGTGGTGGACGAGCACGACCTCCCCTGCCCGCCGGGGGCCACAGGGGAGATCGTCGTCATGGGACCCCACGTCACGACCGGATACGTGGGCGCGGCCGCCGGCGGGAACGCGGCGTTCCGGCCGCTGGCCGGCCGGCACGCCTTCCGCACCGGCGACCGCGGCCGGTTCCGGGAGGACGGCGTGCTGGAGTACGGCGGCCGCGGGGACTCCCAGGTCAAGGTCAACGGCAGTCGCCTGGAGCTGGCCGAGGTGGAGGCCGTGCTCGCGGCGCAGGCTTCGGTGGCCGACTGCGCCGTCTCCGCCGTGACCGGCGCGGACGGCCTGGTGTCCCGGCTGGTGGCCCACGTCGTGCCACGCGGCGACGGGGCGGATCAGGCGGCATGGCGCGGAGCGCTCCGCGGCGCCTACGGCGCGTCCGTGCCGCCGGTGGTTTTCAAGATCTTGGACGAGCTGCCGAGGAACGTCGGCGGCAAGGTGGACCGCTCACGATTGGAAGGCGAACGTGACCCTGCTCGCAACTGAACGCACAGTCGACCTCGACGGGGAGAGCCTGGACATCGCCGGGACCAGGCGGATCGCCGAGGAGCGGGCTCCCTGCGCCGTGTCCCCGTCGGCGCTCGCCAAGGCCGCCGCCAGCAGGGCGCTCTTCGAGGACCACGTCAGCGAAGGCGTCCCCGTCTACGGCGTGACCACCGGCTACGGCGAGATGATCTACATGCTGGTGGACACCTCGAAGGAGGTGGAACTGCAGACGAACCTCGTCCGCAGCCACTCCGCGGGCGTGGGGCCGCTGTTCGCCGAGGACGAGGCCAGGGCGGTCCTCGTCGCCCGGCTGAACGCGCTGGCCAAGGGCTATTCGGCGGTCCGCCCCGAGCTGCTGGAGCGCCTGGAGCTCTACCTCAACAGGGGCATCACGCCGGCCATCCCCCAGATCGGTTCCCTCGGCGCCAGCGGCGACCTGGCACCCCTGGCGCACGTCGCCGTCACGCTGATCGGTGAGGGCTACGTGCTGCGGGACGGCAAGCGGGTCCCGACCGGCCAGGTGCTGCGCGAGATGGGCATCGAGCCGCTGGAGCTGCGCTTCAAGGAGGGCCTGTCGCTGATCAACGGCACCTCCGCCATGACCGGCCTGGGTTCCCTGGTGGTCTCCCGCGCCCTGGACCAGGTACGGCAGGCGGAGGCGGTCACCGCGCTGGTCGTGGAGACCCTGCGCGGCTCCACCAGCCCGTTCCTGGCCGAGGGGCACGACCTGGCCCGGCCGCACCAGGGGCAGATCGACACCGCCGCCAACATGCGGGCTCTGCTCGCCGGCAGCGGCCTGGCCGTCGAGCACGCCGAGCTGCGCAGGGAGGCCCAGGCCCAGAAGGACGACAGCGGTGTC
This sequence comes from Planomonospora corallina, assembly GCF_042650625.1. Lineage (NCBI taxonomy): Bacteria > Bacillati > Actinomycetota > Actinomycetes > Streptosporangiales > Streptosporangiaceae > Planomonospora > Planomonospora corallina. The sequence goes on from NZ_JBHSBM010000008.1 coordinate 180,459, forward strand.
TCCCGCACCGGCGTCTACCTGCAGAAGGCCTACACGCTGCGGGCCATCCCCCAGGTGGTGGGCGCCGTCAGGGACGTGCTGTACCACGCGCGGCAGAAGCTGGAGACGGAGCTGAACTCCTCCAACGACAACCCGCTGTTCTTCGAGGGCAAGGAGATCTTCCACGGCGCGAACTTCCACGGCCAGCCGATCGCGTTCGCCATGGACTACGTGACGATCGCGCTCACCCAGCTCGGGGTGTTCTCGGAGCGGCGCACCAACCGCCTGCTCAACCGGCACCTCAGCGGCCTGGCGGAGTTCCTCGTCGCCGGTGAGCCCGGCCTCAACAGCGGCTTCGCCGGCGCGCAGTACCCGGCGACGGCCCTGGTGGCCGAGAACCGCACCATCGGCCCCGCCAGCACGCAGAGCGTCCCGTCCAACGGCGACAACCAGGACGTCGTCAGCATGGGCCTGATCTCGGCGCGCAACGCCCGCCGCGTGCTGGAGAACAACTACAGGATCCTCGCCGTCGAGTTCCTGTGCGCCGCGCAGGCGGTCGACCTGTCCGCGCGGTACGACGGGCTCAGCCCCGCGGGCAAGGACACCTACGACAGGGTGCGCTCGCTGGTGCCGTGGGTCCCGCACGACCGGTTCATGGCGGACGACATCGAGGCGGTCGCGGACGCGCTGGCGCGAGGCGCGTTCCTCCGGGCCGGCGGGATCGAGGTGCGCTGATGGACTCACACGTGACCGTCACCGAACGGGCCCCGCTCTCCTTCAACCAGCAGTTCCTGTGCCTGTTCGACAGGGGAGACGGCGAAGGACCCTTCGGCCCCAAGTACAACATCGTGTGCGGCTGGCGGCTCACCGGCCCTGTCGCGGTCGGCCCCCTGCACGACGCCCTGGCGGACGTGGTGGAGCGCCACGAGGCACTGCGCTCCCGGATCGTCCGCGAGGGGGAAGGAGGCCACCAGGAGATCTTCCCGCCGAGCCGTCCCGCGCTGGTGGTCAGGGACCTGTCCGGCACCGAACCGGAGCGGCGCGACCTGGCGGCCGAGGAACTGCTCGTCGAGGTCGAGTCCGGTGCCTACGGAATGGAGGAGACGCCGCTCCTGCGCGCCTTCCTGGGCCTGTTCGACACCGATGACGCGATCCTCGTCCTGGTCGCCCACCACACGGCGGCCGACGAGTGGTCCATGCGGGTGATCATGCGGGACCTCGCCGTCCGTTATGCGATCCGGGTCGGCGAGCTGGTGCCCGACCTCCCGCCGGTCCGCCAGTACCAGGAGTTCGCCCGGTGGCAGCAGTCGTCCGACGCGGACGGCGCGTCGCAGCGGTACTGGCGGGAGAAGCTCGACGGCGCGCGGATCTTCGCCACCCCCACCGACCACCCCAGGTCGGCGGGTCTGCCCAAGGAGACCGCGTGGTACCGCTTCTCCGTCGAGAAGGAGGTCACCGACCGGCTCGCCGAGGTCGCCAGGGCGACGAAGAGCTCGCCGTTCATGGTCCTCCTCGCGGCGTACAGCGTGCTGCTCCACCGGTCCGGCGGCCCCACCGACATCGTCGTGCCGACCTTCACCTCGGGCCGCCTGCACGGCGGCTTCCACGACACGGTGGGTTCCTTCTTCAACTTCGTCCCCCTGCGGCTGGACCTCTCCGGGTGCGAGAGCTTCCGCCAGGTGGTGACGCGGGTCAGGAGCACCTGCCTGGAGGCGTACAGGCGGGACATCCCCTTCACGAAGATCCTGCAGGAGGCGCCGGAGCTGATGAGCCCGGCCGCGGCGGACGATCGCGCGGTTCTCGCCTTCCAGGTCTTCCGGTCCCCGCTGGAGTCCGACCGGCACACGGTCGGCAGGCTGGAGTACGCCGAGATCAGGGACCGGCGGCTGCCCCAGGCCAGCGGCGGCGACGTGCCGGACGGGGCCATGTGGCATCTGGAGCTGCTCCCCGCCGGCGGGATCAACGGGACGCTGGCCTACAACACCAACCTCTTCCTCGAGAGCACCGTCAGCGGGATGGCGGAGGACTTCCGGCAGGTACTGCGGAGCACGGTGGCGGCACCGGACGCCCCGCTCGCTCGACTCTGATCGCCAGGAGAATCAGGAGGTATCCGGAAATGAGCATAGGTTTCCCAGAGGATCTCAGCTTCCCTGTCATCCGGAAGAAGGTGGAGGAGATCTGGACCGAGGTGCTGGGAGTCACGGAGGGCCAGGAGGACGCCAGCTTCTTCGAGCTCGGCGGCGAGTCGGTGACCGCCTCCAGGATCGTCGCCCGGGTCGAGGACGAGCTGGGTGTCTGGGTCGAGGTGGGTGACATCTTCGAGGACGACCCCACCATGGAGGAGTTCGTCCGCACCGTCGCGGCGCGCGCCAACGTGGCGCAGTTGTGAGGGGGCGGGCCATGACCGGTGTGTCGCGGGTGAGACCCGACGCCGAACAGGACGAGGTCGTCGCCATCCTGGAACGCGACGGCGCCGTGATCGTCGAGGACCTGGTGGACGACGAGACGCTCGCGCGGCTCTGGGACGACCTCGGTCCCGCGCTCGACGCGTGCGACTTCAGCGGAGACTGGTACAACGGCAGGCGGACCCGGCGGGTCTCGTCGTTGTTCGCCAGGACGGCCCACCTGACTCCGGTGGTGACGCACCCGCTCTACCTCGGTGCGGCCCGGCGGATCATGCAGAAGCCGACGCACATCTGGATGGGCAAGGTCCGGGTGGAGATGGTGCCGAGCATTCAGATCAGCGGCACCCAGGTGATCCAGATCCACCCCGGCCAGGGCAAGCAGCCGCTCCACCGGGACGACGCGCTGCACCTGCGCACCCATCCCGGTCCGACGAGCCGGGTGCAGCTCATGCTGGCCATGAGCGAGTTCACCGCGGAGAACGGCGGGACCATGGTGATCCCCGGCAGCCACCACTGGGACGACGAGCGCGCACCCGGCGCGGACGAGGCCTTCCCGACGGAGATGCCCGCCGGATCGGGCCTCATCTGGCTCGGCGGCGTCTACCACGGCGGCGGGCGCAACACGGCCGACACCCCGCGCACGGGGCTCACCATCGCGCTGGACCTGGGCAACCTGCGCCAGGAGGAGAACCAGTACCTCGCCGTTCCCCCGGAGGCGGTGCTGGCCTATCCGGAGGAGGTCCGCCGGCTGCTGGGATACGACCGCTGCCCGCCGGGCCTGGGCTGGTACGAGATGGAGGATCCCTATTCACTGCTGGAGCGGGCCGAAGCCGCACGCTGAGAACGGCCTGGCACAGAAGCGACGCTGTGCCAGGCCGTTCCCCATGTCCGCCGGTGGGGCTCGCCCGCCGGAGGACGCCGGAGGGCGGGGGCGGGGGCGGGAGGCCGCCGGAGGCGGAGGCGACGCCGGGAGGCCCGGGCATCGAAATGCCCGGGCCTCCCGGTGCTCGGACGCTCGGACGCTCAGAAGGAGGGTCTGAGGTCCTCGAAGGACTTCAGGTCGGGGACCGTCCAGCCGTCGAGGTCGTACTCGTTGAGGCACTCCTCCACGAACGCGGTGTAGCCGTCCATCTGCCCGTTGGCGACCTGGGAGAGCAGCAGCTCGACGCGCGTGTTCTCGTGGTTGCCCGCGTAGTTGCGCTCGTAGAGCTCGTGCCGGCCGCCGAACTCGGTGCCCACGGCGTCCCACAGCAGTTTCATGAGCTTGACCCGGTCCACCGCCTGGACACCGTTCGAGCCCCGGCAGAACTTGTCCAGATAGGGGCGGATCTCCGGGTTCTTGAAGTCCTCGGCGCCGGAGTTCACGAAGATCAGGCCGCTCGCGACGTCCTGCAGGATGATCTCCCTGATCCGCGGGTAGCCGATCTGCAGGAACCACCGGTAGGCCTGGCCGTACTGGGGGTTCGGCAGCACGGCGCCGTTCTTCCACGGCACCGGGTTCCGCGCCGCGGCGTCGGACAGGGCCCAGAAGAGGTTCCGCCAGGCGAGCACCTCGCCGATGCGGGTCTGCACGCCCCTGAAGTCCTTGGTACCGGTGATCTCGACGGCTTTGTAGAGGAGGCCGGCGAGGAACTCCAGCTTCACCGCCATGCGCGTGCAGCCGTGGAAGGTGAAGCGCTCGGGGAAGCCGGAGTGCCCGGTGAAGAGCTGGGCCTTGCCCAGGTGCCCGTAGACGAAGACGTTCTCCCAGGGGATGAGCACCTTGTCGAACACCAGGATCGTGTCGTTCTCGTCCAGGCGGGAGGAGAGCGGGTAGTCGAAGGGGCTGCCCATCACCGCGGACATGGCGGTGTAGGACGGACGGCAGATCAGCTTCACGCCGGGGGCGTCCATCGGCGCCGTGGCCACCAGGGCGAACTTCCGGTCCTTGATCGGCAGTCCGTAGTGGGCGATGAAGTTGTAGTGGGTGAGCGCCGAACCGGTCGCGACCACCTTGGCGCCGCTCACGACGAGCCCGGCGTCGGTCTCCTTCTCCACGTGGATGAAGACGTCCGCCACCTGGTCCGGGGGGAGGTTCCGGTCGACCGGCGGGTGGATGATGGCGTGGTTCCAGTAGAGGACCTTCTCCTGCGACTCGCGGTACCAGCGCCGGGCGTTCTCGGAGAACGGTTCGTAGAATTCCGCGTTCGCCCCGAGCGTGCCGAGGAAGGACGCCTTGTAGTCCGGGCTCCGCCCCATCCAGCCGTAGCTCATCCGCGCCCACGCCGCGATGGCCTGCTGGTCGGCGACGAGATCCTCCGCGGTGCGGGGCGTGGTGAAGAACCGGTGGGTGTACCCGTCACCGCCCGTATCGGTCGACGTGGTCAGGACGTCCCGGTGGGCCGGGTCGTGCAGCGCGTCGTACAGGCGTGCGATCATCCGGGCCGGATTGGCGAAGGCCGGGTGCGAGGCCACGTCCTTGACCCGGTCACCGTAGAGGTAGATCTGCCGATCGTCGCGCAGGCTCTCGATGTACTCCGCTCCGGTCAGGGGCCGCGTCCTGCGCTGACCCCCCTGAACTGCGGTCATTGCACTCCTCATGATTCGTCGCTGACCACCCGGCGTACTCAGGCTGTCAGCCACGGTCATTCCGTGCTTCTCCGAGTATGCGGAACGCCCGGGAAAACACCCGGTGAGTGGCTGTTCGCAATTCAGGAGATGTGCCGGTCCGGGCCGGATGACATTCTCGGTTTCCGAGGTTCGCCAATTGATGTCCCGTTCTTCCGGAGGGCCGATGCTGACAACTGGAAGTCGAACCCATGAAGAGGTCGTTGGCCGCGTGGCCGAGCTGGCGCCTACGATCCGGAAGCACGCGGCCTGGACGGAGGAGAACCGCCGGCTGCACGAGGAGACCGTCGAGGCGCTGGCCGACGCCGGCGTGTTCAAGCTGCGCGTGCCGCGGCGCTACGGCGGCTACGAAGCCGGCACCCGCACCCTGGTCGACGTGGCCACCGAGCTGGGCCGGGCGGACGGATCGGTGGCGTGGACGGCCTCGGTCTACTGGATCCCGACCTACATGACCTGCCTGTTCCCCGACGAGGTGCAGGACGAGGTGTTCTCCACCCCCGACGTGCGGATCTGCGGGACGCTCAGCCCGGGCGCGATCGCGGCCCCCGCCGACGGCGGGATCGTCGTCAACGGCAAGTGGAGCTTCATCAGCGGTGCCTGGCACAGCCACTGGCAGGAGATCATCGCGATCCTGATGACGCCGGACGCCGAGCCGATGCCGGTCATGGCCCTGGTGCCGATGTCGGACCTGCAGATCGTGGACGACTGGCACACCTCGGGTCTGCGGGGTACGGGCAGCGTCACGACGATCGCCGAGGACGTGTTCGTCCCCAACGCCCGGGTCCTGCCGCTGCCGGCCGTACTGCAGGGGGAGAGCGCCTCGGCGCTGAACGCCGGGTCGCCGATCTACGGGGCCCCGCTGCTCCCGGTCGCGTCCGCCTCCTCGGTCGGCACCGTGCTCGGGCTGGCGAACGCCGCCAAGGAGGCGTTCTTCGAGAGGCTTCCGGGCCGGAAGATCACCTACACCCACTACGACAGCCAGGCCGCGGCTCCCATCACCCACCTGCAGGTCGCGGACGCCGTCATGAAGATCGACCAGGCCGCGTTCCACGCCCACCGGCTCGCCGACCTCGTCGACGGCAAGGGGGCGGGGCCCTGGACGCTGGAGGAGCGGGTCGCGGCACGCGCGGACCTCGGCGCCGTGTGCGGCCTGGGGAAGGCCGCCGTGGACATCCTGGCCTCGGCCAGCGGCGGGTCGTCGATCTACTCCGACGTGCCGATCCAGCGGATCGCCCGCGACGTCGGCGCCGTGAACATGCACGCGCTCATGAACCCGAACACCAACGCCGAACTCCACGGCCGCGTTCTGTGCGGTCTGGAGCCCGGAACCCTCTACATCTGATCCCCGGAGAAACGGAGCAGGGTTATGACGTCATCCGTAGTCGAGTCCGGCGTCACGAACGCCGACAAGGCGGCCGTGCTGTCCATCCCGGCCTGCATCGTCGCGGCCTGGGAGGCCCAGGACGGCCGGGCCTTCGCCGACGTGTTCACCGAGGACGGGACCATGATCCTCCCCGGCGTCTACCAGAAGGGCCGGCAGGCGATCGCCGCGTTCATGACGGCGGCCTTCTCGGGGCCCTACAAGGGCACCCGGGTCACCGGCCAGCCGCAGGACGTGCGCTTCCTCAGCGGCGACGTCGCCGTGATCGTCACCGCGGGAGGGGTGCTGGCGCCGGGTGAGAGCGAAGTCTCCCCCGAGCGCGCCGTCAAGGCGACATGGGTGATCGCCAGGGAGGGCGGTGAGTGGCGCCTGGCCGCCTACCAGAACAGCCCCGCCGGAGGAATCTGACAGGAACCGTTACCCATGCGCGGGCCCGGCATGTGGTGACCGCCGAACTCGAACGCCAGAGGCACTGATGACGGGTGAGCCATCGGTGCCTTTCGCGTCGCCGGGTGGCGAAAGGCCGCAGGGAGGGAGGGCTCCTGTGGCGTGCGCAGTCGTGGAGGTGAACCGTGGACGTCTCCGTTCTCGGGATATCGGCTGAGGCGGCGGAGGTTTACCGATACTTCCTGCGCTGCCCGGGCGAGGGCGTAGGCGAGGCCCGCCAGGCTCTCCAACTGGACCAGGACAAGCTCGAACGTCTCATCGAGGACCTGGCCAAGCTCGGCCTGCTCGACATCTCGGACCGTCACCGGGTGCTGGCGACCGAGCCGCGCGTCGGCATCGAGCGGCTCATCGAACAGCGCATCGACGAGCTCAACACCGAGATCCGCCAGGTACTGGCCGCGCGTGACGCCATCGGCTCGTTCGTGGAGGACCAGAAGCGAGGAGAGGACTCCGAAGCGGCCCTCGCCATCGAACGGGTCGAAGGGCTGGCGGAGGTCCGCCGGCGGATAGACGACCTGGCGTTCTTCTCCTACAAGCACGTGCTCGCCCTGCACCCGGCCTCCCCCACGGGCCTGATGGTGGCCGACTACGTGGAGGCGGCCCGCAAGACCGACATGCGCAGCCTGCGGCGAGGGCTGACGATGCGCGCCGTCTATCATCCCTCGGTCCTGGCCGACCCGGTCTTCGAGGCGTATCTGTACGAGACGATCAGCCTGGGAGCCGAGGTGCGCGTCACCGACGAGCCGATGGACCGAATGATCATTTATGACAGCGTGGCCGTCGTCGCGGTGGATCCCAAGGAGACCACCAAAGGCGCGCTGTTCATCCGCGAGCAGGGGCTGGTCTCCCAGCTGCACACGTACTTCAGCGGCGTGTGGCAGGCCGCCGTCGACCTGCGGGAGTACCAGTCGCCCAGCTCGGACACCCCCGACCTCACCGACCTGGAACGGCGGGTGCTGGCCGTGATGGCCAGCGCGGACAAGGACGAGATCGCCGCACGCGAGCTCGACGTGTCCGTACGGACCTACCGCCGCTACGTCGCCGATCTCATGAGCCGGCTGGGCGCGGTGAACCGCTTCCAGGCGGCGCTCAGGGCGAAGGAAGAGAACTGGATCTAGCGTCTCCGCCCCGCTCCGCCCTCGCCGCCCTCTCCGCCCTCTCCACCCCCGCTCCACCGCCGCGCCGGCGGTGGAGCGGGGTCCGTCGGCATGAGCCCCAGGACCACGGCCCCACGGCCCGAGGGCCGCTCAGGGCCTCAGAGCATCGGGGCCTCAGAGCATCAGGGTCTCAGCTCGGGCCGTTGAGGGAGGCGGCGTCGGGTTCACGGGACGGAGAAGACCCGGATTCGCGATCCGGCTCGGGCTCCGGCTCCGGGCTGCGGCCGGGCCGGCGCCGCGTGCGGAGCGCCCGCAGCTGGAACAGCAGTATGCCCAGGCCCGCGCAGGCGAGCAGGGACGTGAAGATCCATTCTGCGGAGCCGTCGGGCCCGTAGACACGGTAGGGACGTCCGACGTCGACCGCGGGAGTGGTCGCTCCCGCGGTCAGCGAGTCGCGGCCGCTGCCGTGCAGCGCGACGGAGGACCGGACCTCCTGGCCGGCGGCGGACCGGAAGTCACCGATCCAGGTGCACGACTCGTGGCCCGGGTGCTGGACGCACTGCAGGGTCCTGGCCGTGAAGACGCCCGGCACGCCGTCGGCCCGTGCGGCGCGGACCGCAGGGCCGATGTTCGGGACCGAGATCCAGAGAAGGAGGACCCCGATCAGCGAGATGACGGTTCGCCAGATCATCTTCAGCGGGCGAACGCCACGGCGCAGGTGCAGCGGGCGGCGGCCCGTTCGGCGGCACCGGGACGGCGGTGGATGAGCATCGCCACGACCATGGGCGCGAAGACGATGGCGTTGTAGAACAGGTGCAGTTCCATGCGCGGCAGGACGAGCTGGAGGATGCTGGTGGGCGCCGGCCTGCCGAGCAGGTGGAGGCCGCTGAGGCTCTGCGCCAGCAGGAGGAGGTGCTCCAGGTGGTGCCAGACCTGGACACCGAGGGCGATGTTCCACCAGGTCCGGGAGCGGCCCGTGAAGCCCTGGCGCAGGAGGACGAAGCCGACCAGCATCACCAGGGCGTAGCCGTAGTGCATCCACTCGGAGGTGACGAGCCAGGGGAAGGGGAGTCCGAGCACGCCCCTGGCCTCGGCCAGGGGCCAGTCGAGCAGGTAGACCTGCGCGGCCTGGGCCAGGTGCTCCGCCCAGTGCGCGAGGACGATGACGAGGAACACACCCAGCGCGGCCTTGTGGTGGTGGGTGTTGAGCGGCGACGGACGCCGGACGGATGTCGTTGCCATGGCGGGATCCGATCGTCGATTCGGTGTACGGATGGCCCGGTCATCCTCACCGCTGCTGCGACGGTGCCGCACCTTCTGTCATGCGGCACCGCCGAGCCGGGGGACGGGCGTGCTAGACGTCGGCGGCCGCCACGTCGGACAGAAGCCTGCTGAGCCCGTCGGGATTGGAGAACATCGGCCACTGCCCGGTCGTCAGGGTGCGGAAGCCCCAGCTCGGTTCGGCGCGCAGGGCCTCGATCTCGGGAGCGACCCGTCCGTCGAAGTGGTCCTTCTCGCAGACCACGTAGGTCCCCCGCAGTTTGGAGACGGGCCGGGACATCAGGGCCGGCTCGGAGACCGTGCGTCCCGGATGGGCGATCATCTGGGTCCGCAGGAACTCCGCCTGCTGCCGGGACAGGTCCTGCCCCTCGGCCACCACCGTGACGTCGGGCGGAGGCCAGCGGCCGTCGTTCTGTTCGATCGTCCTGAGCTCGTAGTCGCGCACGCGGTCGGGGAAGGAGTCCAGCAGCGACCGGCCGTCGTGCGGCAGGAACGCCTCGACGAACACCGTGTGGGCGACCCGCTCGGGCATGCGGTCGGCCACGATGCCGGCCACGATGCCCGAGTAGCTGTGCGCGACGACGTAGGCGTCATGCAGGTCGGACTTCTCGATGACCGACAGTACCTCGTCGACGTGGGTCTCCAGGCCGATGCCCGAGACGTCGGCGTCCGCGTCGTCGAGGCCGGACAACGTGATCGTCCTGGCGTCGTGGCCGAAACGCTTGAGTCTCTGGGCCACGCCGACCCAGGCCCAGGCCCCCGTCCAGAGACCGGGAAGCAGGATGAAGGAGCGCTTCACAGACATGAGCTTCCTCCTCTACGCGACTCTCTGAACAGGTACTGCCCCGGAACCGTGCGGTTTCGCCCTCGGCGTGACGTCCCGATGGAGGTCGGTGATGTCCGCCTGGCGGATGACGAGGGGACCCGTCCCCGACATGACGGCGACGGCGCCCGCGAATCCGGCTCCCACGTCGAGGGTCCGCAGCTGCACCTCGTCCGCCGGGGTGTCCAGCGGCCAGGAGACGAGCCGGGGATTCCCCCACGAGGCACTGATGCCCAGCTTCTTGGGCGCGATGCGGAGCCCGTGGCCCGTCATCTTGAGCACGGCCTCCTTCCACGCCCAGTACTGGGTGAAGGCGGAGTGCTGCTGGTCTTCGGGAAGCGCGCGCAGAGCCCGCAGCTCCTCCGGGGAGAGGGTGAACTCCGCCAGCTGCCGAATCTGGTCGTTCAGCACCGCCTCCACGTCCACGCCGACCTTGCCGGCCAGGGTCAGGGCGACCACGACCCGGTCGCCCGAGTGCGACAGCGACACGTGCACGTCGGAGCCGGCGTTGACGATCCGCGGCTTGCCGTGCGGCTTGCCGCAGTAGTGACAGGTGCGGTTGACCTCCACCTCGCCGGGCTCGATGCCGAGGTGCGCCGAGACGGCCGTGCGGAGCAGCCAGCACCCGGCGAGGTTCCGCCGCCGGTCCTCATCCCGCCGGTACGTCAGGGCCCGCCGCAGTTCGGCGCTGGTGAGGGGCGAGCTGAGCTTCTCGATCGACAGCTGGGTGGGGTCGATCCACCACACACGGCACTCGTTGGCGCGCAGAGCGATGCTGGTCATGAGCCGAGTCCTTTCGAAGAGTCGGAGTGAGGCATGTCGCGGCAGGTGACGAGTTCCCAGTCCGCGTTTTCCGGCCGGGTGAGCGCTGCGATCGTCCGAGCGTGGATGTTGTCGATATCCGCATCCGTGCCGACGAGCAGGACCACCTCTCCCGGGCTGTGTCTCAGGTCTTTCGACCAGTGCTGGGGAAGGGCCGCCATGATGCGTATCCCGGCTATTGGCGAGTTGATCAGAAAATCGCTGCCGATATAGCGGAACTTGAGCTCGGCGACCATTAGGCGATTCCGTTATCCTGATTATCGTCCACGTTATGGGCCTTGACCGGCGGCGCGGTGGAGCAAGTCATCGGATCTCCGTATTCCGTGTCGGTGATTCAACCTGACACAACAGACGATGCGACATCGGTGCGCACCGCGCCAGAGAAACCCGAGGCAATAAGCTGCCCGCCGGTGTCCGCTTCCTGTCACCGTCGCCGCCCGCCTTCGGGACCCCGCGGCCGGCCGTGCCCGGCCGGTCCGCCCGGGGTGGGCGCGGAGATCCCGTCCGGTTCGGTCCGCACGGCCCTCCACTGGGCGTGACGGTTGTGATCTGCCGAGTAGACGCAGTTCAGGAGGGTTCATTGACCGTCAGGCGGTCCGGCGGAGTGTCCTGGGCGCGTGAGAGGGCAGTGTCCGCTCCCAGCCGGTGACAGGAAGCGGACACCCCCCTGCAGCATGCTGCCGCCGCTTTCTCTGGATCGCGGGCCGCGAGTGCCGCAAATTGGTTCTTGCGACAAGCGAACGCAGTCCCGAGAGGAGCAAGAAAATGAAGAACACCACCGCCTCCACCGTCAAGAACACCGTCTCCGTCAAGCTCTTCGGCGCTCTCGCGGCCGGTATTATCGGCGCCTTCTCCGCATTCGGTTTCGCGATCGCCTCCGACCAGCCGCAGAACGTGGTCCACGTCTTCGCCGATGGCACTCCGGCCTCCGCCCCGACCCCCACCCCCACCCCCACGAACGCCAACGGCCAGTGGGGCTGACCGGATCGGGAGCACAACCGGACGGAAATGCCGGATAAGCCGGTAAGAACATTCGTTGAAGAGGCTCGCGCATTACCTGCCGCCCCCGGCCGGGCCCGCGGTCGTCAGCACGATCGGAGATGCCCGCAAGCTCGTCCGAGTAATTGACTGGTGGGATCAGGAAAGAGGTGAACGAATGCTTGCGAGCCTGACCGGTGACTCCCGACCCGCCGCGGCGCCCCGTCTCCATCAGGAACACAGGAGCCTTCGCCCGGAACACGGGAGGACGTGCCGATGAGCATCTCCGAACTCGATCTCGTCGGCCGGCCTGATGCGGAGATCCCCCCCTCACCCCCCAAGCCGTGCGTCCCCACGATGGACGTCCTGCGCGAACGACACGAGCGTTTGCGAGACCAGATCGTCGCCGGACGCCAGGACGCCACCGAGCGCCAGCACAGGCTCGGCAAGCGGACGGCCCGGGAGCGCCTGGCGCTTCTGCTGGACGAGGGGTCCTTCGTAGAGATCGACATGTACCGCAGGCACCAGGCGCACGGCCTGCGCATGGAGGAGCACAAGCCCCACACCGACGGTGTGATCACGGGATCGGGCACCATCCACGGCCGCCGGGTGTTCGTCTACGCTCAGGACTTCGCCATCTTCGGCGGCTCCCTCGGGGAGGCGCACGCCGCCAAGATCCAGAAGGTGCTGGATCTGGCCATCTCCACCGGCTCACCCTTCATCGGGCTGAACGACAGCGGTGGCGCCCGCATCCAGGAGGGCGTGATGTCCCTCAACGGCTACGGCGGCATCTTCCAGCGCTTCGTCCAGGCGTCGGGCGTGATCCCCCTCATCAGCGTGGTCCTCGGCCCGTGCGCCGGAGGGGCCGCCTATTCCGCGGCGCTGGCCGACTTCACCTTCATGGTCCGCGACACGGCGCACCTGTACCTCACGGGGCCGGACGTCGTCGAGGCCGTCACCGGGGAGCGGGTCACGCACGGCCAGCTCGGCGGGACGGAGATGCACGGCGAGCACTCGGGCGTGGCGGCCTTCGTCCACGACGACGAGGAGAGCTGCCTCGACGACGTGCGCTACCTCGTCTCGATGCTGCCGGCCAACAACCTGGAGCTGCCGCCCAGGGGCGCGCCCCGCGGCGCGACGACCGACGTGCGTCCCCGCTTCGCCGAGATCGTCCCGGTGGACAACAGCAAACCGTACGACATGCGGGAGATCATCGCCGAGCTGGTCGACGACGGCGAGTTCCTGGAGACGCACGAGCGCTGGGCGGCGAACGTCATCTGCGCCTTCGGCCGCATCGACGGTCAGGTGGTGGGCATCGTGGCCAACCAGCCCCTGGTCCTGGCCGGAGTGCTGGACGTGCCCGCTCCGCAGAAGGCCGCCAGGTTCGTACGCTTCTGCGACGCCTTCAGCATCCCGCTGGTGACCCTGGTCGACGTGCCGGGCTTCCTGCCGGGCACGGACCAGGAACGCAGCGGGATCATCCGGCACGGCGCCAAACTGCTCTACGCATACTGCGAGGCGACGGTGCCGCGAGTCCAGGTCATCCTGCGCAAAGCGTACGGAGGGGCCTACATCGTCATGGACTCCCGCTCCATCGGTACGGACGTCTCTCTGGCGTGGCCCACGAACGAGATCGCCGTCATGGGCGCCGAGGGCGCGGTCAACGTCATTTACCGCAGGGAACTGGCTGCGGCCGCCGACCCGGCCGAACTGCGGCCGAAGTTGGTCAAGGAGTATTCGGATCAGCTGGCCCACCCCCACTACGCCGCGGAGCGGGGGCTGGTCGACGACGTGATCGATCCGGTGCAGACACGCGCCGTCGTGGCGCGGGTGCTGGAGATGCTCGGCGACAAGCGCAAGCCCCAGCCCCAGCGCAAGCACGGAAACGTCCCGCTCTGATGAGGGACGCCGAGCAGCGGATCACGGAGATCTGGCGGGCGGCTCTCCGGGCCGGCCCTGAGGACGGAGACGCCGGTTTCACCGAACTGGGCGGAAGGGGCATAGACGCGGCGCTGATCGCCGCCCGGATCCAGCAGGATCTCGGCATCACGGTCCCGCCCAGCTACCTGTTCTGCTACCCGCGACTGGCCGATTTCATCGCGCGGTGCCGGACCGAGGGCCGCGGGCAAGAGCGCTGGGAGCATGATCCCGCAGACGGGGGAGGCGGGCACACCGCCGATGAGCACGGATCCCACCGGAGAGCACGGCCACCGTACGTGGTGAGCAGGCCTGGCAGATCCGCCGGGACCGGAGGGCGAGGCCGGCCAGAACGCGCTTGAACACCGAGCGCACCTCCTCGGCCAGGTACGGCTAGGTGCCCGTGCGGTGATTCCGGTGATATCCGCCGGTTGCGGGCGACGAAAAAAGCCCCCTCCTTCGG